>NZ_JBBHER010000006.1:0-337990 GCF_037646705.1 Paludibacillus litoralis
CGCCGTCCCCCGCCAGCGCCGCGTCCACCGCGAGGCGCGCCCAGCGCCGCGACCACGCCCCCATCAGAAAAAGACGCCACGCCTTCCAGAGCGCAAGAGCCGCCGTCGCGACCGAAAGAACCCCGATCGCCCAGATCGCGGGACCGCCAAGATGGAGAAAATCGCTCAGCGCCGCCATCCGATCAGGCGCCCTCCACCGCCCGGAAGCCCTCGAAGCGCGGCGGCCCGTCATAGAGCGCCCCGGTCTGCTCCGCGCTCTTTCCCACGTTTCTGTGCGTGGCCCGGAAATGCGCCGACGTCGTCCAGGCCTTGAAGGCCGCCTCGCTCTCCCAGATCGTGTGCGACGCGTAAAGCGTGCGGCCTTCGCTCGTGGGGCCCCTCAGGAGATGAAAGCTGACGAACCCCTCCATCTCGCCAAGGCGGGACTCGCGGTTCCGCCAGAGATCCTCGAACTCCTCCTCCTTGCCTTCGAAAACCCTGAAACGGTTCATGGCCACAAACATCGGTCGGCTCCTTTCAGCAACTCCGGCCTCTCCGCCGGGCGCGCCCAAACGCACCGCTGGTGATTACAGGAAAGAGAGCGCCGCGTCTTGGCGGACTCGCCCCGGCGCGCGCATTCGCGGCGCCCGAACGCGAGACGCCGGCGCGCTTTCGCGGCCGGCGCCTTCCGTTCAGTCCGGCCGATCCCTTACGAGAGGACCCAGCCGCCATCGATCTGGATCGTGGTTCCGGTGATGAAATCGTTGCGGATCGCGAAGACGATCCCCTCGGCGACCTCATCCGCGGTCCCGGCGCGCGGGATCAGGTTTTTCGCGGTCATCTTCGCGTAGAGCGCGGCGCGCTCCTCGCCCTGAAGCGCGACCATCGGCGTGTCGATCTGCCCCGGCGAGACGACGTTGATCCGCCGCGGCGCAAGCTCCGGCGCGACCGCGCGCGCCAGCGCCTCGACCGCGACGCCGACCGTGCTGAGCGCGGCCTGCCCCGGCTTCGCCTTCTGCGCCGGCGCGCCGCTCACCAGCACGATGGCCCCGGTCTCGCTCAGATGCTCTGCGCCGAGGCGCACGATGTTGGCGTAGCCCCAGAGCTTGTCGAACGACGCCCGATAGCCGTCCATGTCCATCTCCAGGAACGGCCCGATCGCCCGGCCGCCGCCGGTCGCGGAGCTGACGAGGATATCGAACGGCGCGTGCTCCTTGAAGAGCGCGGTCAGCGCGTCGCGGTCCAGAACGTCGCATTTCGCGAGCGTGATCCCGGCGCCGAGATCGCCGGCGCGCTCCGGGTTGCGGCTGATCGCGACGACCTTCGCGCCGAGCGCCGCGAGCTGCTTCGCCGCCGCGAGCCCGATCCCCGACGTGCCCCCGAACACGAGCGCCTTCTTGCCTGATACGTCCATCTTTCAGTGCCTCCTTATGGCCTGCTGCGTGGGCCCGGATGGTCCGGCAGGGACCGTCCTCGCGCCCGAAACGAGTCGTGAGAACCGCGACCGCCCCGTCGATCTCGCCGGATCGGAGCGCGGTCGGCGCGGGAACAGGGGGCGCAGGCGGTTCATCCGCTTCTCATAGAATAGCGGCGCGGCGGCCGCCAGCGGCAACTGGCGCGCAGGCGCCCCCGCGCGCCGGAGTGCGTTATCGCACGCGATAAGGGGGTTATCTTATTGATATATATACATTTTCAAAATTTACCGCGTGCGATAAGCCCGGTATCGCGGCGGCGACGGCGTGAACTCGGGACCAAAGGCGCGCGGAAGATCCCGGCGGAAAACGCCCCTTCCGCGCCCATCCGAAAGGCGCAAGACGCGCCGGCGACGGGCCGTATGGCGACCGGCGGCGGCTCGGGCCGCGCCATCGCATGCGATATGGCGGCCAACCCACGAAATGATAAAGACTTACACTATCCATATCTTACGACAAAATGAAGAAGGCGGCGGATACGGCCTGCATCTTGACGCGGAGTCATATCAAGTAAACCTGACATATCGTAACTCAAGATTTTGATTATTAACAATACTCTGGAAAAACGCCTTGAAGCGCACGATCCATTGATATGTATACGCATATCACAAATCCAGATACCTGATATGACTATGTATATAGCTCTATACTTAAACAATCCGACAGCATACTGACGACAACCCTTGCAGGAGGAACAATATGCGCTTTCTCAACATCATAGCCTTCAAGGCTGGGGTCGGCGCCCTGGCGTTCGCGGCATTGACGGCGCCGATGGCGCAGGCCGCCGATATCGTCATCGGGCCCGGAGAGTGGGCGTCGGCATTCGCCGCCGGCTGCTCGACGCTGACAGTTGAAGCGAACACCATGCGCTATGAGGCGGATTACAAATGCAACGGCAGCGTCGATTACGTCGGCGAGAAGGTCTACCTTGAAGGCTCCACCCTCCATGTCGACCACGCCACCATCAAGATCAGGCGCCAGACCGAGAGCGAGTTCAGCGGTTGGTGGAAGCTTCGCCGGTACCAGACTCAGGTGACTTTCGTTAAGAAATGAGGAGCCGCCCGGAGATGCTCCATCGAGGATCGCTCGGCGCGGCGAGTGGAGACCGGGGCGCCTCCAAAAGGGCGCTTTCACGGACGCCCCGCGCTCCCCCGCCGACGTCCATGCGATCGACGGCGATCAGGCGCGGACAAGATATCGCACGCCAGCGCGACTCTGGCCGCGCGGCGGGGCCTGCTTCGGCCGTTGAGCAGAAACTCCAGAACCGGCGCGCGCTCGACGACGCCGAAATGAAACAGCGCTCCGATCACGAACGCCAGCGCCGCCACCCCAAGGTGCGCGAGGATGGGATTGGCGACCGAAGCGAACACCGTGAGCGCGAGCACGTACATGATCAGATAGTGCACCATGTAGACGGTGTAGACGGATCGGTTCAGGATTTCGGCCGCTTGTCCACGGGAGCCGATGAGCGTCCGAAACAGGCGCAGCAGGGCCGCCATCGCGGCGACTGTGGCCAGAGCGCGAAGACTGATTTCCGCGATCCGCCCAGCCGCGCCGGGAACGGCCGCAGGAGAGATCGCGAGAAGAGCGCCCAGCCCAAACCCCGCAATCAGCGCCCACCAGCAATATCGGTGCATCGCCTCGAACATCGGGCGCACGGCGAACATGGCGATTCCGAGCGCGAAATAGGGCATGTAGGCCAGCGTGGCGCGCACCAGGAAGAGCTGCTCGCTCATCCCGTCGATGGCGCCAAGCGAAATGGACAGCAGGGCGCGCGCGACGATCTCGAACCCGGTGAAGGCGATCGCCAGAACCGGAACCACCGCGATTGGCCGCGCCGCCAGACCGCCGATGACGCGGGCGATCCATGGCGCCGACGCGAGGCGCAGGAAGACCGGCGCGCAGATCACATAGATCGACAGCGTGATCAGGAACCACAGATGCAGATGCCAGTTCTGCAGCGGGCCGACATGCGACTCGACACGGCCGAGCGTAAGATCGAGAAAACCGCCCGCGCCGCCATTGTAGAGATGGATGGCATAGTGCGTGACGGGATTGAGCAGCAGGAGCCCCACGACCAACGGCGTGATCAGAACCGGCAAACGCCATCTGACGAAGGGACCGGCTCCCCGCTTTTCGACCATCATCGCGGCGAAGAACCCCGAAATGGCGAAAAATGTCGCCATGCGAAAACTTCCGGAAACGAAGGCCACCACCTCATAGTTCAATCCACGGTTGATCACTCCGGCGTGGACCAACAAACCGAACAGCATCGCGAAACTCCTTAGGGCATCAAGATAATACATTCTCGTCATATCACTTTACCATATGTCATGAGGTGTTTTTTGCGATTCGTTCTTTTTCTTTATTGATTGCCAAAATTTTTTTTCGCGCAATCGCTATATTTTTTCGTGCAGCTTGACTCTTTCTACATCGCTACTTAATCAGAGCGCGCGTTCGGCCATTGCGCCCACCCATTGACCGCCCCCCGGCTGGAGAGGCTTGCTTCCGGCGCGGGATCTTTCCCGGGCTCATGACGCGGCGCGTTCGATGGCTGTCGGGATTGAAAAGGCGGGGCCGGTCTGGACAGTGATCCACTCCCGTCCCGAAGCGCGGAATGCGGTGGAGCCGGAGAGCGCGGCGCGGGAGAAGGCCGCCGCGCGCGGGCGGCCATAATCGGGCGAAGCTTGACGACGGCGCTATTGGGCCCTACTCGTGATATAGTAGATGAGCGGCGATGAACGCCGCCTGATTACTGGGGAGGTGGAGGTCTTGGGGCAGCATGTCGCGCCGCCGGAGTCTCTGGATACATTGCCAAAACTTCTCGAGTGGAACGCCGTGGAGCGCGGCTCCGCGCCGGCGAGCCGGGAGAAGGAGTTCGGCATCTGGCAGAGCTTCACCTGGAAGGACGTGCGGGACGAGACCCGCGCCTTCGCGCTCGGCCTGCTCGAGCTTGGCCTCGCGCCCGGCGACCATGTGGCGATCATCGGCGAGAACCGGCCGCAGCTCTACTGGTCGATGACCGCGGCGCAGATGGCCGGGGCGATCCCGGTCCCGCTCTATCAGGACAGCGTCGCGGACGAGATGCAGTTCGTGATGGAGCACGCGGGCGTGCGCTTCGCCGTCGTCGAGGATCAGGAGCAGGTCGACAAGCTGCTCTCGGTGAAGGAGAGCCTGCCGGCGCTGGAGCGGATCATCTATTCCGACCCGCGGAGCCTCAGGAGCTACGACCCGGAGCGGCTGCATGACTACGCCGATGTGCAGGCGTGGGGCCGCGCGGCGGAGGCGACGCGGGGCGCGGAGCTCGACGCGATGATCGCGGCCAGGACCGGCTCCGACATCTGCGTCATCCTCTACACGTCGGGGACCACGGGGCGGCCGAAAGGCGTCGTCCTCTCCAACGACAACATCCTCTCGGCGGCCCGGACCTCCTGCGTCTTCGAGGATCTCCGCCAGTCGGACAGCGTGCTCGCCTATCTGCCGATGGCCTGGGTCGGGGATTTCATCTTCTCGATCGCGCAATCCTATGTCGCGGGGTTCTCGGTCGCCTGCCCGGAAAGCCACGAGACGATGATGGCGGATCTGCGCGAGATCGGGCCGACCTATTTCTTCGCGCCGCCGAGGATCTATGAATCGCTCCTCACCACGGTGATGATCCGGATGGAGGACGCCGGGCGGCTCAAGCGCTGGCTGTTCGCCCGGTTCATGGCGCATGCGAAGCGCGTGGGGCCGGACATCATGGACGGCCGGCCGGTCGGGGTTCTCGACCGGCTGACCTACGCGCTCGGCTATCTGCTGATCTACGGGCCGCTGAAGAACACGCTCGGCATGTCGAAGATCCGGCTCGGCTACACCGCCGGAGAGGCGATCGGGCCGGAGATCTTCCAGTTCTATCGCTCGCTCGGCATCAACATGAAGCAGATCTACGGCCAGACCGAGGCCAGCGTCTTCGTCACCGCGCAGCCGAACGGCGAGGTGCGCGCGGACACGGTCGGCACGCCGACGCCGGGCGTCGAGCTCAGGATCGATGACAAGGGCGAGATCTGGTACCGGAGCCCGGGGGTTTTCGTCGAATATTACCGCCAGCCGGAGAAGACCGCCGAGGTGAAGGACGCCGACGGCTGGGTCGCCACCGGCGACGCGGGATTCATCGAGGAGGCGTCGGGGCATCTGCGCATCATCGACCGGGCGAAGGATGTGGGGAAGATGGCCGACGGCGCGCTCTTCGCGCCGAAATACGTGGAGAACAAGCTGAAGTTCTACCCCGACATTCTGGAGGCGGTGGTCTTCGGCGCCGGGCGGGACAGGTGCTGCGCCTTCCTCAACATCGATCTCGGCTCGGTCGGCAACTGGGCGGAGCGCAACAACATCTCCTACGCCTCCTACACCGAGCTGGCCCAGAACCCGAAGGTCTACGAGACGATGAAGGCGCATGTCGAGGAGGTGAACCGCTCTCTCGCCGACGACGAGATGCTCTCGAGCTGCCAGATCCACCGCTTCGTGGTGCTGCACAAGCAGCTCGACGCGGACGATGGCGAGCTGACCCGGACCCAGAAGATCCGCCGCAACATCATCGCCGAGCGCTACGCGCCGCTGGTCGACGCGCTCTATTCCGACGCGGAGGAGGTCTTCGCCGACACCGAGGTGACGTATGAGGACGGCCGCAAGGGCCGGATCGCCGCGACGCTGAAGATCCAGGACGCGGCGGTGAACGCGCCCCGGCGGCGGGCGGCGGCGTGAGCGGGGCCGTGGAAAGCAGCCTCACCCCGGACGGCCGCAAGATCGGCCCGCCGGTGATGGAGATGAAGAACATCTCGCTTCGCTTCGGCGGAGTCACCGCGCTTTCCGACATCTCCTTCGACATTCTGGAGGGGGAGATCCGCGCGATCATCGGGCCGAACGGGGCCGGAAAATCCTCGATGCTGAACGTGATCAGCGGCTTCTATCACCCGCAGGAGGGCGAGGTCTGGTATCGGGGCGCCCGCCGTCCGGCGATGCGCCCGCACGCGGTCGCGCGGCAGGGAATCGCGCGGACCTTCCAGAACATCGCGCTGTTCAAGGGGATGACCACGCTCGACAACATCATGACCGGCCGGCTGACCAAGATGCGCCGGGGCATGCTGGCGCAGGCGCTCTGGTTCGGCCCGGCCGAGAAGGAGGAGATCGAGCATCGCGAGGCGGTGGAGAAGATCATCGACTTCCTCGAAATCCAGGCGATCCGGAAAACCCCGGTCGGCCGCCTGCCCTACGGCCTGCAAAAGCGGGTCGAGCTCGGGCGGGCGCTGGCGGCGGAGCCCTCGCTTCTCCTGCTCGACGAGCCGATGGCGGGCATGAATGTCGAGGAGAAGGAGGACATGTCCCGCTTCATCCTCGACGTGAACGAGGAGTTCGGCTCGACCATCGCGCTGATCGAGCATGACATGGGCGTGGTGATGGACATCGCGGACCGCATCGTCGTGCTGGATTACGGCCGCAAGATCGGCGACGGCTCGCCGGACGAGGTCCGCGAAAACGAGGACGTGATCAGCGCCTATCTGGGGGTGAGCCATGACTGAGGCCGGCGGAGTTTTCCCGGCGCGCGGCGCCGGCCGGAGGGACGCGTAGTGTCTCCGGTCCTGCTCTATACGATCGAGGTGGTCCTCAACGGGTTGATGACCGGCGTGCTCTATTCGCTGGTCGCGCTCGGTTTCGTGCTGATCTTCAAGTCCTCCGGCGTCTTCAACTTCTCGCAAGGGGTGATGGCGCTGTTCGCGGCGCTGACGCTGGTCGGACTGCAGACCGGGCAGGTGCCGTTCTCGGCCCTGATCAACTCGGTCTTCGGGACCGAGATCCACCATTTCGGCTGGGAGCTGCCGGCGATCGCCGCGCTGCTCGGCGCGTTCGGGGTGATGATCCTGTTCGCGCTGGCGGTGGAGCGGTTCATCCTCAAGCACCTGGTCAACCAGGACCCGATCATCCTTTTCATGGCGACGATCGGCCTCACCTATTTCATGGAGGGGTTCGGCGACCTGCTCTGGGGCGCGGACATCAAGAAACTGGATATCGGCATCCCGCAGGGCGGCTCGCTCTGGCTGGAGGACCAGACCATCGGCCTCGCGGCGGAGGGCGCGAACTATTACGGGATGTATATCGACGTTCTCGACGTCTGGGCGACGGCGGCCGCCGCGATCCTGGTGGTCGGTCTCGTGCTCTTTTCGCAATACACCAAGACCGGGCGCGCGCTCCGCGCCGTCGCCGACGATCATCAGGCGGCGCTTTCGGTCGGGATCAGCCTCCGGGCGATCTGGGTCATCGTCTGGTCCATCGCCGGCCTCACCGCGCTGGTCGCGGGGGTGATGTGGGGCTCGAAACTCGGCGTGCAGTTCTCGCTCTCGCTGATCGCGCTGAAGGCGCTGCCGGTGCTGATGCTGGGCGGGTTCACCTCGATCCCCGGCGCCATCGTCGGCGGGCTGATCATCGGCGTCGGCGAGAAGCTGTTCGAGTTCTGGGTCGGCCCGATGATCGGCGGCGCGACGGAGAACTGGTTCGCCTATGTGCTCGCGCTCGCCTTTCTCGTGTTCCGGCCGCAGGGGCTGTTCGGCGAGCGGATCATCGAGAGGGTATGAGCATGGCGGCGCGCGTTTTCCGCATCGACATGGCGGCGCCCAGGGGCGGCGCCGCTCATCCGCAGCGCGCGGGCGGTTCCGCCGGCGCGGCGTCACGGGAGGATTGACGGAGTGCTTTACCGCGAAGCCGGCGACTTCAAGACGACCTACGCCGCCGACGGCCAGACCTTTCCGATCGCCTTCGATCGCTGGGCCTATTACGTCCTGATCGCGGTCGCCTTTCTGGTCGTCCCGTTCTTCATCGACGACTATTGGGAGACCTCGGTCCTGGTGCCGTTCCTCGTCTACGCGCTGGCGGCGCTCGGGCTGAACATCCTCACCGGGTATTGCGGGCAACTTTCGCTCGGGACCGGAGGATTCATGGCGGTGGGCGCCTTCGCCGCCTACAAGCTGATGACGGCGTTTCCGGAGCTGAACATCTTTCTCGTGGTCCTGCTCGCGGGCGGGGTGACGGCGGTGGTGGGAACCGCGTTCGGGCTGCCCTCGCTCCGGATCAAGGGGTTCTACCTCGCGGTGGCGACGCTGGCGGCGCAGTTCTTTCTGGTCTGGCTGCTCAACAAGGTTCCGTGGTTCTACAACTACTCGGCGTCAGGGCAGATCACCGCGCCGGAGCGGACCGTGTTCGGCGTCGCCGTCACCGGGTCGCATACGGAGCCGCACGCGACCTATCTCTTCTGCCTCGTCTTCGTCTTCCTCTTCGCCTGGATGGCGCGGAACCTGACGCGCGGGCGGCTCGGCCGCGAATGGATGGCGATCCGGGACATGGACATCGCCGCCGAGATCATCGGCGTCAATCCGCTGAAGGCGAAGCTGTCGGCCTTCGCGATCTCGTCCTTCTATATCGGGTCCGCGGGGGCGCTGTTCTTCACCGTCTATCTCGGGGCGTCGGAGGTGGGCGAATCCTTCGGCATCGACAAGTCCTTCCTGGTCCTGTTCATGATCATCATCGGCGGGCTCGGCTCGATCCTCGGCTCCTTCGCCGGCGCGGCGTTCATGGTGCTGTTTCCCATCCTTCTGAAAAACACGCTGATCGGGGGGCTCGGCTGGACGCCGGATCTGGCGCAGCATGTGCAACTCCTGGTCGTCGGCGGCCTGATCATCTTCATTCTGGCCGTCGAGCCGAACGGCCTGGCCCAACTCTGGCGGCTTCTGAAAGAAAAACTGCGCCTTTGGCCGTTCCCGTATTAGGATCGGTTTCGTAAGGCGGCCGAAAGCCGCCCGACAGGGTGAGGAAACACCCGTTACCTGGGGAGAAAACGACATGAAACTGACCACTCTAAGCGCCTTCGCGGCGGCTGCGATGCTCGCGGCCAGCCCGGCGTTGGCGGATCTTGTCTTCCCGGCCTTGAATTACAGGACCGGACCTTACGCGCCGAGCGGCATTCCGCTCGCCGACGGCAACGCCGATTACATGACGCTGATCAACGAGCGCGACGGCGGCATCGGCGGCGAGAAGATCCGGGTTCCCGAGTGCGAGACCAGCTACAACACCGAAAAAGGGGTCGAATGCTACGAGGCGACCAAGGGCGACGGCGCGCTGGTGTATCAGCCGCTCAGCACCGGGATCGCCTATCAGCTGATCCCCAAGGCCTCCGCCGACGGGATTCCGATCCACGAGATGGGCTATGGGCGCACCTCGGCCAAGAACGGCGAGGTGTTCGAGTGGGTGTTCAACTACCCGGCCAACTACTGGGACAGCGCCTCCATCGAGATCTCGTATCTTCTCCAGATCAATGACGGCGACCTGAAGGGCAAGCGCATCACGCTGCTCTATCACAACTCCGCCTATGGCAAGGAGCCGATCCGGACGCTGGAGAAGCTGGCCGAGAAGCACGGCTATGAATTGAGCATGCTGGCGGTGGACCATCCGGGCCAGGAGCAGAAGTCGCAATGGCTTCAGATCCGCCGCGACCGGCCGGATTACGTTCTTCTCTGGGGCTGGGGGGTGATGAACCAGGTCGCGATCCAGGAAGCGGCCAATATCCGCTTTCCGATGGAGAACCTGATCGGCGGCTGGTGGTCCGGCAGCGAGAACGACGTGATTCCGGCGGGCGCCGGCGCCGACGGCTACAAGGCGCTCAACTTCCACAATGTGGGCACCGATTTCCCGCTGTTCGACGACATGAAGAAATATGTCTACGACGCCGGCAAGGCGGCGGGCGCGGGCGATCAGGTCGGCTCGGTGCTCTACAACCGCGGCATGTATTTCGCGATGCTGGCGGTCGAGGCGGCGAGAACGGCGCAGAAGATCCACGGCGTCTCGAAGATCACGCCGGCGATGATGCGGGACGGGATGGAGGCGCTGGTCGTCGACGAGGCGCTGATGGAGCGCGTGGGCATGACGGGCTTCGGGCCGCATTTCTCGGTCAGCTGCGCCAATCACGGCGGCGACGGCTACGGCGCGATCGAGCAGTGGGACGCGACGGCCAAGAAATGGACCGTCATCACCGACTTCATCCAGTCGGACCAGGAGGTGATCGGGCCGCTGATCGAAGAGGACAGCCTCGCCTACGCCAAGGAGAACGGCATCACGCCGCGCGCCTGCGACTGACGAACCCGTCTCCCGGCCCTTCGGGGCCGGGGGGCGCCGCCGATGGCATCGAGAAGAGAGTGAACGCGGATGTTCGATACGACCGGGCGGGCCGAGGCGCCGGAGACGCTCCTCGAAATCGCCAATATCGAAGTGATCTACAATCACGTCATCCTGGTTCTGAAAGGCGTCAGCCTGACGGTGCCGAAGGGCGCGATCATCGCGCTGCTCGGCGGCAACGGCGCCGGCAAGACGACGACGCTGAAGGCGATCTCCAACCTGCTTCATTCCGAACGCGGCGAGGTCACCAAGGGGCGCATCTCCTACAAGGGCGCGCCGATCGCGCATCTGAACCCGGCCGCGCTGGTGAAGATGGGCGTGATCCAGGTGATGGAGGGGCGCCATTGCTTCGAGCATCTGACGATCGAGGAGAACCTGCTCACCGGCGCCTATACGCGCCGGGGCGGGGCCGAGATCGCGGCGGATCTCGAGAAGGTCTACACCTATTTCCCGCGGCTGAAGGAGCGGCGGAAAAGCCAGGCCGGCTACACCTCCGGCGGCGAGCAGCAGATGTGCGCCATCGGCCGCGCGCTGATGAGCCGGCCGGAGATGATCCTGCTCGACGAGCCGTCGATGGGGCTGGCGCCGCAGCTGGTGGAGGAGATCTTCCGGATCGTGAAGGACCTCAACGAGCGCGAAGGCGTGAGCATCCTGCTCGCGGAGCAGAACACCAACATCGCGCTGCGCTTCGCCCATTACGGCTATATTCTGGAAAACGGCCGCGTGGTGATGGACGGCGTCGCCGCGGACCTGCGGGAGAACCCGGACGTGAAGGAATTCTACCTCGGCGTGTCGGACGCCGGGCGCAAGAGCTTCCGCGACGTGCGCTCCTATCGCCGCCGCAAACGCTGGCTGAGCTGAGCCGCGCGCCGCGCCCGAAAAGCCCAATAAGGAGGTGAGCCATGGCCCGCCATTACGACGATCTGGAGACCCGCTCCGACGATGAGCGGAGCGCCGACATCGCCGCCGCCCTGCCCCGGCAGATCGCGCATGCGATGGCGACGGCGCCGGGCCTCGCCGCGCATCTCGCCGGCGTGGACCCCGCCGAGATCACCGACCGGGCGGCGCTGGCGCGGCTGCCCGTGCTCCGAAAATCAGACCTGGTCGACGCGCAGAAGGCCGCGCCGCCCTTCGGCGGCTTCGCCCGCCCGCCGGGGGCGACGCATCATGTCTTCCAGTCGCCCGGCCCGATCTATGAGCCGGGCGGGATCGGCCGGGACTGGTGGCGGATGGGCCGCGCGCTCTTCGCGGCCGGCGTCGGGCCGGGGGACATCGTGCAGAACTGCTTCTCCTATCATCTCACCCCGGCGGGGATGATATTCGAGAACGGCGCGGCGGCGGTCGGCGCCTCGGTCCTGCCGGCGGGCGTCGGGCAGACCGAGCTGCAGGCGCAGGCGGCGGCGGCCATCGGCGTCACCGCCTATACCGGCACGCCGGATTATCTGAAGGTGATTCTCGACAAGGCGGCGGAGGAGGGCCTCGACCTCTCGCGGCTGAAAAAGGCGCTGGTCGGCGGCGGCGCGCTCTTCCCCAGCCTTCGCGCCGAATATCAGGAGCGGGGAATCGCCTGCCTGCAGAGCTATGGCACCGCCGATCTCGGCTCCATCGCCTATGAGAGCGCGGGCCCGGACGGCGCGATCGAGGGGATGATCGTCGACGAGGGGGTCATCGTCGAGATCGTGACGCCCGGCTCCGACAACCCGGTCGCGCCCGGCGATGTCGGCGAGGTCGTCGTCACCACGTTCAACCCCGATTATCCGCTGATCCGATTCGCCACCGGCGATCTGTCCGCCGTGCTGCCGGGCGAGAGCCCATGCGGGCGCACCAACATGCGCATCAAGGGCTGGATGGGCCGCGCCGACCAGAGCGCCAAGATCAAGGGCATGTTCGTGCGCCCGCAACAGGTCGCGGCGCTGGTCGCGCGCCACAGCGAGGTGGTGAAGGCGCGCGTCGTCGTCACCCGCAACGGCGAGCAGGACGAGATGCTGGTCCGACTGGAGGCGGAATCCGGCGATGTCGCGGCGCTGGAGCACAGCGTCGCCGCCATTCTGAAGCTGAAAGGCAAGGTCGAGATCACGCCGCCGGGATCGCTCCCGAAAGACGGAAAAGTGATCGACGATCAACGGAAATACGACTGAGCGCCGGCGATCGGGCGCAAACCGCCCGCCGCCGCGGCCGACGGAGGCGCCGGCGCGCGCCATGGTCAGGCGGCGGTCTCTATTCTCGCGTTCGGGAGCTGATCGCCCGCCTCATCCCGGAAAAGATCCGGCGGCGGAAAGCGTCGTGAAAGGAGCGCCGTGAAACGGCGCTCCGACGGCCGCGCGAGTTTACGCGGCGGCCTTGCTCTGATCGTCTTTCAGCGACAGCGCGTTGGAGACGCGCACGCCGCGTTTCACGAAGGCCACGAGCCCGTCGATCGTGCGGCTGTTCACTTCGATTCCGGCGTTCATCAGCACTTCCATGCCGTCACGCGAGTTCGCCCAGCGGGCGATCCCCTCCGCGCCTTTGCCGAAACCATAGGTCTTCTCGTCCTTGATCGCGTCATCAAGCGCGGCGAGCACGACCGCGGCGAAAAGCTTCCGCGCACGGCGACCCTGTTCGTTCGTAAAGCTCATAGCGTCATCGTCAAGAGCCATTGGCTCCTCCAGCGAGTCATCGTTTCTATTTTCTTGCAGGTCTTGCAGGTTTCTTGCAGGTGGCCTGTATATGGAACATTGCGGGTGCGAAATAAAGAGGAATTTTGCATACCAGCGATGCGCCAGCCGCGCACCGGCGCGGCGGCCGCATCGAAAAAGGGTGACTTTTCGGAGCATTAGACGCTCCAAACCCCCGATTGGCGTGAGTTTACGCTTTTTTTACGCTTTCGTCCATGGCGGGCGCGCGGCCGAAGATCGCGCCATTTTGCCGCAAATGCGAAGACTTCGCCCGCGCGCGGGATCGACGCGCGGGATCAAATTGGCGCGCGCGCCCACTATTGGGAAGATTTCGGCGCGGAGCGCCCCTATATTCCAGAGCATGCAATGGAGTGACCCACGTATGACCCATCTCACGCGCGCGGCGCGCAATCTGGCGTTCGCCGCCGCAATCGGCCTGACCTTCGGCGGCGCGGCGACCGCGCAATCCTCGCTTTCCGGCGCCTATCTGGCCGGGGTCGACGCGGCCAAGCAAGGCGATGTCGAGAGCGCGGCGGACTATCTCTCCCGCGCGCTCGACTTCGACCCCGGCAACGTGGAGTTGATGGCGCAGACTCTGCTCTATGTCGCCGCGGCGGGGAGATTCGAGCCGTCGCTGGATCTCGCCAACCGACTCAACGTCTTCGACGCCAACCAGCGGATCGCGGGGCTGGTGCTCGCGGCGGATGAGATGAAGAACGGCGAATTCGCGGCGGTTCGCGAACGCGTGAAGACGACGCCGGAGGCGTTTCATCCGCTCGTCGGCGCCATGCTCGCGGCCTGGGCCGCCAAGGGCGAAGGCGACGAAGCCGCCGGAGAAGCCATCCTCGAGACGCTCGACGGCCGGCCGATCTTCCGCATCTTCACGCTCTATCACCTCGGCCTGATGCGCCACATGAACGGCGACGCCGAAGGCGCGGTCCAGGCCTATTCCAGGCTCGCGAACGATCTCGCCACCCCGACCGGCCGGGTCGCGCGGGCCTACGCCGCGGCGCTGATCGCGAACGGCCAGCCGGACGCGGCGCGGGAGATCTACAAGAACGCCGGCGACGCGACCGCGATCGGCGACCGGGCGCTGGAGGCGGAGGAAGCGGCGCTCGAAGCCGGGGAGACGCCGGGCCTCATCGTCAGGACGCCCGCGGAAGGCGCGGCGGAGGCGTTTTACGGCCTCGCCGCCGCCCTCGGGCGCGACGGCGACGAGCGGCTGAGCCTGCTCTACGCGCGGATCGCCACATGGCTCCGGCCGGATCTGTACGAGGCGAAGCTGCTGACGGCGGAGCTTCTGGCCGCCGGCGGCCAGAGCGCGGCGGCGGTGCGGGCGTTCGAATCGATCCCGCCCGACAGCCCCCTCGCCCGCTCGGCGGAGATCGGCCGGGCCGAGGCCCTGCGCAGCATGGACCGGAACGACGAGGCCGTGGAGGCGCTGAAGGCGCTCACCCGCCGCGCGCCGGACGCCATCGACGCGCAGGTCGCGCTCGGCGATCTGATGCGCCGGACCGAGCGCTTCGGCGAAGCCGCCGTCGCCTATGACGCCGCGATCAAGCTGATGGAGCAGGCGGGGCGGCCGAGCTGGTCGCTCTACTATCAGCGCGGCATCTCCTATGAGCGCTCGAACGAATGGGAGAAGGCGGAGGCCGACTTTCTCGAGGCGCTGAAGCTGGAGCCGGATCAGCCGCTGGTCCTGAATTATCTCGGCTACAGCTGGCTGGAGAAGGGGATGCGCCTCGAGCAGGCGATGGAGATGATCCGCAAGGCGGTCGAGCAGCGGCCGGAGGACGGCTACATCGTCGACAGCCTCGGCTGGGGCTACTACATCCTCGGCGATTTCGAAAACGCGGCGGCCGAGCTCGAACGCGCGGTGGAGCTGCAGCCGGTCGATCCGGTGCTGAACGATCATTACGGCGACGCGCTCTGGCGGGTCGGGCGGCGGCTCGAAGCGGAGTTCCAGTGGCGGCGCGCGCTCTCCTTCGATCCGGACGAGAAGAGCCGGGCGCGGATTCACCGCAAGCTCGATGTCGGGCTCGACGTCGTGCTGGCGGAGGAGGAGGCGAAGGCCGCGACCAAGAAGCCCGCGAGCGCGGCGAATGGCGACTGAGGCGGGCGAATTTCTCCGGGAGGAGGCGCGCGCCAAGGTCAATCTCTTCCTCCATGTTCTCGGCCGGCGCGACGACGGCTATCACGAGATCGAAAGCCTCGCGGTGTTCCCGGAGATCGGCGACCTGATCGAGGCGGCGCCGGCGGCGGAGCTCGAACTGCGCGTCGCCGGGCCCGCCGCCGCCGGGCTCCCGGCGGGGCCGGACAATCTCGCGTTCGCGGCGGCGGCGGCGCTTCGGGCGCGGACCCCGGGGCGGCCCGGCGCGGCGCTCCGGCTCCTGAAGCGCCTGCCGGCGGCGTCCGGGATCGGCGGCGGCTCGGCCGACGCCGCGGCCACGCTCCGGCTGCTCGCGCGGCTCTGGCCGGGCGCGCCGGCGGCGGAGCTGGAGGAGATCGCCGCCGGGCTCGGCGCCGACGCGCCGGTCTGTCTTCAGTCAAGGCCGGCGCTGATGAGCGGGACCGGCGCGCGGCTGCGGCCGGCGCCGGCGTTCCCGACGTTCTGGATGGTGCTGGCCAATCCGGGGCGCGCGCTCTCCACCGCCGAGATTTTCGGCGGGGATATCCGGCGCGACTCCGCCCCCCCGCCGCCGCCGCCCGCCCGGTTCGACGATTTCGCCGCCTTCGCCGCGTGGCTGAAGCCGCTCCGGAACGATCTCGAGCCGCCGGCGCTGCGGCGGCTTCCGGTCATCGGCGAGATCCTGGCCGCGCTCAACGCGGCGCCGGGCTGCGCTCTGGCGCGGATGTCGGGCTCGGGCGCCACCTGTTTCGGGCTGTTCGAGACCGAACCGCACGCCGCCGCGGCGGCCTCCCGGCTTCGGGCGGCGGGGCCGCTCTGGTGGGTGGCGGCGGCGGCCGTGAAAGGATGGACGCCATGACGCGCACGACCGCGGGGGGCGCGATCTTCGCGCGGCTGAAGGCGCTCGGCGTCACCCATGTCTTCACCAATTCCGGCACCGATTTTCCGCCGATCATCGAGGGGCTCGCGGCGGCGGAGGCGGCGGGCGCCGATCTGCCGGCGGCGCTGATCATACCGCATGAGCACGCCGCCATGGGCATGGCGCATGGCGCGTGGCTGGCGACCGGGCGGCCGCAGGCGGTGATTCTCCACACCAATGTCGGCCTCGCCAACGGCGCGATCGGGGCGATCAACGCCGCGACGGATCAGGTCCCGATCATCATCATGTCGGGGCGCACGCCGGTGACGGAATCCGGCCGGTTCGGCGCGCGCACCGTCCCGATCGGCTGGGGCCAGGAGATGCGGGACCAGACCGCGCTGGTCCGGGAATCGGTGAAATGGGATTACGAGCTTCGCTTCCCCGAGCAGATCGGCCCGCTGCTCGACCGCGCGGCGGCGATCGCGCAATCCTCGCCGATGGGGCCGGTCTATCTGTCGCTGCCGCGCGAGGTTCTCTGCGAGGAGGTGGAGCTCGGCGACGCGCCGATCCCGTACGCGCCGGCGAAGGCGACGCCGCCAGCGGCGGAGATCGCGCGGGCGGCGGCGATTCTGGCGGCGGCGGAGCGCCCGCTGATCGTGGCGCAGCGGGGCGCGGGGGACCGCGCCGGCTGGGAGGCGCTGGCGCGGCTCGCGGCGGACTGGGCGATTCCGGTCTCGGATTACTGGGCGGTCGCCAACGCGATCAGCCAGGAGCATCCGTCCTATATCGGCCCGGACCTCGGCGCGGCGCTGGCCGGCGCGGACGCCGCGCTGGCGATCGACAGCCTCGCGCCCTGGTCGCCGGGCGAGCACGCCCTGCGGGACGATCTTCGCGTCGTGCAGCTTGGCCCGGACCCGCTGATGAGCCGCACGCCGGTCAGGCAGTTTCGCGCGGACGTCTCGCTGGCGGGGGCGACGGGGCCGAGCCTCGTCGCGCTGGAGGCGGCGATGCGGCCGCTGCTGGCGGAGGCGGGCGCGCGAATCGCGGCGCGCCGCCCGCAGGTGGCGGCCTGGGCGGCGGCGGCGAGGGACGCGGCGGCGCGCGCCGGCGCCCTCCCCGACGGCGCGCCGATGACCAAGGGCTTCGTCTCCGCGCGGATCGGCGCCGCGATCCGGGGGCGGGACGCGGCCGTGATCTCGGAGCTTGGCGCGCCGCTCCTCCCGCTCGGGCTCGCCGAGCCCGGACAATGGCGCCAGGAGCCGCACGCCGGCGGGCTCGGCTGGGGGTTTCCCTGCGCGCTCGGCGTGAAGCTGGCCGCGCCGGAGCGGCTGGTCGTCGGCACCATGGGCGACGGGAGCTACATCTTCTCCAACCCGGTCGCGTGCCACCAGATCGCGGAGGCGCACGGGCTGGCGCCGCTGATCGTCATTCTCAACAACGCCGAATGGGGCGCGGTGCGCCAATCCGTCGTCGGGCTCTATCCGGGCGGCGCGGCGGCGCGGGCGAACCGGACGCCGCTGACCTCGCTGGAGCCGAGCCCGGATTTCGCCGCGGTGGCGCGCGCCAGCCGGGCCTTCGCGCGGCGGGTGGAGCGCGCCGGGGATCTCGCGCCCGCGCTGGCCGAGGCCATCGAGGCGACGGAGGCGGGGCGGCTCGCCCTTCTCGACGTGAGCGTCGCCGGCTGAGCGGAATCGGGCGCGCGACGGCCGGACGAGAGGGGTCGGGCGAGAGGGGCCGGGTGGGGGGAATTGGGCCTCCGCGAGGGCGGCGCGACGACAGGGGAACGCGCGCTCCACCCTCACGGAGACCAGCGTGAGGCCTCTGCCGCGCCCTGCCGCAGGGAGGAGGAACCGGCGGGGCTGGCGGGCGGCGGGGTCGAACCCGCTGCTCTCACAGGGGTGAGATAGGCGCCCGGCGGCGCCGGCGCCATGGCCGATCAGGCAAGACCGCCATGACCGGCGCGCATGGCTCTGAAACGGCGCCCGGAGGCCGGGGGCGAAACCGGGGCTCAGAAACGGTCGAGCAGCCGATCGAGATAGTCGAGCTCCTCGGGCGGGCGGGCCCGCTCCCCGGCGCGGCGGCGGATTTCCTCCTGAAGCTCGCGCGCGCGCGAGCCGAGGGCCGCGCCCGGCACGGACGCCGACCCGCCGTCGAGCGGGCCGTCCACCCCGCTCGGCCGCCCGAGCGGATCGTCGCGCCCGGCGTCGCCGCCGCGGCCTTCGCGGCCGGCCTGATCGCCCTCCCTCCGGCCCTGCGCCCTGGCGATGTCCTCGCCCAGCGCGCGGCGCCCTTCGCGAAGCGCGTCGAGCGCGCGGACCTGATCGTCGACCGCCCGGCGCTCGTCTCCGTCTTCAAGGCTCCTGACCGCGTCGCCCATCGCGCGGTCCGCCTCGTCCAGCGCGCGGCGCGCATCCTCGCCGGCCTCGCCGGGGAGGCCGCCGCGGAGCTCGTCTAGAAGCTGGCGGAGCGCCTGCTGATCGCGGGCGATCCGCTCCGCGCTGTCGCCGCCGGGCCGATCTCCGCCCCGCCCTTCGCCCTCGCCGCGCCGGCCCTCGCCCGGGCCTTCGCCCTCGCCCTGGCCCGGATCGCGGCCGCGCCCCTCTCCCTGGCGCATCTGGCCGAAGGAGCGGTCGGCGAGGCCCTGCTGCTCGCCGATCATGTCGCCAAGCTCGTTCACGGCCGGCTCGCCGGCGCCGGGGCTCCCCTCGCCCGGCGTCGCCATCTGGAGATTCTCCATCATCTCGCGCAGCGCCTGAAGCATCTGGCGCGCGAGCTCCTGCTCGCCGTTCGCGATGGCGTCTTCGAGCTCCTTCAGCATGCGCTCGAGATCGTCCATCGTCATCGTTTCCCGGTCGCCCTCGGCCTGGTTCTCGCCGGTCGCCTCGTCGCGGAGCGCCTGGCGGCTCATTTCGTCGAGATAGTCGCGCATCGCTTCGCGCAGCTCCTGCATCAGCCGCGCCATCTCCTCATCGGTCGCGCCGTTCTCGACCGCGTCGCGGAGACGCTCCTCGGCGCGGGCGAGCCGTTCGGCCGCGCTGGAGAGATCGCCGTCCTCGATCCGGATCGCCGCCTTCCAGAGCAGATCGACGATGGATGGCGTCTCCGCATCCAGCGCGCCGTCCTCGAGCGCATGGCCGAGCCGCCGGATCGCCACGCGCGCGGCGAGATAGGCGACCGCGTCGTCGAACACGTCCTCGGGGAAATTCGTCACCGCCTCGAGCACGTCGAAAACCCGCGGCGCGGCGGCGCGGCTGAAGGCGAGCGCGCGGCGCTGCTCGATCAGCGCCTTCGCCATCGGATCGACGAAGCGCCGGGCGGGAAGAATTCCGCGCATCTCGGCGACGCCGGTCCGCCCGGCGGAGTCATGGGCGGTCAGGGTGTAGACGACCGGCAGCCCCGCCCAGGGGTGCGCGGTGAGATCGGCGATCAGCGTCTCCGCCACGTCGCGGACATCGCCGGCGAGCGGCAGCGGCAGATCGAGCGCGATCGGCGCATGGGCGGCGGCGTCCTCTCCGGCGCCGAAGAGCGCGCGCGCGGCCGGCTCGTCCAACGCGATCCCGACATCGGCGGCGCGCACGCCGTAATCGTCGCTGGCGGTGAAGGACAGCGTCAGCGCGCCCCGCTCGCCCGCCTTCGGCGCGCCCTCGAACGCGATGACGGGCGGCGCGTCGGGGAGCGCGGTCAGCGTCCATGCGCCCATCTCGCGCCCGCCCTCGACGACCCGGACCGCGCCATCCCGCGCCAGGGTGAAGACGGTGTCGTGAACGCCGGCGCCCTTGTCCGCGAACGCGGCGCCGTCGGCGCTGACGGTCTCCTCCAGCCGCGGCGCAGAGGCGACGTCGAACACCCGAAGCGAGACCTCCGAGCCGACCGGAAGCGCGATCGGCGCGCCGTCGGTCAGCCGGCTGAGATAGACCGGGTTCGCGCCGGTGTAGGCGGGCGGCGTCGCCCACGCCTCCAGCGTCGGCGCGGGGGCCGCCGCCGCGCCGGCGCCGAGCGCGCCGGGGGTGAACTGATCGACGAGGCGGCGGGCGCCGCTCTCATCCGCGCCGAAATAGGCCAGCGCCCCGGCCGCCAGCACGATCAGCCCGCCATGGCGAAGCGCGAAGGGATCGCGCGCGGAGGCGCGAAGATCCGGCGCGGGGGCGCGGAGCGCCGCGGCGCGCGCGGCCGTCCTGCGCTGGTGCGCCGCCCAGAGCGCCTCGGTCCCCGCGTCGCCGGCGCCGCCGACGCGGGTGTCGGCGTAGGTCTGGGCCGGGCGGCCGGGGACGCCTTCGTCAAGCCGGCGGATCGCCTCCGGGATGGTCGGCGCGCGGAAGGCGCGCGCCCCCCGCGCGGCGAGGACGGCCGCGCCCGCCGCGAACGCCGCGAGGAGCGCCGCATGAGAGGCGGGCGGGAGGAGCGCCGGGATCCCGAGAAGCGCGAGGCCGAGAAAGAGCGCGCCGAGCGCCCAGAGCGGCCAGAACGCCGCGATCAGCCGCTCCAGCGCGAGCGCGCGCCGCGCGCGCCGCGCCTGAAGGCGGACGGAGCCCTCCGCTTCCGCGAAAGCGGCGCTCACCCGGTCGCTCGGCGTCTCCTCCATCAAGGCTCCTCTCGCGCGAGCCGGGGCCGCTCAGGTCAGCCAGTCGGGGATGCGCTCGCGCGCCAACATCTCATCATATGTCGGGCGCGGACGCACCACGTCAAATCGCGACCCCGTGACGAGCACCTCCGGGATCAGCGGCCGGGTGTTGTATTCCGACGACATCACCGCGCCATAGGCCCCGGCGGAGCGGAACGCGATGAGCGCGCCGGCCTCGAGCCGGGGCAGCTCGCGGGCGCGGGCGAAGGTGTCGCCGGTTTCGCAGACCGGGCCGACCACGTCGATCGGCGCGACCGGCGCCGCGCGCGCGGGCTCGCGCACCGGCTCCACGTCATGCCAGGCGTCATAGAGCGCGGGGCGCAGGAGATCGTTCATCGCGGCGTCGACGATCAGGAAATCCCGCCCCTCGCCCTCCTTCCGGTAGATCACGCTGCTGACGAGGACGCCGGCGTTGCCGGCGATCAGCCGGCCGGGCTCGATGTCGATCTCGCAGCCGAGATCGCCGACGGTGCGGCGCACCAGCTCGCCATAATCGAAGGGGAGCGGCGGCGCCTCGTTCGAGCGTTGATAGGGAATGCCGAGCCCGCCGCCGAGATCGACCCGGCGGATCTCATGCCCGTCGGCGCGAAGCGCCTCGACCAGCTCGCGGAGCTTGAGAAACGCGGCCTCGTAAGGTTCGAGCGTGGTGATCTGGCTGCCGATATGGACGTCGACGCCGACGATCTCGATCCCCGGCATCGCCGCGGCGTCGGCGTAGACCGCGCGCGCCCGCTCGATCGGGACGCCGAACTTGTTCTCGGCCTTGCCGGTGGCGATCTTGGCGTGGGTCTTCGCGTCCACATCCGGGTTGACGCGGAGCGCGACGGGCGCGGCGCGGCCCATCGCCAGCGCGACCTCGTTCAGCGCGGCGAGCTCGGGCTCGCTCTCGACGTTGAACTGCCGGATGCCGACCTCCAGCGCGCGGCGCATCTCCTCCCGCGTCTTGCCGACGCCGGAGAAGACGATCCTGTCCGGCGGGCAGCCGGCGGCCAGCGCGCGCGCCAGCTCGCCGCCCGAGACCACGTCCATGCCCGCGCCGGCGCGGAGGATCACGCGCAGGACGGCGAGGTTGGCGTTCGCCTTCATCGCGTAGCAGAGGAGATGCGGCAGGCCGGCCAGCGCCTCGTCGAACACGCGGACATGGCGCTCCAGCGTCGCGGTCGAATAGCAGTAGAAGGGCGTGCCGACCGCGGCGGCGATCTCCTCCAGCGAGACGTCCTCGGCGTGAAGGACGCCGTTCCGATAGGTGAAATGATCCATCAGCGCGCCCCATGCCGGAGAGATGGAGGGAGGCCCCCGGCCGGCGCCGGAAGCCGCGATATCGGCGCGCGCATGGCGCTCAGCCCTCCTGCGCCGCCGTCTCCCCCTGAGACGGCGAAGGCGGCGGAGGCGTGGCCGGATCGCCCTTCCGGCCGCAGCCGACGAGCGACGCGCAGACGAGGACGAACAGTCCGATGATGATCAGGGCCCGGGTCCGCTTGCTCACGCCAGCCGCGCCTTCCAACGCGCGATCTGGGCGGCGACGCCTTCGGGCGACGCGCCGCCATAGCTGGTCCGGCTGGCGACGGAGGCGTCGACCGTCAGGACGTCGAACACGTCGGCGGCGATCCGCGGCTCGACCGTCCGCATGTCCTCGAGCGTGAGATCCGCGAGGGCGACGCCGCGATCCTCCGCCATCTTCACCAGCGATCCGGTGATGTGGTGGGCGGAGCGGAACGGGATGTCGAGCCGGCGGACGCACCAGTCGGCGAGGTCGGTCGCGGTGGCGAACCCCGCGCCCGCCGCCTCGCGGAGGCGGGCCTCGTTCGGGACCATGTCGGCGACCATGCCGGTCATCGCGGCGAGCGCCAGCGCCAGCGCGTCGGCGGCGTCGAAGACCGGCTCCTTGTCCTCCTGCATGTCCTTCGAATAGGTGAGCGCGAGGCCCTTCATCACGGTCGAGAGCGCGATGAAGGCGCCGTTGATCCGCCCGACCTTGGCGCGGACCAGCTCCGCCGCGTCCGGGTTGCGCTTCTGCGGCATGATCGAGGAGCCGGTGGTGAAGCGGTCGGAGAGCTTCACGAAGCGGAACTGCGCCGAGGACCAGATCACCAGCTCCTCCGCGAAGCGCGAGAGATGCGTCGCGGTGATCGAACAGGCGGCGAGGTATTCGAGCGCGAAATCGCGGTCCGCGACGCTGTCGAGGCTGTTCGCGGTCGGCCGGTCGAAGCCGAGCGCCTCGGCGGTCATCTCCCGGTCGATCGGGAACGAGGTCCCGGCGAGCGCGGCCGCGCCGAGCGGGCATTCGTTCATCCGCGCGCGCGCGTCCCGGAACCGGGAGAGGTCGCGGCCGAACATCTCGACATAGGCCATCATGTGATGGCCCCAGGTCACCGGCTGCGCGCTCTGCAGATGGGTGAAGCCGGGCATCACCATCGCCTCGCGGCCCTCGGCCTGCGCGAGCAGCGCGCGGAGCAGGGCTTCGAGCCCCTCCATCGCGTCGTCGACGCGGGCGCGCACCCACATGCGGAAATCGAGCGCGACCTGATCGTTGCGGCTCCGCGCGGTGTGGAGGCGCCCGGCGGGCGCGCCGATCAGATCGGTCAGCCGCGCCTCGATGTTCATGTGGATGTCTTCGAGCGCGCGGGAGAATTCGAACGTTCCGTCCTCGATTTCTGACAAGATCGTGAGGAGACCCTCGCAGATCTGGTCCGCGTCGCTCCTTGTGATAACGCCGGTGGCGGCGAGCATCCGCGCGTGAGCGCGGCTCCCCTCGACATCCTCCGCCGCGAGGCGGCGGTCGAAGCCGATGGAGGCGTTGATCTCCTCCATCACGGCGTCCGGGCCAGCGGCGAAACGCCCGCCCCACATGGCGTTGCGCCCGGGCGTCGCGGACTTAGGTTGCACAGGGCTTTTCTGTTCGGTCATAGGCCCTCGGCGGGTCGGAAGGAGACAAAATGAAAACCAAGGTCGCAGGTTTCATCGGCGCGATCCTATACGGCGCTCTGGCGTTCGGCGCCACCCCCGCGGCCGCGACGGGGCTTTCGGCGGCGGAGATCGCGAGCCTGAAGGCCGCCCGCGCCGGCGACATGACCAAGCTGATCATCCATGACGCGCCGCGCGCGCGGCTCGAAACGCCGTTCGAGACCGGCCGCGGCGCCGAGGTCCGGATCGCGGATTTCGGCGGCAAGATGATGGTGGTGAATTTCTGGGCCACATGGTGCCCGCCCTGCCGCAAGGAGATGCCGTCGCTCGACCGGCTGCGGGGGGCGATGGCGGATGACGGCTTCGACCTGATCGCGATCTCGATGGACCGCGCCAGCACCGAGAAGATCAAGGATTTCTTCCTCGGCATCACCCAGGAGGACGGGTCCGACTATCGGGTGAAGAACCTGGACATCTACCGCGAGCCCACGCTCAGGATCGGCGCGGAAGGCGGAATCCTCGGCATGCCGATCACGCTGATCCTCGACCGGAACGGCGATGAGGTCGCGCGGCTTCAGGGCGAGGCGGAATGGGATTCGCCCGAGTCGATCGCCATGCTGAAGGCGATCCGCGCCGCGCTCGACTCGAACGAGAGCTGACCCGGCCCGCGCCCCCGAGGCCCGCCGCGCCGGTCAGAACGGGAGCTTCATCCCCGGCGGCAGCTGCAGGCCCTCGGTCAGCTTGCCCATCTCCTCCGCCGCGCGGGCGCTCGCCTTTTCCTGAGCGTCCCGCACGGCGGCGACGATCAGATCCTCGACCACCTCGCGGTCCTCGGGCTTGAAGAGCGTGGGGTCGATCGAGAGCGAGCGGAGCGAGCCCTGCGCGCTGACCGCGGCCTTCACCATGCCGGCGCCGGCCTCGCCCTCGACCTCGATCCGGTCGAGCTGGGCCTGAGCTTCGGCCATCCTGGTCTGCATTTCCTGGGCCTGCTTCATCAGCTTGCCCATGTCGCCCAATCCCTTGAACATCGCGCGTCACCTTCTTTTTCTGCGGGGTCGGCTTTCTGTGGCGGGTCAGCCCGCGAACGGGTCCACCGGCGACCATTCGTCGCCGTAATCCTCGTCGTCTTCGTCGTCGTCGTCTTCCGCCGGCGGCGGCGGCTCGTCAAGCGCCGCGAGGTCGCGAAGCGCCGCGATGCGGGCGCCGGGGAATGTCTTCAGCGCGGCCGCGACCAGCGGATGCGCGGCGGCCGCGCTCTCGTCGGCGAGGGCGGCGGCGCGCCGGGTCTCGCCGAGCGTCGGCGCGCCCGGCTCGCGCGTCAGCGCCACCATCCAGCGGGCGCCGGTCCAGGCCGAAAGCCGCGCGCCGAGCGTTTGCGCCAGATCGCCCGGCGCGCCGGCGGCGGGCGTGAACTCGATCCGGCCGGGGGCGTAGCGCACCAGATGCACGAAATCCTCGACATCGGTCAGGAGCTTCAGATCGCGCCGCTCCCGGATCAGCGCGACGATGTCGGAGAAGCTCTCATAGCGGGCGAGCGGCGACGGCGCGGCGGCGGCGCGCGGGGCCTCCAGCGGGCGGGCCGAGGCCGGGGCCGCGCCGCCGCGCGCGCTCGCGCCGGCCGAGGGGCCGGAGGGAGAGCCGGAGGGGGGCGCGGCCGCGGGCCCTCCCCCGCCGCCGCCGGGCGGCGCGCCGTCGAGCCGGCGGACGATATCCTCCGGCGTCGGCAATTCGGCGACATGGGTGAGGCGGATCACCGCCATCTCCGCCGCCATCATCGCGTTCGGCGCGCGCCCGACCTCGTCCAGCGCCTTCAGAAGCATCTGCCACATCCGCGCCAGCGCGCGCATCTCCAGCCCGTCCGCCAGCGTGCGGCCGCGGTCGCGCTCGTCGGCGCCCACGGTCGGGTCGTCCGCGTTCGACGGATTGATCTTCACGACGCTGATCCAGTGGGTCAGCTCGGCCAGATCGCGGAGAACGGCGACCGGGTCGGCGCCGTCGGCGTATTGGCCGGAAAGCTCTCCGAGCGCCGCCGCGGCGTCGCCCCGCATGATCGCCTCGAAGAGGTCGATCACGCGCCCCCGATCCGCGAGGCCGAGCATGGCGCGAATCTCCTCCGCGGTCGTCTCCTCCTCGCGCCCATGCGCGATCGCCTGATCGAGCAGCGAGAGCGCGTCCCGGACGGAGCCCTCCGCCGCGCGCGTGATCAGCGCCAGCGCCTCGGACGAGACCCGCGCGCCCTCCTCCGCCGCGATGCCGGCGAGATGCGCCATCATCGTCTCCGGCTCGATCCGCCGGAGATCGAAGCGCTGGCAGCGCGACAGCACGGTGACCGGAACCTTGCGGATTTCGGTGGTGGCGAAGATGAACTTCACATGCGGCGGCGGCTCCTCCAGCGTCTTCAACAGCGCGTTGAAGGCCGAGACGCTCAACATGTGCACTTCGTCGATGATGTAGATCTTGTAGCGCGCCGACGCCGCCCGGTAGCGGACCGAATCGATCAGCTCGCGGATGTCGCCGACGCCGGTGCGCGAGGCGGCGTCCATCTCCAGCACATCGACATGGCGGCTTTCGGCGATCTGGCGGCAGGGCTCGCACACGCCGCAGGGCGCGGTCGTCGGCCCGCCGGTCCCGTCCGGGCCGACGCAGTTCAGCCCCTTGGCGATGATGCGCGCGGTGGTGGTTTTGCCCACCCCCCGCACCCCGGTCATGATGAAGGCGTGATGGATCCGGTCATGCGCGAAGGCGTTGGTCAGCACGCGGACCATCGGCTCCTGCCCGATCAGTTCGGCGAAGCTCTGCGGCCTGTGCTTTCTGGCCAGCGCCTGATAGGCGGCGCCTTCACCCGGCTGATCTTCGGCCATTCCATCCTTCCTTCGGAAGCGCGCGTGGAGCCTATGTGGGGCGGGGCCTCGCCGCAAGACGAAGCGGGCGGCGCGCGGCCGCCCGCCCCGACTCTCCGGCCGCAGACCCCGGCGCGGCCCCTATTCGGCGGGGGGCGGCAGCGCCTCCAGCGCGGCTTTCGCCTCCGCGGTGAAGGCGAAGGCCCTCGGGTCCGCCGCCGCGGCGGCCTCCAGATGCGGGCGCGCCGAATCGGCGGCGTTCAGCGCCGCATAGGCGAGGCCGAGATGGTAGCGCACATATGGATTGCCCGGCAGCGCCTCGGCCGCAGGCTCCAGATAGCGCACCGCCTGGGTGTAGTCGCCGAGCTTGTAGCGGATCCAGCCATAGGTGTCCTGGAAGGCGGGAATCTCCACGCCCCGCAGCGCGCCGGAGATCTCCTCCGCTTCGGCGAGCGCCGCCGGGTCGTCGCCGTGATATTCGA
Source organism: Paludibacillus litoralis (assembly GCF_037646705.1). Taxonomy (NCBI): domain Bacteria; kingdom Pseudomonadati; phylum Pseudomonadota; class Alphaproteobacteria; order Rhodobacterales; family Paracoccaceae; genus Paludibacillus; species Paludibacillus litoralis. Next base: position 27,135 of record NZ_JBBHER010000006.1, read on the forward strand.
CGAGCAGGCTGGCGAGGTTGTTGGCCGCCACCATGGAGGTCGGCTGCGCCGCGAAAAGCGCGCGATACTGCGCGATCGCGTCTTCGGGGCGCTGGCGGGATTCGTAATACCCGCCGAGGAAAAGCCGCAGGCCGCTCGGCTGATCCACGACGTCGACGCCGGCGTTCATCAACGAGAGCATCTCCTCATCCCGGCCGAGAGCGAGATAGAGGCGCCCCAGCCCGAGCACGGGCGCCTGCGCCCGCGGGTTGGCGGCCATCGCCGCCTTGTAATCCGCCTCGGCGGAGGCGGCGTCGTTCTGGCTGGCGTGGAGCGACGCCCGCAACATCAGAGCCTGGACGTTCTGGGGATTCTCTTCGAGGACGTCGGCGAGGAAGGCCATCGCCTTGTCGATTTCGCCGGCCTTGTAATAGACCTGAACCGTCGCCGCGAGGGTGGAATCGCGCTGCGACGGGTCCTTCGAGATGTTTTCGAGGACCGACAGGCTCTCATCGAACCTGTTCTGCCCGCTCAGCGTCGCCGCGCGCACCCGCATCGCCGCGTCCCGGTCGACAGCGGCCAGCTGGGCCGCGGTCTGATCCGCGCCGGTCCAGTCGCCCGCGCGAAGCTGGGCCTCGGCCAGCGCCGTCAGGAGATCCTTGTCGCTGGGCTGGCGGCGGACGGCTTCGGTCAACACCGTCGCAATCGCGTCGTCACGCTGGTTCAGCCGCAGAAAGCTCACATACTCCATCGTGATTTCAGGGCTGTAGCCGGACGCCTCCATCGCGGCGGAGTAATTCTCGCTGGCGATGTCGGTGCCGCCGGTGCGCTGATGGGTCCGCGCCGAGAGCAGAAGCAGCTGCGCGTTGCTGGGGTCGCCCGCAAGGCCGGCCCGGATGTCGAGCAGCGCGTTGGTGTAATCCTCGTCCGAAAAGCGAAGCGCCGCCCGGATGGTGAGCGCGTCCACGTTGGTGGGGGCGTTTTCCAGCACCGACTGAACCAGCTCCAGCGCCTTCGCCCGGTCGTCTTCACGCAGAAGATGGCGGGCGAGAATCAGCCGGACCTTGTTCAGCTCGACGTCGTCGTCGGCGGCTTCGAGCCCCGCGATGATGTCGGCGAGGCGCGTTTTCGCCTCTTCGGTTTCGCCCTGGCCGTATTCGAGCTGCGCCAGCGCCACCCGATAGGGGGTCTTGTCCTCGCGGTCGGCGATCAGGCGCTCCAGCTCCTCGCGCGCCGCGGCCTCGCCCTTCTCCGAGAAGACGAACCTCACGACGCGAAGCGCCGCTTCGGAATCATCCGGCCGGGCTTCGGCGATGGAGCGGAGCGTCGCCTCCGCGTCCGCGGCCCGGTCGTTCTGAACATACCAGCGGGCGAGCGCGGTCTTGAGGGAGGTCTGATCGGGGAACAGGCCCGCCAGTTGTTCGAGATAGGCGCCGACCTGCTCCGTGTCGCCCCGCCTCTCCAGAGCCTGAAGCTTCACCAGCGCGACGCCGAGATCCTCCGGCGCGCGCGCGGTGATGTCGTCCGCGATGGCGAGGGCGCCGTCGATATCGTCCGCGTTGAGCCGCTCTCCGATCAGGACCGCGTGCGCGGTCGGGTTCGCCGGGTCGAGCGCGATCGCCCGCTTCGCGAAGTCCAGCGCGGTGTCGCTGTTGCCGAGCCGCAGCGACACGCCGGCCTTCAGAACCAGCGCGGCGACGTTCTGGGGCGCCGCGGCGACCGCGGCGTCCGCCTGAATCAGCGCGTCGTCCAGCTGCCCCCCGAGCATCATGATCTGCCCGAGCTTCACCAGCGCGGTCTCGTTTTTCGGCTCGACCCCGACGACCTTGTTCAGGTGCCCGAGCATCGCGGGATAGTTCTGTTGGCGTTCGTAGATTTCGACCATGCCGAGATGCGCCGGCACGTTGTCCGCGTCGATCGCGAGGGCGTTGCGGAATTCGACGGTCGCCTTCTCCAGCGCCCCCTCGGCGACGAGCTCCTGGCCGCTCTCCACATGCTTGGCGAGCCGGTCCTCCGCGGTGTCGCACGCGGCGACGGCCAGCGAGCCCAGCGCCAGAACGATGACGAGCATCAGTCGATTCACTTGTCTTGAAAAAGCGCCCATCGGGACACGACCTCCAATTCTGAGAAATTACGCGCGCCCCGGCCGGAAGACGGCGGCGCGCGGCGGATCGACGCCGAATGACGACACGCGCCGCTTTGGCCTGGCGCGCTCATCTCGGGTCGATCATGCATATTCATAGGCCCTTCCGCTGACGTCATCCTCTCCCTTGTTGAGAAGGACGCCAAGGAAATTGACGTGATCGACGAACATTTGCTCGCAATACTCGATTTCCTTCGCTTTCGTCTGCCCGCCCGCCGCGACCATGAGCACGCAGTCGACCTGGTCCATGAACGCGATCGCGTCGTCGCTGACCAGCATCGGCGGCAGATCGTAGATCACGATGTCCGGGTCCAGCCGCTTCACGGCCGCATCGAGGCGCTTCGACGTCATTTCGTCCTGGATCAGCTCCGTGGAATCGCGCACCCGCTCGCCGTTGAGGGCGAGGGCGAGATTGTCGCCGAAGCGGACGACCGCGCTCTCGAGCGGCGTCTGGCCGTTCAGGAACCAGGCGATCGGGGAGACCTCCTTCAACCCCAGAATACGCGAGATCGTCGGCGCCTTCAGATCCATGTCCACCAGCAGCGTCTTGAGATCCGGCTGGCGCGCGAAGCTGAACGCCAGATTGGTCGCGACGAGGGTCTTGCCGCATCCCTTGGTCGGCGAGGTGATCGCGATCCGCCGCCAGCCGTTGTCCCGAAACACCTTGAGAAGCCGCGTCCTGAGGAGATCGAAGGGGATATGCGCGACATCGGTCTTGGCGTAGGTGACGATCCGGGAGCGATGCAGCTGCCCCGCCGAGAGCTCGACCTCCCGGAGCGACTCCCAGAGCGCCGACGCCTCCGTGGGCGCGGCCGCAGGCGACGCGGGCGCGGCCCCAGGCCCGCTCGCGGCCCGCCCGGCGGCCTCGCCTTCCCGCTGCGCCCTCGCCTTGTCGATCGCTTGTTTCAGTCTTTCGACCATGATTCCGTATCCTTGTCGCGGGCGTTCCGCCTAGAAGCGCCGCTCGATGAGCTCGATCAGAAAATTGATCCCGGTTTTCTGCGCCAGACGCTCGGCCAGAACGGAGAGCGGCAAGAAATATTGGTCGATCGCGAACAGGATCGCCGGGACGCCGACGAGAATGGCGAACGCGGCGATCGCCAGGCGCCACCGGCGCGCCCGGATCTCGCGGCGCGTCCGGATATAGGGAACGACGACGATGGGCCGCAGATTGACCCGGCGCTGAAGATCGCTGGACGATCGGATCGACGTGTTCAGAAGTTCGACCAGGACGGCGAGCATGACGCCGAACGCCAGAGAGCCGCCGACGCCGATTCCGGCGATGGCCAGCCGGTTCGGGGAATCGGGCTCGGTCGGCACCTGGGCCTGCTCGATCACCACCAGCCGCTCCGCCTGGCGGTTGATCTCCAGCTTTTCGCCGGTCTCCGCCTCGGCCAGTTTGCTCGACGCGACGGACAGGTTCTCCTGCGTTTCGGCCAGCCGCCGCTGAAGCGACAGCAGCGCGCTCTCGACCTGCGGCGCACGGGTCACCGCATCGCGGAGCTTCGCGAGCTTCTCTTCCGCCTCCGCGGCGCGCTGGTCGATCCTGGCGATCTCATTGCTGATGAGCGTGAGCTGCCGCGCCAGCCGCTCGCGCTGTTGCTCCATCGGGTCCATCACCTGGCCGGTCTCCGGCGAGACCGTCTCCAGCTGCTTTTCGAGCGCGCTGATCCGCGCTTCGAGCGCGCGCACCGTCGGGTGCGACGGCGAGAGGACGCCGCGCTGCTGCGCAAGCGTGTTCCGAAGGGTGTTGAGCTGCTGCTGCTCCGGCGTCACCTTCTCATCCGAGACCCCGGAGAGACCCTGCGCCAGCATCGCTTCGATCTCCTGGCGCTGCGTCTCGAGGGCGAGCCGCCGCTCCTCCCCGTCATAGATCTGCTTCTCCAGCGACTGGATCTCGTCGATGCGATAGGCGGTCGTCCCCGGCAAGGCGTCGGCGTTCTCGCTCTTGAAGGCGACGATCTGGTTTTCGAGGTCGAGCATCTGGCTCGACAGCCGCGTGACCGCCTGCCGGAAGAACGCGACCGTTTCGGTCGCGCGCTCCGTCCGCTGCCGAAGATTGAGGTCCAGCGCGCGCGTCACGAATTCATTCGCGACCGCGGCGGCCCCGACCGGCGTCGTCGCCTTGACGGAGATCGTGAACGCCGACACCGGGGCCGGGCCGCGCCGATAGGTCTGCCCGCCATATTCGATGCTCTCGAATGTGGTCTCCTCGCGCAGGCGTTCGATCTTGTCGCCGAGGGTCATCTGGGTGAAGTCCGAATAGAGATCGAACTTGTCGATGATCTCGACCAGGTTCTGGCGGGTCAGAAGCCGCTGGCGAATCACCTCCATCCGCTCCGCCGCCGACGCCGTGACGGTCGAACGGGCGAGCTCATCCGGGATCTGCTGGCTCTCCACCAGGATATGCGCTGTGGCGGAGTAGACCGGCGGGAGGATATAGGCGACGCCAAGCGCCAGCGGGGTCAGCAGGACGAAGCAGAGCGCCACGATCCACGCGCGGCGCTTCACCACCCCGAGCACATCGCCCATTCCCATACCTGCGCTATCAGCCATCATTCACACTCATGCTTTCGGCCCGGCCTGCGCCGGACGCTCATCTCGTACCCGTCTCTCATGAGAGAGGCTTATTTGCCGCTCACCAGTTTTGGAATCGGCCGCAGCGCGGCGAACTGGTTGTAAATGCCGCGCCGCTTGGCGCTGTCCAGAAATTCGTTCAAGAGATCCTCTCCAATCACCCGCCGTTCGGCTGAGAACCCATAGAGCAAACAAAAATCGCATAAAATATTGATTAACCGCGGCACGCCGCCGGTCGCCTCATGGATCAATTCGCAGGTCCGCTCCGGAAAGATCTCGGTGGTCGCGCCCGCGATCGCCAGCCTCCGGCGGATGTATTTCGTCGTCTCCACCTTCGAAAGCGGGCCAAGGTTGAAATCGGAACTGATCCGCTGAGAAAACTGCCGCAGCTCGGGGCGCGCGATCAGATCGCGCAATTCGGGCTGGCCGACAAGGATGATCTGCAGCAGCTCGTCCTTCTCCGAATTGATGTTGGAGAGCATCCGCAGCTCCTCCAACGCCCGAACGCCGAGATTCTGCGCCTCGTCGAAGATCAGCAGCACGCGGCGCTTCTGGGCGTAGGCCTCGATGACGAAGTCCTGAAACCGCTTGAAGAGCGTGACATAGGGTTCATCGGCGTCGAATGGCTGATCGAGCGCCATCATCACCCAGTGCAGAAGTTCGCCCCGGCCGTCCTGCATGTTGGAGATGAGGCCGGTGGTGACCTCCTCCGGGATCTCGCGCAGGAGCTTGCGCAGCAGGGTCGTCTTCCCCGCGCCCACCTCGCCGGTGATCACCGTGATCGGCGCGCGGGTCATCACGCCGTAGCGCAGCATCGTGAACGCCATGATGTGGCTGTCCGACCAGAACAGGAAATCCGGGTCGGGCAAGGTCAGAAACGGCCTCTGCGAGAGACCGTAGAACGATTCGTACATGATCGCCCCGCCGTCTGAATTCATGCCGTCCTCCGGCTTTTTCACCACATCACCCGCATCAGACGCCGCCACGCCCCGTCCCTGCGAAGGCGCTTCGCCTTCGGGGCCGGATCACGCGCCGCGCTCGCCGCGTCGACGATCCTCGCCTCCTGAACAGGGCCGGCGCGCCACCCCGCGCGCCCGGGACCATGCAACCCACGAGGATGTTATCACACGAGAGCAACCAACAATGTGCTAATTTCCACAGCCCGTTTCAACCGTCCCGGATCGGTCCGGTCAAATCAGTTCGGCACGAAACGGGGAATGATTTTCAACGTATCGTCCAGAAACGCCTGGAGGCGGGCGTCGGCCTGCTCGTCGGTCTCGCCGCGCATGATCGGCGTGATGACGCGCACCAGCCCGCCGTCGCTCCGCCCCATCGTCAGCGCGTCGATCACGGTCGTCGCCTTCGCGAGGTAGTCGTTCGTCAGCCGCCGGCCGCGCTCCTCGAACCAGTAATAGACCAGCTGCCGGCTGAGCCCCTTCTGGATCAGCGCGCGGTTGACCGGCAGCATCGTCGTTTTCCCGCCGACGTCCTTCACGCTGACTTCCGTCCGCCTGATCTTCGACATCTCCCAGCCGCCGGCGGGGATGCAGACCTCCGGGGAGTGGATGCCGTCCCCCTCGGTCTGACGCTCGTAATAGGCGATGAAAAGATCGACCGGCGCGCCCTCGTTCGGCGAGATGAACGCCGCCGAATGATAGTCGTCCGCGCCGAGGACGCTCTCCACCGCCGGGTCCAGCAGCTGCGCCGGGCCGGACCGCCAATCGGCGATCCGCCGCGGAAAGAGCACGAGCGGATCGCGGATGACCTCGGCCTGCGCCCGCTCCGGCGCCAGATGCCAGCCGAGCCCGACCGCCCCCGTAAGCAGCGCCGCGCCGACCAGCGCCGCGGAGAGCCTGATCGAGAAGATCCGGGCGAATTGCCCGCCAAGCCCGCTGAACTCCAGGTCGAGCGCCTCGGAAAGCGGCCGCTTGTCGTTCGCGATCCACTGCATCAGCCGCGCGAGCCCGAACAGGATCAGGACGCAGGCGATGAAGATCACCCAGCCTTCGAAGAAATGGAGGAACCCCTCGGCCTGCGCGATCCCGTAATTGTCCACCAGCACGCCGATCACGCCGATCCGGAACGAATTCATCAGGATCGTGATCGGAGCGGCGGAGAGCAGCAGCACCGCCTTGTGCCACACCGGCCCCTGATACAGCACCGCGAAGATGTAGGAGAAGCTCATCACCGGGAAGAGATAGCGCAGGCCCGAGCAGGCCTCCGCGACGTGAAGCTTGTAGACGCCGAGGTCGATGATGTTGCCGTCCAGGAACACCGGGATGTTCATCAGCCGGATCAGCGCGACGCCGATCTCGGAGGAGATGAACTGGAGGTTGATCGACACCTGCCAATAGAGAAAGGCCGGCAGCGGCAGCATGAACACCAGATGCAGGACCGGCGGCCAGTACTCCCGGCCATGGCGCCAGCCGAATCCGACCAGCACCACCCCGTAGAACCAGAGGATCATCGCGTAGGTGACGATATCGGGGATATGCGCGACGTTGCCCAGCATCGCGATCAGCAGCGTGAACGCGATCAGCGCGACGCCCGGCCAGCGATCAGTGACCGTCGACGGCGGGCGCGGCGTGGCGCTCAGTTGCCGCAGAAAGAGGTAGAACGACAGCATCGGGATCAGCGGCCCGTGGCTGTACTCGGGCAGCCGCCACGCATCGAAAAGAGCGAAAAAACCGCTCCAGAACACCGCGACGCCGGACGCGACAAGGAGGACGAACAGTCCGAAACCCGGCCCCAGATTCCGGCCGAATCTCGATACGACGCCCCCGGAGCTTCGTTCCTTAGCAATCACTGCGACCATCCCACCGCTCCAAACAAGAGCCGGAGCTCTTCCCGTTCCTTACACAAACACGGAGTATCGGCAACCTGCCCCACCAGGCCGGCTTTGATCAATGCCTTGCCTGGTTTCTACACGCGATTGTGGCTTCTGTGGCTTCCTTGTCGCATCGAATTGCAAACCAATCATGTAGATGGGCAAAAAGTTCGGAGCGGCGCCGGGCTCAGCCCTTTTTCAGCACCCGCCGGCCGAGAAGCTCGGCGATCTGCACCGCGTTGAGCGCGGCGCCTTTCCTGAGATTGTCGGAGACGCACCAGAGCGAGAGCGTGTTGTCCTGGGTCGGATCGGTGCGGATGCGGCTGATATAGGTGGCGTAATCGCCGACGCAGTCCACCGGGGTGATGTAGCCGCCCGGCTCGCGCTTGTCGACGACGAGAACGCCCGGCGCCTCGCGCAGGATATCGCGGGCCTCGTCCTCGTCCAGCTCCTCCTCGAACTCGATGTTGATCGCCTCGGAATGGCCGACGAAGACGGGAACCCGGACGCAGGTGGCGTGAACGTGGATGCGGGGGTCGATGATCTTCTTCGTCTCCACCACCATTTTCCACTCTTCCTTGGTGGAGCCGTCCTCCATGAAGACGTCGATATGCGGGATCACGTTGAAGGCGATCTGCTTGGGAAACTCCTTCGGCGCCACCTCCTGACCCGGGACATACATGCCCTTGGTCTGGTTCCAGAGCTCCTCCATCGCGGCCTTGCCGGCGCCGGAGACGGACTGGTAGGTGGAGACCACGACGCGCTTGATCGTCGCGCGGTCATGCAGCGGCTTCAGCGCCACGACCATCTGCGCGGTGGAGCAGTTCGGGTTCGCGATGATGTTCTTTTTCGCGTAGCCGTCGATCGCGTCCGGGTTCACCTCGGGCACGATCAGCGGCACGTTCGAATCGTACCGGTAGAGCGACGAATTGTCGATCACGACGCAGCCCGCCGCCGCCGCCTTCGGCGCGTAGATCTTGGTCGGGCCCGAGCCGATCGCGAACAGCGCCATGTCGAAGCCGGTGAAGTCGAACGTTTCGAGATCGCGCGCCTTCAGCGTCTTGTCGCCGTAGCCGCAATCCTGGCCCATGGATTTTCGGCTGGCGAGCGCCACCACCTCGTCGGCGGGGAAGCCCCGGTCGGCGAGGATGTTCAGCATTTCGCGGCCCACATTGCCCGTGGCGCCGACGACGGCGATTCTGTAGCCCATTCTCGGGTTCTCCGGTCGGATGTCGGATCAATCAGAGCCGGCTTCTAACGCCATCCGTCCCCGAAAACCAGCCGGCCACGCCAGGATTGCATTTTCATCCGCAGGGAGTAGCGTCGCGCCATGATCCGCGCTCTCGTCTGCCTCGCCGCCGCGCTCTGGTCCCTCCCCGCTCTCGCCGGGAACGCCGAGGTCGTGGCCGCCGCCGCCGCCCGCGAAGGCGCGACCTGGCGATTCGATGTCGCCATCCGCCACGAGGATGAAGGCTGGGACCATTACGCCGACGCCTGGCGGGTGGTCGGCCCCGACGGCGCGGTCTATGGCGAGCGGACGCTGCTGCATCCGCATGTGGACGAGCAGCCCTTCACCCGCTCGCTCACCGGCGTGCGGATCCCGGACGGGGTCGGAACGGTGCTCATCGAGGCGCATGACAACGTTCATGGCTGGAGCCCGACGGTGGTCGAGTTTCAACTGCCGGACTGACCGAGAAAAATACCCATGAGGGGCTGGCGGCGGGCGCGCATGGCGCTATCGTCGCCCCGGATGCAGCCAGATCGCGGAGGTTCCCCCAATGAGCAAGTTCGGCGTCAGCCAGCCCGTCCGACGGAAAGAGGATCAACGGTTTCTGACCGGCGCGGGGCGCTATCTCGACGACATCAAGGCGAAGGACGCGGCGCACGGCGTCTTCCTGCGCAGCCCGGTCGCGCATGCGCGCATCGTCTCCGTCGACCTTGAGGCCGCGCGGGCCGCGCCCGGGGTCGTCGGCGCCTGGTCGGGCGCCGATCTCGACGCGAAGATGAAGAACCAGCTGAACTTCGCCGCCGTGCAGAACCGCGACGGCTCGAACGGCGTCTCCGGCCGGCGGCCCTGCATCGCCTCGGACCGCGTCCGGTATGTGGGCGAAGCGGTGGCGCTGATCGTGGCGGAGACGGCGGCGGCGGCGCGGGACGCGGCGGAGCTGGTCGAGATCGACTATGACGAGCTGCCTGTCGTCGCCGACACCGACCGCGCGCTGCTCGACGGCGCGGAGACGATCCACCCGGAGGCGCCCGGCAACATCGCCTTCGACTGGGCCAAGGGCGACGAGGCCGCAACGGCGGCGGCGTTCGAATCCGCCGCGCACACGGTCTCGATCGATATCGTCGACAACAAGGTGATCTCGCATTCGCTGGAGACGCGGAGCTGCATGGCCTCGTGGGACGGAACGGATCTCAGGATCAAATACGGCGGCCAGGGCCCCTGGGCGGTCCAGAACGAAGTCGCCGGGATTCTCGGGCTGGACAAGGCCCATGTTCATGTGAGCCACCCCGATATCGGCGGCGGCTTCGGCACGAAAAGCTTCATCCACCCGGAATATCCGGCCATCGCGTTCGCGGCGAAGGAGACCGGCCGGACCGTGATCTGGATCGCGGAGCGCTCCGAGGGCGCGCTCTCCGACGTGATGGGGCGCGACCATTACACCACCTGCCAGGCGGCGTTCGACGCGGATCTGAAGCTGACGGCGCTCCGCTTCGACTGCGTCGCGGGGATGGGCGCCTATTGCTCCACCTTCGCGCAGCATATCCCGTCCGAGCTGGCGCTGAAGGTGTTGACCGGGGCTTATGACGTCCAGACCGTGTTCTTCTCCTGCAAGGGGGTCTTCTCCAACACCACGCCGATCGACGCCTATCGCGGCGCCGGGCGGCCGGAGCAGATCTACGCGCTGGAGCGGCTGATGGATCACGCCGCGCGCGAGATCGGCGTCGACCCGATCGAGCTGCGGCGGAAGAACTTCATCACCACCTTCCCCTACACCACCGCGTCGGGCGAGCTTTACGACGTCGGCGATTTCAATCGCGTGCTGACCCGCGCGCTGAAGGACGCCGACCACGCCGGCTTCCCGGCGCGGCGGGCGGCGGCGCGGGCGGAAGGCAAGGCCCGCGGCCTCGGCGTCTGCTATTACGTCGAAAGCATTCTCGGAGATCAGAACGAATCCGCGCATATCGAATTCGCCGAAGATGGCGGCGTCAATCTCTATGTCGGCACCCAATCGACCGGCCAGGGCCACGAGACGGTGTTCGCGCAGTTCCTCCACACCCGCGCCGGCATTCCTTATGACCGGATCCGGATGATCCAGGGCGACACCGACCTCGTGCCGAAAGGCGGCGGCACCGGCGGCTCGCGCTCGGTCACGATGCAGGGGAGCGCGATCAACGCCATCGCCGACAAGATGATCGAGGCGTTCCGCCCGCTGGCCGAGGACGAGCTGGAGGCCGCGGCGGCGGATATCGTGTTCGAGGACGGCGTCTTCCGCGTCTCCGGCACCGACAAGACCGTCGACGTGATGACGCTGGCGGCGCGGGCGCGGCGCGAGGGCCAGGTCGAGCTGCTCAACCATCGCGGCCTGAACACGGTGCCCGGCCGCTCCTTCCCCAACGGCTGCCACATCGCGGAGGTCGAGGTCGACCCGGACACCGGCGTGATGAAGGTGGTCCGCTACACCGTCACCGACGATTTCGGCATCCTGATGAACCCGATGCTGGCCGAGGGCCAGGTTCACGGCGGCGTCGTCCAGGGCATCGGCCAGGCGGTGACCGAGCGGGTCGCCTATGACGATGACGGCCAGCCGCTGATGACGAGCTGGATGGATTACGCCATGCCGCGCGCGGACGACGCGCCGATGATCTCCTTCAGCCATGAAGGCACCCCCTCCACCGCCAACCCGATCGGCATGAAGGGCTGCGGCGAAGCCGGGACCGTCGGCGCGCTCGCCGCCGTCGCCAACGCCGGGCTCGACGCGCTCGCGCAGCTTGGCGTCGATCATGTCGACATGCCGATGACGCCGGTCCGGGTCTGGGAATGGATCCAGGCGGCGAAGACGAAAAAGGCCGCGTGAAGAGACGCCCGCGGGAGAAGAGATTTGGAAGACGGATGAGGACACGAGATGAGACTTAAAGGGAAACGCGCGCTGGTCACGGCGGCGGGCCAGGGCATCGGGCGCGCCTGCGCCGAAGCTTTCGCGGCCGAGGGGGCCGAGGTGTTCGCGACCGACGTGAACGCGGATCTGCTCAAGGACTTCAAGGGCGGCGAGACATTCGTGCTCGACGCGCTCGATCCGGAATCGATCAACGCCGGGGTGGATCGGGCGCGGCCCGACGTGATCCTGAACGCGGCCGGCTTCGTCCACGCCGGCACGATCCTCGACGCGACGGAGGAGGAATGGGAGTTCGGCTTCAACCTCAACGTCCGCTCGCAGTTCCGGGTGATGAAGGCGGCGCTGCCGGGGATGATCGAGCGCGGCGGCGGCTCCATCGTCAATATCGGCTCGGCCGCCGGCGTCCATGTCGCGGCGCCGAACCGGGCGATCTACGGGGCCACCAAGGCGGCGATCGAGGGGCTTTCGGCCGCCGTCGCGCGCGATCACATCACGCAGGGGATCCGCGTCAACGTCATCTGCCCCGGCACGGTCGACACGCCCTCGCTGCATGAGCGGCTGCGCGCCACCGGCGACTACGAGCAGGCGATGAAGGATTTCGTCGCCCGCCAGCTGATGGGCCGGCTCGCCGGGCCGGAGGAGATCGCCCGGCTCGCCGTGTATCTCGCCTCGGACGAAAGCACCTTCGTCACCGGGCAATCGCATGTGATCGACGGGGGGTGGTCGCTGTGAACGCATATGACCTGAAGGGCCGGAAGGCGATCGTCACCGGCGGCGCGCAGGGCATCGGGCGCGCCATTTCCGAGCGTTTCATCGCCTCGGGCGCGACCGTCACGATCTGGGATGTCGACCGCGAAAAGGCCGAGGCGATGTGCGCCGAGACCGGCGCGAGCTACGTCACGCCCGAGCTGACGGACTGGGAGGCGGTGCAGTCCGCCGCCGCGCGCTCGAACGCAGAGATGGGCGGAATCGACATCCTCGTCTGCAACGCCGGGGTGGCGGGCAAGAACACCACCGTCGCCGACTACCCGGTCGAGGAATGGCGCCGGGTGCTGGATATCAACCTCAACGGCGTCTTCTATTGCTGCAAGGCGGTGAGCCCGATCATGGCGAAGGCGGGCTACGGCCGCGTCGTCAACATCGCCTCGATCGCCGGCAAGGAGGGGAACCCCAACGCCTCGGCCTATTCCGCCTCGAAAGCCGGGGTGATCGCGCTGACGAAATCGCTCGGCAAGGAGCTCGCGGACAAGAACGTCGCGGTGAACTGCGTGACGCCGGCGGCGGCGAAGACGGCGATCTTCGATCAGATGACCGAAGAGCACATCAACTTCATGCTCTCCAAGATCCCGCGCGGGCGTTTCGTGAAGGTCGAGGAGATCGCGTCGCTGGTCGGCTGGCTGGCCTCGGAGGAGAACAGCTTCACCACCGGCGGCGTCTTCGACATCTCGGGCGGGCGCGCCACCTATTGACGCCGTCCTCGGGACGGCGAATCCGCGCCCGGCCGGCCGGCCGGGCGCATGCAACACATTGGAGGGACTGACATGCGCGTATTGATCACCGGCGGCGGCGGGTTTCTGGGCGTGAAGCTGGCGAAAGCGCTGGCCGCCAAGGGGACGATCCGCGGCCAAGCCATCACCCACATGACCCAGGCGGACCTGTTCGCGCCGGAGCCCGTGGAGGCGCCGTTTCCGGTCGAGGGGATCGCGCTCGACATCACGGACCGGCCCGCGGTCGATCTGGCGTTCGAGGAGAAGCCCGACGCGGTCTTTCATCTGGCCGCGGTCGTCTCGGGCCAGGCCGAGTCGGAGTTCGAGACCGGCCTGAGGGTGAACCTCTTCGGCACGATCAACATTCTCGAAGCCGCGCGCGCGGCGGGGAACACGCCGATCGTGGTCTACACCTCCTCCGTCGCGGTCTATGGCGGCGAGATCCCCGACGTGATCGACGATTTCACCATCCTCAACCCGCAGACCTCCTATGGCGCGCAGAAGGCCGCGGGCGAGATGCTGGTGACCGATTACAGCCGCAAGGGCTTCATCGACGGGCGCGGGCTCCGGCTGCCGACGGTGACGGTGCGGCCGGGCCGGCCGAACGCGGCCGCCTCTTCGTTCATGTCGTCGATCTTCCGCGAGCCGCTGCAGGGCGAAGAGGCGAACTGCCCGGTCTCGGAGGATTATCCGATCTGGTCCTCGGCGCCGCGCACCGTCGTCGCCAACCTCGTGCATGCGGCGGAGCCGCCGGCGGAGGCGTGGGGCGAGAACCGCTGCCTCGCCATTCCGGGCATCACCCGGACCGTGCGCGAGATGGTGGACGCGATGACCCGCGTCGCCGGCCCCGAGGCCGCCAAGCGCATCACCTGGAACCCGGATCCGTTCATCCAGAAGATCTGCGCCGGCTGGAAGGCGCATCTGAAGGCCGACAAGGCGCTCCGGCTCGGATTCCATCAGGACGAAAGCTTCGACGACAACATCCGCTGGTTCCTGGAGGATGACGTAAAGCGGTGAGCCGACACCCGGCTCCGGCCTCCCTCGGCGCGCGGATTCAGGCGTGATCCGCGCGCGCGAGGAGAGGCCGGGCTACGCCATCGGCCTGATGCTGGCGGTCTATATCTGCTTCACCGGCATCGACACGAGCGCGAAATGGCTGGTCGAAGCGGGGATCCCCGTCGGCCAGGTCGTGTTCGTGCGCTATTTCGGCCATCTGATGATGGTGCTCGCGCTATTCGGGCCATCGCAGGGCGCTTCGCTTTGGCGGATGCGGTCGCCGCGGCTGACGCTGGTGCGGGGGCTGATGCTGCTCTGCGCGACATTCGCGAACTTCACGGCCCTGCAGTATCTGCCGATGACGATCACCATCTCGATCTTCTTCATCTCGCCGCTGCTGATCACCGCCTCCGCCGCGCTCTTTCTTTCGGAGAAGGTCGGGCGGCGGCGCTGGACCGCGATCGGAATCGGGCTGGCCGGGGTGCTGATCATCACCCGGCCCTGGGGCGCGGCGTTTCAGTGGGCGATGCTGATCAGCCTGATTCCCCCGATCGCCAACGCGGTCTACACGCTGATCACGCGCCGCCTCGCCGGGGTCGAGGCGCCGGACACCATGCAGTTCTGGGCGGCGCTGATTCCGCTCATCGCGCTGACGCCCTTCGCGCTGACGGACTGGGTCTGGCCGGTGGACGGCTGGAGCTGGCTCGCCTTCGTGATGATCGGCGTCTCGGGCTGGAGCGGGCATCAGCTGTTCACGCTCGCGCATCGCTACGCGGAGGCGTCGTCTCTCGCGCCGCTGAACTACAGCCATATCGTCTGGATCTCGATATCGAGCTGGCTGATCTTTCATCAGCCGCCGGACCGGGCGACGCTCATCGGCGCGACGGTCATCATCCTCAGCGGGCTCTACGTCTGGCTGCGCGAGCGGCGCGTCCGCGCGCGCTGAACGCGCGCCGATCCGCGCCCGGCGCCTTGCCGCCCCCCGCGCCGGCGCCTATAAGCGGCGCGATCCGCACGCCGATCCGCATGGGGGCAGCATTGTTCGCACATCGCCATCTTCTGGGCATCGAGGCGCTCGGCCGCTCCGATATCGAGAGCATCCTGGACCTCGCCGAAGATTATGTCGCGCTCTCGCGGCGGCGGGACAAGAAACGAGCGGTCCTGAAAGGGCTGACGCAGATCAACCTCTTCTTCGAGAACTCGACCCGCACCCAGGCGAGCTTCGAGCTGGCGGGCAAGCGGCTCGGCGCGGACGTGATGAACATGTCGCTCGCCTCCTCCTCGGTGAAGAAGGGCGAGACGCTGATCGACACGGCGGTGACGCTGAACGCGATGCATCCAGATCTTCTGGTCGTGCGGCATCAGCATTCCGGCGCGGTCGCGCTTCTGGCGAAGAAGGTCAACTGCGCGGTGATCAACGCCGGCGACGGGCGCCACGAACATCCGACTCAGGCGCTGCTGGACGCGCTGACGATCCGCCGCCACAAGGGCAGGCTCCATCGGCTGACGGTGGCGATCTGCGGCGACATCAATCATTCGCGCGTCGCGCGCTCCAACATCATCCTGCTGAACAAGATGGAGAACCGGGTGCGGGTGATCGCGCCGCCGACGCTCCTGCCGACCGGGGTCGAGAAGATGGGCGTCGAGGTGTTCGACGACATGCGCAAGGGGCTGGACGGGGTGGACGTGGTGATGATGCTCCGCCTTCAGCAGGAGCGGATGAGCGGCGCGTTCGTACCGTCGAACCGGGAGTATTTCCACCGGTTCGGCCTCGATGAGGAAAAGCTCGCCCATGCGAAACCGGACGCGATCGTCATGCATCCGGGGCCGATGAACCGGGGCGTGGAGATCGACCCGAACGTCGCGGACGACCCGAAACGCTCCGTCATCCAGGAGCAGGTGGAGATGGGCGTCGCGGTGCGGATGGCGGTGATGGACTTGCTGGCGCAGAACATTCCGGACGAACACCCATGACCGACATCCTCCTCTCCAACGCCCGCCTGATCGACCCCGAGACCGGCCATGACGGGCCGGGCGCGCTTCTGATCCGGGACGGGCAGATCGCCGATGTCGCGAAGGGTGCGGCGCCGGCGGCGCCTGACGGCGCGGCCGTGATCGACTGCGGCGGCATGCCGCTCGCCCCGGGGATCGTCGACATGCGCGTCTCGGTCGGCGAGCCCGGCGAGCGGCACAAGGAGAGCTACCGCTCCGCCGGGCTGGCGGCGGCGGCGGGGGGCGTCACCACCATCGCGGTCCAGCCCGACACCGACCCGCCGGTCGACGACCCGGCCGTGCTGGAGTTCGCGATGCGCCGGGCCGAGCGCGCGAGCGTGGTCCGCGTCGCGCCGATGGCCGCGCTGACGCGCGGGCTGAAGGGGCGCGAGATGGCGGAGTACGGCTTCCTGCTCGACGCCGGCGCGCTCGCCTTCACCGACGGGTCGCACGCGGTGAAGGACCCGACCGTGTTCCGGAACTGCCTCGACTACGCGCATTCGCTCGGCGCGCTGGTCGTGCATCACCCGCAGGATCCGGCGATGGCCGCCGAGGGCAGCGCGACGGAGAGCCATTTCGCCTCCCATCTCGGCCTGCCCGCGATCCACCCGGTCGCCGAGCGGATGATGCTGGCCCGCGATCTCGCGCTGGTCGAGGTCACCGGGGGGCGCTATCACGCCGATCTCGTGACCACGCGCGGCGCGCTGGCGACGCTCCGCCGGGCGAAGGAGAGCGGTCTGCCGGTCAGCGCCGGCATCAGCCACCATCATTTCATCCTGAACGAATTCGACCTCGCGGATTACGCGACCTTCTTCAAGCTCGACCCGCCGCTTCGCGAGGAGGACGACCGCGCGGCGATGGAGGCGGCGGTGGCGGAAGGGCTGATCGACGTGATCTGCTCCTCTCACCGGCCGCAGGACGAGGAATCGAAGCGCCAGCCCTTCGAGGTCGCCGCCGCCGGCGCGGTCGGGCTGGAGACGCTGCTGCCGGGGGCGCTGAAGCTCTGGCATGACGGGCTGGTCAGCCTGCCGACGCTGTTCGAACGGCTGAGCCTGACGCCGGCGCGGCTGCTCGGCCTGCCGGCCGGGCGGCTGGCGAAGGGCGCGCCGGCCGATCTCGTGCTGTTCGACCCGAACGCGCCCTATGTGCTGGACCGGTTCGCACTCCGCTCCAAATCGAAGAACACGCCCTTCGACCGGCGGCTGATGACCGGGCGGGCGCTCCGGACCTTCGTCGCCGGGAGAGAGGTCTTCACCCATGGCGTGGCATGAGGACCTCGCGATGCTCCTGCCCGTCGTCATGGGGTGGGAGCGCGCCTGGCCCTGGCTGCTGACGGCGCTGGCGATCGGCTACGCCGCCGGCTCGATCCCCTCCGGCGTGATCGTCGCGCGGCTGTTCGGGCTCGGCGATCTCCGCGCCATCGGCTCCGGCAATATCGGCGCGACCAATGTGCTGCGGACCGGCAACCGCAAGGCGGCGGCGGCGACGCTGGCGCTCGACATGGCGAAGGGATGGGCGCCGGTCGCGCTGGCGCTGGCGAACTGGGGCGACCTCGCGGCGCAGCTCGCGGCGCTCGGCGCGGTGATCGGCCATGTCTTTCCGGTCTGGCTCCTGTTTCGGGGCGGAAAGGGCGTGGCGACGTTCCTCGGCGTCATGTTCGGGCTCTCGCCGCTCGCCGGGGCGCTCTGCTGCCTCACCTGGCTGGCCGTGGCGGCGCTGTTCCGGCTGTCCTCGCTCGCGGCGCTGCTGATGACGCTTTCGGCCCCCGTCTGGCTCTGGCTGGCGGGGGAGCGCGGCGCGCTCTGGGCGGCGCTGCTGCTGATCGTTCTGGTCTGGGTGAAGCATGGCGGCAATATCGCCCGGCTGATCCGGGGCGAAGAGCCGAAGATCGGCGCGCGTTAGGCCCGAATTAACGCGCGCGCGCCTCTCTGGGGCGGATGTTGCGGACCCCTGACACCCCTCCCCCCGCCGCCGCCGCCGGCGCGATCGCGGACGACGACGCGTCGCCGGAGGAGCGGCTAGCGTGGCTTCGGCTCGCCCGGAGCCGGAATGTCGGCTCGATGACCTTCCGCCGGCTGCTCGCCCGGCATCGGACCGCGGCCGCGGCGCTGGAGGCGCTGCCCGGCGCCCTGATGCGGAGCGGCGCGCCCGCCTATCAGCCCTGCTCGATGCGGCAGGGCGTGGAGGAGATGGAGCGCGCCGAGGCCGCGGGGGCGCGCATGCTGCGGCTCGGCGCGCCGGACTATCCGCCCCGGCTGGCGGAGATTCCCGATCCGCCGGCGTTTCTCTGGGCGCTCGGCGATATCGGGCTGGCGCATCGCGCGGCGGTGGCCGTGGTCGGCGCGCGGAACGCGTCCTCGCTCGGGCTGCGGACGGCGCGGCTGCTCGCCGGGGAGCTCGGCGCGCGGGGATGGGTCGTCGCATCGGGATTCGCGCGCGGCATCGACACCGCGGCCCATGAGGCGGCGCTGGCGACGGGAACCGTCGCCGCGCTGGCGGGCGGCGTGGACGTGGTCTACCCGGAGAGAAACGCGGCGCTGGCCGAGAAGATGCGCGCCTCCGGGCTGCTTCTCTCGGAGGCGCCGATGGGGATGAAGCCGCTGGCGCGCCATTTTCCGCGCCGGAACCGCATCGTCTCCGGCCTCGCCGACGGCGTGGTCCTGATCGAGGCCGCGCAGCGCTCCGGCTCGCTCATCACGGCGCGCATGGCGCTGGAGCAGAACCGCGAGGTGATGGCGGCGCCGGGCGCGCCGCTCGACCCGCGGGCGGCGGGGTGCAACACGCTGATCCGGCAGGGCGCGGCGCTCGTCCGCTCCGCCGACGACGTGATCGAGGCGCTGGCGGCGCCCCGCGCGCTGACGGTGGATGCGGGCGCGCCGCCCGCTCCGGATCCGGCGCCGGAAGACGATGCGGCCGGGGCGGAGGCGACCGGCCTCGCCGCGCGGGCGCTGGCTCTGCTCGGCCCGGCGGCGATCGAGGCGGACGCGCTGGCGCGCGATCTCGGCGCCACGCCGGCGGCGCTCGCGGAGGCGCTTCTGGAACTGGAGCTCGGGGGCCTGATCGAATGGCGGCCCGGCGGGCTGATCGCGCTCGACCCGGGCGCCTGACGGCGGGCCGCGTTGACATGGCTGGACGCCACGCCCATGTTCCGCGGCCTTGCAACCGACCAGCAGCGGAGCTTTCATGGCAGTCGTCGTCGTCGAGTCGCCGGCCAAGGCCAAGACCATCAACAAGTACCTCGGTGACGGATTCACCGTGCTCGCCTCCTATGGCCATATCCGCGACTTGCCCTCCAAGGACGGCTCGGTCGATCCCGACAACCAATTCGAGATGATCTGGCAGGTGGACAGCAAGGCCGCGCCGCATGTTCGCGCCATCGCCGAAGCGCTGAAGGCCGATCCGAAGCTGATTCTCGCGACCGACCCGGACCGCGAGGGCGAGGCGATCTCGTGGCATCTTCTGGAGACGCTGAAGAAGCGCCGGGCGCTGAAGAGCGACGCGCCGGTGGAGCGCGTCGTCTTCAACGCGATCACGAAAGCGGCGGTGAGCGAGGCGATGCGCCAGCCGCGCGGCATCGACATGGAGTTGGTCGAGGCCTATCTGGCGCGCCGCGCGCTGGATTATCTCGTCGGCTTCCGGCTCTCTCCGGTGCTCTGGCGGAAACTCCCCGGGGCGAAATCCGCCGGGCGGGTGCAATCGGTCTCGCTCCGGCTGATCGTCGAGCGGGAGATGGAGATCGAGGCGTTCCGCCCCCGCGAATACTGGAGCGTGAAGGCCGAGCTCGAGACCCCGCGCGGCGACCGGTTCGAAGCCAGGCTGACCACGCTCGACGGCAAGAAGCTGGACAAGTTCGACCTCGCCGACGAGGCCGCCGCCGCCGCCGCGGTGCGGCGGATCCAGACGCAGGCGCTGAAGATCGCCAGCGTCGAAGCGAAACCCGGGACGCGCAACCCCTCCCCGCCGTTCATGACATCGACCCTGCAGCAGGAGGCCTCGCGCAAGATCGGGCTCGGCGCGCAGGCGACGATGCGCGCGGCGCAGCGGCTCTACGAGGCCGGGCGCATCACCTATATGCGGACCGACGGCATCAACATGGCGCCGGAGGCGATCACCGCGGCGCGCGACGCGATCAGGGACCGCTATGGCGACAGCTATGTCCCGAAGACCCCGCGGGTCTACAAGAACAAGGTGAAGAACGCGCAGGAGGCGCATGAGTGCATCCGCCCGACCGTGATGAGCGCGGCGCCGGGCGACCTCGCCGGGCTGGAGCCGGATCAGGCCCGGCTCTATGAGCTGATCTGGAAACGCACGCTCGCCAGCCAGATGGAGTCCGCCCGGTTGGAGCGGACGGTGGTGGAGATCGCCGACGCCGACAATCAGGCCGGGCTCCGGGCCACCGGCCAGGTGATCAAGTTCGACGGCTTCCTCCGCGTCTACGAGGAGGGCCGCGACGACGTCGTGGACGAGGAGGAGGGCCTCCTCCCGCTCATCGTCGCCGGCGAGGCGGCCGCCACGAAGGCCGTGACCCCGACCCAGCATTTCACCCAGCCGCCGCCCCGCTACACCGAGGCGACGCTGGTGAAGCGGATGGAGGAGCTCGGCATCGGCCGCCCCTCCACCTACGCCTCGATCATCACGGTGATCCAGGACCGGGAATATGTGCGCAAGGAGAACGGCCGCCTGATCCCCGAGGACAAGGGCCGGCTGGTGACCGCCTTTCTCGAAAGCTATTTCAAGCGGATCGTGAATTACGACTTCACCGCCTCGCTGGAGGCGGAGCTTGACGACGTCTCCGACGGCCGGGCCGATTGGAAAGCGGTGCTGGAGCGGTTCTGGAAGGAGTTCTCGGAGGATCTGGAGGCGACTTCGGAGCTCAGGATCACCGACGTTCTCGAGACCATCAACGATGTGCTCGCGCCGCATATCTTCCCCGATCCGGGCGACGGGACCGACCCGCGGCTCTGCAAGCTCTGCGGCGAGGGGCGGCTCTCGCTGAAGACCGCGCGCTCCGGCGGCGCGTTCATCGGCTGCTCGAACTATCCCGCCTGCCGCTACACCCGCTCGCTCGGCGGCGAGGAGGCGGCCGGCGACCAGCTGCTCGGGAAAAACGAGGATGGGGTCGATGTCTGGCTGAAATCGGGGCGCTTCGGCCCCTATGTCCAGCTTGGCGAGCAGGACCCGGACTCGAAGGAGAAGCCGAAGCGCGCGTCGTTGCCGAAAGGCCTGGCGCCGGCGGAGGTGACGCTGGAGCGGGCGCTGGAGCTGCTCTCCCTGCCCCGGCTGATCGGCGCGCATCCTGACGACGGCGAGCCGATCGAGGCCGCGATCGGCCGCTACGGCCCCTATGTCCGGCACGGCAAGACCTATGCGAACCTGAAGGATCCGAAGGAGGTCTTCACCATCGGCATGAACCGGGCGGTGGAGGTGATCGCGGAAAAGCGCGCCAATCCGGGCCGCGGGCGCACGGCGGCGACGCCGCTTCGGGCGCTCGGCGAGCATCCATCGGGCGGCGAGGTCAACCTGATGGAGGGGCGCTACGGCCCCTATGTGAAATGGGAGAAGGTGAACGCCACGATCCCGAAGGACGCCGACCCGGCGACCCTGACGCTGGAGACCGCGCTCGAGCTGATCGAGGCGAAGGCCGGCAAGGCGCCGAAAAAGAAGGCGGCGCCGAAAAAGAAACCCGCAGCGAAGAAGAAGGCCGCGCCGAAGAAAAAGCCTGCGGCCAAGAAAAAGGCGGCGAAGGCGCCGGCCGAGGCGGCGCCGGAGGCCAAACGCGGGAGCGGAGCCGAATGACCGGCGTTCTGCTCTATTTCTTCACGGCGATCGTGTTTTTCGCCGTGGACATGGTCGGGATCAACCTGCTCGTGCAGCCGGTCGCGCTGGACGCCGCGGGCGCGATCTTTCTCGACGGGTTTCGCGCCCTCCCGGCGATTCTGTTCTATATCGGCTACGCTGGCGGGATCTTCTGGTTCGTGACCGCGCCGGCGATGCGGAGCGGCGCCGGGCTCGGATCGGCGTTCCTCAGCGGCGCCGGGTTGGGCGCGGTCGCCTACGGGACCTATGAGCTCACCAATCTGGCGACGCTGGCCGCCTGGACATGGCGCCTGACCCTCGTGGATCTCGCCTGGGGGACGGTCCTGACCGGGTTCTCCGCCGCCGCCGGGCTCTGGCTGACGCGGCTGACCAGGATCTGATCCCGCCGCCCGATCGCGGCCATGTTCCGGCGGCCCCTCGCCCATCCTCTGATAATCGACATCGCCGCGGACGCCCGGCGCTCCGGCGCTCCGGCGCCAGAGCTTGCGTCCCGGCTCGCCTATCCACATATTGATGCTGTGCGGACGCCGCTTCAGGGTCCGCGCATGGATAGTCGCTTTTACGAGGACTGGAACGATGAGCCGTCTGACCTTCGCTCAACACCCGTTTCTGCTCGGCTTCGAGCAGCTCGACCGCCTGGTCGAGCGGCAGAAGGCCGGGTCGGATGGGTACCCGCCTTACAACATCGAGCAACGGGGAGAGACGGCGTACCGCATCACGCTCGCCGTCGCGGGGTTCGCGGAGGAAGATATCGCGATCACCGTTGAAGACAGTCAACTGGTGATCCGCGGCCGGCAGACGCCGGATGATGAAGAACGTATCTTCCTGCATCGCGGCATCGCGGCGCGACAGTTTCAGCGCAGCTTCGTCCTCGCCGACGGAGTGGAGGTCGCCGGGGCGGATCTCGCCAACGGGCTTCTCCATGTCGATCTCGTCCGAGCGGAGCCGGAAACCGTGATCCGGAAAATCAAGATTGGCGCGCGGGCCTGAGGCCGCCGCCAGTTTCGCTTCAAGAAAGGAGACCGAGATGACCGATCAAACCCACCCAGACGCCGCGGTCGAGGAAAACCGCCGGATCGTCTATATCCGCCAGGTGAGACCCGACGAGATGCCGGTGGAGGCCGCCGGGGTCGCGCTCTACGCGATCCATGACGAGGCCGGGAACCGGCTGGGGCTGGCGCCAGACCGCAACCTGGCGTTCGTCGCCGCGCGCCAGCATGAAATGACCCCGGTCAGCGCCCACTGACGCGGGCCGGAAATCGCCGCCCCGCCGCCTGAGGGGCTCGAATGACGACGCCCCTCGGGATGCGGGGATCACGGCTCGGATTAAAAATGAGAGCGGCGCGGCGCCCGGACGACCCGAATGGTCGCGGCGCCCCGCCGCTCGCGAGCGGCCGGCCCCGTCTGCGGGCGCGGTCGCATTTTTCATGTCATGAGCGGGTTCGCTTCGCCGCCCGAGGGTCCCGCCGATCGGGGCGCATTTCTCGAATGCGGCGGGCGCGGCGGCGGTCAGGCCGCTTTGGAGTTCACCGGATTGGTCAGAACCGCGTAGATCGCCGCAGCCTGATCCGTGCCGCGCAGCTTCGCGCAGATCGACGGGTCGCGCAGGCAGCGCGAGATGCGGGCCAGCGCGCGGAGATGGTCGGCGCCGGCGCTCTCCGGCGCGAACAGCGCGAAGACGAGATCCACCGGCTCGCCATCGACCGAGTCATAATCGATCGGCTTTTGCAGCCGACTGAAAACGCTGACCACCCGATCGAGCCCGGCGAGCCGCGCATGCGGAATGGCGACGCCCCGCCCCATGCCGGTCGCGCCCAGCCGCTCCCGCTCCACCAGCGCGTCGAACACCGCGCGCTGGTCCAGCCCGTAGGCGTCCGCGGCGCGCTGCGAGATTTCCTGCATCAGGTGTTTCTTGCTTGTGGCGTTGAGCGCGACATACAGCGCCTCTGGCGAGACAATGCTCTTCATCATGTCCATGAATGGCCCCCGTCCATCTTCCAGTCGCGCGGCTCAGGCCGCAAGATTCTCGGGATCGATCCAGCCGATATTACCGTCATCGCGACGGAAAACAATGTTCAGGCGCCCGTGGGCGTCGTTGCGGAACATCAGGAAAGGGGCGTCCTCCAGCTCCATCCGCATCACCGCCTCGCCGACCGACAGAGAGAGCAGCTGCGCCTTCATCTCGGCGATCACGACGGGGTTGAGGCTCTCGGACTCCTCATCCTCGTCCCGAGCGCCGGCGAGGACGTAGGAGGCGGCCGGCGTCTTCTTCGACGCGGCGTCGCCGCGATGATGAATCAACCTGCGCTTGTATCGGCGGACCTGCTTCTCGATCTTTTCGGACAGGCCGTCGAAGGCGGCGTAGATCTCGGTCGCCTTGTTGGACGCCTTCGCGGTCAGGCCGCGCGCCAGCTTGACCACCGCGTCGGCGCGAAAGGTGTGGGCGTCGCGACTGAAGACGACTTCGGCGTCAAGAACCACATCGGCGTATTTCGAGACCGCCGCCGCAAGCTCCGCTTGCACATGTTCGCGCAATGCGTCGCCAACGTCGATCTGCTTGCCGGTGACCTGTATCCGCATGCTCAACTCCGTATCCACAGCCCGGCTCCGCCGAGAGGCGCGGAACCTATGAGCGGGCCCATATCAAGTCAACCTGACGCTAACATGGCCGCTCGCGGGTGCGAATTCAACGTCTAAGAGCCGCCGCCTTCATCCGCCTGCGCTGCGACGAGCCGGGAATGTTCATCGCCTCGCGGTACTTTGCGACCGTCCGGCGCGCCACATCGACGCCGTCCTGTTTCAGGATCGTGGCGATCCGCTCATCGGAAAGCACGGCGGCGCAATCCTCCTGATCGATCAGGCGCTTGATTCTGTGCCGGACCGCGGCGGCGGAAACCGTGTCGCCGCCGGCGACGGCGGAGAGCCCCGCCGTGAAGAAGAATTTCATCTCGAACACGCCGCGCTCGCAGGAGAGAAACTTGTTCGCGGTCACACGACTCACGGTTGATTCGTGCATGCCGATCTCGTCCGCCACCTGCTTCAGCGTCATCGGCTCCATCCGGGCGACGCCGGTCTCGAAAAATCCGGCCTGGCGGCGGGCGATCTCCGTCGCCACCTTCAGGATGGTCTGCGCGCGTTGATCGAGCGCGCGGATCAGCCAGTCGGCGTCGCGCCGGCAGGCGGAGATGAACTCGCGGATCTCGACTTCGCCCGACGCGCCGACGCGGGCCAGATAGGCGGTGTCGAGCAGCACTTTCGGCATCGCTTCGGCGTTCACCTCCACCAGCCAGCCGCCGGGGGCGCTCCGGCGGACGAACACGTCCGGCACCACCGCCTGCGCGACATCGACGGTGAAAGCGGCGCCGGGGCGCGGATCGAGCGCGCGAAGCTCCGCGATCATCTCGGCCAGATCCTCGTCATCGACGCCGCATATGGCGCGAAGCTGGGGCAGCCGGGCGGCCGCGAGCAGCGGGAGGTTCGCGACCAGCGCCTCCATCGCCGGATCGAACCGGTTCCGCTCCTTCAGCTGCAGCGCGAGGCATTCCTCCAGATTGCGCGCGCCGATCCCGGTCGGCTCACAGCTCTGCAGCAGCGCCACCGCCGCCGCCGCCAGCCCCGCGCGGGCGCCGAGGCGGGCCTCCAGCCGCGTCAGATCCGCGCGGAGATAGCCCGCCTCGTCCAGATCGTCGACGAGAAGCGACGCCAGAAGCCGCACCTCCCGCGGGGCCCCGCTGGTTCCGATCTGGGGCAGGAGATGATCGCGGAGCGTGACCGCGCCGCTCGCGGTCTCCTCGTAATTTCCGATCTGGTCGGCGCTCCCGGTCAGGCCCGGTCCGCCGCCGAGAGATGCGGCGCGCCGCATCTCCGTCTCGTCGAAGGCGTGTTCCTCCCGCGCGCCGAAAGACGGCTCGTCGGCGCCGTGGTCGCCCAGCGCGATCGTGTGATCCACGTCTTCACGCGCCGCGACCGACGCCTCCGGCGCGGCCGTCTCGCCGCCGCCGTCGTCGACGACCAGAACCGGGTTCCGTTCAAGCTCCTCCGCGATGAAGGCGGCTGCGTCGAGATGGGACATCTGCAGAAGACGGATCGCCTGCTGTAACCGGGGAGTCATCACCAGCTGCTGGCTTTGTCTGATTTCGAGACGCGGCCCGGCCTGCATCTCCAGCTCCCCTTTCCCGCACAGCGCCCCGAGGGGGCCTCAGATGCGGAACCCCTCGCCCAGATACACCTGGCGCACCATCGGATCGCTGACGACCTCGTCAGGGTTTCCGGTCATCAGGACCTGACCGTCATGCAAGATGTATGCCCGGTCAATGATTTCGAGAGTGTCACGCACATTATGATCGGTGATCAAGACCCCGATGCCGCGATCTTTAAGATGTTTGACCAGAGTTCGGATATCGGCCACCGAGATCGGATCGACGCCGGCGAAAGGCTCGTCCAGCAGCACGAAGGAGGGATCGCTCGCGAGGCAGCGCGCGATCTCCACCCGCCGCCGCTCGCCGCCGGAAAGCGACGTCGCCGAGGCGTGGCGAAGGCGCTCCACCGAAAACTCCTCGAGGAGCGCGTCCAGCCGGGCGCGCCGCTCCTCGCGGCTCCGGACCGTAAGTTCGAGCACCGCGAGGATGTTCTTTTCCACCGTAAGCCCGCGAAATATCGACGCTTCCTGAGGGAGGTAGCCAAGGCCGAGGCGCGCGCGGCGATACATCGGCATGCGCGTGACCGTCTCTCCGTCGATCTCGATCCTGCCGCTATCCGGGGTCACCAGCCCGGTGACCATATAGAAAACCGTGGTCTTGCCGGCGCCGTTCGGCCCGAGAAGCCCGACCACTTCGCCGCGCATCAGGTCAAGGTCGACGCCGCGCACCACCTGCCGGCCGCCATATGATTTCGTGAGCCCTCTTACGATCAGCCCGGCTCCCTCGGGGTCGGTCATCCGCGTCAATCCGCCGCCTTCGGGGACGGCTCGAACACGCTCTTGACCCGTCCGCCGCCGCCGCCGACGCGCCCTTCGCCGGAATTCAGGTCGATCGAGAGCGTCTCCCCCCTCACCACATTGCCGCCCTGGGTCAGCGTCACGCCGCCGGTCATCCGGATCGTGCCCGCCGCGACGTCATATTCCGCGAAATCGCCGGCGGCGGTTTCGGCCTCGTTGGCGAGGAACACATCGCCCCGCGCTTCGAGCCGGCGGATCTGGCCGGAGCCGGCGCCGCCGTCGCCATAGTTCACCGTCAGCTCATCCGCCGTCAGGCGAAGCGTCCCCTGCCCCGCGACGACGTCGCCCCTGAAGATGGCGATCTTCTCGCCCTCCCTCACTTCGAGACTGTCGGCCGCGATTTCGATCGGCTGGGTCCGGTCGTGCCGGAACCCGCCGAACGGGCTGGCGGCCTGCGCCAGCGCCTGCCCGGCGACGAGAACAAGGGCGAGCGCCGCCCCGCGCGTGAGCATCATCCTCATGTCGATCGTCTCCTAGCCCCCCTGGCCCGCCATATTCGGCGCTTCTATCCTGACCTTAACCCGGTTTTCGAACCAGATGTAGGCGCCCTCGCCCGCCGTCGGCGCCCTGACGACGCGCATGTCATCGGCCGTGATGACGCCGAGGGCGTTTTTCGCGACCACATCGCCCGACGCCGTTATCGTTTCCGATTCCGGGTCGAAAACGGCGCTGGCCGCCTTGACGTCGTATCCGTCGGAGCTTTTCAGCCATACGCCGCCGGAAAGCGACACCCGCTTGCTCTGCGGAGTGAGCACGCCGGCCTGCGCGCCGATCGTCACCACGCGCCCGTCAACGAGGCTGATCTCCCCCTGCACTTCGGACAGATCCACCCGGCTGGGGCGCGGCCCGTCAGGGAGGGCCCAGTCGGCCGTGACGGTGAAAGGTTCGCCCCGGCTCGTCTCGCCGGTGAAGCGCGGGTTGGTCAGGCGCAGGCCGTCGTCCAGCGCCGCCAGATCGACGCCGTCGAAGCTGATTCCCGGGCCGAAGCGCGCGCTGTTGAACACGAAGAGCGAGGCGAAAACCCCAAGCGCGATGAGCGGCAGGCCGATCTTCAGCGCGCGGACGAGAAATCCGCGGCGTCGTTCGGCCCCGCTCCGCCGGGTCACGACACGCCGGCCCTGAGAGCGTCATGCATGTGAATGATCCCGAGCGGCGCGCCGGTCTCGTCATCGGGCGCGACGACGAAGAGACAGGTCGTCGGCCGCTCCGGATCGTTCATCCGGCCAAGCGCCGCGCTGACCAGCGCGTCGGGCGCGATCGTCGCGGGGTTCCGGGTCGCCACGTCGCCCGCCGTGCTCTGGAGCAGGCGGCCCATGTTGCGCCTGAGATCGCCGTCGGTGATGATGCCGATCAGCCGCCCGGCCTTGTCGACCACGCCGGCGACGCCGAACCCCTTCGAGGTCATCTCGATCAGGGTCTCGCTCATCGAAAGGTCGGGCCCGACAAGCGGCGCCTCCCCGCCCCGGTGCATGATCTCCGAGACCTTGACCAGACGGGCGCCGAGCGCGCCGCCGGGGTGAAACTCCCGGAAATCCTCCGACGTGAAGCCGCGCCGCTCCATCAGCGCCATCGCCAGCGCGTCGCCCAGCGCCATGGTCAGCGTGGTCGAGGTGGTGGGCGCGAGTCCGGCCGGGCAGGCCTCCTCCGCCCGCGGCAGGAGAAGCGCGACGTCCGCCGCTTTCAGAAGCGTGCTCTGGGCGCGGCTGGCGACCCCGATCAGCGGGATCCGGTTCCGCGCGCAATAGCTGATCACCGGCGCCAGCTCCGCGGTCTCCCCCGAATTCGACAGCACGAGCGCCGCGTCCCTCCGGGTCAGCATCCCGAGATCGCCATGCGCCGCCTCCGAGGCGTGGAGGAACTGCGCCGGCGCGCCGGTGGAGGCGAAGGTCGCCGCCACCTTCCGCGCGACATGGCCGGATTTTCCGATCCCGCAGACGACGATCCGGCCGGGAACCGTGGAGAGAATCTCCACCGCGTCGGCGAAGGCGTCATCGAGGCTCAGGGCGAAAGCGGAGAGCGCGGCGCCCTCCAGCGCCAGCACCCGCCGCCCGGCGGCGATGGCGGCGGCGCGGCCCGGATCGGCCTCATCCGCGCCCGTTTCGGCGAGAGTCTGTTCGGCGTGCTCGGTCATGTCCGCATCATCATGCATGTGAAAAGATGTCGATCTCGTCCCAGCCGGCGAGGTCCAGCGCGGCGCGGTCGGGGAGATAGCCGAACGCGGCCTCCGCCAGCTCGCTCCGGCCCTCCCGCGCGAGACGGCGCGCGAGCTCATCCTTCAGCCGATGGAGATAAAGAACGTCCGACGCCGCGTATTCCTGCTGCGCCGCGCTCAACGAATCGGCGCCCCAATCGCTGGATTGCTGCTGTTTCGAGAGGTCGACGCCGAGAAGCTCCTGCGTCAGCGCCTTCAGGCCATGGCGGTCGGTGTAGGTGCGCGCCAGCTTCGAGGCGATCTTGGTGCACCAGACCGGCCGCGCCAGCACGCCGAACCGATGCGCCATCACCGCGATGTCGAACCGGCCGAAATGGAAGAGCTTCAGAACGTCCGGATCCGCCAGCAAGGCGGCCAGCCGCGGCGCCGGCGCGCCGGCGGCGCCGATTCTGACCAGATGCGCGTCGCCGTCGCCGGCGGAAAGCTGCACGAGGCAGAGCCGGTCGCGATGCGGCTGAAGGCCCATCGTCTCCGTGTCGATCGCGACGACCGCGCCAAGGTCGAGCCCTTCGGGCAGATCGTCTTCATGCAGGTGGATCGTCATTCGGCCGGTCTCCGTCAGTCTCCATCGGCGGGGTGGCCCCGCAACCGCGCTTCTAGCGCCGGATGCGGCGGCGGCGCAACGGGAGAACCCGCGCAACGTGCGGTGGAAAGCGGCGATCATTAAACCTTCGTTAACGCGCGGATGCGATCATTTCGACTCAAATCTAGCGGAACGACTGCGGAGCGGCGTGTGTTCGGACGATGGAGAAAACCGGAGAGGCCGGTCGCCGCCGGCTTCAGCGAACAGGCGCTCCGCGATCTCGAGGCGCTGGAGGCGCGCACGCCGCCGCCCGAAATCTATGAACGGATTCAGGGCGAGGCGGCCCGGCCCAGCGGCGGGCCGCCGCCCGGCAAGCGCCCGCATTACTGGGGCCACCGGGAGCGGCTGCGCCAGCGCTTCCTGAAAAGCGCCGGAGTGGGGCAGCCGGATTACGAGATCCTGGAGTTGATCCTCTTCAACGCAATCTCGCGCATCGACGTGAAGCCGCTGGCGAAACAGCTTCTTGCCGAGTTCGGCGACCTGAACGGCGTGATCTCCGCCCCCGCGCCCCGGCTCCTACGCATGGAAGGCGTCACGGAAAAGGTCGTGATCCAGTTCCGGCTGGCGGAGGCCGTCGCCGCGCGGCTGGCGCGCGCGAAGGTGATCGACCGGTCGGTGATCGCCTCCTGGGCGGAGCTGATGACCTATTGCAAGACCGTCATGGCGCATCGGGAGATCGAGCAGTTCCGGGTGCTGTTCCTCGACCGGAAAAACGTGCTGATCGCCGATGAGGAGCAGGCGCGCGGCACCGTCGACCATGTGCCGGTCTACCCGCGCGAGGTGGCGAAACGCGCGCTGGAGGTGAACGCCAGCGCGATCATCCTGCTGCACAACCATCCCTCGGGCGATCCGACGCCGAGCGGCGTGGATGTCGAGATGACGGAGCGGATCTGCGCGGCCTGCGAGGCGGTCGGCGTCACGGTCCACGACCATGTCGTCATCGGCAAGGAGACCGACGCCTCGTTCCGGGAGCTGGGCCTGCTCTGAGCCGGCGGCGCGGAAACCCGCCCGGCCACCTCGCCGCCCCCGCGCGGATCGACGGGTCGCCGCACACGCATCGGCAGACGATCGAGGCCAAGGCCGGAGTGCTTGAGGAGATCGTTGGGCGCCCCTTCAACCACACGCCATAGACGATCACCGGCGCGCGCTATGGCAAACCGTCGTTCGATGCGCTCCAACCAGTTGTGAGAGCGGCTATTTAGCCAATCACTCGACGAAGTTCAATATCGCATTCTAAGTGAAGCCGAAGAAAGCAAGAATAGCCCCATTCGAGTGGATGTCGGCAACTATTCGGCGAGGTTAGAAGGCGTTCGCAAACTATCACGACTATGATATCCGGCGAAGGTCCCGAGACGATCGGTACTTCATCGTGAAAGTGAATTGGTCCCAAAGTCGGACTTCTCCGATATCTTAGATGGGCATTTGATTTTTAATCAAAAGCAAAATTCTTTATTGAAGCGCATGTCGACTTCCGGCAAGCGAATTTTTCGCACGACACCCGATTCCGACTGTCACATGGAGATCCCGGAAGGCACCGCGACAATGCAAATCCCAAATTGAGCGCTGGAAATTTCATTCTCAATACAGAAGGAGTATAAAAATTATCCCGAGGACACCCCCCTTTTTATACTTTTGATAAAGGCAGAAAAGCTACCGAATTTGGTTATATCCAAAGAACCCGAAGGAAGAGCAGCCAGTGTTGAGACTGCAGATACAACCAAACGACCGTCCGACAGATTGATTGATTTTTGCTCCACACCTTTAGGCTCGGCGAGCAATAATGCCTCATTATCTTCAGCAGAAAGCTCGCACAACTCGCCTGAAATAGCCGCCCCGCCCTCGGGTTCTTCTACCAATGCGGCGAATCGTCGATCGATGCTGAAAAGACGATACATAGGCACCGTGACTGCCGGACGAATGAACGTCAACCCAAACGCGCTTTGATCACCGCAGATTTCTCGGAGACCACTGCCTATTACAAAGATCATCATATCTTCATGGCCCTATAGCTTTGCAAGAATCAACATCGCGACTATCCATCAAAATTTGTCCCCCATACTGCGCTAGACGCCCATTTTGGGGCGCGGAATTGGCGTGTAGCCTCATCGAATCGTTCAAACTAGCGCATTCCACCATTTCACGACCGAACTGAAAACCATTCTCCCGTCGGTGATGATGTATGGCCGACTTTTACCGGCGTTGCGACGAGCTGATGCTCGGCGTCCGGTAAGCGCGGAGATGACGGCAATCTCGGGGCGGCTGGCGCACCCCATCATTCATGCACCCAACGCAGCGAGCAACTCTTCCCGCGTCCGGCCTGCAGGTTCGATCAATGAATAGGGTGCTCTCGGAACGTGGCGCCCACCACCGGATTCAGCGACAGGGACCCCCTCTTCGCACACGACGCGTCCACGAACATAAGTCGCCGATGGCCAACCCGTGACCTCGAACCCTTCCCAAGGCGTATAATCTCCAGCGTGGCGCATCATCTCGTTTCGAATGACAACCTTTCGCTTCGGATCCCAGATCACGAAGTCCGCGTCGCTGCCTACGGCGATCACGCCCTTCTGCGGAAAGATGCCAAACCGGCGCGCGGGCTCCGCGCTGACCAGATCCACGAACTGTGCGATAGTGATACGTCCCTTGGACACGCCTTCAGAGAAAAGCACCGGCAACCGCGCCGCCAAGCCCGGAACGCCATTGGGCACGACGCTGAACGGCGCATCCTCGCCGGCGACCTTCTTGCCCCTGACATCGTCATAGCGAGTCGGCGAATGGTCCGAGGAAATGACAGATATGACACCGCGGCGAAGATAGTCCCAGAGCGCCTCCTGATCAGCCCTGGTCCGCGCCGGTGGGCCGAAGATCAGCTTCGCGCCTTCAAAGCCGGGCTTGTCGAGATCGTCCGCGGTGATGGTCAAGTAATGGGGACAAGTCTCGGCCGTCACCTTGAGGCCGCGCTGCTGGGCCCGTTCGATTTCCGCCGCCGACTCTGCGCCCGAAACGTGGAAGATATGGATCGGCGCGTCCAGCGCTTCGCTGAATGCAATGATCCTGTTCACAGCTTCGCGCTCCGCCGTCATCGGCTTCGATAGCGGGAAGTATTTCGGTGCGCCGAGCCCGGCGGAAACCAGCTTTCTCGTTAGGTACTCGATCAGCGCGTGATTCTCCGCATGGACGCAAACGAGCGCCCTGTTGCGCCGCGCCGCGTCGAGAACCCGGAGGATTTGCTCATCCTCCAGTCCGACACCCTTGTAGGTCATGAAGATCTTGACCGAACGGTTGCCGGCGGCGACGAGTGCAGGCAGTTCCTCCTCCAGCACTTTTTCAGTGGGGTCGGTGATGGTCAGGTGAAAGGTGTAGTCGACGCGGGACGTCTTGGCGCGGCGCGCGTAGTCCTCCGCGATCTCGGCGAGCGACTCACCCGGAGACTGCCATGCAAAGGAGATTACGGTCGTTGTGCCACCCGCCGCAGCGGAGGCGCTTGCGCTGTCGAAATCATCGCACATCTCCGCCGCCGACCCCGACGGCTGGTCGATATGGACGTGACTGTCCACTCCTCCGGGCATGACGAGCCTCCCGGCGGCGTCGATCATCCTAGCAGCAGGCGCGTCCAGCCGATCCGCGATCGCCGCGATCAGGCCATCCTTAACCCCTACATCGCAACGACTCAGCGCGCCTCCGGTGAACACATCACCGTTCCGGATTAACAGATCAAATTTTTCGGCCATGCTCCTGTCTCCCAACTTTTTCATCCCCACTTGCGACGAAGTCTCAAAGGCGCGTCAATTTGGAAATTCTGCTCGGCGACGGCTCCGCCAGAAAGAGGTTTCCTTTTCCGTCGCCCGAAATCCCATGCGCGCCATTCAGAACTGGCCGACACTGGCCGATGCGGGCGCCGTCCGCCGAAAGCATTGTCAGCGAGGGGATGAAGTCGGTGACATAGAGATTGTCTTCGGCGTCACCCCAGACATCTAGCGGTTTCACGAAGCCGGTCCAGATATCGACCAGTTCACCGTCGGGTGTGAAGAGCTGAAGCCGGTCGTTCTCGCGATCCACTACGACGACGCTGCCGTCGGTCCGCACCCATACCGAATGCGGGTTCATGAACGCGCCGGGGCCGTCCCCCGCTTCACCCCAGCTCTTAATCAGGCGCCCGTCCGGCGCAAAGCGATGAACACGGTGATTGGCGTAGCCGTCCGACACGTAGATATCGCCGCCCGGAGCGAACGCGACGCCAGTCGGATGATTAAATGGTTGCAACGGCCCGTGGCGAAGGCCAACGCCGCCAACCCTGCACCCGTCCTTGCAGATCACGATTTCATGGGCGTCACGATCAACGATGAATACGCGTCCGTCTCCCGCGACGGCCAGCATATGGGCGTCTAGGATGAGATCATCGCCCCATGACGCTTGAATGCGGCCAGCGGCGTCCAACTCGAACACCGCCGGGCCGTGCGGATCGACGAGCGGATCGGTTCTGATCAGCGCCAGCACCACCCCACCGGCGCCGATTGCGACATCAGAGACAGCACCGGGGCCCTCGTTCGCGAAGAAAGGCCGCTCTACCCGATACCGGCGATCCCCGAGCGCGACCGTCAGGCTTCGCTCCGTCCTGGCGTCCGGTGACGCAAGAGCGTTCATGCCGGACTTTCGTGGCCCGGAGCACGCGGCGCCCAGCGCAGCATCCTTGCCGAAATTTTGTTGAATAGCGCGAAGCTGATCGAAGCGTAGAGCACGAACAGTAGCGCAACGAAGAACATTCGATCCACGAAACCGTAGGATTGCGCATAGACGAGAATGTAGCCGAGGCCCGATTGTGCGCCTAGATACTCCGCACCGATCACCGTCGCCCAGGCAAGACCGAGACTGAGCATGATCGTCGCGCGCAATTCAGGGAAAATCGCCGGCAAGATCACAGTTCGGTAAATTCCCAGTTTCGACGCTCCGAGGGTCCGAGCGTTCTCCAGATAAATCGGCGGCACGTTGCGCACCGCGTTGATGACCCCCGCGACGAAAAGAACTGCGACGCCGTAGCCGATGAACGCAATTTTTCCGGCGAAATAAGTCCCGAACCAGAGTTGGAAAAGTGGCACCATAGCGAGGAGCGGCAATGTGCGCAGCACCTCCACCGGCAACTCTATGATCCGTCGGGTCCACTTCGACCAGGTGATCGCAAGTCCGAGCGCCGCGCCGCCGACCGCGCCCAGCGCAAGACCGACGTAGAGTCTCACAAGCGTGTCGAAGGAATGGCTGACGATCGAGAGCGCCGCGGCCGCCGCGGTCCGCTCGCCGCCTTGTGCAACCGAGACGATCCCGAAACCGCCGCCCCAATAATCGGCCATGGAGAGAAATGTCGTGGTGGCCAGAACCTGCCAGCCGGGGATCATCGGCACGCCGGCGACGACCTCTGCCGGAAAGACAATGGACAACGTCTGCCAAAAAACGACCATCGCCACAAAAACAAGAAGCGAAATCCGACTTTGGGCAGCCCGAGTCATGCGTCTGACCCTCTTGCGGGTTCAAGCCCGAGATGCGCGAGAAGCTTGTGTTTGATCGCCAAAAGCTCCGCCGACGCCAAACTGTCGACACCACGAGGCCGATCCGCCTTTAGCGCGATATCGTCGGCCAATGCGCCCTGCTTTACAACAAGAATACGATCGGAAAGGAGGAGCGCTTCATCGACATCATGTGTCACGAACAGGATCGTGCGGCGCCGCTCCTGCCCTGCGTCGACCCACAGATCAAGCAACACGTCATGCAACTGACGTTTAGTGACGTAGTCCAGCGCTCCGAACGGCTCGTCCAGCAGAAGTACGCCGGAATCGTTGGCGAAGACTGTCGCAATTGCGACACGTTTCAACATCCCGCCCGAAAGCTCCTTCGGCCAAGCCCAAGCGACATCGGAGAGACCGACTAGATCAAGATAGCGGAGCGCCCGTTCCCGACGCTCATCGCGAGGCATCCTTCGACGCTTCAATCCGTATTCGACATTGTCGATCACGCGCATCCATGGAAAGACGCTGTCCTTCTGGAATACAAAACCGCGGTCCGGTCCCGGACCGGATATCGGCGCGTCACCGACAGCGATCGTACCAGCGGTGGGAGCGAGAAGGCCGGAGACGAGTTGAAGGAGAGTGGTTTTTCCGCAACCTGACGGACCCACGAGACAAACGAATTCGCCGGCTTCAATCTCGACCGACACGTCGTTAACCGCGACAACTTCACGCCCATCGGCGCGGCGAAAGTTACGCCTGACATTCTTGAAAGTGATCCCGGTTTCATTCACTTTGCGTCCGCGCTCCATCGCATGGCGCGGCGAGCGAGCGCGCCCATTAACATGTCCGAAATGACCGCGGCGACGCCGAGCACCAGGAGGCACGCGAAGATCCCCTCCGTGTCGAGACTGCCAGCAAGCACCTCGATGATCTTGCCGATTCCTTGCTGCGCGCCGAGCAATTCGGCAATCGCCTCAAGCCCCCAGGCGCCGGCGAGAGCGATGCGGAGCCCACCAAGAATCTGTGGCAGGGTTCCGGGGACCAGCATTCCCCACAGAATATCCCATCCACCGGCACCTAGCGTGCGTGC
Organism: Paludibacillus litoralis; assembly: GCF_037646705.1. Classification (NCBI taxonomy): domain Bacteria; kingdom Pseudomonadati; phylum Pseudomonadota; class Alphaproteobacteria; order Rhodobacterales; family Paracoccaceae; genus Paludibacillus; species Paludibacillus litoralis. Next base: position 63,453 of record NZ_JBBHER010000006.1, read on the forward strand.
CGAATCCTCGTAAACTGGGTCGAGATTGTCGGCCGCGCGCTGCGCGTAGATGTAGAGGATAACGACTACGTAGATCGTGATCAGAAGGAGCGCACTCCACCTTCCTGTCCCAAACCAAATCAGAAAGAAGGGCGCGAGGACGAGGATCGGGATCGTACCCACCGTCGTCAGGATCGGATCGAGAATCGCACGCGCCAACATGACCCTGGCGGTGAAGAGACCGAGAACAGCTCCGATCGCGCCGCCGAGAAGTACTGAGACAAAGACATTTGTAGCGCTGTAGATCAGACTGTCGAACAGCCCCGTTTTTGGAAGACCATAATAGCTGAGCATCGGCGCAAGCCAGAAGTCCTCAGCAACCCGCGCCATCACAGCATAGGGCGAGGGAAGAACGGCGGACCCCACAACGAAGCCGAGCCCCCACCAGAGGAAGACCGCCAGAATGACGCCTACGAGACCGAGCGGATCGACGGAGCCGAGCCATGCCCTCACCGTATGCTTCGCGGATCCGCCCGACACCCGGCGATCTGGAGAACCGCCGATCGTCTGTCGCAAGGTGGCCACGCCGCTCCTCAATCCTCGCCCTCAGCCTTTAGCCGCTACAGCGAAACGATAAGCGTCGAGGTAATTGAACCGCTCATGATGGATCTTTGCCTGCTCCAGCAGTTTCCCGGCCTCTTCGCTCAAGACTTCCCCGTCGAGCGCCTTGATCAGATCCTCAGACTTGATGCGGTAATCGTTCATTTGCTTCCAGATCGCCGCCGCCCATACGATGTCATCAGGCTTCAATCCTTCGTCGGGCAGAATTCCCTTTTTAGTGAACTCTTCGATCAACGCGCCCCAAGCGTTTTCATAGTAGAGGACGCTCTCGGGATCGCGGAAATAGGTTTCCCCCTCTTCGAACGGCGCAAAGGGATGCAATGCGGCTACCGTCGCCTCCAATCCCTTCGCGTCCAAGTCAGTCCCTGCGACGCTATTCAGGTAAGGTGCTTGCAGCTCATAGAGGGAAGGGTCCTTGCCCACTGCGTCAATCGTTCGCCAGACGACTGAAAGAAAACGAAGAACAGTGTTCTGGTTTTCGCTTACATAGTCCGAATTCGCTCCAATTCCGACGATAGCCACCAGAGGCGCGACCGACGAACCTGCTCCACCTGGCGCATGAGCGAAGAGGTCGCCGATGCTCAATACCCGCGTCCAGCCAGCCTGCATCAATGTATAGACGACTGGCGCGCCCTCGGGGTTCACGAAGTCAATCTGCCCCGACCGCGCGAGAACGAGCGACCGCGCGTCTTCGAGCACTTCGACATTCCAGTCGACTCCGCTGAACTCCGCCGCCGCGTTCGTGAAGGGGCGGTTCGAAATCACCGGCGGCACGATCAGTGTTTTCCCTTCGAGCGGCGCCAGCGCCGTGGCCATCGCATCCTCGAAGCTCATACCTTCATCGATATACTCGCTCACCGACTTCAGCCCGAGCTGCGGATTGGCGAGGATCGCCGCGCCGAGGAAGGTATCCGTGAAGGCGATGCATTTCAGTTTGCCGCTAGAACGGTAGGTTGGCAGCATCAGCGGGCAGTACTGACTGGCGATATCGAGCTGACCATTCAGCAGCAGAGCGTTCACGTTCGTGTCGTTGACCTTCATCCCGAGTTCGTCGGGACCAATAGTGACGCCCACCTCATCGAACCAGCCCTTCTTCATCGCGATGACGTAGAATGTGTTGTCCGCATATGGCCGCATTCCGAAATTTACTGTCACCGACGGTATTTCGACGCCGGGTTCGGGTTCTGCTGGTTGGAACAAAGTTTCCGCAGTCGCGCCGCCAGTGAAGGCCACCGATACGGCGAACAATGTCGCCGCAGCGACAACGGATCGTACCGATGAAATGTGCTTCGAGGATGCCGTCAGGGTCATGTCGATCTCCGCCGCTTGGAGCAGTTATTTTTTGGACGCGCAGCTTCTCATTCTCTTCAGAGAATACTCTGCCTCCCCAAAGATCAGCGAACACTACTGCAATTTTTCTGTCAAGGCCGTTGAGCATCACGCATGTTCAGGGAGTGCGCCACGGACGATCGGCCATTGGCCAAAAGCGTGCGCTCAGTCGGCGCGTCGGCTTTCAGGGCGTACGGGTCAGTTTTCAGTGCGTATGGGACCGTTACGGAAAGTCAGCCGGAGGCTCACCCATGATGGAATCGTGGATATCACGCGCCGCACGCTTCATCGCGGACGTCACCTGGGCCTCGCACTCTTCAACCTGGCCCTCGAAACCGGCGAGACAGAAGATATAGGCGACTTTTCCATCACGCGCGAAGATCGGCAAGCCATAGGCGAGCATTCCCTCGAAATGCTCGCCTATACTTCGCGAAAAGCCTCGGGCCTTGGTTGCCGCGAGTTCAGAAATCAGATGCTCCGGCGAAGTGATCGTGTTCCGCGTGTACTTGCGTATCATTTTGGCCGTCAGCCATCGCTCTTGCTCCACTTGCGACTGCCAAGCGAGATAAGCGCGCATCTGCGCAGGAGAGTCGTGAGGCAGCGTCGAGCCTATCGCGTACGACACCAACACCAGATTGTCGTTGGGAAAATTGTCGATTACGATAAACGTCCCGTCGGTCTGTGGTTGCGTCAGCACACAGGAGAAGCCCGACTCGACCACTAGCTGTGTCAAACGTTCCCGTATGCGCTTCAGTTCAGGCGAAGCCAGCATCGAAGAACATGTCGCCAACAAGGCAGCGCCTAGACTGTACGTCTTGGACCGTTCGTCAAACCGCAGCCAGCCTGAATGAGCAAGCGTCTTCAGAATCGCATGGCAGTGACTTTTGGTTATCGCGAGCGTTCTGGCTAGCTCCGCTAACGATGCGCCGCCCTGCCCGTGCCGGTTTAGCGCTTCAATGACACGAATCCCATTCTGGAGCGCTGGCACGAGCTTGGTCGGCGCCTTCACCGTATTCGCCTCACGACGACTGTCCGCGGCGGGGTTAGAATACCTGACACTCCTGAAATAAGATTCATCCGTCAATGCGCCCACTCTGATTTTCTGGAATCGCGGACTAGTAGGTTAGATGCCGTTTATTCTCAAGACTAAATGTTATCTCGTTTGCAACATCGGAGATCAACGCAAAATGAGTCTCGCGGTTTCAACGGACGCCTATCTGTCTGGTCGCTAGATTGGACTAGAGTGCGCCTTTTCATCTGCACAGGTTAAAGCCACGATTTTGACCGGAAATCAGGCGTTGTAGACTTTATCGATAAAGCGAGGCACATCAGCAGTGACATCCACGCGGATTTAATACTCGTTGAGACGGACGGCTTCGACGAACTTGAGAGTCTTCATTAAGTTTCGGCCTGCGGGTTGTAGTATGATTGCCAAACCGGACGGTCGATCACCTTGTTCGTCCCCGCCCCCACCGCCAAGATGCTCTGTCTCTCGTTCTCCGTTCATCGCCCTAGGGACAGTCCGATAGTTTGTGTTCGAGGCCAGTTCTCGTCTTTGGCTGACAAGTCGTTCGCCAAACATGACGGCGAATTGGGTTTTGGCCTCGGCGCTGCTCAAGCAGCGCATGTTCCCACTCCTTCGCCGCACAAACAAGAGCCAAGTATAGCAGCATCGTAGCGGCGTCATCATTCGAGAAATGGCCACGGGCGTACACCGACCGGCGCAACTTCGAGTTTAGCGTCTCTATCACATTCTTAGGATAGATGATCCGACGCACGCCCTCCGGGAAGCCGAAGAACGGACTGATCAGGCGCCAGTTTCACCACCAGGGTGCCCCCCCTCGTGGCTCGCAGACAAACCACTGCCGGGAAATGGATTGCGGGATATGTCAGACTCCAGAGGTGTTCCTCGAAGGGCTCCAGCGCCGCCTTGGCTGCATCGATGTCCTTGGCCCGACAGACGGCTCGGAGCGTCTGCGCGACCGGCTTGCAATCCTTCCAGGATGCGAAGCTCATGAAGTGGCGGATCAGATGCACCATACAGGTCTGGACAATGACGTCGGGAAACGCAGCGTTGACCGCTTCGTAAACGCCCTTGAGCCCGTCGACAGCGGCGACAAGAATGTCGCCCAGGCTGCGCGCCTTCAACTCATTCATCACCCGAAGCGAGAACTTCGCGCGCTCCGTCTGCTCGATCCAGAGGCCCAGGATGTCCTTCGTGCGGTCCGGCAGGATGCCCAGGGCGATGTAGACCGCCTTGTCGCGCACAAAGCCCTCGTCCCTGACCTTCACCCAGATCACATCGAAGAACTCCAGCGGATAGCAAGCGTCGAGCGGGTGGTTCCGCCGTTTCGCGACCCCTTCCAGCACCGTGTTCGGCGCCGCCGAGATCAGGTCGGGCGACACGCCGATGCCGTAGAACTCCTCCAGATGCATCCAGATCTCGCGCACGCTCATGCCGCGCCCATACATCGAGATCACCTTGTCGTCGAAATCCCTTCTCGGCGAGAGCTGCGCATTTGCCTGTCAGGCGCCGGGAAAATCGTCGCTGATACGTCGCGATCTGCTTCGGATCTAAGGCGCCGTTCCGATCCCGCGGGATGCCCAGCGTCACCTTCGACGCGCCCGTCAGCATCGCCTTCTTAGATGCGCCATTATGGTTTTTGCCGACATCTCGACCGGCCGCACCGAACAGATACTCTTTCAGATCGGCGTTCAGAAACCTTTCCGACAGCACCGTCTTCACCTAATGGACCGGCTCATCCTTCGCGCACAGATCCTGCAGATCGCGACCAGCCAGAAGCTCGTCCAGTAGATCCTTCTCGATCGTCATGTGATGCTCCTCTCAGTTCCATCATCATGGCCTCGCAAACAAGTTTCCTTACAGTCCCGAAAGGGTTGTTGGCGATCTTCATCTTGGCATCACTAACATCTCGGGAGTCGGAACAGTCAGCCTTGCGCCGTCACGCGCCGAAATCGCGATCCGCTCTAGCAGCGCAGTATTGGCCACCGCCTGCACCGGGCTCACCGGCCAGCTTGCGGCGCCTTCTATGCAGGCGGCGAAATGCTCCAGCGCGGCGCGTTCGATATCGGTGTCAGCGTGCTCCTCGCACCGCTCGGGACCAGCTTGCGGGCGCACGCGTAGTCGAGTCTCGTCGCGGATCTCGGCCCAACTGCGGCTACCGTAGACCTGCAGGCGCCAGTCATCGGGCGTAGCAGTCAGCGTCGAGAGACTACCCGACGCACCGGAGGCAAAGCGCAACATCATCAACGTGGTGTCGTCCATGCCATAGTCCAACACCTGCCGGCGGCTTTCGGCCATGACTTCCCCCACCGGGCCGGCCAGCGCGATCATCAGATCCGTGATGTGGACACCCTTTCCTGTCATGCCTCCTGCAGGGCTTTCGGAGGGCGTGGCGCGCCAACCCTCACGGCTTTGCCGGAAGGCCGAGGGGCCTGAAAAGACGCCCTCAATATGCAGCACCTGTCCCAACTCTCCAGCCTCGACCATCGCCGCGAGGCGTCGAAAAGCCGGCAGGAAGCGACGGTTGTGCCCCAGCGCCAACACCACGCCCACCGCCTCCGCTGCGCGACAGGCCGCAGCAGCGGAATCGGCATCAAGCGCCAACGGCTTTTCCACATAGACATGCTTGCCGGCAGCGGCGGCCTGTTCGATCTGCGCCACATGGGCGGAATGCGGCGTGGCCAGCACCACCGCGTCAATCTCGGTGTCGGCCAGCATGGCGGCGTAATCGTCATCGACCGGCAGGCCGGTCTCGGCCATGAAATCAGCTACTTTCGACGGGCTGCGTGTGACGCCGCGGACAAACGCGATCTTCTGGCTTTCCGCCACCGCGCGTACCAAAACCTGGCCCCAGCGGCCCAGCCCAACAATCCCAGCGCGGATCATCGGCTGACTCCGTCGTGGCCACTCAGGGCGCGGCGGCGGGCGGCTCCCTGCCTCGCCAAGCCCGCGCGGCAGCATTGGCTCATGATTTGGCGCATTCCCGCCTCCCTCAGACCGAGCGGCCGAAGCGGCTGATGTTGCTGTGCAGAAACCCCAGCCGTTCGGCCGCAGTCGGCGCGCCATCGATAACTGCGGCCGCCGCAGCGCCGATCCGCTCGGCACCTGCGGTGATGCCGCCGCCGCCATGGAACAGATCCGAGAGATCGACATCAAGATGGTCACGCATCACCCGCGCCGTCTCGCGGTTGGCGGAGATCTTCAGCGTCGGCATGATGCTATGGCCGGACGGGTTGCCGCTACCGGTGACGAAGGCGGTGATCTGGCAGCCGCCTGCGGCAAGCGCGGTGAGATTCTCGACCGCTGCGGCCGGGGCGTCCATCATCCAAAGGCCCGTGTACGGCGCGCGCGCGCCATAGCCGATGCAACCCTCGATGGGCGCATGTCCGGTCTTGGCGATCGCGCCCAACGATTTCTCCTCGATCGTGGTAAGCCCTCCGGCGATATTGTCAGCGGTGGGGTTGATGCCAGTCAGTTCCACGCCCGCGGTCCGCGCGATCTGCGCATAGCCGTCGATGGCGCGCAACATTGCCTCTGCAGCCTCTGAATTGCAGGCGCGTGCTGTCAGCGCCGCCTCGCCGCCCAGACACTCCACCGGCTCGGAGAAAATCAGTGTTGCGCCACGAGTATGCAATTCGTCCGTCAGCGCGCCCAGCGCCGGATTAGCGAACAGACCCGAGGTGGTGTCGGATCCACCGCATTCCAGCCCAATGGTCATCTCATGCCAGCCGACCGGCGTCTGCTTTGCAGCGTCGGCGCGAGTCTGCAACTCTTGCAGCAATCGCTCGGCAGCGGCTATGCAAGGCTGCATGCCGCCCGATTGCAGAAAGGACAGGACGCGGATCGATTCACCCCGGCCCTGCACCCGCTCCGCGATCCTCAGCGCACTTGCCGGCTCGAAGGCGACGATCAAGCAGCCGGCCAGATTGGGATGCCCCGCAAGGCCCGCCATACTGTCCAGCGTAATTTCGAGATCCTCGCCCAGCTGGCCTCGGCCATAGGCGGCGGGAAGAGCCACAATACCCGGAACGCGCGCCACGATATGCGACAAAAGCGGGTTCATGTTATCGGCTGCCGCCATGACGGCTACAGCATTGCGGATGCCTGGGCGCCCGTCTTCGCGCCGCCAGGCATTCAAGGTTTCCGGTAGTTTCACGCGGACGGCTCCTTCAGTTCGAGTGACCCGCCGATATCGCTTGCGATCTGCTGCAACTCGGCCAACCTCAGCGCATCAAGCGCGATTCCCTCGACCAGTCCGCGCGCCCGCGAGGCTGCGCGGCGTACGCCGGGCAGCCTCGCGGCAGGTTGACCTTCGGCCATTTCCAATCCAGCCAGCCGGCCAGCCAGGTCGCGCATCCGCGCCTCGAACGCGCTGGCCCCGCAGCAAGCGGCGAGGTCGATCGCCATCAGGAAATGGCTTGTGCCCTCGCCCTGCGCGGGGTCGGCCTCTTTCGAGGCCACTAGATCGGCATAGGCGCCGCCGGGCAAAAGCCCTGCCAGCACCTCAAGCGCCGCGATCAACCCAAAGCCCTTGGCGCCGCCCAACGGCAGCAAGATGCCTTCAAGCGCCGCCGCCGCATTGGTGGTGGGCCGGCCCTGGCTGTCCAGCGCAAGCCCCTCAGCAATGATCTCGCCAAGCTCAGCCGAGGCTGCGATGTTTGCGCGCGAGGTTATGCTGGTGGCCATGTCGAATTCGAAGCCGCCTGGTGCAGCAAGCGCCACCGGATCATTGCTGAAGATCGGAGCCTTGGCGCCTGGCGGGCCGACCAAGACCTGGCCATTCGAGACCGCCATGCCGACCATCCCGTGCGCCGCAATACGCGCCGCATACCAGCCGGCATAGCCAAAATGGTTACTGCCGCGCACTAGCGCCACGGCGGCGCCAAGTTCACGCGCCCGCGCCACAGCAGCATCGGAGGCGAGCCGCGCCACATGGTGACCGATGCCGTTTTGCCCGTCCACCTGCAGCACCGCGCCGTCGCCCTCGATCACAGGCGTCGCGCAGCCGTCCACCCCGCCTGCGCGCAGTCGCGCGAGATACCCCGGTAGCCGACGCAGACCATGAGTCGAGACACCGCTGAGTTCAGCATCAACGCAGTGTGCGGCGAAATCGGCTGCGGCTTCGGGCGCCGCCCCAGCATGCTCAAGCGCCGCCTGCACCAACATCCGCAATATGTCTGGCGCGATATGGGCAGCCGGACCCGCCTTTACTTTTGGCGTAGGATCATAACGGCTGACCAGATTGTGAGAATGAACCCGCTCGCCCTTACCAATTGCCTTCCGGGCGCGGCCAATTGCTGCACCGTATTTCACCACGTCCGCCTCTGCGGCAATCGTCGTCAATGCGCATTTGTGTCCAGCGTCCACCGCCTCGGCCAGTACCACGCTGCGCCCCTCGCCCGCACCCCGCAGCCTTAGCACCTCACCGGCGGCGCCCGCTGTCGCCAGCGTCGCGACATTGTCCAAAGAGTTCAACTGCCAGGCGTCGGTCATTGCGCGTCCAGCCATTCAGATGCGGCCTCTTCGGCCAGCGCGAAAGCCTTTGTCCCGGCGTCGATCGCGCCGGAATAGCGCGAGAATTGCAGGATCCCGTCTGCAGGCGCGCGCAACTCCTCCACCGGCTCAAGCGTGTACAGATCGTAGAGCGTGCCTAGCAGCGTACCTTTTGCAACCGGCTTGCCCAGATCCTGCGCCGACTGGAACTCTGACACCAGATAGCCACCCTGCCGTGGATTAGCCTCGTGACGCGCCTTGGTGGCGAACAACAGTTGCCGCCGGAGCTTGGGTGCGCCGCCCTCGATCATGCCCAGCTGCCGCAGGACGCGCAAAAAGCCTTCAACGCCATTCTTAATGTAGAAATCCTGATCAGCGGGAGCAAGATAGACGCCACCCGTCTCGGCGTTGAAGGCTGTCTTGCCCTGCTTGTTGGCATAGCCCACGGCCGAATTGCCCAGCGCGTTGTCATGCACCAGAATGGTGCCGAAACTGCGCGCAAGCGCCAGCGATTTCGCACGCACCTCGGGGGGAGCGTCCTTGTGGATGTCCACCCGCTCTTGCAACCGACCGCCCGAACCGCCGCAATGGTAATCGACCAGCACATCGGCGTGATCAATCACCTGCCGCGTCAGGACATGGGCGATCTTCTGCGTCAGATTGCCCTCTGCGCTGCCTGGAAACGCCTCGTGCAGGTCGGTCTTGCCGTGCTGCTCGGGCGTCTGCCGACCGAAGGCTCCGACGGAGGGCGGGTTGCAGACGGTGACTGCAGCGATACGGCCGGTCAGATCTTCGCATTTGAGCCGCTCAAACAGGCTGCGCACGATCATTGCGGGCGTCGTCTCGTCACCATGGATTGCGGTGGTGATCGCCAACGTCGGCCCTTTGCGCGCGCCCGTTAGAGTGTTGAGCGGCAGCGCCAGATCACCTGCCAACCTGCGTGTGACGGAAAGCGCCGTATAGGCGCGGCCTGGAGTCCAGTCTCTGAGCGGAGAATGTTGTTGCATGGTTGTGCCTTCCGTGGCTTCAATTGTTATCATTTTGCGGCGTCATGACGGAGGGCGTCTTGCGCCCCTCGCGCACCCGCTTCCATTCGATGCGCGCCGCACTCAGGATCGACAGGACGCTCAACACCAGCAGCGTCAGAGCGATCCAGCTGTTGAGGATGTAGGAGAACACCGTGGTGGGCGCGAGCACCAGTGATTGATGGTACCCCGCCTCGGCGATTGGTCCCAGGATCAGCCCCAGGATCATCGGAGCCGGGTTGAACCCGGTTTTGCGCATCAGGTAACCGATGACGCCGAAGATCAGCATGGTCCAGACATCGAAGATATTGTTGCCCAGCGAATAAGACCCCACGACGGACAAGATCAGGATGATCGGCACCAGAATGACTTGCGGCACCAGCGCCACCGAGGCCATTCGCTTGGCCAACACCATGCCGACCACGCCCATCATCAGATTTGCCAGGATGAAGCCGAAGATCACCGTGTAGGTGATGTTTGCATGTTCGGTAAACAATGCGCGCCCCGGCACGAGGCCATGCACGATCAGCGCACCCAGCAAGATCGCCGCAGTGGCCGAGCCGGGAATCCCCAGCGTCAGAAGCGGGATCAGCGACGAGCCGGTCACGGCGTTGTTGGCCGTCTCGGAGGCGCTGACACCGACAATCGAGCCGCGACCAAAGCTTTCCTTGTCGCGTGAGAACCGACGCGCTTCGTTGTAGCTGACCCAAGAACCGATATCGCCGCCAGCGCCCGGCAAGATGCCTACGAAGACACCGATCAGCGAAGAGCGGGCGAGCGTACCCCGGATATCGCGGAACTCGGCCCAAGTCGGCAAGTATCGCCATTTACGGACCGTGATCTCGGCCTTCTGGATGGTCGAATGCACATCTTCGCACATCAGAAACGCCTGCGACACCGAGAACAGGCCGATCACCACGGGCACGAAATCGAAGCCCGAGGACAGCGGCGAAATGCCGAAGGTGAAGCGTGGAAAACCCGAATTGAGGTCCATCCCCACCACGCTGATCAGCAGCCCCAGCGCGCCTGCCATAAGCCCCTTGAGCAGATTGCCCGAGGACAGCGTGCCAATCACCGTCAGTCCAAAGACAGCCAGCATGAAATACTCGGCCGGGCCGAACTTCAGCGACAGAAGCGACAGCGGCGGCGCCAGCAGGAGCAATGCGACGCCACTTGCAGCCCCGCCAACCACCGACGAGAAGGTGGCCACTCGGATCGCGGTGTCGAACTTGCCCTGCTTTGTCAGCTCATACCCGTCGATCGCCGTCGCCGCCGAGGCCGAGGTGCCCGGCGTGCGCAACAGGATCGCCGCGAACGACCCGCCATAGATCGCCGAGGTGTAGAGGCTGGTTAGTAGCAACAGCGCTTCGGTTACCTCAAGGCTGAAGGTGACGGGCAGAAGCAGCGCCACACCCAGATTTGCAGTCAGCCCCGGCATGCCGCCGATCACGAGGCCGGCCACCACACCAGCCAGGATGATCAGCAGGCTCAGGGGATCGAAGACTGCGCCGATGATGAAAATAATGTCCAAGATACGCCCCCGCTACCGGAAAAGCCGGGTCTGAGTTAGTGGAACGCCGAGAAGAATCTCGAAGACCACATAGACAAAAATTAGCGCCCCCAGATAACAGGCAAAATACACCTTGCCCCTCCGAACGCCCAGAATGAAGTAAAGCGCCACCGCCAGCCCGACCATCGCAGGAAAGAACCCCGCAAAGCGCATCGCATAGATCGTCAGACCGGTCGCAGCGGCTGCCAGCAGCGGCACGATGAGCGCCTGCGGCCGCGGATCGCCCTCGGCTTCATCACGGAGTTCGATTGAGGGAAACAGCGTGCGCATGAAGATCAACGCAGCCAGAATCGCCACCGCCGCCAAGACGACTTGCGGAAATTTGGCCGCCGACTCAGGAAAGCGCCCGGCGATCGGCCAGAGGATTGCGCAAACCCCCAGAAGCGCCAAGGATATCGTGCGGTTGACCCAAGTCATCCTACCCTCCCGCCTTCGTGGGAAGCGGCGGCAAGACATTCGCCGCCGCCCTGGCTGGCTTACCAGCCCATCAGGGATTTGATCTCCTGCTCGGTCTCTTTGAGGAAGGTCTGATATTCTTTGCCCTTGACGATTTCAGGCGCGAGACTGAGTTGCAGCGCCTTTTGGCGATGAGCATCTGAACCGATGGTCTTCTCCAGCGCCGCTAGAAGGTCTTCGGCGATGTCATCGGGCAGGCCCGCCGGCCCCGCGATCCCGCGCGAGACGGACCAGACCTGATCATAGCCCTGCTCGCGGAAAGTCGGCGCGTCAGGTAGGAATTCCGAGCGTTCCGGCGACATCACACCCAGCACGCGCAGTTCGCCTCTGGCGGCCTGTGCGGCCACTTCGCTGACATTAGCTCCCAGCACCATCACATGGCCGCCAAGGACCTGGCTTTTGGAATCCGCGGTGCTATCGTTATGCACGACGGCCAGTTCCACATTGTTCATGCGCTGCATGCGCTGAATCGCCAGATGGTCGTCGCCACCGAAGCCATGAGCGGTGATCGAGACCTTGCCTGCGGCCGCCGCCTTCAGCACGTCTTCCACGCTCTGGAACGGACTGTCGGGCCTGACAGCCCAGACACAATAGTCAGTGACATGGTTCATCAGCGGTGTGAAGCTCTCCAAATTCTCGGTGCGCTTCATCTCGGGGTTCAAATAGCCCGCATACATGTTCGGGATGTTGATATAGCCGATGGTGTAGCCGTCGGGGTTAGCCTTGGCGATGGCGCCCCAACCAGTCCAGCCGCCACCGCCGGTGACGTTGCGCACAGTAACTGAATGGCCGATCGTTTTTTCCAGATCGGAAGCCAACATCCGCGCGGTCACATCCGTGCCGCCGCCGGCGCCATAGGCCACGATCAACTCGATCCCCTTGTCAGGGAACTCCGCCGAAGCGGGCGGCGCAATTGTCAGGCTGGCCAGCGCTGCAGAAAAGATGGCCGCCAGTCGGGCGTTCTTGTGCATGGTCGATATCTCCCTGTGTCAGATGCGTCGGCGGGCGTTACGCTCGCCCCGTCATGGCCGGTTTGTCCGACCTTGTCTGTTGTTGCCGGTGGCGCCCTTCGTGGCGCCTAGCCGTCAGCCAGCGCCCACGAGCCATAATCCACATTGATAACATCGCGCTCGCACCCCTTGCGGCGGTCGACGAAGATTCGGCCGTCCTTCATCACGGTGCGGATGTTCTCGCGCGGCTGCAGTACGGTGATATCCTCAGCCGGATTGCCATTGACCAACAGCAGATCGGCGCGCTTACCCACCTCGAGCGTGCCAATCTCGTCCTCCATGTGCAACGCTTCAGCCGCGTTCTTGGTCGCCGTCAAAATCGCCTCCATCGGCGTCATCCCAAGCTTGACGTAGACCTCGAACTCCAGCGCGTTGGTGCCCATGTCGGGCTCCGGCCCCATATCGGTGCCCATAAAGATTTTAACCCCGGCCTTGTGCATGGCCTGGAAAGTTTCGAAGCAATACGGCTGGATCTTGCGCATCTTGTCCAAAGTGAACTTCGGCGTGCCAGTGCTGGCGCGCACTTCGATGGCATGATCGGTTCGATGCAGCAGCGTGGGGCAGACTGGAGTCCCGGCCTCGACAATGCGTTCGATCATCTCGTCAGTGTGGAACACCATATGCTCAATGGTATCGGCGCCGGCTTTCAGCGCCATCGCCTGCGCCTCGGGCGTAAAGCAATGGATTGAGCAATAGGCGTGCTGTGCATGCGCCTCGTCGCAAACAGCATCTAGTTCGGCCTGTGTGTGGTTGCGCACCTGCGGGCTTTCCTTGTCGGTGCCGCCGCCGCCCGAGGCGCAGGTCTTGAGCCAGTCCGCGCCCTTGAGGAGGTTCTCGCGCCCCAGCTTGCGCATCTCGTCGGCGCCATCCGCGGTGGCGCGCGGATTGCGCAATGCCGCGCGCGGCATGATCAGGTCGAGGTGCGAACCGGTGCCGACCGTAAACGCGGCCACGATCAGTCGCGGCCCCGCATTGATGCCTAGGTCGATGGAATCGCGCACCGCGACAGTGTGTTCGGTCATCAGGCCGCGGGTCGACATCAATCCTTCATCACGCAACGTGGTGAAGCCGCGATCAAAGCAGAGTTGCGCGTGGAACAGTAGGTAGAGTTGCTGCAACTCGGGTGTGATTTCCCATTGCGCAACACGGTAGTTGCGAAAAGTCAGATTGTTGAACTGCCCAAGATGCAGGTGCAAGTCCATCATTCCAGGCATCAAGGTCAGGTCCGGCTCGTCAATGATAGTGGCGCCCTGCGGGATCTGTACCTGTTCAGCCGGCCCGACCGCAGTGATTCGCTTGTCCTTGATGACAATCACGCCGTTGTCCACCACCGGCCCGCCGCACCCGTCGATCAGTTTACCCGCCCTGATGGCTGTAATTCTGGACATTAGTTAGCCCCCTGCATCGTTAGTTTCACTAGATGGTAGTCAATTTTAGTTTTTTGGCAATATCGAAATACCCACACTCGACCGATCGCTCCATCGACTCCGCCTACAGCGCCGCCAGCCCCACCGAAGAACCGCCGCAGACATGCAGCAGCTGCCCGGTGACAAAGCCTGCCCGACGGTCGAGAAAGAAGGCGACGGCATGCGCGATCTCGTCAGGCTCGCCGAATCGGCCCAGCGGCACATCGGCGAGGAAGGCGCGGCGTCGCTCCTCGGCGTCAGGACCGGAAAGGTTGTTGCGCCGGAACATCTCGGTCGCGGTCGGGCCGGGAGAGACGACATTGGCGGTGATGCCTTCTCCAGCGAGCTCCAGCGCCCAAGTCCGGGTCATTCCGACGATGCCAGCCTTTGCCGCGCCGTAGCTGCTGCGCCCAACCCTTCCCAGCGCGCCGCGGCTAGACAAATTAACGATTCGGCCATAGCGACGCGCGCGCATGCCGGGCAGCACCGCCTGGGTGGCCTGAAGCGTCGCCCGCAGGTTCAGATTCAGAACTTTATCAAAATGCGCCAAGTCAACTTCGCCAAGCCGTTCGACAATGTTGAATCCCAGATTGTTGACGATCCCATCGATCGGAACATCGGCCACGATTCGCGACAGTATCGTCGCCGCAGTCTCGGTGTCGCCTAAATCAGCTTCGTGCAGATCACCCGGAAACGGCCGCTCAGACGGGCCGCGAGCAATGCCGATCACACGCATTCCGTCCGCAGCCAGGCGTTCAGCAGTAGCCAGCCCAATACCGCGGCTGGCCCCCGTGATTAGAATTGTGTCGGTCATGAAACGCTCTTCACAGCAAATTCTGACGCCTGATGGCCCAATTCGCTGCTGATTGCATGCGCCCCCTCGCGTACGAGTGGGGTCAGTCTGGCCAACCTTTCTTCGTCCATGCGCGCCTCGGGACCACGCAGCGATATGGCGGCGACGACGCCACCAGTCCGCGCGAAGACGGGCGCCGCGATCGCCGAGATGCCCAGCGTGACATCGCCAATAGAGACGGCAGAACCATCACGACGCACCGCATCCAGTGACGCGACGAACGAGGCGCGATCGGTCATCCCGCGCTCGTTCACCGGCCTGAGGCCGGTCGCGTCGATGATCCGATCGCGCTCGGCCTCGGGCATGAAGGCCATAAAGACCCTGCCGGCGGCGCCTGAATAGACCGGCACCACGTTGTTCAGCGCCGGGACGACGCGGAGCTCGTGAGTGGCCTCCACCGCGTGTAGCACGATCCGTTCCAGCCCGCGGGCCACCACCAGAATGACAGTCTCGCCTGTGGCTTCGCGCAAGCGCAGAAGGTGCGGATGCGCGAGCGCCTTGAGATCGTCCTGATACGAGCGCGAGAGCTGCCAAGCGCCGGAGCCCAGCGAGAAGTACTTGGTGTCGGCATTGCGGTCGACCAGTCGGAAGCTCTCCAACGTGCGGAGCAGCCGCAGAGCTGTGGATTTATCGACGCCCGACGCCTCGGAGATCTCAGACAAGCCCAGCGGCTGCGACGATTCGGCCACCCGAAACAGGAGATTCAGCGCACGCTCCACGGTTCGGACTGTCGGGACGGATTTTTCGCGGACCATCAGATCTCTCCCGGCGCGGCGGCAAAAACACTGCCGGGACGGTAGTCATTCTGACCAAAGGTATCAACCAATGAAACTCAAACACCGAAACTCAAACACCATAGCGACAAAAATTGCCCCGAAACGGAGATACATGCTTTCGACGCAAGGGCCGGAGACCGCCCGATTTGTCTGAACAGGTTCCGGGGGATCTCAGGTGGATTTCCGCGTCGATTATGCTGCGACTGATACCGGCGTCCGTGGGTTGAGGTAAGCATGATCGGGGCTTCGCCGTGAAGCGATGAATATAGGCGTCGTCCATTTCCATTGTAGAAACCGAAGTAGCACCCGATCGATGCGCGCGCCTCTGGGGCGTCGCCATGGGCGTGCAGGTAGACCTTCTCCCTCCACAGCCGCGTGACGAAGACATTCTCGCGCGAGCTATTGTCGGCAGATGATCGCATGCAATCACAGAGGGGCCCGCTGATGTTGACTTCCCTGCCGGCCAGCGCCTTGATGAAGCCCGTCGAGGTGAACTGGCTGCCCTAGTCGGCGTTTAAGATGTCGGACTTGTGTAACGCGCCAATGCCTCATCTACCGCTTCGATGCAGTAGTCCGCCTCCAGCGTGATCGCCCCCCGCCAAGACAGCGCCCGGCGGGTGAACCAGTCTGGCACGACAGCGAGTTGGGTGAAGCCGTGCGCCATGGGATGCACGTGATATCCATGGCCCAAACCTGGTTGGGGCGCATCAACGGCAATTTGTGCAGCAGATAGAGACGGATCTTGCGCTTCGGTGCCGGCTTCGAGGTGTTCGGCTTGCAATAAAGTGCCTCGATCTCCATCCGCTTCATCAGCGCGGCGACGTGGGGAATGTCAGATATTGTGTGCTTGAGGCCTATTCTCGTCATTGGCTGACGAACCTTTCGCGGAACATAACGGCAAATTGAGTCTTGGCCTTAGTCCACTCCCGGTGAGGGCGGTTCCACTGTGAATCGGCTCCAAAGTTTGGCCTTCAGAGATTTTAAAATCTAAATTCGACCTTTGTATAAATATACTTTCCGCAACCTTCCCAATCGGGGCCGATGCCACCTCTCTCCACTCAAAATAAATTCCACTGCGACAATAAAATATACTACTTATTTGCATAGTAAAAGCTTACTTCACTTCATATAATTGAATATATACCGAGCGTAATAGGGATATATTATGCCCAAATAAGTTTTACATACACAGGCCTCAAGATGCTTTAACTTCAAGTATCTCAATACAGAGCAAAGGAAAGAGACCATCACGCCCCGACGTACGCCTTGCTCTACGCCAGCCCTTCTGGCCGACCCTTCGCCTCTTCTTCGACCGCAAAGCATCGCACTCCGCCGTGGCCAGCCGTGAGCATGCTCGGGCTATCGGTGCGGCACCGCGGCATTGCCAACGGACAGCGCGGGTGGAAATGGCAGCCGGATGGGGGGGATAGCGGGCTCGGCACCTCACCGGCGATGGGATTGCGCTGCTGGCCGGGCCTCGTCATGTCGGGAACCGATTCCAAGAGTTTTCTGGTGTAGGGGTGCCTGGGGTTCCTGAACAGCTCCTCGGCCTCGTTCCACTCGACCAGGCGGCCCAGATACATCACGCCGACATAATCGGAGATGAACCGGACCACCGAAAGATCGTGGCTTATGAAGAGATAGGTCAGCCCCAACTCCTCCTGCAGCTCTCGCATCAGGTTCAGGATTTGCGCCTGCACCGATACGTCGAGGGCCGACGTCGGCTCGTCGCAAATCAGCAGATCCGGTTGAGCCGCCAAGGCGCGCGCGATGGAGATGCGCTGACGCTGGCCGCCGGAGAACTGATGCGGGTACCTGGCCGCCGCATCTGCTCCGAGGCCGACAAGATCGAGCAACTCGCGCACGCGCGCCCGCCGCGACGCCGCACCGGTTTCCGGCTCGTGCACGCTGATCGACTCGCCTACGATCCGTTCAACGCGCCAGCGGGGATTAAGGCTGGCGAAAGGGTCCTGAAACACCATCTGGATCCGTCGCCGCGTACGCCGCTCGGCAAAAGACCCCTTTTCGACGGACATATCGGCGCCGTCGAAACGGATGGTCCCTCTGGAGAGCGGGTAGAGCCCCACCGCGAGCCGCGCCAGGGTGGACTTCCCGCAGCCGGACTCCCCGACGAGGCTGAATGTCCTTCCCCGGGGAAGTTCGAGATCGACGCCGTCCACCGCGCGCAAGACCCGCCTGCTTCGGCCGCCGAACAGGCGTTGATACCAGGGCGGCGAGACGTCGAAGAAACGCGCAACGTCCCGCATCTCCAGAAGCGGACGGTTCGACCTGGTGTCCTGAATGTCGCTCATGCGGACGCCTCGCTCAGCCAGCACGCGCTCAGATGCCCCTTCTCACCCTCAAGAACCGGGATCTCCTCTCGGCAACGCGCCATCGCCACGGGGCAGCGCGGCGCGAAGGGGCAGCCGGGAAAGACGGAGCCGACCTTCGGCATGCTGCCTTCGATCTGTTCGAGCCGAGCCGGCCGGCGGTCGATCGGAGGAATGGACGCCATCAGGCCACGGGTATAGGGGTGCCTCGGCGCGCGGATGACGTGCGCTGTCGGGCCGATCTCGACAACGCGGCCAGCGTACATGACGGCGACCCGGTCCGTCGCCTCGGCGATTACGCCCATGTCATGGGTGATCAACACCACTGAACTTCCGTGCTCGCGGCTGAGGCGATCGAGAAGGCGGATGATCTGAGCCTGAACGGAGACGTCGAGCGCCGTCGTCGGCTCGTCCGCGATCACCAGCAACGGATCGAGACAGAGCGCGAGGGCGAGCACCACCCGTTGGCGCATGCCGCCGGAGAAATGGTGCGGATACTGGTCAAGGCGCTCGGCGGGGTCGGACAGTCCGGTCGACGCCAGCAGCGCGATCGCGCGGTCGCGCGCCTCCGCCCGACTGAGCCCAAGCCGCGTGACGATGGTTTCGACAAGCTGGTCGCCAATCGTGAACAGCGGATTGAGGCTCGTCAGCGGATCCTGAAAGACCATGCCGATACGGCGCCCGCGGACGGCGCGCAGCGCCTCGCCTCTCAGATGGTCGATCCGCTCGCCCTCCAGCCGAACCTCGCCGCCGGAAATATACAGCGGCGGCTCGAGCATGCCGGCGATCGCATTTCCCAGCATCGACTTGCCCGCTCCCGACTCCCCGACGACGCCGAGCGTCTCGCCTCTCGCCAAGGACAGACTGACGCCGTGGATCACCTTCAGACGACGGCGGCGAACTTCAACCTCGACATGAATGTCGCGAACCTCGAGCAACGGCGCTTCCTCTGCTTGCTGTGTGGTCATTGCAGGTTCGGGTTCAGAGCGTCGCGCAGCCAGTCGCCCAGCAGGTTGACGGAGAGCACCAGCGCCACCAGCAGGATTGACGGAAACGCCGTCATCCACCAGATGCCCGAGAACATGTACTCGCTGCCGACCTTGATCAGGGTGCCGAGCGACGGCTCGGTCGGCGGCACGCCGACACCGAGAAAGGACAAAGTCGACTCGAGCAGGATCGCGGTCGCCAGATTGATCGTGGCGATCACGGTGACCGGGCTCATCGTATTGGGCAGGACATGGAGGACCGCCACCTCCCATCCCTTCCGGCCCACGATCTGCGCCGCCAGAACGTATTCCTTCTGTCTCTCGACCATGACGATCCCGCGGACCGTACGGGCGTAATGCACCCAGCCGGACATGCCGATGGAGAATATCAGCACGGGCACCGCGATCTGGTCATGCATCTCCGCCGGCAGGAAGCCGCGCGCGACGCCGTTGACCAGCAGCGCGATAAGGATGGCGGGGAAGCTCAGCTTCACGTCTGCTATGCGCATCACCACCGCATCGACCCAGCCCCCCACATAGCCGCTGAGGAGCCCCAACGCCACGCCGAGCATGAGACCGAAAATGACGCTGGCCAGCCCGACGAGGAGCGAAAAACGCGCGCCATAGATTATCAATGAAAGGACGTCGCGGCCCTGGGTGTCTGTGCCGAGAAGATAATCCGGGCCGCCGCCTTCGACCCAGGCCGGCGGAAGCTCGCTATCCATGAGGCTGAAGCTCGTCATGTCGAACGGGCTGTGCGGGGCCACCCAATTCGCGAGAAGCGCCGTCACCGAAATCGCCAACACAAGCAGCGCCGAAATCATCGCATAGGGCGTGTTGCGAAAGCTCCAGACGAGGTCTCCCCGCCATACACGCCCAGCCAGTCGCGCGGCGCCCTGAAAGACGCCCGAATTCTCTCGGTCGGTCATCTTGAGCCCTTCCCGCGCGCGCCGGCGAGGCCGCCAGACAATCGCGGGTCAACCAGATAATAAAGAAGATCCACAAAGAAATTTATTGCGACGAAGAAGAATGAGATCAGAACCAGATATGCGGACATAACGGGAATATCGACAAACTGGACAGCCTGAATGAAGAGAAGCCCCATGCCGGGCCACTGGAACACCGTCTCCGTAATAATAGCAAAAGCCACGAGCGATCCGATCTGAAGCCCTGTGATTGTTATGACCGGAACCAGCGTGTTTCTTACGGCGTGCCGGAAGTTGATGAGCCTGTCCGGCAGACCGCGCGCACGCGCGAAACGGATGTAATCCGCCCGCAGAACCTCAAGCATTTCAGCGCGCACAAGGCGCATGATCAACGTCAGCTGAAACAGCGCCAGTGTGATCGCCGGCAGGACGAGCGCCTTCAGGCCGCTCACCGTCAGAAACCCTGTGGTCCACCACCCAAGGTCGACCACCTCGCCGCGACCGAACGAAGGCAGGAGTTCGAGCCCTATGGAGAAGACATAGATCAGCAGAACGCCGGTTACGAAAGTCGGCAACGAGATGCCGATCAATGACAACAGCTGAAGCACCTGAGCCGACGGCCTGCGCCGATGTATGGCGGCGTAGACTCCAGCCGGAATCCCGAGCGCGAGCGCAATCAGCGCAGCGGCGAACACCAGTTCGAGCGTCGCGGGCAACCGCTCTCCGATGAGCTTCTCCACCGGAATGGCGTTGCGGTAGGAGACGCCAAAATCCCCCTGCGCCGCGCGCCCGACGAACCCTGCGAATTGCACGATGATGGGATCGTTGAGCCCGAGGTCCTCGCGAAGCTGCTCGCGATAGGTCTCGTCCACCTCCTCGCCCACCATGTTGTTGATCGGGTCGCCGACATGCGTGAACAACGAGAAGGCGATGAAGGCCACCACAAGCATGACAAGCACGCCCTGCCCAAGACGATACAGGGCGAATGGCAGAATCCTGCTCATTTCGGCGCCGAGAGTTCAGCCGCGCCGACGGGAGCCCAGCTCACATCGGGATCGAGAGGATAGATAGGTCTGCGAAGCCGACGATAATCGAACGCGCTGATGTCCGACGTGGTGACGCCCGCGCCATTGCAATCCACGTAGCCGGCGCAGAAGGGCAGAAAGGCCGGTTTGCACTGCATCCGCGATTTGAGCACGATGAAGTCCTTTTCGCGAGGGTCGACGCCCACACATCGGAAGACGCCCTCATCGTAAGGCTCGATACGGTTGCTCGTCACCACGATCTGCAACTCTCCGGACTCGAACAGAACGGTCGGGCCCGGGTTGAGCCGCGTGCCCGTGAAAACCGGCCCGGTCACCGTGATCTCACCCTCAAAAACCGCCGCCACGCGGCCGCGCAGGAGCAACGGATCGTTGGCGAAGGGGACCGAAGGCGTCGGCACCCTGCCGCCGAGCGCAATCTCTATCTCAGCGCCCTGCCCGGCCGCGAGCATCTTTCGCACGGATTCGGGATCGCAGACGGGCGCCGCCGCCACGTTCTTCAGTCCCTGACGCTGGATTTCGCGCAGCGCCGACATCGAGTCGAGCGCCCCGCCGGAATTGCAGGTGTCGGCGACATCCAACAGAAGCCAAGGCCCGCCTTCCCTGCCCGCCGCATCCCCGATCGATTGCTCTAGCGGCGCGGGTTCAACCGTGAAATCCGCCCGCCGCGCCCAGGCGCGCGCCAGAAGCCGATCGCGAATGGCGCCCGCAAGGGCGGCGTCTCCGTCCGTCATGACAATGCAGCTGAGCCCGGCCTCACGCGTGTCCGCGAGCGGAAATCCGGCCAGAAGGCTGACGGCGAGCACCCCGGGCTCACGTTCCGCCTCCCGCGCGAGCGCGATGAGCTCGGAGAGAGGCGGCTCCGACGTGTTCATTCTCTGCAGATGAACGAGCGCCGGAATATTGCCCCACGCGGTCACGGGGTCGATCTCCCCCGCCATCACTTTGAGCGTAATCTCCCCGGTGCGGAGCCCGCACTCCCTCATGTCGAGATGAGGATATGTCTTGTAAGCGACGACCGAAGTCGGCGCCTCGACCATATCTTGCGTGACGTTCGCATGGAAATCGAGGCTGAGCGCGATCGGCAATCCGGGCGCGACGCCGCGCAGACGTCGAAGCAGAGCCCCTTCGCCATCCTCATGCGACTGCGTGACCATGGCGCCATGCAGTTCCAGAAACAGGGCGTCGCACTCGCCAGCCTCGATCGCCCGCGCGACCGCCGCGCAAAGCTCGCTCGAGAGCGCCTCGAAAGCCTCGTCCTCGACCGCGGCGCTCGGCGCGCATCTGGCGATCAGAGCCACGCTTACCTTTGCGCCGCTCCGTTCGGCCGCTTCGATCAGACCGCCGGTGGCGGTGGCGGTGCCGCGAAACGCAGCCTCGGCTTCGTCGCCTCGAAGCGGCCCCAAGCCCCCGCCGAAGGCGCTCAGAGGCGTTGGCACCGGCGAAAACGTGTTCGTCTCATGGCTGATGCACGCCACGAGAATGTTTCTGGCTTTCATGAGATCTCCGGTATCTCGAGGAAATCACGGGGCGTCAGCCGACGCCCCGCAGTTCCGGCGGGGCTCAGTTCTTGGTGACCCACCAAAGCCGAATCTTGTTGTCCGCCAGCTGAAGCGCTTCGACCTCTTTCTTCGCCGCCCAGGTCAACGGCTGCTGATAAAGGGCTATGGTTCCATAGTCTTCCTTGTGGAGACGGAACGCCTCCGAGATCATTTCCTGGCGCTTGTCCATGTCGATCTCGACCTGGATCTTCTCCACGAGCTCGTCGAGGCGCGCGTTCTCGTAGCCGCCCGGGTTCCATTTGCCCCGCTGCTTGCCGCTTTTGCTGTGCATCACCGAGTTCAACAGGGCGTAGGCGTCCAGTTGAGGCGTGGACGCCCAGCCGAACAGATAGATGTCCGCGCCGCCCGAAAGCATCTTGTTGAAATAGATGCTCTTTGTCGAAGACGTATAGTTGACGTCGACGCCGACCTTGGCGAGCATCGCCGCGATGGCCTGGCATACTTGATCCGGGTTCACATAGCGGTCGTTCGGGCAATCCATGCCGACGTCGAACCCATCCGGATACCCGGCTTCAGCGAGCAGCGCCCTGGCCGCATCGACATCGTATGGAGCGGCCCTCGGCGCGAGTTCGGCGTCGTAGCCCTGGATTTCCTTGGCCACGAGAATGCCTGTCGGCTTGGCCAGGCCGCGCATGACTTTCTCATTCAGGGCGTCGATATTGATCGCCTGGTAGATCGCCTGTCTCACGCGCACATCTGCGAGCGGGTTCTCGCCCTTGACCGAACTCGAATTGAGTTCGGGCGATCCCTGGTTGAGGCCAAGGAACATGACGCGCAGATCCTCGCCCTTCAGAACCTGAAGGTTGTCGGCGCGTTCGATCCTCGCGAGATCATGCAGCGGCGCCTCCATGATGAGATCGACTTCGCCGGACAGCAGCGCGGCGACGCGTGTCGCGGATGAGGTGATCGGGGTGAAGATCACCTTGTCCAGATTGTGCTCCGGTTCATCCCACCAATCCGGATTGGCCACGAAGACCGTCTCGGCGTCGGGCCGCCGGCTTTCGATCATGAACGGCCCGGTGCCGTTGGCGTTGGTGGTGGCGTAACTTTCCTCTCCCTTGCTGGGATTGACCGGGCGCAACGTGTCGTTGGCCTCCATCCATTCCTTGTCGAGAATGAGGACGCCGGCGAGGTCGTTCAGCAAGACCGGATAGGGCCCGTCCAGATGGATATCGACGGTATGGTCGTCGATCTTCTCGACATCGCTGATCGCGGAGGTCGCCACGATATAGGGCGAGTTTTCATCCCGCGCACGGTTGAGAGAAGCCACCACGTCGTCGGCGGTGAAAGGGTTGCCGTTGTGAAACGTCACCCCTTCCCGCAGCTTGAATCGCCACGTCGTCGGCGCCGTGCGTTCCCATGAAACCGCCAGCGCCGGCTCGAAGTTCAGCGTTTCATCGTAGCGCACCAGCGGCTCATAGACGTTCTGGAGAAAGCCGCTCGTGAACGTGGTGTAGTAGGCGTAAGGATCAAGCGAAGCCGCATCGCCGCTTGCGGCGAAGCGGAGCGTCTCTGCGCTCGCAGGCGCTGCAATCAGGCATGCGGCGAGCGCAAGCGCGCTCGAGCCGGTTGGTCGCATCCAAAGCATATAAGCCTCCATCTGTCGCAACGCCCGGCGCGGATTCGCCCGCGGCGGGCTTTTTGTTTGCGGCTCTTTGAGATCTCCGCTGAAGGGGAAGGCTGGCAGAATGGACACGAAAACGAAATTGCTATCTTTTCATGCCAACCGAACCAATGGTTATGGAATGCCGCATATGGATCTAAGCTTCAGACAGTTGGCCGTTCTGCGGGAACTGATGACCAGCGAGACCGCCACAAGCGTCGCGAAGAAGCTCAATCTGTCGCAGCCCGGGGTAAGCAAGCTGCTGCGGCATACGGAGGAGCAGCTGGGCTTGCGCCTGTTCGAGCGGATCAAGGGCCGCCTTTACCCCACCCCGGAAGCAACGCTGCTGGTATCGGAACTTGAAAAGCTGATGGGCGCCGCGGAGGCCTTTGACCGCCTCGCAGACGACCTGCGCGGGTCTGTGGCGGGGAGGATCTCCATCGCGGCGCTGCCGACGCTCGCCAACGTCTTTCTTCCGTCGGTGGTGACCGAGTTCCAGCACAAGCATCCGACGGTGCGGATCGCGGTCGAGGTGCTGCCTTCGCTCAGCATCGTGGACAAGGTGAATGATGGTCATGTGGATATCGGCCTGCTCGGCGACTCCACCGAGATGCCAACGAACAAATCCGAAGATCTCTTCGAATGCGACTCCGTCTGCATCATGCCCCCGGGCCATCCGCTGACAAGGCGATCCCACATTCACCTCGAAGACATGCTCGAGCATGTGATTGTTTCCTATTTCATTAAATCGCCATATGGCGAGCGCATTGCGGGCACGTTCGCGGAAGCGGGTCTGACATACGATCCAAAGATCGAGGCCGGGGCATCCACCACCATTTGCGCGCTGGTCGAAAGCGGCGCCGGAATTGCGATCGTCGAGCCATACCTGCTCTACAGCCACACGCCGCCCAATGTCGTGTCCCGTCCGATCCGACCAGTGATCCCGATGCGGCCTCGACTGATCTACCCTCGTTATCGGCCCCTGACGAAGGCCGCCCGACAATTCGTAAACATGTTCAAGCAGGCGATGGAGGACAAGGCGCGACAGTTCGGACCATGATCCAAGCCATGCGGACCAATTCGTCACCCTGTCCGCGCCAAGCCGCGCTCGCCTCCGGGTCGACGCCCGCCGCCTGCGCGCATTGGCGCGAAACCAGGCGCGCGGATCACCCTTCCGCTCCATTCCGCCTGTCGGCGGCGAACCGGGTTGCTGTTGCTCGCGGCGGACTGCGTCTGGCGTGTGAACCGGTTCAGATTCCTGATCCTCAGAATCATTTATCTATTTGATATTAAATAATAAAATATGTGCGAATCAAGACCGATCGTTTGATTGATCATTTCGACCCATATTCATACGCCGCCGCTTCGGCGCATTCCCTGATCCGCTCCATCTGCCTGCTGTCTCGGGCGCTCAGATAGCTGAAGGCGAATTCCAGTTTCCCGATCCTGGTGTTTGGCGATGTGTTCAGCCGAACGAGGCGCCCGGATTCCACCTCCGGCTGCGCCAGCGAGACGGGGAGAAGGCCGAGCCCAAAGCCGTCGGTTATCAAATGGATCATCGTGGACAGCGATGCGCAGCCGTGCAGAAGCGGCGTAGGCAGGTTCGGATCGATGAAGACGCGCTCGACCTCGATGAATGGCATCGATCCTCTCAGGAAGGTGACGATCGGAAACTGCACCAATTCCCTTGGCGACAGCACGCCTTCGGGCAAGGTCATCCGCGGCGAGGCGAACCAGCCCAGATCGCTGCTGTAAATCGGCACCGCGACCGCGCCGGCCGGGACCAGCTGCCTCACCAGAATGGCGACGTCGACGCCGTCATCCACGAGGCGCTTGGCGAGCACCGGCGAGAGCTCAACGGACAATTCCAGACGGGCGTCGGGAAACGCGCTCCTCACCCTGCTCAACATGCCGGGAAGCAACGAATGCACGATCGACTCGGAGACGCCGATGCGGATCGTTCCGGCGAATCCGGAGGAAGGCAGCAGGCTGGCGGCGATCTGATCGCGCATCTCGATCAGCCGCCCGGCCTGATCGAGAAAGCGTCGCCCGCTGGGCGTGAGGCGGGCGCCATGGCGCTTGCGGTCGAACAGCTCGACGCCGAGCCGTTGCTCCGCCTCGGCGATCCTGGTCGAAACGGCGGACTGGGAGAGCCGCAGCTTCTGCGCCGCCGCCCTGAAGCCCCCGCAACGGGCCACTTCGCGGACCATTTCCGCATCTCTGATGTCAAACACGTCGAAGCCACCCCCGGCCGCGCACGGCCTTTGATCTGCTCAGGAGATCAATTCTATCACCTGTCAATCGATTGACGAGAACTAATTTTCCGTTAGAGTCTGGCGTGAAGTGGCCAGCCCGCCGGAGTCCTGATGAACGCCCCCTTGCTGACGACAGAAGACCTCACGATAAGTTTCGGAGGCGTGCACGCTGTTTCCGGCGTCTCACTTCAGGTCGAGGAGAAGAGCCTGCATGCGGTGATCGGCCCGAACGGGGCCGGCAAGACGACCTTCTTTCACCTGCTGAGCGGCGTCTACAAGCCGACGCGCGGCGTGATACGGTTCCGCGGCGAAGACATCACCGGGCTTTCCGCGGCGCAGCGGGTGAAACTCGGGATCGCCCGGTCCTATCAGCGGACGAACATCTTTCCGCGGCTGACGGTGCGCGAGAATTTGAACCTCGCCGCCGCGCGCGCGGCCGGCGAAGGCTGGTCGATGACGCCGGGCGCGACGAGCCCCGCCGTCCGCGCGATCGTCGATGATGCGCTCGCCCTGTTGAGCCTGAAGCACACCGCGGATCAGGAGGCGCAGACTCTCCCCTACGGCGTTCAGCGTCTCGTCGATATCGGCATCGCGCTCTGCTGCAAGCCCAGCCTTTTGCTGCTCGATGAGCCGACCAGCGGCCTGTCGTCAGCCGAACTGAACGAAGCGGTGGATATCCTGAAGACACTGCGCGCGCATTTCACCATCCTGCTCATCGAACACAATATGGAGCTCGTGATCGACTTGGCCGACCGCATCAGCGTTCTCGATTTCGGCGCGCTTCTGGCTGAGGGCGGCGCCGAGGAGATCGCCGCCAACCCGGAGGTCCAGAAGGCGTATTTCGGCAGCCGCGAAAAGGCGAATCCGCGATGACCGGTCTCGCCGTCAAGCGCATCAACGCCTCCTATGGGAAAAGCCACATCCTGCACGATGTGTCGCTGTCGGTCGGCAAGGGGCAGGTCGTCACGCTTCTTGGCCGCAACGGCGCCGGAAAGACCACGACGATCCGCGCCATAGCCGGCCTGCTCACGGCGACCGCGGGCCGCATCGAGCTGAATGGCGAGGATATCACGAGGCTCCGCGCCGATCAGATCGCCAAACGAGGCGTCGCCTGCGTCACTGAAGGGCGGGGCATATTCACCCATCTCACCGCCCGGGAGAATCTCAGGATCGCGGAGCGCAAGGGGCGCGGCTGGACGGTCGAGCGTGTGCTGGACGAATTCCCGATCGTGGCGCGGCTGCTGCCGCGGCCCGGCGGCGCGCTGTCGGGCGGCGAACAGCAGATCCTCGCGGTGGCGCGCGCGCTGATGCTCGACCCCTGGCTTCTGCTTCTGGACGAGCCGTCCCAGGGGCTTGCGCCGGTGATGGTGGATCATGTTCTGGAGGTGCTTGAGCGCCTTCGCGCGAACGGGCTTTCGATGCTGATCGTCGAGCAGAAGCTCGATATCGCTCTCGAACTCGCGGAATACGCCTATGTGCTAGAAAATGGCCGCGTCGTGGTCGACGCGCCGAGCAAGACGCTCCGCGACGATCCGGGCATCGTCAACAAACATCTCGGAGTGAGCGTCTGAAGACGCGGGGGCGGCGGCTCACGCCTGCCCCTTAATTTTGCAGAGGGAGAATGCAATGTTTCCTAAGATGAACAGAAGGGCTCTGCTACAGGGAGCGGCCGCGCTGGCCGGAACCTCGGCGTTTCCGCTTTTGGGCTCTCCCGCGCGGGCGGCCCAGGGCGATATTTCGGTCCTCGGCATCGTTCCGCTGACCGGCCCTTACGCCGCCGATGGCGAGCGCATCAAGCGCGGCCAGGAAATGGCCATTGAAGATTTCAACCAGCGCTCCACCGGCCTGACGATCAACTATGTCTCGCGCGACAGCGCGGGCGACGCCGGCGCCGCCACCCGGCGCGTTTCGGAGGCCATCGAACGCGAGAACGTGGTGGCGATCGCAGGCCCCTGGGCCGACGACGTCTCCGCGGCGGTCTCGGATCTGGCGCAGCGCGAGAAACGCGTGCATTGCTTCAGCGGCGGTCCGCTGCCGTGCCACAGGTATAATTTCCAGTGGGCGCCGCCCTACCACGCCGGCGTCGAAGCCACGATGAAATACGTGGCCAGGAAGAACCCCGACGCCAAGCGGTGGTACATGCTCACCTCCGACTACTCCTTCGGATGGACGCTGGAGGATCTCGAGAAAAAATTCGCCGAGGAGCTTGGCGTCGAGATCGTCGGCTCGCAGCGGCATGTGTTGGGAGAGCGTGAATTCAGCCCCTATATGGGCGAAATCGCGGCGGCCCGCCCGGACGTCATCCTCGTCAACAATTTCGGCCTCGATACGGCCCAGGCCCTGCGCACCGCGCATTCGTTCGGCCTGACCCAGCAGGCCAAGATCCTCGTGCCGTGGGGCAGTGGAATCGAGGACTATATCCGCCTGGACCCGAGCATCACGCAGGGCGTGGTGATCGGATCGGCCTTCTACTACACGATCGACAACCCGACCGCGAAAAGCTTCGCCGAACGCTATATCGAGCGTTTCGACGAGCCGCCGGGCTATCCGGCCGGCAGCGGCTACGGGACGATGCAGCTCATTCTGGAAGGCTTCGCGCGCGCCGAAGGCGTGGAGCCGGCCGATCTCGTGAAAGCCCTCGAAGGCTGGACGATCCCGGACACCATCGTCGGGCCGACGCGCATCAGCGCCGAGTCGCATCAGGCTTTCCGCCCGTTCTTCGTCACCGAGGGCAAGAGCCCGGATGAAGTGGATGGAGAATTCGATCTGGCGCGCATCGTCGACACACATAGCGGGGAAGTCCCCGACGACGTTCTGGCTTGCACGGATATCGGCGCGCTCTGACGAGTCGGAGACGCGAGCCGGCTTTCGGCTCCCCGCTTCAGGGCCTCCGGGCCCTGAAGTTTTGCGGAGATCATCGAAACGGTGGTCGCCCTGGCCGCGGCCCCGCTGAAAACGGACGGACCAAGTGGATCTTGTTTATCTCAAGCTGTTGAATGGGCTGACCACTGGTGCGCTCTACGCCATGACGGCGTTCGGGCTGACATTCATTCTGGGCATGCTCAACATCCCCAATTTCGCCCATGGCGCGCTTTTCGCGCTTGGCGGATACGTGGCCTACAGCATCATCCAGATCACGGGGTCCTTCTGGTGGGCGCTGCTGCTGGCGCCCCCGCTGCTGGCCTTGTTCGGCGCGGTGCTGGAGCGGGGGGTGCTACGGCATCTCTACGGGTCCAATCCCGATGACGAGAACTACCTGCTGCTGGCCCTGTTTGCGATGGCCGTCATCCTGCAGGAAGTCATCATCATCATCTGGGGCGGCGCCGGCGCAAGCAGCCTCCCGCCGCAAAACCTGGCGGGCGCGGTGCAGCTCGGTCCGATCTTCTACCCCAAGTTCCGGCTCTTTCTGCTCGCCATATCGGCCGCCGTCATTCTGCTCGCCTGGCTGTTCATCGAGCGCACCCGCGCCGGGGCGCTGATCCGCGCTGCGATCGAAAACCGCGAAGCCGTCATGCTGCTGGGCGTGGACATTCGCATCCTGTTCGCCGCGAGCTTCGCGCTCGGCGCGTTTCTGACCGCTCTCGCCGGCGTGCTGAGCCTGCCGGTGCGGGGCCTCCATCCCTTCATCGGCATGGACATTCTGGTGATCTCATTCGTCGTGGTCGTCGTGGGTGGGCTCGGCAATCTCTATGGGGCGATCTTCGCCGGCCTGCTCATCGGCCTGATTCAGGAATTCGCCACCTATATCAATCCCCTAGCGTCTTGGCTGACAATCTATCTCACGATGATGCTCGTTCTTCTCCTGCGTCCGAACGGCCTGTTCGGCAGCCGCTAGGGAGCGCGACGATGCTGAAAAAAGGATACGGTCCCGTGCCGGCGAACCACGTCATCCTCAACCTACTGGGCCTTGGGGCCTTTGTGCTCCTGATCCCGGTTCTCCTGCCGTTGTCGATCGCGATCGACATCCTGATCTATTCGATCGCGGCGCTGGCGTTCGCCCTTCTCTTGGGGCAGGCGGGAATGCTGTCCTTCGGGCAGTCCGCCTTCTTCGCCCTCGGCGCCTATGCCGCAGGTTATGGCATAGCGGAGTTTCAACTGACCGCGATTCCGGCGCTGCTCCTCGCGGCGCTGATCGGGGCGGGCGCCGCGGCGATCGTCGCCCTGCTGACCGCGCGGCTCAAGGATGTCTATTTCATCCTCATGACGCTCGCCTTCGCGCAGCTCGTCTACTTCACGGCCATGACATGGCGCTCGGTGACCGGCGGGCCCTCCGGGCTGAGCGGTTTCTCGCGGCCGGTGCTGTCTTTCGGCTTCTTCGACATACCGCTCGACAGCGCCATGCGCTTCTACATTTTCGTCGCCGTCGTTCTGGTGATGGTCTTCGTCCTGTTCTACGGGCTGGTGCTCTCCCCTGTCGGGCTGGTGCTGCGGGGCATCAAGGACAACGCTGACCGATTGGAGGCGGTGGGGTATCCGGTCTGGAGCTACCGGCTGTTCGTCTTCACCTTCTCGGGGGCGCTGACCGGGATCGCCGGGGCGCTCTCGGCGTTCCAATGGCAGATCGTGCCGGTCAGCAAGGCCAGCATGAACGAGTCGGCCAATATCGTGTTCATGTCGATTCTCGGCGGCGTGACCGCGCCGCTCGGGCCGGTGGCCGGAACCACGGCCTATATCGTGTTGAGCGATATCGTTTCGACCTATTGGGCGCGCTGGCCGATCCTGTTCGGCGCCTTCATCATCGCGATCGCATTCTTTATGCGCGGCGGCATCATCCAGGGCGT
Source organism: Paludibacillus litoralis (assembly GCF_037646705.1). Taxonomy (NCBI): domain Bacteria; kingdom Pseudomonadati; phylum Pseudomonadota; class Alphaproteobacteria; order Rhodobacterales; family Paracoccaceae; genus Paludibacillus; species Paludibacillus litoralis. The sequence goes on from NZ_JBBHER010000006.1 coordinate 94,481, forward strand.
CGGGCTGATCTTTTCGGGGCTGCATCGCCTGTTGTTCCGGCGGTCCTGAAGCGCTGGGGGAACGGGCGCCCCATCCGCCGCGATCAGCGCGCCTCCTCGAACGCGCCGGCCACCTGCAGCAACCGCCCATCCGTATAGGGGCCGCTGGTGAGCATCAGGCTCGGAGCGATGTCTTCGCCGCCGTCATGGCAAGGCAGCGAGATCGACGGCCAGCCGGTGAGGTTGGCCACCCACTGATAGAGCACCATGGCGTCCCGCACCGGCATTTCGCCGCCTCCGGTCAGGACGGCGTCGGCGTCGCGCAATGGCGGCGCGACCGGCAATGTGGGGTTGGCGACGACATCGAAGCCGGCGAGATCCCGCGAGAGGCGACCGCACCATTGCTGGCGATAGCGCTGCGCATCGACATATTCCGCGCCGCTCAGGCATGAACCGGCGAGAAGATAGGGCCTGATGTCCGGGTCGATCAATTCGGGCGCGGCGCGCAGATTTCCGCGATGATAGGCGGCGGATTCAACCAGCATGATGACGAGCCAGGCGCGATAGGCCTCCTCAAGATCGACATAATCGAAATCCCGCACAAGGGCGCCATGGCTTCGCAGAAGGTCCATCGCGCCATCGAAGGCCGCGAGCGTGGCCGCATCCGCGCGCGCGACAGCAGAGCGCGGAACCCCGACGCGCAGGCCCTTCAGCGTCGATTCCGCCGAACCGCCGGCGGGAAAGACCTGTCCGGACGCGCCTTCCAGAAGCAGCCGCGTATCGGTGACGTTGGCGGCCAACGGGCCGAGATGGTCCAGCGACCACGCCTGCGGTATCGCATCCGCCGTATCGAGCAGGCCATAGGTCGGCTTCAGGCCCACGATATAGCAGCAGGCCGCCGGAATGCGGATCGAGCCGCCGGTGTCCGATCCGACGCCGGCGGCCACCATGCCGGCCGCGATCGCCGCCGCCGTGCCCCCGCTCGACCCTCCCGGCAGACGCTCCGGCGCGCGAGGGTTCAGAACGCTCCCGAAGCGGCGGTTGGCGCTGCTGACGCCATAGGCGAATTCGTGCATGTTGTTCTTGCCGACGATGATCGCGCCGGCGCGCCGCAAATTCTCCACCAGCGGCGCGTCGCGCCCGGTCCGGTAGGTCTCCAGAATCGGGCTGCCGGCCGTGGTCGGCGCGGACGCCGTGGCCAGAACGTCCTTGACCGAGATCGGAATCCCGTCGAGCGGCCCAAGCCGGCCGCCGGCGAGCGCGCGCTGCTCGGCGGCGCGCGCATCCCGGCGGGCGCTGTCTTCCATGACCGTGATGAAGGCGCGGATATCGCCGTCCCGGCTGGAGATTCTGTCGAGACTCTCCTCCAGCAATTCGACAGCCGACACTTCACGCGCGTCGAGACGCGCCGAGAGATCCGAAATCGCGCCCATCGCCGCCTCGCGCGTCACCGGTTGGGCCTTTCGGTTTTTGGCGCGGCCGGACGGAACCGGGTCGCCGGATCGTCCCCGGTGGGGCGGCCGATATCGAACGGCCTTCGCGCAATCTCCAGAAGCGCAGCCACGATACGGCCCTCATCCGCCGTGACGCGATGGTCGGTCACCTCGCGCAATCTCTCCTCGGTCTCCTTCGCTGTCGGACAATCGTCGCCCATTGAACATCCCTTTCCATTCCGATCGGCTCCGCTGAGCGAGAGCCGGCTTCCGGGCGCGCCCGATCGCGGCCGTCTAGCGCTGTGACCGCGCCGCCCTAACGCCGCGGATCGACATGCGCCCGACCTCCCCTGCCTCGCCTCCATGCACGCCGCAAGAGCGGCGCGCGCCGGTGTGAATACAAGATGGCGCAATCCATCGTTTCGCGAAAGTGGATGGTGCGGCTCTCCCGTCGCCGGCGTTCCATCAACCCTTTCCGTCTGAACCCTGGCGAATCCGGGCGTCCTTTGGCGTCGCCGAAAGGCGGGTCAGCGCCACCAGGGCGGGCGCCCGCCCCATGCGCCCGACAGGCCGGGCTCCACGAGCAACTTCTTGTGGCCGCGGCCACTTCGGTCAGCTACGAGGAGCGGAGCCTCTCATACATCGCGGCCGCGGCGCTGGCGCAATCGGACACCTGGCGGCGGGGCGGCCGCGAAAACTCGCTGGAGACACCTGATGAAGATACCCGAACTCGCCTTCACCACCACCGACTGGTCGAGCATCCCCGCGACCGAACATCCGGGCGAGAGCGGCGTCGCCTACTGGCGCACGCTCACGATCGGCGACATACGCATCAGAGTGGTGGACTACAGCCCGGGCTACCTGGCGGACCATTGGTGTGACCGGGGCCATATCCTCTACGTGCTCGAGGGGGAGATGGAGACGGAGCTGAAGGACGGACGCCGTTTCAAGATGGCCGCCGGGACAAGCTATCAGGTCTCCGATCACGGCGACGCGCCGCACCGATCATCGACCCAGAATGGCGCGAAACTGTTCATCGTCGACTGAGAAACGCGGAAACGGGGGAGCGTCGCCGACCAGACGGGAGACCCGCCCGCCGCGACGCACCCGCCGCACCCGCTCACGCGGAGCTACGCCCCGCCGCCCCGAAATCCCGCCGTGTCGATTTCCGTTCCAGCCCCCGTTTCAGCCCCTGTTTCACCGGACACCTAAGCGGCTTCGGTTCATGCCCGACAACTGGCTCTCCAACCGCATCTTCACCAGCGACGGCGACATTCTCAACCACTGCCGCGAGGCTTGGAACAAGCGATCGAGCGCCCCTGGCGTATCCGAACGACCGGAGTGAGGGATTGGGCTCATAGGCCATAAACCGCGCATGTTGGTGGAAATGAGCGCCGTGACCAGAGCCAAACCGCGACAGATCCACCCGTCCTCAGCCGCCAGAAAATGCCGTTCAGAACGCGCTGGCCGTCCACCCGCTTCACACCCCGATCCTTCGCCGGGGGCGACGGCTGAATCATTGATCTCTTGAAATCCGCCAGATCGAAACGCGCCATACCCGCCTCCGGCTCATTGGAAGCGATGAATCAGACGGGGCGCGAACTCGAAAGCCTGTTTATGGGCATGTGACCTAGCTTCTCGCCACGAAGACGATACCGGCCAGAATCAGGCTCGCACCGAAGAGCCGGGACGCCGAGATGTGTTCTCCCAGGAAAAGCCATGCAAACAGCAGCGTCAGTACAAATCCCATGCCTACGAACGGATAGGCTTGGCTCACGTCGATCCGGGACAGCACGGTCAGCCAGACCAGCGCCCCCAAGAAATAGACCGCGAGGCCGCCCACCACGAAGGGGGAGAAGGCCACAGCCTGCACCTTGGCGAGCATATCGCTCCCGGCCAGCGCGGCGCGCACCGATGGCGCGCTCATCCCGAATTTCAACATGATCTGCGCGCAAGCGCTCAGCGTCACGCTGAAGACTGTCAGAACGAACACCGCAAACGACAAGATCAACTCCTAAACCGGGAAAACGGAGAGCCGCGAGAAGATTGCAATCAATAGCACGACGCCCAAGAGGATCAGGCTCGGCCGGTCGCGGAACGCATAGAGGATAGGGTCGTCGTGCATGGCCCCGCGCTTTACTGCCCGCCAGAAACGCAACTGCCAGTAGAGCACGACCGGCACAATCAACCAGAGCCCCTCCGGGTGGTCGAAGACAGACGCACCCTGCCCGAATTTGAAGTAGAGCGCCAACACGACCGAAGAGGAGAATGCGGCCGCCACGCCTGAGATCGACAGAAGTTCAATATCTCCGGCGTCATAGCCACGCCGCAGGACGCGCCCGTCCTTGGTCATCGTCAGTTCGGTGACGCGCTTCATCAGCGCCATCCCGAAGAACAGAAACATCGAGAACGAGAACAACCAGATCGAGACATTATACCCCGTCGCCTCCCCGCCAGCATAGAGCCGTACGGTATAGAGCGCCGCGAGCGCGAGCACGTCGATCAGGAATTTCTGCTTCAAAAACAGAGTGTAGCACAGCGTCAGCGCCAGATACCCCAAGGCCGGCAGCAGGATGCTCTGATAACTGGCGACGAGCAACCCCGCGCCGACACAGCCGACGACGAGCAGCGCACCCCTGGCGATGCCGAGCTGACCCGAGGCGAACGGGCGGGTCTTCTTGCACGGATGAGCACGGTCAGACTCTATGTCGGTCAGATCGTTGAAGATGTAGGTGCCCGAAGCGAGCAGCGAAAACGCGATGAAGGCGATGCCGGCATGGATCCAGGCGGCCTGATCCTGCCAGTGGCCCGAGACGAAGATGGGCACGAAAACGAGCACGTTTTTCACCCACTGATAGGGGCGCAGCGCTCGAACGGCGGCGAGAGGCCCGCCCGCGCCAGGGGTGAAAGTCGCAAGGATGGGCGCGATCTTCTCGACCCGGCGAAGCAAGCGTTTGTTGCGGCTGACGACAATCGCCGCCGCCGCCACCCGCCAGACAGCGAGATCGGATTTGGCGTCGCCCGCATAGACAAAACCGTCCTTGCCGAAGCGCCGGACCAGAGCCGCCGCCTTGACGCCGCCCTTGAGATTGGTGGATCCGTCGCTTGACAGAATCTCGTCAAAGAGACCGAGGTGATCCGCCACGCGATGCGCAATCCTCCTGTCCGCGGCGGTGACCAGCAGCAGGCGCGCGCCCTTTGCCTTCTGCGTTTCCAGCCAGTCGATCAACGGCCTATTCCATGGCAGCGTTTCGATGTTGACGAGCCGACCTTCAGCCAGCCGGCTCTTGAGGTGCGCCCGTCCCCGCAACAATCCGCCGAGGCAAAGAAAGAACCTGAACGGAAAGGCCACCAGGAAAGCCAGCGCGATCTCGAACAGCGTGTCGGACGAAACAAGCGTCCCATCAAGATCGACGCAGATAGTTTCGAGCGCGTCGCTCGCGTGCGGATGATGTTCTCGCGCCCGCATCACGTTCAAACTTGAACCCCGTCCGGATTCGCCGGGATAGCGCAAGATTTCGAAAATATCGGTGAATTATCCATGATTACTTAACTTAGAATCGTGCAGATACGCCTATGAACGACACCTACAACAACACTATAGACTTGACCATGGGTTATTAATGTCTATTTGCTTCCAGATCGACGAGTACGCATTGTGACGCATCTCACAAGCACTCGTATCGAAGAAAAAACAGGAGCCTGTCGGTAGTGTCGGCAAATGTGGAGACGGCGCGTGCGCGCATCATTGCGCTGGCGGCGGGCTTGGCGCTGGCCTGTCTCGCTGCTGCGATCACTTGGGTGAGCTACGGTCATTTTGACCAGACGCTGACGCTCTGGGAACGAGTCGATGTCTGGTTCTCCGCAGATATCGCGCGCGTGTTTGACAATCTGACGGACCGGACCGCCGGCCATGTCACCACTCACAAGCATCCGCTGTTTTCGCTCGCGTTCTGGCCAATCGTCTGGGTCTTCTCGCGCTTTACCGACGATAGCGCGACGGCGATCGGGATGCTCCTTGCGCTGAACGCCTTCACCGCCACGATGCTCCTGTGGCGGTTGCTACGCTGGCTCGGACTGGCGCTAATGGACCTCATCCTGTGCCTGGCGCTTTTTCTCAGCTCCGCGGCCTTCCTGTTCTGGTTCGCCGTGCCCGAGACATTCGCTTTCGGCACGACCAGTATTCTGCTCAGCCTGCAGCTTCTGACCCTGCCTCGAAGCGGCCCGGGAGGATTGCTTTTGACCGAGGCTCTGCTCTGCATGGCGAGCCTGACGATCACCATCACGAATTGGGGCGTCGGCCTGATCGCGGTGGCGCTGCGCCATGGCCTGCTACGCCTCGCCAATTGGCGCGCGGGAATGATCCCGACCTTGAAGCGGCCGGTCGCCGTGGTGGGTCTGGCCGGAGGAATCGCGCTTGCGCTCGCCTCCTTGCAGAATGCGATCTTCGGCCAGGCCGGGATGTTCATCAACGTGGTCGCGCTGGCGGACGAGAGCAAGTTCTTCATCGACGTGACGGGCCGATCGGCGTTGACGCGTCTGTTCGACCTCTCCGTCAGCCCGATCATCGCGGGCGACCTGCTGAGTTATCCACAGGCGGCCATCCCCGGCCTCGCGCCCGAGCGCGGCGTGCTTGACATGTCGAACATCGCCTTCGCCTCGGTCGCGCAGATCATCGCCACCGGGGCCTGGCTCCTGACGCTGGCGCTGGCGCTCGGCGTCTTTTTGCGCGAGCGGGGCGCGGACCTGATCGTGGCGACGGCGCTTCTGTCCAGCGCCGGCTTCATGATGATGCACCTTCTCTATGGCAGCGTCTATTTTCTCTACGTCGCGCATTTTGTCGCGCAGTATGCGCTGATCTCCACCTTGGCGCTGCGCGGGCGGACGAAATGGTTTGGGCGCGCCGCCCTGGCCGCAGTGGTCGTATTTGGCGGCTATCACAACTTCGCTATACTTGAGGCGGCGCGGGCGCTGAGTTGAACCGGCTCCGCTCCTGAAGCGCACCCCAATTTCACCGGCCGGCCCGGCTGGGGTTGAGCGCGGCGCGGAACGCGGCAGGCGAGCACATGCGAAGCGCGGAATGAGGATGGACCGTGCTGTCGTCCGAAATTCATCCGGCGACGAGCCCGGGCGCCGTGACGGCGCCGGGCCGCTCGCGGCTTCATCAAGCATCGGCCGATCGAAGGCGCTCGCCGGGGCGCGATCGAACCGCAGCCACCCGCCCTTTCGACGACGTCGACATTGACGGCTTCGAACGCCGGCCCGGTCGCCTTTCCATTTATTCGGCGGCATTCGTGGCCAGGCGCTTCGCCCGGAACAAGGCTCCTGGCGTCTTCGAGCAACCTACGCCGCACCGATTTTTGGCGTCAGAAGCTCCGATCCTGAGAGCGGACCGGCGAGCTCCATATGTCGGCCGGCTTGCGCGAGGGAGCCGAGTGGCAGCGGGTGAAGCCCGAGTTCATCGATCAGCCCCGCGACCGTCGCGACGGCAGACGCGTCGTCGCCGGCGATGAAGAACACCCGCGTCGCGCTTTCGGGCGCCGGCGCGAACACCGTGGCGAAGGGCAGCGTGTTGAACGCCTTGACCACGCGGGCCGCCAGCGCCAGCCGGGCGACGATCTCGCCGCCGGACTCGCCTTTCAGATCGTCGATCCGGGGATTGGGCGGGCGGCTCAGAAGAATGTTGGTCGCGTCGACCCGGATCCGGCCCTCCTTTGGGCCGCCGGAGCTCAGAATGTCCGGAACGCTGGCCCAAGGCGCCGTCAGCAAGACGAGATCGCGGTCAAGTGCCTCTGATGCCCAGCCGGGCGTCGGGCGCCGACACTGGCCCCGAGGCTTTCCGCCACGCTTTCCGATCCGCATCATGCGCCGCCTTGGCTAGATGGTTCCGATGGTCCGCGCGCGGCCCGTCGCCGGCGCGTGGTGACGGCGCAAAGGCGCGATCCGCTTCATCGGCGCGCCTTCGACGGCTGGGCGCAGGGCCCGCAGGCCGACAGGAAAACGCCCGGCGTCAGGCTTTTCCCGCCGGCCCGACGCGCCTCAGACCTGATTCATGCCGCCGTCGACGAACAGTTCGATCCCGTTGACGTACCCCGCATCCGCGGATGCGAGGAAGAGCACCGCGCTGGCGACATCCTCCGGCTGGCCGATACGCCCGGCGGGTATCGCGCCGATGACGTCGTTCTTGACGCTCGCGGCCTGCTCGCCGCCGCCGAACAGGGCATCGAGCCCGGCGGTCTCGGTCAGGCCCGGGCTGACGGCGTTGACGCGGATGTTGCGGTCCTTGAGGTCGAGGATCCAGCTGCGCGCGAAATTGCGCACCGCCGCCTTGCTGGCCGAGTAGACGCTGAAGTTCGCCGTGCCGGCGGTCCCGGTGGTCGACGAGGCGAGGATGATCGTAGCGCCGTCGCGCAGCACCGGCAGCGCCTTCTGGACGGTGAAGAGGAGCCCTTTGACATTGGTGTCGAAGGTCCGCTGGTAGTGCTCTTCCGTGATCGCGCCGAGCGGCGCGAACTCTCCGCCGCCGGCGTTCACGAACAGGACGTCGATCTGCGCATGTCTCTGCCGGACGGCGTCGTAGAGACGATCGAGATCGGCGAGGCTGGACATGTCTCCGCGCACGGCGGCGTCGAGCGCCTCCTGGCGCCTGCCGGTGATGTAGACCGCCGCGCCCTCTGCGGCGAACGCCTTCGCCGTTCCGAGGCCGATGCCGCTGGCGCCGCCGGTGACCACGACGACCTTGTTGTCGAACTTGCTCATCCTGAACTCCCCTTTTCCAGCGGCCGAGAGCATCTCGCCGCTCGCAAGGGAGATGAAAACGCAACGTTCCGGCTTGTAGAGGTCAGAATTGGGCTGCAGCGTTCTTCTTGTAGAACGATGAAAACCGATCTCAATGACCTCGCCTATTTCGCCGAAGTCGTGAGCCATGGCGGGTTCGCGGCAGCCGGCCGCGCCTTGCGCGAACCCAAGTCGAAACTCAGCCGGCGGATCGCCGGGCTTGAGGAGCGGCTGGGATTGCGGTTGATCGAACGCTCGAGCCGTCGGTTTCGGGTGACCGATATCGGGCGGGCGTTCTACGAGCGCTGCAAGGCGATCCAGCTGGAGGCGGAGCAGGCCGAGGCGCTGGTCAGGGAGGTTCGGTCCGAACCCCAGGGGCGAATCCGATTCAGTTGCCCGACGGGGATGGTCGAGCTTGTCTCCGGCCTCGTCGCCGGCTTCCTCGCGGAACACCCGAAGGTCCGGCTGCAACTGCTGGCGACGAACCAGCCGGTCGACCTGATCGGCGAGCGGATCGATCTCGCGCTGCGGGTCCGCATCGCGCTGGCCAGCGACGCCGAGCTGACCATGCGCAGCGGGCATGGCCCTGATCAAATTGCAGTCGCAGAAAATGGAGAAAGCGTTTCATCATTGAAGCCGGGGTGGGTAACGTTGACTGCGGACGGCAAGACAAAGGTGGGGATTTTTGTGACCGGATTTTTTCGCCTGGCGCCATTTGCGCTTGTTTTCGGGATCTCCTCCGCCGCCGCACAGGACGACATGCTCCAGCCGTTCGCGCCCGCCGCACCGCTCGAGGGCGCCTCGTCGATCCTGCGAGAGGTCATGGGGTTTGAGATGGCGCACGAGCCGGAGGGGTTCGTCTTTGGCGGAATCGACCTGCTCAGGCTTATGGAGTTTCCCAAGAACTATGCGAGCGGGCGTACCGTGCCGCAGGTCATCGTCGCGCCGTCAGGCGCGGATCCCTTCTGGTGTTCCGACATGACGTGCGTCGAGGACGCCGTGAAGGCTGGCGTGTCCCAGGTGCATACCATCGAGCGCGTCGATTCGAACCGCGAGTGGTTCCTTGTGGACGCCCCCAACGAGCGCGCGAGCGAAATCCGCAATGAAGTCGATCGTCACGTCGCCTACGCTCTGACTGGCATCCTTCATCGCTCCGACACCACCGCGGGCGCCGTCGCCGACGTCGAGCCGGGAAGCCCCGCCCATGCCGTGGGCCTGCGGGCGGGCGCCCGGTTGGTTCTCATGGGCGAGACGACGGCGAGCCTTCGGCGGACCGCCGCGCTCGCGAGGCGTGGCGATCCGCTGACAATCTCATGGCGACCGGACCCCAAGGTCAATCTCGAGAAGTCAGGGACGTTCGCGCCGCGGACGAGCGAGTTGGACGTCCAGGACGGATATATCCGGCTGTCGGGCGGCGCGTCCCAGGCGCCCGGCGCGCCGCAGGATCTCCCGATGGCCTTCCGAGACGCGACGGATCCGGGTCTGATCGCGCTTGTCCTCGGCCGCCCTGATCTCGCAACCGAGGGCGAGCGCCGCGTCGCGGCGCTACGCGTGCTCGAGGGCTGGAGCTATAACGAGGTCGCCCGCGCATGCCTTGAAGAGCCGCTGGCCCGCATCGACGTTCAGACCGTGATGGGCTGGACCGACACGAACCTGATGGGCCGTGTCACCGGCGGCTTCGCGGCTTCCGAGATCGATCCGGTCTTTGTCGAGCAACCGTTCTTGCCCTTCGTGCAATCCATGGGCCGACAGCTCTCGAATCCGGAAATTCCCGGTGCGATCCATATGGCCGCCGGCCGGCTGGTCCAACTCGAGGGCTGCAATTCCGCGAACTTCGCGAGCTTACGCCGGGAGATCGCCGCGCTTGCCGGCGTGCGGCTTCCCGCAGCGCCTGAACCTGCCGTAACCGCCGGATTCCAACCGGACTGGCGAGGCTTCCTTGCTGAATGTTACCCCAGTTTCCTCACCAGACGCCGCGCGGAAGGCGCGAATCCTTCCGATCGCGGCGCCGTCGCCCTCTGCGTCTGCGTGGAGTACGGCGCGGCGGAATATGGCGATCCGGATACCTACGCCAGCTTTCGGATCAACGATTGGGAGGCTGTCGCGGAGAGCGTCGGCACGGAGATCAATGAGATTGTCTTCGGGGCCGCCTGCAGCACGAGCGGCACCCCGATCGCACCCGAGTTGATCCAGCGTTACGAAATATTCCTTCGCGATAATGGACTTTGAGTCCGGGGGGCGATGCATCGCTCCTTGCCGCGTCGGCGGCGCCGGGAACGCGCCGGCGTCAAGTTCGCATATCCGCGGCCGCTTCTTCCACGTCGTCGATCTGGTCAACCGCCTCGACACCGAGATCCGCAACGGCACGCCTCGCGCTCCAGCCACTGACGACGCGAGGTGAGCAAGTAATCACGGATGACATCCGCGTGGACGTCAAGAGCACCGCGCAGCTGGTCATCGAAGGTTTCGACGTTCCAAACATCTATTATGGCCGGATCGGCTTGCAGAAAGGCCTGACCTGCCACGGGATTTTTCCTTCACCGTCGATTGGAGTCCGGCACAGTTTGAGGATGGTCAATGCAGCGAACGAGATTCACGGACAAGCAGATCAGCGGCATCCTGGCCGCGCGCGAGGCGGGCGCGAAATATGCTGACTATAACGCTGAGCGCCCGCGCTCGGCCTTGGATTCCCAGACTCCAGCCGACTACGCGCGGGCACTGGCCACCGCAATCGCCCGCCCCGCTGCGCGCGCTGACAACTCCGCGCGGCGGGCGATTGCTCAACCTGCGCCCATCGGCGCAAACACCAACCCGGCTCCGGTCGCGGCTGGATGAAAGGCCCGTGGCAGGTCATGACCGCCACCCCGACCCGGCCTGGAACCTTGACGCGCCTTCGGCGGCCGATCCTGTTCCATATGACGAGTTTCTCATCAACGCCCAGGCGTTCGACACCGAGGACATCCCGCCAAGGCGGCCGCAAGGTATGTCGCAAACTTGGTCATGGCCTACTCCTTCGCGCACGGCTCCGGGCCGTGATCCTTGCGGATCATTGCGCCCGCCCTTCTTACCCTGCGCAGCAGGACAACTTGGCGACGTCCTGATCGAAAGACTGTGCGGCGAGCTTCCACGCCTCCACGGTCGTCAGGTAGGGAAAGATCGTTTCGCCGAGAGCCCTGGCCGTCATGCCCGCCTTCATCGCCATCACGATGGTCTGGATGGAATCCCCGCCTTCGGGCGCCATGATCTGCGCGCCGACGATGCGGTCCGACCCACGTTCCGCGACCAGCTTGACGAGGCCGCGCGTGTCGCGCGCCGCCAGGGCGCGAGGGACCTGGTCGAGCGGGACAACGGAGCTACGCACGTCGAGCCCCTGCGCCGCCGCCTCCGCCTCGGTCAGCCCGACGCCCGCGACCTGCGGGTCGGTGAACACCACCCAAGGCATCGCCGCGTTCGAGTAGCCATGCGCGTCGCCGTTCAACGCGTTCAGCGCAGCGAGCTTCGCCCCATAGGCCGCCATGTAGACGAACTGGTCGCGGCCGGTGACATCACCGGCCGCATAGGCGCCGGGCCGTGTGGTGCGCATGCGGTCATCCACCTCGATGCCGCCATGGGCGCCGACTGCCACGCCTGCCGCATCAAGCCCCATGCCGTCGGAGTTCGGACGGCGGCCCGTGGTCACCACGATCCGCTCCGCCTCAACCTGTTGGGTTTCGCCGCCGATCCGAACGGTCGCCGCCACGCCGTCGCCCGTGCGCTCCACTCGCTCATAGGCGAGCCCGTCGAGCACCGTGACGCCTTCGTCGCGCAGGTATCCGGTCAGGGCTTCCGAAACCTCGGGCTCCGCTTCCGGCAGCAGGCGCGAGCGCGTCACCAGCGTCACCGCCGTCCCGAGCCGGGCGAACATCTGCGTCAGCTCGCAGCCGATATAGCCGCCACCCACAATCAGCATCGAGCGGGGCTGCGCCTCCAGCGCCAGCGCCCCGGCGCTGTCGAGCGCGGGCACGTCTTCCAGGCCGGGAATTTCGGGCATGGCGGGACGTGATCCGGTCGCGATCACGATGCGCTCGGCCGCAAGGAAATCGCCGCCATCCAGGATCAGGCCATCCGCGCGGAGCGATGCGCGGGCCTCGCGGTAGTCCAGGCTCGGGTAGTCCGCGAGGAGGTCGGCGTACTTCTTGCGCCGCAGCGTTTCCACGAGGTCGTCCTTCGCGCCTACGAGCGCGGACCAATCGGTGACGGACGCCTCGCCCGCGAGGCCCGGAAAGCGCCCGGCGGCGCGCGCGGCGTGAAGCGCCTCGGCCGCGCGGATCATGGTCTTCGACGGAACGCAACCGACGTTGACGCATGTGCCGCCGATGGCGCCATGCCCGATCAGCGCGACGCGCGCGCCCTCCCTCGCTGCGGTGATGGCGGCCGAGAACCCGGCCGAGCCCGCGCCGATCACGGCGAGATCGTAGCCGCTCATGCGTCTTCTCCCACACGGGTTCCGCGCGAGCGTCGCCAGAGCGCGTAAACCGTGATCCCGAGGAAGATGACCAGGGCGGGAAGCAGGACGAAGTCGAGCCAGCCGAGGATGGCCGAGAGGCCGACCGCGCCGAGCAGGACGACCAGGACAGGGGTGAAGCAGCACAAGGCGGCGACCACGGCGCCGACGATGCCGAAACGAAGAAGCGTGCGATTGGTCATTGAATGGCCTCCTTGGCCGAGCGATCGAAGTAGATGGGCAAAAGCACGCGCGAAGCGCCGCGCTTCCAAAGGGGCGCGCTCATGGCGAGGGCCAAGCTCAACGTCCCCAGCGCTGTCGCCACGGCCGCGCGGGGCCGATGGCGGCCGTCAGCGGAATGGGGCCGCGCCAGACGACGAACAGGCCGAGGAAGGTGAGCCGCGCCCTCCCGAGGCCGACGACCGTTAGCCTGATCGGCGGAACGCAGCAGGGCGCGGCGGGCGGGGACACGGTCCTCGCCCCGGCCGCCCCGAGGATCGTCGAGGCGCGGGGCGCATCGCCCCCGGCTTGGGCGGAATGGCGATCGTGGCGTGCTGCCGACATGCGGGTCCGCTCCGTGGTGGACATGCGTTCGGGGAACAAGATAGGGTCTGTAGAGACTACAGGGTCAAGAGGTGTCGACGATGAGGAACGACGATCTCAGCGCCGCACGCGGCCCCGCCCGACCGATGACGCGCAAGCGCCTCGCGGACGCGGCGGGCTGCGGGATCGAGACGGTGCGCTACTACGAGAACGCACGCCTGATGCCCGAGCCTGCGCGCGGCGAGAACGGCTATCGCCTATATGGGCGGGAGGACGTCCGACGTCTCGGCTTCATCCTGCGCGCGCGGGCGCTCGGCCTGAGCGTCGAGGACGTTCGCGACCTGCTCGCCCTCGTGGACGGCGAGCGCGTAAGCTGCGCCAAGGTGAGGGAGACCGCGCTAACGCATCTCGGCGCCATTCGGAAGCGGATCGCGGACCTGCGGAAGCTGGAGCGGACGCTGGCCGACGTCTCGGCGCGCTGCTCGGGAGAGGAGGCGCCGGACTGCCCCGTGATCGATTCGCTGATGCAGGGCGACGTTCGGTAGAGCGCCCCCGTTCCGAGATGGTTCCGCGCGGAACAGATCGGCTGTCCCACCTGGTTGGTTCCTGCTTTCTGAAACCCGAATGTCGCGCATTCGGAATGAGAACGGCCTTCGTCTGACCATCGCCTCCCGTCGCCGCCAAGACGACCGGCTCTCCGGCGCCGCGCCACCCGCGTTTATGCTTCACGTCGCGCCTGGCCGGCAAGACCGCAGCCGAGACGGTCGCCGCGATGACGGCCACCTTCCGGCGGCCCGAACCTCGTCTACACGGGCGAGCATCCGGCCGCGACGAGGACGAAGACCTTCGCCCTGATCGCGAGCACGGGAAGAATGCGCTGACAGACGACAGGGCGCCAAGAGCGGCGCAAGCCGCAACAGGGAGTTGGACGCGCCGCCGAATAGGCGGGAAGCAGACATTGATTGTGTTCGTCAGCACTGGCCTCGAAATTTCAGAGCAACTCATCGCGGCGCCGACGATAAAATTAAATGTACTCAATAAATTATGGACTGTATCGTTGAGAATAGACTGTGATTTTTGAACAATTACAATAATCCATATCCTGACGAAGGATATCAATAGGATACGTCTGGACCACTAATTCTGAACATCTACAATTTCTCCGATGGCGTGGCCGCGACCTGGGCCGTTGCGGCTGGGCCGCGAATTCTGAACAGCTACAATCGGATCAATGAGCGCATCGGTAAAGCTGGAGTTGCGGCTGGACCGCGAATTCTGAACAGCTACAATACCTTACCGACCAACCCCTTGAAAAGATAGGGCTCTGCCCGATTCGGGCTTTGGCTCATTTGCGTCCAAATTGTCAAAACATCACCAATTGTTCCGGATTTTTCCGCTCTTCGCGCCGGCCCTGATCGGAGAAATGAACAATATCCCGATATTGCCGGTCGGTGAAATTGAGGATCTGGACGTCGCCTGCGGAGGGCAGGGCCCGCTCTATCCGATGAACGCGGGCGGCGAAGGCCTCCTTGCCGTTCACGAATCGCGCGTAGACCGAGAACTGGCTATGATCGAACCCTTCGTCGAGCAAGAAATTGCTGAATCGTGTCGCCGATTTCCGCTGCGGCTTGGTGTCGGTCGGCAGGTCGAACATCACGAGCATCCACATCAGACGGTATCCCGAAAGCACCTTAACAGTCGGTTTCATCGGCCAAGCCCGCTCAGCGCAAGCGGGTCGGGCGCGCCTGGCAGGGCGAGAGAGAGCGTCTCAGATACGAAGCTCTGTCCGAGAGAGGCCGCCAGCTTCACCAGCGACAGCGAAATGGGACTCATCGACCCCGCCAGCGGGACATCTACGGCGATCAACCGGGCGAGTGCGCGTTTCGCCTCGCCATCCACACTTGCGCCCCGGTCGTGAGAGATGTTGCGGACGGCAACATCGACCAGCGGCCGGAACGGCTCCATCAGGTCGTCGGCCAGCGCAAAGGCGTTGCCCCGGTTGCTGTGATGCAGTCCAATCGAGGGGTGGAGCCCCGCCGCCGTAACCGCCCGGGCCGTTGCGGCGCGCAGCACGGTGTAACCATAATTTAGCAGCGCATTCACATCCCGCCTGCCTGTATCGCGCCGGAATTCGCTTCCCATCATCAGCGGCCAGTAGCGGCGGGCGGCCTGTGCCTCCACATTGCCGCCATCGCCCGAGCCGACCTTGCGGGCCAGCATCAGAACGGGGTCCGGCGGAGCGCCGACCGCCGCCAGCGCCGTAGCCTGCATGCGGATTTTAGCGATGACGATCTGCTTCCACGCCTGCTTCACCAGCGATGCTTTCGCCTGCCATTGCGCCCGAATGCGCGCGCTCTGCTCATGATGGCCTTCAAGCGGCGTGATGACTGCGCGGAGCGCATGGTTCGGCCCACACAGGACGACCGGCACCCCGAGCTCCGCAAGGCTGGTGAGGAGCGATCCCGACCAGGTGATCCCGTGCGCATGGACGATGACCCCCGCGATCTGGTCGAGAGGCGTGCGCCCGATCTCTACGCCGTCTTCCGAGACCTTGAGGAACCCGCGATCGCGGGCGAGATGCCGCCCGTCAGTCGCGATATCTATGATCTGATCCATGCAATCGTCCGAATCCCCAATATTCGAACGACACCATGAATCGGCGCTCAGTTGGGTTGGGGCGGCCCGGGATCGCGCAAGCGCCCGATCTCGTCGACGAAGACGCGCCGGGCCTTCGCCTTGATCAGCGCGCCCGCGCCGATCTGGATCAGGCGGAACGTATCGTCCTTGTCTCTCGACCGGGCGTCGGCATTCGCCTCGGTGCCGGGCGCAAGGAACAGGCCATTTGCAATGTCCAGCTTCTGCACATAGCAGATCAGCGTTACGCCCTCCCGTTCGATGGCGACCATGTCGCGTTTGAAGACCCGAAGAATACGCTTGGCCGCCGGGTGCGGGCGGTCCGGCGGGCCGTCCCTATGCGCCGCGAAGGTCGTGACGACATGCGGCTTCACCTTGCCATCCGGCAGCCGCCACAGCTCATAGCAGTGGTTACTGTCTCCCTTGTAGGCCTTATATGGCCGACCGGAGTGATCCTCGATGGCCACACGGGCCCCATCCCCAAGGCTTTCGAGCAGGCGGACACGCCGGATGCCCTGATAAGGGCCGGGCGCGCCGGAAAATTCACGCAGGGCGGCCTCAAAGTCTTTCCCGGATTTACCTTCGGTCGCCTGCGCCAACGCACGCTGCAGATCGGGGTCGCGGATGTTCTTGCCGCGAGAGGATCGCTCAATGTCCTTCGGCGTCAGGTTCAGCAACGGAACGCGGCTGACGACCTCTGTATCGCTCACGATCCCGTAAGCCGTATCGAGATGGAGCGCGCCCGTCGTGCTGTCCCGGCCCCGCGCCTTCGCCTTCGGGTCAATTCGGCCATGGTCGGCGCGGTGGCTGACGATCATGCTGCCGAGCCGGCGCTCGATATCCGCGCGGAAGCCCTCCCAGGGAGGCGGCGTGTGGGCGGCGACTTGTTCGGCTCCGGCGGCCTCGTCCCGCCCCGCCGCATCTGCGATCCGTTTCACGAGAGACCGGTCCGTCGCCGCGATCACCGCCGCGTCGACAGCATGATGCCGATGATCGGTGCGGTTCTTGGCCTTGCCCGCCCCTTCGCGGTCGGGCAGCAGCGAATTGAGTCCCCAATGCCGGCGCAGCATCTCGGTGAGCCGTCCCGGGACGACCCAGACATGGCCGCCCTCAGTAAAGAGCGTGTCGAGGTAGGCGCGTGAAATGCGTGACAGATATTGCGTGTCGACCAGCGCGCGATCGAGGAACCCGCGTTTTTCCTCGAACTGCGTCATCGCGTCAGAGGCAAAGCGCCAGCGCTTGTTATCCGGCAGGTGCTTCAGGTTCGCCTCGATCACCGGCCAGTCGACGGTGCCGCCGAACGCCTCCCATGGCGACTTGTCGCCCTTGGCGCGGTTCATTTCCTTCAGACATAGGGTCCGGTTCGCAAAGCCGTCATCGAGCGTGCGCGAGAACGGCAGGATATGGTCGACATCGCAGGACCCGTCGAACAGCATGGTGCAACTGATCTGCCGCCCGGAATAGGGACAACGGCGCGCCATCGCGTCGTCGCTCAGATCTTCCCATAAGCGGAGAATCATCCGGTTGGCGCCAGTATTCGGCACCTTGAAATCCTCCTCAAGTTGTCGTCCCCGCCGGATCGCCTCGTCCGTCGCCTTACGTATGTTCTTCTGCGTTTCCCGCTTCTGATCCTCGGACTGTTTAAGGTCGCGCGACAGCTCCACGACGATTTGGTCGGGTTTGCCGTAGACATCGACGATCATGTTCACCAGTCGGCGCAGCTGGTTGAGCCCGATATGCACCGTCGGGTTGGTGATCCGGCCGAACCGGGTGATATCGTCGTCCGCCTCGTTATAGCTGCCAGGGATGACGTGGCGGTCCAGCACCTCCCCATAATAGGGCAGTCGGTCGAGGCATTCGCCCGTCCGCTCGTTCGAGTGATGCCAACCGCATCGCGCGACCGCCTCGCTATAGGGGATGACGTCGGCCTCCAGCGCGGCGAGGATCGACCGGGTCGCCTGCTCTCCCAGCCGCGCGAATCCGTCCGGCAACGGCGCGTTCGCCGTTGCGCGAGCGGCCTCGTCGTCCAGCCCGTGCGTGTCCTTCAGCCATGCCACGAGGGCGGCGAATTCGTCGTCGCTCTGGACCGCGCGAACTCGGCGAACAATGCCCCACTGGGCGTCGAGATCCAACTTCGACCAACGCCCACCCATACGGGTTGATGCGATGAGCACGGCCCGGACCGGGTCGCAGGCGATGGCGTCGCGCACGGTGGATTCAAGCGTGAATCGCTGACCGTCCGGCAGGTTCAGCTCCTTCGCCAGCGCCACCAGCGTTAGCTTCATCGACGCGAGCGTCTTTGTCTGCTTCCTGTTGTCGAGCGCATGAATAACCTTGTCACGCTCCTCGCGGCTTAATGCCCGTCGCGAGCGGCCATCCGCGGTGACGCGCAGATTGTTCACCGTCTCGAACAGGATACGGCGCTGCGTCGCCGGGTGAGCGTTCGGAAGCCGGTCTTCCTCGGTGAAGAGGCACTTGCCGACCTTCGGTGTCTTGAGGGGGCGCTGGTGGAAGATGGTCTCGAACAAGGCGCCGCGCAGCTCGTCCGTCAACAGATCAGGATGATGGACGGCTTGCGCGTCCCAGAGCTTCTCAAACTCCTCCTCCAGATGACGACGGTCAGGGTAGAAATCATAGCCTGCCTCTTCCTTCTCGCCGTTCCGGTTTGCAATCGTCAGCCGGGCGCGCACGGTCTTCGTGCGCCGATGATCGGCGCGGGTGCCGTCGGCGTTCTCCCTTGGTTGCGACGCGGGCTTTTCAGGCCGGTCATCCCGTCGCCTGTGCAGGAATTCACCATAGGTGCGCGCGCCGGTGGCGAGCATCTCCTGGTCTAGTCGCCCGACAGCGTTCTTGATCTTGCTACTTTCGTTATCTCCGCGGTCGGTCTTGCGGTTTGATTTGAAGCCACGACGCTGGCCGATGTGGAACAACGCCCGCCCCAGCTCCTGCGGGGCCAGCGCCCGGTCCAGACCCTCGGTCCGCAGGCGAAACGGGTCCAACGCCTCCAGCGCTTTCGCCTCGACAGGGTCTGAAGGCATCAGACCCGCCGAAGCTAGCTGCCGGATCAGCGAGGCGCGCCGCCGCAAGTATCGGTCGCGGTTGCGTCGCATCGAGCGGGCCATGCGCCGATCGACCGCCAAAGATGCGCCAGATTTCGGATCGCGGCCATCCGAAAAAATCCGCGAACCGCCGTCAATCGATTCAGTGATGACCTCACCATCCGTGGCATAGAGCCACCAGCCGATGGAGTTGGCGCCAATATCGAGCCCGAGGCGCATTTAAAATTATCTCCATTTTTCAATACCGGCAAAGTCTGCGTATATCGAACAAGCCGGGAAACAGGGAAATCTTGCACCAGTCCTGCAAAATGTCTATCGTCGAAATCGTTCAGAATTCGCGGTCGAGCCGTTAACAAGCACTCGATTGTGCACCACATCGAAACGCGGGCTATGGCCCGCGTTTTTTTGAAGTCACGATACGCGGATCATATTCGTCATTGAGCGAAATGAATGCCGCACCGCTCCCAATGTCCAGTTTCAGCACGCGGTCGCGCAGTTCTGTGGCTAGCTCGAACGGCTGCTTCGGGCCGTCACCCCTATGGCCGCCGCCTAGGTGTTCAGTCCCGGCATCTGGTGGATCGGATCGAGGATGGATCTCTCTTGCTCTGAAATCCATGCCCTGCAGATGAACTCGTAGAGCGTGACGCCTCTGAGCATCTTGAGGCGCCGCGCGAAGTCGTATGCCGAGACGAAGTCGCCAAGATATCCGCGAAGCCGCGTGCCGTCACCCAATCCGCCAATAGCGTCGTCGCTGAATGAGGTTAACAATCAGCGAACAAAAAGAGGACATACTGCCGGTTCCAGTGCGAGCCTGGATGTCCTTCCGGCTATCTTCCGGCACGTGGGGGACGCTTCCCCGAAAAGCAGCGATGGCCGCCCTTGTTGGCCGCGAAGACCAAGCTCAACTTTCGCGATGCGTCGGGTTGCTGCGTATACGCCGATCCCCGCCGCGCACAGATCTATGTTTCGGCGCTTGCGCCCTGCATAGCGGAGGCGAACCGGCTCGCCACTTTAGCTCCGATCGGCAGGTCCCGCTTGACGAGTCAGCCGCCGAATCGGAGATTAATGCGGCATGTGGGTGTAGCTCAATGGTAGAGCTTTTGCTTCCCAAGCAGATAATCTGAGTTTCGCCCCGTATCACCCACTTGCTAACTCTTTCATTTCGTTTCAGATTACCTTTCATCCTGTCGCACTTGGTTGCATCCAATATCACTCCGTTACCTACAAAAAACCTGCAGATGCCAAAGCTCACCGAGACCTATCTGAAGCGCGTCCCGAACGTCGAAACCGGCGTCCGGAAATACTGGGACACCGAGGTCCGGGGCTTCGGCCTCTTCGTCGGCAAGAAGGCCAAGACCTTCTACTACCAGCGCGATATCGGCGGCCGCACGACCCGCAAGCTGATCGGCCGCCATCCGGTGATTTCGGCCGAGGCGGCGCGGCAGGCGGCGAAGGCGATGGAACTCGAATTCTCGCGCGGCGTGGGGCGGTCGTTCGAGATCGGGCCTCCCACCCTTCTCGATGCGCTCGAAGTCTATCTCGCCCGGCCCCGCCTTCGCTCAGAGAACCACAAGGAGAATCTCCGCGGCATCTTCCACAATCACCTCGGCGACTGGCTGAAGCTACGTCTCGACGAGATCGACCGGCGCATGGTCGTGCAGCGCCACGCGAAGCTCGCCGACCGGCCGTCGCTGGCGAACCATCTCTTCCGCGCCTTCCGGACGGTCTGGAACCACGCGAGACGCACCTGCCAGCTGCCCGAGCCGCCGACCATCGCGATCGAATGGCACGAGGAAGAGGTGAACGCCCCGATCATCGAGGATCTCGCTGAGTGGCGCCGACAGGTCGACGCACTCGACAACCCGATCCACGCCGCCTTCTACCGCTTCATCCTCTTCACCGGCTTCAGAAAGGCCGAGGCGCTGACGTTGCGCTGGCGCGACGTTCACGCCGATCACATCTATCTGCCGATGACGAAGAACGGACGCGCCTTCGATCTGCCGATCGGCGAGATCCACCACGAGATCCTCGCCCCGTTGCGCGAGCTTCGGCGCGAATGGGTGTTCCCGTCGCCGAAGGCGGCATCCGGCCATCTCGCCAACCCCGCGCGGATCGACTGGTCACCGCACGCGCATCGGCGGACGTTTGCGACGGTCGCGGTCGAGGCCGGAGTGCTTGAGGAGATCGTTGGGCGACTCATCAACCACACGCCGCAGACCATCACCGGCGCTCGCTACGTCAAGCCGTCGCTTGATGCGCTCCGGCCAGCTATGGGGGCCGCCTCGTCTGAATTGATCAGACGCATCAGAGGGGGAATATGAACCGTCGGCCATGGGCGCGTTGGGCAGGCGTCATTCTTCGGGGTGCTGAACCATGACGCTCGTGAACTCGGGGCGCTCGCAGAGATCGATGCCGGATTGAGTCTAAGCGCGGCTGGCGGGCGGGCTGTCAATCAGCATCCAATCGTGACCCCTGATTGGAGTGATGCTGTGGACGGGGTTCCGTCCTCTGATTAACTTTCCTCTGGTTTTGGAGCCAATCGGTCTGGTGACCACACATACTCAGCCAGCGCGCAGTATAGCTCAGAGCGCTGATCCAAGTCCTCTTTGTTAAATTCTGGGTGCGGCTTAAATTTTAGCCCGGTTCGAGCTACGGTCTGTTTGAAACCGGGGTTTTTCTCATAAAAATCACCATGCAACGTTTGCGCCAACGGGTTGGCTTTCAGATAGTGCTTAATTTTCTCAGCATAAGAAGCGTCGTTCAAACTGGCGTTGACCTTCTTCGGCAAGAGCACCAAACCACCGATTAAATTGCGGTGCGCATCAAAGTCATTTTGCTGCGCAAACTCTTCGACAAAACGATCGTAGTGATTGGCCCACAAGTGCTCAATTTCGTAAGCATTCTTTCCTGAGCGGACGATGTAGTCGTCATATCGACCGGGTTCGCCAGCCTGTTGCTCCAACCAGTCAGTGAAGCGCGCCAGTTGTCTGTGGATAGCCTTGCCTGTGAACTGGTTCAGCCCGACGGGCTTAGCGAAGCTTAGTTCCTTTCGTTCAGCCAGCAGACGTTGGTGCAAGGCTGATCGAACCTCCTCCAGATCCTTACCCCTCACATCGCGAATAACTGTAAAAACCGAGTACTGCATCGAAGAGTAACTATTGGATTTATAATTCCAAAGCCGAAGATTAAGCCAGCAATCGAGGAACTCTGACACGGCGGCAGCCTTAGCGGCGGCAACACTTGGCTCGTCTTCAGGTGAAATCGCAGCCAGGATGATGTGGTGCTGTAATGTAAAACCCGCATCAGCGTTATATTTTACGCTCTCCAATCCCCCGGTTCGGCGACGTGATGCGTCCAGTAACCGGACATAGAAAGATCCCAAAAAGCGCAAATCTCGCATTACGAATTTATGAAAATCGCTGCCGCTGTTTAAGCCGATTTCGGAGGCGTGGTTTCTCACCCACCGATGGTACTCAGTCCCAATCAAGTCGAAATCTTCGGGTTTGGCGTCTTTTTTTCGTTCTCGGATCTTCTTGGCGTATTGTGACCGCAGCCAAGCCTTGAAGAAGTCAGACTCCGTGCCCTCACCATACTCTGCGAAAATCGAAAGGTATTTCTTAATCAACTTGTCCGCTTCAAGTCGCTTGGTCGGCTCGTCGATATTAGCCAACAAATATCCCTTGAGCATGTCAGTCGGAGTCAGAGACAATCCACGATCATTCATAGTTTCAAAGATCGTGTAGGCGTCCTCGTCGGCATAGGTGATTATTTCAATCAGCTTCACCTTGCGGGTCAGCCAATAGATGAACATCGGCAGCGCTTCGCCTTGCAGTTCCTCGGGGAACAGCTCACCCAAATCCTGGTAGCGGTCGAGGAGATTGCTTACCGACTCTGGCGCAGCGTCCGCGTTGTACAACTTACCAGCAAACAGCGCCTCCATGCAGTCGTTGCGTTCAGTCACATTGAGCTTGAACTTTTTTTCACCGAAATCATCGGCGAAGATAAGGTTCTGGATCTCAACCGTTCTCTCCCGCCCTTTCTGGAGATTGTTTAAATAGATCAGCATCAGCGTGAGCGATGTCATTCGTTGCTGGCCGTCGACCAAAAAGCGCATTTCATCGGCTTGGCTGACCACGATTGAGCCAAGAAAATAATGACCATATCCGGCCACGTCTTTTGGCGTATCTCCCGGCTTGTAGCTCTCCAGAAACCGCCCGGTCAGATCATCGACCAATTCCTGCAGCTGCTTGCGAGCCCATTTGTACTCGCGCTGGTAGTAGTCGATGCCGTAGCTGCCACTGGAAAGCAGCTCCTGGACTGAACGGTCGTAGCCTTTGATGTCTTGCATAGTTTATTCTTTATTTTTCAGGATACCGTCATACACACGTTTTACGATTCCATCGGACGCGGCCTGCCGGAACCGATCGTCGTTCATCAGCTTGGCAAAGATTTCTTCGTTGCCTTCCATGCGCTCGATTAACATGCTTCCAACATTGAGTTAAATACAAGGCCGAAATTGCCGAGAGTATTGGCTCGGGCCGCTTCTCTAGGCTGTGTGGACGGATTTGACCAAGATGAATGTCGCGGCGAGGGCGACGATGGAGCGGAAGTTTCGGGCGGTTTTCTCGCATCGCAGAGCGACGCGCTTGAAGCGTTTCAGTTTCCCCATCATCTGCTGGATCCGGGCGCGGCCTCGATAGAGCGCGCGAGCGAAGCGGTCTGGGATCACCTTGCGGCCTTTGCAGTAGGGATGACGGGCAAACGCCCGATCAGGCCTACTTCAACCAGCCGATACCCGAAGCGGCAGCGGCCTAACCGAGGCGGAAAACCACTTACAAAACGCCCGGAACCTGTTCAGACAAACCGAACCACCTCTATGTGCGCAGCCGGCAGATGTTTCGAATGCGCGGAATGCCGATCGCAAGCACGGGGAGAACACGTTGACAGACGACGGGTCGCCAAGATTGGCGCAAGCCGCAACAAGCGAGTTGGACGCGATCCCGAAGGTGGCGACGCATTTTCATATTTCCTCGACGTTCCCCTTTCTCTGACGAATCGGCATACTCGCATTATCAATCTGATGGCGGAGTCCGAACTCGATGTCTGACCGCCGCCCCGACTCGACCTGGAACCTTGACGCGCCTTCGGCGGCCGATCCTGTTCCCTATGACGAGCACCTCATCAACGGCCAGGCGTTCGACACCGAGGGTCGGCTGACTCCGGAAGCGGTGTTTGGTCCAGCCTTCCTGCGCGAATGGTCATCCCGCCTCGAGACCGAGCGGGGGCCGACGGTAAAGACGCCGGTGACGCCGGAACGCCTCACGGAGCGGCTGGCGGGGCTTGTCTTCTTCGCCGATACTTTCGCAACGTTGAGCGCGCCGAAGCCTGACGGCGTCCATCAGATCTCCGAGGACCAGCGCCGCGCCGCGCGCCGCCATCTCGCAAAGACCCGGAAGGCACTCGACGGCTATCTCGCGTTCCGCCGCACATTGTCTGACGAACTCGGCATCTCGCTGCTTCCCTCCGGCGAGGATGTCGACAAGGCGCTCGGTTCGCTGAAGGCGAGCCTCGAACATGTCGAAGTTCGGCCTCGGGCGCGCGGCCACTATGAGCTGCTCGTCAAGGACGTCCGCGTGATCCTGAAGCAGCTGACCGGAACCGCCGGCCGGATCGTCGATCGAGAGACAGGTGTCGAGAGCGGTTTGCTTTTCGTTTTCTCGCTCGCGCTGATCGAGCGACTCGCGCCCGGGATCGACCCGACGGCGGCGCCGACGCGGATCAGGACGGCGATCCGCGGCCGGCGCTGAGTTTCATGCGGGAAACCGTATCCAGAACTGACACACTTTTCCGCATGTGACCGGCGTGGCGAAGCAGCCGAGGGTTCTCCGCAAGAGAACGCAAACCGAGGCCACGCCATGAAACTGGAGACCGCCACCCGCCTAATGACCCGCGACGAGGTCGCCGAGATCTACGGGATCTCGAAGCGCCATCTCGAGCTGACTCCGTCGCGCGGCGAAGGTCCCGCCTTCGTCCGCATCGGCCGCAGCGTGCGCTACCGCCCGACGGACGTCGCAGCCTGGCTCGAGGCCCAACTCGTGCGACCCGGGACGGAGCATGATCGATGACCCGAAAGATCGCGAGCCCGCGTCTCCTGACCATTCACGACGCGGCGGAGGAGGCCGGCGTCTGCGCGCGCACGGTGCGCCGCTGGATCAAGGCGGGCCCCCTTCCAATTCGCCGCCTCGGAGGATCGGAACGCCTCGTCCGGATCGAAGAGAACGTCTGGCGCGCCTTTCTGAGGGAGGGCTGACGATGTCCTCTCCCGTCCGTGAAAGTCTTCTTGTTTCAATGGCCTGTGAAGGTCTCGGGAGCACTCGGCCACCAGAACAAAAAAGATTCTGCATAGTGATAACTCCCGAATGTCCGCACCTGTCCGCGTCGGTCCTCCCGAGACCGCGCAAGTCAACCTGAGGAGACTCCCGATGCCTTACGACGACCGATCTCTCGATCTCGCCTTCGCCGCGCCCGGCGCGCCGCGCCTGAGCGTCGTGCTCGCCGCCATCGGCGCCAACGCGGCGCTCTCGCCGCTCTGCCGGCGCGATCTCGCCAGCGCGGTGCGCCGCGTCGTCGCGGCGCTCGACCGCGCTCCGGCGGACATCCCCGCCGACCCGCACTGGCTGCGTCCGCGCCTCGGCAAGATCGCCCCGGCCGCGCTCGGCCTCTCGCAAAAGACCTGGACCAATATCCTCAGCGATTTTCGCGCGGCGCTGGCCTCCGCCGGGGCGACCGCTGAGGGGCGCGGGCGACCGGCGGCCCTTCCGCCTGAATGGATGCGGCTCCGCAACGCCCTGACGCTGAAGCGCCATCGCATCGGGCTCAGCCGGTTCATGCGGTTCTGCGCCAATCTCGGCGCCGCGCCGGAGGCTGTGAACGACGAAGCTCTCGCCGGGTTCCACACCGCGCTCGAGCGGTCCGAGCTCCGCAAGGATCCGGCGACGCTGGTCCGCGACACCGCGACATTCTGGAACCAGGCCGGCGAGACCATTCCAGGCTGGCCGTCCGGGCGTTTAGCCGTCCCGGATCGCCGCAACCGCGTCGCCCTGCCGATGGAGACATTTCCACCCTCCTTCCGCGCCGATGTCGACGCGTATCTGAAACGTCTCGCCGTCGCCGACCTGACCGACCCGGCTGCGCCGCCGCGCGCGCTCGAGCCTGAAACCATCGAGTTCCGCCGCAGGCAGATCGCGCGCTTCGCTTCGGCGCTGGTCCATCGCAGCCGCGACCCGGAGACGATCGCCGGCCTCGCCGATCTCGTCGAGCCCGCCGCGAGGGCCTGCGCTACTTCCTCGATCGCAACGGCGGCAAGCCTTCCGGCGCGATCCACAATCTCGCGGCGCTTCTGAAGAGCATCGCAAAGTGGGGTGTGCGCGCCGACCCGGCGGCGCTGGACGCGCTCGGAGATCTCGCCCGCCGGGTCGCGCCGCGGAACGCCGGCATGACGCCGAAGAACCGCAGCCGCCTGCATCAGTTCGACGACAAGGCGGCGATCGGCGAGCTCCTCGCCCTGCCCGACCGCCTCGTCACCCGGGCCGGCAGGGCGCGGTCGGCGCGCGCCGCCGCGCTGGATGCCGAGATCGCGCTGGCGATCTCGATCCTGATCCATTGTCCGATGCGGATCGAGAATCTCCGCACCCTTTCGCTCGAACGTCACCTCTCGGGGCGGGCCGGCGGGCCGCGCCGCATCGTCGTTCCCGCCGCGGAGGTCAAGAACGACAAGGAGCTCGACTTCCCGCTGCCCGCCCGCGTCGTGAAGCTCCTCGATCTCTTTTTGCGCGACCACCGCAAGGTCCTGAACCCGGATTGCGGCGACCTCCTCTTCGCCAGGCGCGCCGCCGCCGCGCCGGTCGGCGGCGGCACCCTGGGCCAACGCATCTCGCGCGCCATCCGCCGCGAAACCGGACTCGAGGTCAATCCGCATCTCTTCCGCCACATCAGCGCAAAGATCTATCTCTGCGCCAATCCCGGCGCCTATGAGGTTGTGCGCCGGAGGGCGAGACGATGACGCGCCAGCGTCGCCGGCTGCGGGTCGCCGATTGGCCCGATGCCGATCGCGCGATGTGGGCCGAGCTCTTCCGGACGGGCGACATCCTCGACGGCGCCGGGCCGCTCGCACATCTCCGTCCGGCGACCCGCGGCATTCACGAGACCGCCTACGCCTTCTGGCTCGGCTTCCTCCGCGACGCGGGCGTCGATCTCGCCGCCGAGGCGCCGGTCGAGCGGATGACCGACGCCCGACTTCTCGCCTTATCTCACCGCCCTCGACGGGCTCTCGCTCGCCAGCAGGGCGCAGCGCGTCCATCGTCTTTATCTGACCCTCCGCGCCGCAGCGCCAAGGCGCGACTGGACCCGGCTCAAGACCGCGGCGCTGCGTCTCCAACGTCTCGAATCCCGCGCCGGCGCCCGGAGGCTCCCGGCCGCGGAGGTCTCGGCCGCGACGCTCGTCCAGCTTGGCGCGGCGCTGGCCCGCGAGGCGCGGGACGACCCCGGTCTGGACCCGGTCGCCCGCGCCATCCGCGCCCGCGACGGCGCGGCGATCCTGCTCCTCGCCTATTGCCCGATCCGGATCGGCAACTTCGCGCGGCTGGAAAGCGGCCGCTCTCTGTTCGGGACCGGCGACGGCTACGCCATCATGATCGAGCCGGAAGATGCCAAGGCCGGCCGGTCGATCGCCATGTCCGTTCCCGCCCCCGCCGTTGAGGCGCTCAGTCGCTGGCTCCGCGATCATCGCCCCGTGCTCGCGAAAGCGGAGCGGAGCGGCGCCTTCGTCTGGCTCGCCAGAACCGGCGCGCCCTACGCCCCCTACAAGTTCAGCGAGAGGATCGCTGCGATCACCCGCCAGCGCCTCGGCGTCGCCATCTCCGCCCACCGCTTCCGCGCCTGCGCCGCGACCACCATCGCCGAGATCGCCCCCGAGCAAGCGCGCATCATCCAACCACTCCTCACCCACTCCACCGCAAAGGTCGCCGACAAGGCCTACAATCGCGCCGCAATGCGCACCGAAGTGGAGCGGTATGGCGAAGCGCTGGATGCGGTCCGGCCCGTGAGGAAAACGAAAGGCTCGGGGTGATCTCATCCGCGTCGCGCTTCCCAGCTGGGCGCATTTGGTCGCGCTACGGATCTCCAGCTGAAAGGCCCAACTCGTATAGACAGGGGCTCACCTGATCGGCGCTGTCCTCTCGGTGATGAATGCTGAAACCGGAATCGAGACCGATAGCTGACCTATGCCAGCGCAGGATCCGCGTGCTGACGCCAGGCAAGGCTCCGGTCCGGGCCAGTTAACCGGCGGCGTATCCCGTCCCCAGCTTCGACCGCGATCAGTTCCAGCCGCCGCTCCGCGAACGGGTTCCAGCCAACACGGCGGGCTTGTAAATTCTGCGGTCCCGACCGATCACCCACGGATGTGCGAGCCCATTGGAAACACGCCCAAAATAACGCCTGAGGCAATTCTCTCCGGCGTAGGATTCTTCGATCGTTCAGAGCTCTGCGCGCTGGTCGCCATTCTGGACGTGGCCGACGCTCTCACCATCGCGAAAGGCGCCGTCGAGGATATCGGGCGGCGCCTGCGGCTGATCGGATCCGATCGCGGCGCCAGTTTGCGCACCCGGGTCGACGAACTGGTGATGTCGGACCTGCCGGACGCGGCCTTGCGTCACCGCTTGTGGTACGGGCTGTCAAAGGGACTCGCGACCTCGACGTCGACGCCATTCTCGACCCGCTCGGGCCGGGCATCAGCGGCGTCGATGGCGGTCAGGACATCGGAGCGGCTTTCGCCGGCGCACGTCAAAAGACGCGCGTCCGGCGGCCAGAAAACCATCGAGGGCGATGGCCGGTCGGAGTTGGAGCGCCGCGCCGCCAGGCTCTGGGCCCGGACGCGAGACAGCTTCGCGGGAGTGAAGCCGATGCCGTTTCCGCAATTGGTCGAGGAAGAATTCCTCGACTTCCTCGCCGATGGCCAGACCCTTGAGACTATCGCGCAGTCCGCCGAGCCAGAGGCGGCGGAAGCGCTCAGACGGGCGCACGCCGCGGCGCAAGTGGCGCTGGCGACGGGCGGCGGTTGGGCCGCCTTCGCCGCGATCGCCGGCTCCGCAGGTTTCGCGCCCTACCTCCTCGCCGCGCAGGCGAGCGCCTGGATTCCGCTCGTAAGCGGACCCGGGCTGGTGTCGCTCCTCGCTGTCGTCGTCAATCCCGTCACGCTCTTCGTCGGCCTCGGCGCTCTCGCCTGGTGGGGTGCGGCCCACTCCGCGAACGCCGTGAGAAGCCAGATGGCCGCGCGCCTCTGCGTGCTTCTGGCTATGCGCGGCGCGAAAGGCGCGGCGCAGGGCCTCGACATCTTCGTTGGCGACATGCGTCAGCTCGCCGACGCTCCGGAGACCCACCTCGCCCATATGGACAGCGAGGATCTCCATTTCCACTGGCGCAAGGCGGCGTTCATCCGAACGCGGCGCTCGCGGGCGATGCAGGTTCCTGCGGGCGCGCCCCCCGCCCCCTGGAACGTTCAGCGCGAATGGGCGTTCGCAAAGACGGCCAAACCGAGCGCGACGGATCGGCTGAACATCGCCGACGGGCTCGCGATCACGGCGCTGACGGCGGGCGAGATGCTCTGGCACGCCGCGGCCATCGACCGGAACGTGCTCATGGCGGCCGATTTCTCGCGCAGCGCTGATCTTGGCGACCCCATTGCGTTCGCCGCCGCCGCCGGAAACTTCGCGGTGGAAGGCGCCGGCTACTCGCTTCGAGGATACACGGCCGAGCGGTTTGTCATGGACCGGTTGATCGCGGACGGCCACGACGTGGCGCTGGCGCAGGCGAGCAACACCCCCGGGCTCGACCTTCTGGTCGACGGCGCGCCGGTGCAGGTCAAATGCGGCGTGAACCTAAGTCTCCTGAAAGAGCATTTCGCGAAATACCCCGGGATTCCCGTGATCGCCAATGAGGAGCTGGTCGACGAGGCGGCCCAGTGCGGCGCCGATTGGGCCAAACTTGTCGGCACGGTTCCCGGCTTCGACATCGCCGCGATCGAAGAGGATGTCGCCGGCGCCCTCGCGCATGCGGCGGGCCTCGCCGGTCCGGACATTCTGTTTTTCGCATTCTCGGCGGGCGCCATACGCGGCGGCGTCGGGGTCTGGCGCGGCGAGATCGCGCTCGACGACCTACCCGCCTGGCTGGTGATCGACGGCGCCGCCAGAGGCATGCTCGGGCTTATCGGCGGCCATGGCGGCGCGTGGATCGGGCTCGTCGCCATCGGACCCGCGGGCGCGCTTATCCTGGGGCCAATCGCCGCCTGCGCTGCGCTTATGGGCGCGGGCGCCGTGCGCGAGCGCGTCACCAGGGCCCTCATGCGGAATTGGCATCGCGAGCTGCTCGCGCTGGCTGAGACCCTCCATCGCGCCGTGACCGCCACGCTCGAACGCCGGATCGAAGGTCTCGAGCGGCGTTACGAGGAATTGCATGAGTTGGCGAAGGGTCAGAATGCGAAATTACTAGACTGGATGTGCGACCGCGCCGACGACGATCTGATCGCCGCGATCGAGGCTCGCGCCGATACCACAGAACCGCCCCGGACGGAGGCGCTGGCGCTGGAACTGGTCGTCGAAGCCGCGCGGCTTGCGCCCGGTGACGCGGAGACCCTCCGGGCTCGAAAACGCATCGAACGATATCTCGAGAATCGGCCCAAGCTCTCGGATGTCGCGTTCCCCACGAGGCGCGCAGTTGCGCCGGGCGGGGACGTTTCGGCCAAAGTGACACCGTCGCCGGAATGATCAAGTCCTAGAGAATAGGGCTGGTGAGATCGGATCTATGGCAGCGCCGCCGGCCATCGCGTCCGAACTTCAGGCGGCAGCGCGCGCCTGCACCACCTGCTTGATGCGCCTCCGTGCAATCGGAACGGCATCAGTTGGTGGCAACTCTTCTATCCGCGCCCCCGTGAGGGGGCGACCATCGTTCTCGCGCATTTCGGCGCCCGAGAGGGAGAACCCCACGGCAAGGTTCTTCGGAGTGAAGAACGCCGTATTCAGGATCTCCTTCGGGGAGTTGGCGAGCGTGTCATACGCCGTGAACCACTGGCCTTCGAATTTGTCGATGGTCAGCGGCTGGCGGATTTCCGGGCCGGTGAAGGTCTTGAACATCCCGCGCTCGCGCAGGATCTTCGAAACCGGGTTGGAGCCAAAGACCAGATCCTGAATCTGGCTCTGGTAGTTCGCCAGCGAAGCGGTGAGCCTCTGGCGATACTGGCGATCAGCCGTTACAGCCATTGCCTGTTTCCTTGCTTATCAGGGCGAATCTGCGAATGCCGCTTTGATCGCGTCCCGAGCGGTTGTGAATTGACGCTTGCCGCCTACCGTCTTGCCGGAGGTTGGAGCGCCGCTGATTGATTTGCCGCCGTCAGGGTCAACAGGACGTGGCATGGGCGGCGCGACAGGCTCGGGGTCGGCTTCACTCGCGGATTGTGAAGGCGGTCGCCCGCCAGTCATCCGGTAAGCTTCTGAAAGCCGTTGCTCCGGGCTCAAATTCGAGCCGTAAATCTGTTCGATCACGCCGGACTGGAGATAGCGCGAGCGCCCGCCGCCGAGATCGACCCATTCGTATTCATGCAGCGCGCTCATAGGCCGCCCCCATCTTCACCTGGGGCACGGCCATGTGACGTTCCGGATGGAGCATAGGCGCTCCCCCCGGCGGCCAGAGCCGCAGCAATGCTGTTGAACTGGATAGCCTTCGCGATGCGCAGGTTCTCGTTGACGTATTTTCTGATCCGAGCCGCCGTTTTCGGGGCGACAGATTTAATGTGATTAGGATCAACCATATAGGCGCGAATCGCCTCGGCCATCATTTCATGCGGCGCGTCATTTTTTGAGTAACCCAATGCCTCCGGGCCGAAGCCGCGCGGCCTGCTCCCCTGTCCGGCGAAAGGGTTATTGAGATCGGAATAGACCTGAGAAAGTTCGCGAGACAGCCCGTTGCGCGGTATTTCTCCCGCCAGATCGTCTATAGCGTGTCCGACTTCATGCGATAGGACGCGAGGATATTCCTTATCGCTCAAATCTCGGCTTGTGAAAATGGCGCGGGTCTCGCCATCGACGCCTGATTGCCGACGATATGTCCCTACTCCGCGTCGTAATTCCGGGGAGGATGCGGCAACGGCTCGAACGTCCGCAAGGGCGCGTCCGACAGACTCAACGTCCTCTCTAGCCAGGCCTGCGTCCGGCTCTCCGACGCGTCTGCGTCCAGCCACGAACGGTGCATCGAGCTTGACGCCCTCGATGCTCTCCGCCAGTCGGCCATCTCCATCGCTGTGAGGGATTCTTTGGTAGTCGTCATGGAATGGCCTCCCCTTAATTGCAGATGGATTATGCCTCGCCCTCATGGACTTAGCAAGCTTTCCAGCCCTGACCGCGCCCGGTATCGCCCCGATGGCCGGGACGAAATCTGGCGCGGCGAGTCCAGCGTTAGCCGCTCCTGACAGGCATCTCCCCTCCGAAAAATCATCCACTGCGTCTTTAGCGCTTATGGCCGCTCCATACCCAGGGATGAGGCCATCCAGAAGGACATCTCGATACATCGGGGCGGCGGCGCGCATCGCAGAGTCGCGCTGCTGGATCGGGTGAGACCCGTCGTAACTCATCTCCCTATCGAGGGCCTCACCCCTGGACATACGGGGGAGAGAAGATGGACTAGGCTCTAAGAGAGCCCTCGCCACGCTGTCGAACGGCGTACCATCGTTAGCCCCAGCCGCATTGGTCTCGAACATCAACACATGGGGAAGGGGGGCCGGATTGCTGTCAGCCATGACCCGACCCCATCAGATCGACGCCACAAGCGCCGTATAGATGACCTTGGCCGCCTGCGTCTCGACGCCAGCCTCCTGCAGGCCCTTCACCCCGGCCACGAGGCTCGCGTCCGCGCCGTTGATCGCCGCCTCAAGCGACCGGGCCGCCGCATAGGGGGGTCGTTTCAATCCGCGCCCCCGTGAGGGGGCGACGCCCGCGCGATGCGCATCACCACGTACTCTAGGGGGTTTCAATCCGCGCCCCCGTGAGGGGGCGACAGGAGATCGGCCGCATCATGCGCCCGGCTCCGGGGTTTCAATCCGCGCCCCCGTGAGGGGGCGACAGCTCTTCGAACATGATCGGTTCGACCTGATAACCGTTTCAATCCGCGCCCCCGTGAGGGGGCGACGGCTCGCGGGCCAGTGCTCATCTGCGCTTTTGCCGTTTCAATCCGCGCCCCCGTGAGGGGGCGACTCTGAGATGAGGTCATTGCAGGTCATGGGACATGAGTTTCAATCCGCGCCCCCGTGAGGGGGCGACGAGCGAGCAAGACGCACTACTCGCCCGCATAGAGGTTTCAATCCGCGCCCCCGTGAGGGGGCGACCGCGCTTCCGCACACCCCGCGCGGCGCGGAGCTGGTTTCAATCCGCGCCCCCGTGAGGGGGCGACGAGGCGGGGTCGCATGGAGCGGCTCCGACGCGCTGTTTCAATCCGCGCCCCCGTGAGGGGGCGACTCGATCGCTTTCCGATGCGCCAGGATGTGCGGAGTTTCAATCCGCGCCCCCGTGAGGGGGCGACGGGCTGACTCCATGGACGCGGCGGCGCTGAAAGCAGTTTCAATCCGCGCCCCCGTGAGGGGGCGACAAGCATTTGCACGGCGCCGCGTGATGGCGAAGAAGTTTCAATCCGCGCCCCCGTGAGGGGGCGACGCGCCTGTCTGGCCCGATCGGCGCGATCTGGTTCGTTTCAATCCGCGCCCCCGTGAGGGGGCGACGGCGCGGCGCTGCGCGGGTCACACCTGAGCGGCCGTTTCAATCCGCGCCCCCGTGAGGGGGCGACGGGTCCGGGTCCGGCGCTCCTCCGGGGCCTACCAGCCGTTTCAATCCGCGCCCCCGTGAGGGGGCGACGCGCATCGATCCCGCCGCGAGATCGGGCGACGACGTGTTTCAATCCGCGCCCCCGTGAGGGGGCGACTGTGTCGAAATAGGCCATTGAGAACGCTGGCGAAAGCCATGATCGACTGCGAAACTGAAAGAATGGCGGCGCAGAGCCATAAGCGATGGCGTTCAGGCAGAGATTTCTACCAACGATGTCAAAGAGCTAACGATTCTGCGAACCCGCCAAGGAAACGTCAACCGCTTCCGGTTCGCATCAGAAGATCAATGGACCGTCATAGTCAATCGCGGGTTTTGCGCCGAGATGCTCCACACGCCGCTTCCAGTTCGTTCCAAGCATGTAGAAACGAAGGGAGTCCACTTTCGGGTCTATTTCCGTCATCAATCGATGCTTCAGAAGCGCCCACTGCGCCGGGTTCAGATCACATTCGAAGACCGAGTACTGCACGCGCTGACCATAGTCGACACAGGCGCGAGCGACCCGTCGGAGGCGGCGGGCGCCGCCCGGAGTGTCAGTCTTTACATCATAGGTCACAAGAACAAGCATTTCACCTCCACACATAGGCGGGATAGCCATCGAGGTCGCCACGCAGGTGACGGGCAAGAAGCTGCGCCTGAAGATGAGGCAAGAGGCCGATTTCAACGTCCTCGTGGAGGAATGGATGTTTCACTCGCACGCGCTTTCGTTCTTGCCAAGTGGTTAGAACCGTCCGCCGACCATCGTCCGTCAGAAACACCCCGCCGGCGCCGTCTTCGCGAAAGTCCGCCACCGCCAGTTGCCGCCGATTGAGTAAGGTAAGGCAAAGGCGATCGGCCAATGGCGCGCGGAACTCTTCCATCAGATCGAGCGCAAGAGAAGGGCGGCCCGGCCGGTCGCGATGCAGGAACCCCATCTGCGGATCGAGGCCGACTCCCTCCGCCGCCGCCCGGCAGTCCTGAACGAGGAGCGAATACAGAAAAGAGAGCACGGCGTTCGGCCTGCTCTTCGGGGGTCGACGCGAACGGCCGACGAAAGCCATCTCCGGCGCTCGGATCAGATGGTCGAAAACGCCGAAATAGGCGTTGGCGCCCTCCCCTTCCAAGCCACGGAGCTTGTCGAGATCCGGCGCGTCCAGAGCCTTGCGGGCGGTGTCCGACAGCCGGCGCTCGGCGTCGTCGACCGCCGTATCGGCGACGGTGTCGTCGCCCGCATGGTCCCGCAGGTGGCGCCGAAGGACGCCACGTTGATTGGCCGATTTCGCCGCAACGACGGCGCGCGCCACGGCGAGCGGCGCATCGCGGGTCGCTTCATGCTGCGCGCGGCGGAGGAGCACGTTGCCGCCTTGCGGGCCCTCCACCCGGGCGAGAAATCGGCCGGATCGGCTCATCAAGCTGATCGCGACTCCCTCCTCCGCACAAAAGCCGATCAGCGCCGGAGAAAGGCCGATCGCGCCGAATGTCACGATCGAGCCGAGCAGATGGACCGGCGCCCGCCCCCGCTCCGCGCCGTCCATCTCGACCACAACATTCGCGCCCTCCTTGCGCAGCCAGGCGCCGTCGGTTGTCACATAGAGGGTGTTAAGCAATTTTTTCATTCGGGCGCGCCAGCTCGGGCGACGGCGCGCCGCAGCCAGCCGTCGACCGCTGGCGGAGCGGAGAGTCGCTCGGGCCTGCAAAGTGGTTTCAGCGAGCAGGTGCGACACCGGGCCGCCTCGAATACGGGCGCTGGAACGCGGCCCGCGCTCAACACGGCGCGGGCCTCCTCGATCACGGAAACGGTTAACTGGCGAAGGCTTTCATCAATCGCGACCGGCGTGCGGCGGCGACGCTCCCCATAGAAAAGCGCGCCCTCGAGAACCGGACGTCCAAACGCCTCTTCGAGGCAGAGCGCCTGAGCGCAGAGCTGAACCTCATCCGCGCGATGCGCCTTCGGGCGGCCACGCTTGTACTCGACCGGGAATGGCCCAACGTGGTGCAGTTCCACGATATCCGCGACGCCGTGGAGTCCGTACGTTTCCGACAAGAGCTCGACGGCCCGAAGAATGAGTGCGCCGCCGTGTCGGTCAGATGCGCCGCCATCGGCGCGTTCGTGGAGAATCCGACCCTCTGCCGTCAGGCGGTTC
The DNA here is from genome assembly GCF_037646705.1 of Paludibacillus litoralis. NCBI lineage: Bacteria > Pseudomonadati > Pseudomonadota > Alphaproteobacteria > Rhodobacterales > Paracoccaceae > Paludibacillus > Paludibacillus litoralis. The sequence continues at coordinate 130,430 of NZ_JBBHER010000006.1, forward strand.
TCGGCCCAGAGCCGTTCGACATGGATCAGCGCGCATTGGCGCGGACAGAACAGCCAATGCTGCAGCGCCGAAATCGGCAGCGAGAGCCGCTCAGAACCGCTCAACCAACTCGACGCCGGCTGGCAGCCCCTCCCGATCCGCCTCGATCACATAGTCCCGGAATGCACGAGCGGGCTGCAGGTTGTGGAGCCGTTTGTCTCCGATCGCGATGGTCTCGTCCTCGATTCGGCGCGCAACGCTGATCCGCTCGAAAAGCCGATGCGCCTGCGCCGAACCGAGCGCGCTCTCGTGACGAAAGAGAAAGAGTTTGCGCGCAGCCATCTCGCCGCGCGCTGCGGAGCGGTCGAACTCGAACATGTTCTCAAGGGCCCTCCATAGGAGTTCGAGATCGTCCTCGGAGAAGCCGGTCTTCTCTGCGAGCTTGGCGTTGACGAAGCCATGGACGCGGTAGAGGCCGTAGGGCACGATGTGCTTGCGACCCATCGTCCGCTCCTTCTCGAGATCCTTCTCGTTGGTCACGGATGAGCGGGTGATCGAGATCTCAAGCGGCATGATCGCCTCCGCCGAGCGGGCGAAGGCGAGCTGGATCGGACCCCGCACCTGGCCGGCGTTCACTTCGGTCGTCATCACGGCGCCGAATGCGCGGATGTCGAAGTAATTTGCGCACATCCACTCGGTGATACGCCGGCCATCTTGCTCCTTGGGAAGCTTCTTCGCGACCGGGGTCAGGCCGACCGCTTCGTAGGCTTTCGCATGAGTCTGGTTCAGCACCGTTCGTTCGGTCATATAGATGCCGTGGCCTGGCTCACCCTCTTTCACCATCGCCACGTAGTTTCGGATCTTCCGTTTCAGCGCGACGTCGCTGACAAGTCCCTGGCTCGTCTCGGGGTCCATCCGCGGCAGGTTGCCGGCATCCGGATCGCCATTCGGGTTGCCGTCGGCGACATCGAAGAAGAGCACAAAATCGTAACGATTAGCGACGGCATTCATTCTTCCACTCCTTCGAAGACGGCATCCGCCTTCGGCGCGCGCCAGGCGGATTGATGGTAATAGCCCGCGATGAAGCGCCCCTGCGCCTCCAGCGTCAGCGAGCGCGGCAGGTCTGGTTCGAGCCCGGACCAGATCTCCTCGATCTCGCGCTCATTCCAGCCAGCAATCCTTTCGGAAATATCTTTTCTTATTTTCGAAAGATGATGGATAGAAGTTCTGATAATAATTGGAAATACTCGCGCGGGCGTTGACGATGCAGCAGCGAAGTAGCGATCCTTTATGCTAGTCGCGAGGCGTTGCTTCCTTTGTCCATCTGAATCGCGTTCCAGTGCGTCACGTTGCACTTTTTCCAGCAATGCGAAGAGGCGTCCGAGCCTATACGCTTGGTCGGCATTATCTCTCTTGAGGCTCATCGGGACTACTTCCTCTCCCTGTATGCCGTTTACGACCGCTTTGCAGATCGCTGCCCGACGTCCGTTGATCTCACCGTCTGCACGCACACGGGTAACTACCGCCGACAGAAGTGTCCGTGGCAGCGGTGCGCCGGTCAGCACAGCACGCATCAACGCCCCGCCGAGTAGCGGCGGAATGGATTTTTCATCTATTTTCTTCTTCCCGGTGTCTGGGTCTTTGTACACACGCGCTGTCTCATAGAGCAGCGACCAAGCAGCCGGCGGCCCCTTCCAGGGCGCCGGCTCTATCCGCAGCGCCTCCCAGAACCCGAGCACATGGCGCGCGAAGTCGCCGAGCGTGCCGGGGCGCCAGAAGCGTACCGAAAGCCGCGCCGCGTTCGGCGCGAGGCCGAGGACGAAGACCCGCGTCTCCGGCCCGTAACTCGCGCCCGCAACTCTGCGCCCGGCCGCGAAGTTGTCGAGATCGGCCCGAAGCTTCGCCAACGCGTCTTCACCCGTCTCGGGCTGCGGATCGACCGCGCCGAAGAGCATGTCCTCGGCCGATTGCGCCGCCGCCCGCGGGCCCTCGGCCCAGAAAACAGCGGTCGCGTCACCGAGCTGAAATCGACGCCTATGCGCCGCGCGTCGATCCAGGAGCGTGTTGAGCGCGGTCCCATAGGCGAAAGCGGCGGCTTCGGAAACCGGCGCGTTCTCGCCCTTAATCTTTCCGAAACTACTGGACGCGCCGATCGGTTTATCGGAACCAATATTGAACGAGACCAGCCTGTGACCTCCCCCAGGCGGAGGGTTTTTCGCAGCGACCCCCTTTATCACCGGATGGAGGCGCGCGAGCGGACCACGGACGCCAGTAACAAGGCATGGAGCCTCCTCACCACTGCTTTCCTCAAGGAGAGCGCGCGCCGCTGAGCGCTCATGCAGTGGCGCAGGGCCAACCGGATCGTCCACCCAGCGGAAGACGATATTAGCATCGAGCGCCTCCGCGTCCCAATCCAGTTCGGCGAACCGGTCCGGCGTCCATCGTTCAAGGAAGGCGCGTAGTGCGGCGAGACCCGGATCAGCCGCGCCTTCGAGAAGCGCGAGATGGGCGGCGCGGAAGGCGGCGTGCTCTTCAAGCGTCCGCTTTCCTTGCCCAGGCGAGAATTGACCGTCGATCTCAACCGCTGTCACTCCGAGCGCATATGCCGTCTTGTCCCAGAAAATGTTAGGCTTGATGCCTGCAGTTCGGATCACCGCCGCAGGCACATTCATCATCCGCCCCGGCCGCTTCGGATCCTGCCGGGCGAGAGGACTGAGCGCGACCGGTGTTCCGTCGGAGCGGATCAACAGCTCATAACCGATCCTCTCACGCGAAAACCCCCGGCGCGGCGCCTCGCCGGCTTCGGCGAGCCGGTCATAGAGCGTGGCGAGTTCGGTCAGGATCGTCACGCGCTCAGCCCCTCTTCGCGGACGCGCACAAGGTCGATCACGCCGCCCTCCATTCGCGCGCGGAAGAACAGCGGCGCCCGGCCGTTGGCGTAATCGATATCGTAGAGCATCCAGCCAAGATCCCGGTCGGTTTCCAGAAGCGTCGACGGCGGCGGCGTCTCGACCAATTCGAACCAGGCGGGAAATTCGCGGACGCCGAGGCAGGGGCGATGGAAGCATTGGCCTGTAGTGGCGCGGCGACGGAACATCTCGGCATGTTTGGCAGGCGTGTCCCCGGCGGCCTCCGCCGTCATCTCGAAATGCGCCTCGATGAGGTAGGAGACGTCGCGAAGCGCTAGCGTCGCCCGCTGCTGACGATTCTCGTCAACGACAAGATGCAGGCCGGCGAGATCGCCGGCGTTCATCGCGCTCTGCGCCGTGCGCGCGGAAATCTTGGAGCCGACTTCATTGCGCCGGATGGTCTCGAACCGGATCGGCTTCAACACATGGATGCGGTCGATCACCCAGCGGATCGCCGGCTTCCAGTGGATCGCTTCGAATATTCCCCGCGCTGCGGAGGGCGTGATCACGTCATAGGAGACGCGCTCGACCTTCATTTCCGGACGGGTGAAACAGGCGTGATCGCCCCAGATGTGAAGCTGAAAGGACATTGCCCCCGCCGAATGTGAAACTCCGAAGACCAGAAACAAAACACTTCACAATATAAAACGTCCCGCGAACAGGCTCCGTCAACCAATATTTCGATAGAGCTTTTCTATATGATCGAAATTCCCAGATCGTCGATCCGGTCCAGCTTCAATCCCTGCGCGTCATCATAGGCGTCCCGATTGGCCAGGACCACGAACTGATCGCCGAACGCCTCCGCCCGGACCACTTCCGCCGCGCCCGAAGCGATCAGCCCGCGGCGCGCCCATCGCGAGATGTTGACCGCATAGGGTTGCAGCGCGCGCGCAATCCCGCCGGCGCCCTCCGCGTAACGCAGAATGCGCATCGCGTCTTCAGGCGCGCCCCACCGCCCGCCGTCGACGATGATCGGGAGCGATTCGTCCTCGATCATCCTGAACGCCGCAGCGACGCTGGCGAAAGGGAGGTCAGCCACGCTTCTGTGCGCTGCGAGAACGCCGCGCCCATATCCGCCGACGTCGCGGTCGTCGAGGCCCGCTTCCCCATGTTTGTAATAGAGTTCTCGGAAATAGGCCGCCACCGTCGCCGGCGACAGCGGGTCCGCCGCAGCTTCGACGATCCGTCGTCCAGTCTCCGCTTCGAGCTTGAGATCGTGGGGCGTCGGGAAGTCGCCAGACGGGGCGAACAGCACCAGCCGCCCGCCACGCGACCCGAGTTCTCCCTCCCGATTGCACCGTCCAGCGGCCTGCGCCATCCGGTCGGCGCCGGCGTAGGCCCGGAAGACGACGGGGAAATCAAGATCCACGCCGGCCTCGACGACCGATGTGGAGATCAGACGCACCGGATCGCCCGATTTCAGTTTCACCCTCACTGTCGCCAGCACATGCCGGCGGTGCGCGGCGGTCATAAAGGTCGAAAGATGAGTCGCGCCTTCGACGCGGCCGAAGAGCGCCTGAGCGTGGCGACGATTGTCTATGATCGCCAGCGCCTGACGCTCCACGCCGATGCGCGCGGCCAGTTCATCATCGTTCAGAGGGCCGGCGCACTCGACGCTGACGCGCGCAAGTCTGCCTGCGAGCGCGTCCGGGTCTGGCGCAAGCTCCCGCACCCCGGTCAGAACCTCTGGCGCTGCGAAGCCGTCCTCGGGGCGTACCGCGGGTTGCGTCGCCGTACAGAGGATCAGCGTGGCCCCGTAACCCTCCGCGAGTTCCCTAATCGCGCGGAGGCAGGGACGAAGAAGCCCAAGCGGCAGCGCCTGCGCTTCGTCGAGGATGATGACGGAACGCGCGATGCGATGAAGCTTGCGGCAGGGGCCGGGCCGGTTGGCGAAAAGGCTCTCGAAGAGCTGGACAGCCGTCGTGACGACGACAGGCGCGTCCCAGGTCTCGGCGGCAAGACGCAGGCGATCTTCCTCGTCACGATCGCCGACCTCGTCCCAGTCGAAGGCGGAATGATGCTCAAGCACGGCTTCGTCTGCATCCAGCGCCGCACGAAACACCGCCGCCGTCTGCTCGATTATGGCAGTGAACGGGGCGACGTAGATCACCCGCCGCAGGCCATGCGCGCGGGCGTGATCCAGTGCAAACGCGAGGGACGTCAGCGTCTTGCCTCCGCCCGTTGGGATCGAAAGGGAAAAGAGCCCCGGAGGCTCCGTCGCTCTCCCCCGCACGGTTGTGAGCAGGTCGCGCCGGACGCGGTTAACGTCAGAGTCGCTGATCTGCAGCCCGGTGAGGAACCGGTCGAGCGATGCTCCCAGCTGGTCGAAGGAGACAGGGTGCGTAGCGGCGCATTCGCCGTAGAACCGCGCGGTCTCTCCTCGGTCGGCGTCGACCAGAGCGGAGAACAGCATACGTGTGAAGAAGGCGAGCGAAAATGGGTCATTCGATTTGCGAAGCGGCGACGGCGCCTTCCGTGCAAGCGCCGGAAGGACGAGACCCTCGGGGAGCATCAGCGACTCGGCCAGTTTCAGGCGTTCGTCGAGGGGGGTCGTCGGGCGCGCCTCGCTGCGCAGCGCGCCATTCGAAAGGCCCGCATGGTGGCCGGCGATGCAATGAGCGAGCATGCGACCGATAACACTTCGCATCGCCTCGCAGGCGTAGCGCGCGCCTTCACCGCTATGCGGCTCCGTGATCGGGTCGCCCGCCAGGCGGCGTTGAAACCGCGGCTTCGCTTTGCCGAGATCGTGCAACGCTCCCGCATATCGGGCGATTTCCCCGGCGTCGAACACTTCGGCATAAGATGCCGCCTTGCTGGCGACCGCTTCCAGATGAACGCATAGCGGCTCCCATTCGGCCTTCGGCCCGGACGTTGTATGAGCATAGAGCAAGGGAACGCTTTCCTTCTGAGGCGCCAAGACATGAACGGCGTTCAGCGTCCGCTGGACGCGTCGAGGTTCATGGTGCGAAATGTGACGCAAAATTCAACTGCGACTGGACTGTCGGCTTGACGAAAAACCTCGCTGAACGTAAGTGTCCCGAGCATGCGGGTGTAGCTCAATGGTAGAGCTTTTGCTTCCCAAGCAAGTGACGAGGGTTCGATTCCCTTCACCCGCTCCATCTCCCCCGCCCGCACCCTGAGACGCCGGCCATGATCCGATTGCCGTTCACCCGCGCGCCGACCGCGCGCGCCAACTCGGCGCGGAGGCGATCCGGGCGATCTCCGCGCGCGACCCGGAGGAGCGCGCGACCATCTCTCTGCTCACCTGCCGCGCCTTCAGCGCCCGCGCGCCCACGAGACGACGCGGGTGGCGGCTGTCTCTCTCGGCGGCCGGGCCTTTCGCCACCTGCGATCAGCCGCGCAAGTCGCTTTCTTTCGGACGAGACGCTTTCGCGCGCGACCCGCGGATCGCGGCTTTTGACTGGGACAGATGACGGAGGCTCATCCTTCGCCTTCGCCCTTATCAGCGCTCAGAGACGAAGGCCCCGGCGCGAACGCCGGAGCCCCCCACTGCGATCTCCCGGTTACGCCAGAGACCGGAATTCTCCCTTCGCCTCCGTCGCGAGGCTCACGAAGTAGATCGCGGCCCAGGCGGCGATGAAGCCCGGGATGATCTCGTAGACGCCCTCGCCCCCGAGGAAGGAGCCGTTCCAGCCGAGCATGATCCAGACGATCACCGTGGCCGCGCCGACCACCAGCCCCGAGACCGCGCCGTTGCCGGTCATCCGCGGCCAGACCAGAGACAGGATGATCAACGGCCCGAACGCCGCGCCGAAGCCGGCCCAGGCGTGGCTGACCAGCCCCAGAACCTGCGAATTGGGATCGCCCGCGACAAACGCCGCCACGACGCCGACCAGAAGAACGCTGATCCGCCCGACCAGCACGCTCTCGCTCTCGCTGGCGCGCCGGTTCAGGAACAACCTGTAGAAATCCTCGGTCAGCGAGGAGGACGAGACCAGCAGCTGGCTGGAGATCGTGCTCATCACCGCCGCCAGCAGCGCGGCGAAAAGGAAGCCGGTGATCAGCGGATGGAACAGCAGATCCGCGAGGATGATGAAGATGGTCTCCGGATCGGCGACCTCCAGCCCGTTGCGCACCGCATAGGCGCGGCCGAAAACCCCGAGACAGACCGCGCCGATCAGCGAGATCGCCATCCAGCTCATGCCGATATTGCGCGCGACCGGAACCTCGCTCACGCGGCGGACCGCCATGAAGCGCACGATGATATGCGGCTGGCCGAAATAGCCGAGCCCCCAGGTCACCGCGGAAAGAAAGCCGATTATGGTCAGCCCTTCGGTCCAGGAAAGAAAGTTCGGGTCGATCGTCGCCAGCGTCTCCGACGCCTGCGAGAACCCGCCGCCGCCCGGGCCGAAGAGCACCACGGCGGGCATCAGGATCAGCGCCACCATCATGATGCAGCCCTGCACGAAGTCGGTCAGGCTGACGGCCAGGAACCCGCCGATCACCGTGTAGATCAGCACGATGCCGAGCGTCAGCCAGATGCCGACGGAGTAATCGCTGATCGACGTGGGGTTGAGATCCCCGAAGGCGCTGGAGAAGAGCTTGCCGCCCGCGACGAGGCCGGACGCGGTGTAGACCGCGAAGAACACGACCACGATCACCGCCGAGACGACCCTGAGCGCGAACGCCCGGCTGGGGAAGCGGTTGGCCAGAAAAGCCGGGATCGTCAGGCTGTTGTCATAGCGTTCGGTCTGCTCGCGGAGGCGCGGCGCCACGACGATCCAGTTGACGAACGCGCCGACAAAGAGGCCGATCCCGATCCACGCCTCGACCAGGCCGGTGGCGTAGAGCGCCCCGGGCAGGCCGAGAAGCAGCCACCCGCTCATGTCCGACGCGCCGGCGGAGAGCGCCGCCACAGCCGGGCTGAGTCGCCGCCCGCCCAGCAAATATTCTTCAGAGGAGGCGGTCGACTTTCTCCAAGCGTAGAAACCGATGCCGATCATCAGGCCGAAATAGAGAAACAGACTGATCCAGACGCCAATCGCCATGATATTCCCCTCACGGATAAACACTTCTCCCGCAGAAACTCTGGCACATCGGCCCCGACTTGGGAAGCATAACTATAAAACGATTGCGGACGAGCGAGGAGAAAGCGCCCCTCCGCCCGCGCGAGACAGGGCGGCGCCCCGCGCGGCGAAGGCGCCCTTCCCGCATCTCGCGGCCCGGCGCCGGAACTTGACTCCGGCCTTCACCTTACTAGCGTCGTTCTCACCTTATGATCGAAGAGAGAGGGGAGCCGATGTCCACGCCGGCCGCAAACATGAAGATCGACGCTGAACGACTCTGGAACAGTCTGATGGAGATGGCGAAGATCGGCCCGGGCGTCGCCGGCGGCAACAATCGGCAGACCCTGACCGACGAGGACGGCGAGGCCCGGACCCTGTTCCGGTCATGGTGCGAAGCCGCGGGATTGACCATGGGCGTCGATGAGATGGGCGTCATGTTCGCCCGCCGCGAGGGCGCGGAGCCGGATCTGCCGCCGGTCTATGTCGGCTCGCATCTCGACACCCAGCCGACCGGCGGCAAATATGACGGCGTGCTCGGCGTGCTCGGCGGGCTGGAGCTGATCCGCACGCTGAACGACCTCAACGTGAAAACCCGCCATCCGATCGTGGTGACGAACTGGACCAACGAGGAGGGCACGCGCTTCGCCCCCGCAATGGTCGCCTCCGGCGTTTTCGTCGGCGCGCTCGACAGGGACTGGGCCTATGCGCGGGCCGACGCCGATGGAAAGACCTTCGGCGAGGAGCTGGAGCGGATCGGCTGGAAAGGCCCCGAAAAGGCGGGCGCGCGAAAGATGCGCGCCTTTTTCGAGCTTCACATCGAGCAGGGCCCGATCCTCGAAGCCGAGGGCGACGATATCGGCGTGGTCACGCATGGACAGGGCCAGTGGTGGCTCCAGGTCACGCTGACCGGGCGCGCCGCGCACACCGGCTCGACGCCGATGGCGATGCGGGCCAACGCCGGGCTCGGCATGGCGCGGATCACCGAACTGGTGCACAGCATCGCGATGGACAGCCAGCCCGACGCGGTCGGCGCCGTCGGCCACTGCGACGTCTATCCGAATTCGCGAAACGTGATCCCGGGGAAATCGGTCTTCACCATCGACTTCCGCTCGCCCGATCGCGAGAAACTGGATGGGATGAAGGCGCGGCTCGAGGCGGAGGCGCCGAAAATCGCCAAGGCGCTCGGCCTCGGGATCGAGATCGAGGCGGTCGGCCATTTCGATCCGGTGACCTTCGACGAAGGCTGCGTCGACGCGGTCCGCAGGGCGGCCGACCGGCTCGGCTATTCGCATCGGGACATCGTCTCCGGCGCCGGCCATGACGCCTGCTGGATCAACCGCGTCTATCCGACCGCGATGGTGATGTGCCCCTGCGTCGACGGGCTTTCGCATAATGAAGCGGAGGAGATCACGAAGGAGTGGGCGGAAGCCGGCGCAAACGTGCTGATGCACGCCGTGGTGGAGACGGCGGAGATCGTGGGGTGATGTCGATCACCCGCTGAGCGGCCAAGCAGGGCGCGCCCGCAGGCGACTGCGCGCAACCGGCTAAGGGGGGGCGGGCGCTTCGGCGCGCCCCGCCCTTATGGCGCCGGCGGCCGCCCCGCGCGCGCGATCTCGAACGTGGTCACGATATCCTCATCCGCCAGCGCCTTCTTGCTGGCGGGCTGATCGCCGGCCTTCTCGTCGATCACCTCGCCGCCGCCGCCGAGCGAGCGCGCGAGCCCGATGAGCCGCCCCAGCGACGCGTAGATCCGATACCAGAACGGCCCCCCAAGCCCGATCAGCGCCCCCGCCAGCAATGTATAGGCGAACCAGCCGAACAGCGTCCGGTCCGGCGTTCCGGCGCAGCCCTCGGCGGAGAAAACCACGCCAAGATCGAGCGGGCCGATGCGCCGCTCGGCCAGCGACGAGCCGCAATAGGGATAGTAGCTCGGCCCGATCGGGAGGCGCGCCTCCCGCCGGTATGTGGCGAGAGACTCCGCCAGCCCACCGACCGACGCCGCCACGTCGTCGAGCACGGTCTCGCCCTCTCCCGCCACCGCGGCGTCGAGCCGCCGGATCGCGGCGTCGTTTTCCGCTTTCACCGCCTCGGCCTGCGCCATCAGGCTTTCGCGCGCGCCCGGATCGTCCATCAGGTGGATGAAGACCCGGCCGGCGTCCACATTGGCCGCGAACGCGAAGAGCACGGCGATGATCGCGGTGTAGCGATGCGCCTTGTAGCGGAACCGCTCGGCGGCGGCGGCGGCGTAGCGCTCGTAAGTGCGGGCGATATCCGTCAGCTTCGCCCTGAGCTCCGCCCTGCCCGCCTGCGCCAGCGCATCGCCGAGCTCGCTCTTGGCCAGCCGCTGCAACAGCGAATATGTGGTGATCTTCTCATGGCCGAACCGCATCTCCGCGAATGGAATTCCGGCGGCCTTCGCGGCGAGCGGGCTGAGCGTCAGCTTCGCCTTCAGCTTCTCGACATCGGCCGCGTTCAGCCGGCCGTCGCGGTCGAGATCCAGAACGCCGTGCAGCCCGGCCCCGGCGGCGGGGACGATCTCATCGACGATCAGCCGCTCCACCGCGTCGACGAGCACCTTCTGGCGCACCGCCAGAAGGCGCAGGAACGCCTCGGCGATGCCGGTGACGATCGTGGAGAGAGCCATCATCACCACCGCGAAGGCCGCAGCGCCCTCAATCACCTCCATCGCCCATCCCCCTTATCCGCCCATTGAAAAGATGCGCCGGGCCCGCTCGGCGGCGCGGACCTCAGCCGAACGCGATCTGCGTCTTCATCGCCTGCGCCCGGTCCCCCGCGAGGCGGAACGCCGCCTCCGCCTCATCCAGAGTCAGCGTGTGGGTGATCAGCGGCTTCACGTCGATCAACCCGTCGCGCATCAGCCCGACCGCGACGGGAAACTCCTCATGAAACCGGAAGGAGCCTCGCAAATCCAGCTCCTTGCCGGTGATCGCCTGCACGGGAACCGGCATGTCCCCGCCGAGCCCCACCTGCACGATCACCCCGCGCGGGCGGAGCGCGCCGATCCCGGCGGCCAGCGCCTGCGGCGCGCCGGAGCATTCCAGAAGCACGTCGAAATAGCCCTTCTCCGCGCCATATTCGTCGAGCGCGCCGGGCGCCGCCGCGACATCGACCGCGCGGTCGGCGCCCGCCGCCAGCCCGTGCGCGAGCGCCGGCGCGGCCAGGTCGCTGACCACGATCTCCGCCGCGCCCGCGCGCCGCGCCGCGAGAATCGAGAGCGCCCCGATCGGGCCGCACCCGGTCACCAGCACGCGCTTGCCCAGCATCTCCCCCGCCCGCCTGACCGCATGGAGACAGACCGAAAGCGGCTCCGCCATCGCCGCCTCCCCGGCCGAAAGCCCGTCCGCCCGGACGCATTGCGCCGCATCCGCATTCAGGCGCTCGCGAAACGCGCCCTGAACATGCGGGAACGGCATCGCGGAGCCGTAAAAGCGCATGTCGAGGCAATGGTTGCGCAGGCCTTCCGCGCAATAGCGGCACCGCCCGCAAGGCCGCGACGGCGAGATCGCGACCAGATCGCCGACGGCGAGCCCCTCCACCCCGTCGCCCAGCGCCTCGACATGGCCGGAGACCTCATGGCCGAGGATCATCGGCTCGCGAAGCCGCACCGCGCCGAACCCGCCATCGTTGAAATAATGGAGGTCCGAGCCGCAGATCCCGCCGACCGCCAGCCGCACCGCCACCTCTCCCGGTCCCGGCGGGGAGATCGGACGCTCCTCCAGCCGGAGATCCTTCGGGGCGTGGATGACGATGGCGCGCATGGATCAGGCTCCTCTTTCGCGTTGAAGATGGCGGAAAGCGCCGCGCCGCGCCAGCCTCCCTTGCCGCCGGCGCTCATCTTGCGGAATATGCGCCGAACAACGCAAGAAAAAGGAACGCGCCTTGCCCGGCATCGATGATCTCTTCTCCCTTTCCGGGCGCACCGCGCTCGTCACCGGCGGCTCGCAGGGAATCGGCTTTGCGCTCGCCGAAGGGCTGAAGGCGGCGGGCGCGCGCGTGATCCTGAACGGCCGCGACGCCGCGAAACTGGCCGCGGCCGCGGAACGCCTCGGCGGCGCGGAGACGCTCGCCTTCGATGTCACCGATCACGCCGCCGCGCGCGCCGCCGTCGACGGATACGAAGCCGGGACCGGCCCGATCGACATTCTGGTGAACAACGCCGGAATGCAGCACCGCGGCCCGCTGGAGGATTTCGAGCCGGAGGATTTCGAGCGGCTGATGCGGACGAACGTCTCCTCCGTCTTCAATGTCGGGCAGGCCTGCGCGCGGCACATGATCGGGCGCGGAGCCGGCAAGATCATCAACATCGCCTCGGTCCAGACCGCGCTCGCCCGCCCCGGCATCGCGCCCTACACCGCCTCGAAAGGCGCGGTCGCCAATCTCACCAAGGGCATGGCGACGGACTGGGCCGCGAAAGGGCTCAACATCAACGCCATCGCCCCCGGCTATTTCGAGACGCCGCTGAACGCCGCGCTCGTCGCCGATCCGGCCTTTTCCGCCTGGCTCGCCAAACGCACGCCGCAAGGGCGCTGGGGCCGGGTGGAGGAGCTGATCGGCGCCTGCGTCTTCCTCGCGTCGCCGTCTTCGAGCTTCGTGAACGGCGTGACGCTCTTCGTCGACGGCGGCGTGACGGCGTCCCTCTGATGGCTGCGGAGATCCTCTGCCTCGGCGAGCCGCTGGTGGAGTTCGTCCGCGAGCCGGACGGCCGCTGGCGGATGGGGTTCGGCGGCGACACCTCGAACGCCGCCATCGCCGCGGCGAGGCAAGGCGCGCGGGTCGGCTATCTCGGGGCGCTCGGCGCCGACATGTTCGGCGACGGGGTCATCCGGCATTGGGCCGCCGAAGGCGTCGACGCCGCCGCCGTGCGCCGCGACCCGGACGCGCCGACCGGGCTGAATTTCGTCGAACCGGACCCGGCCGCCCGCCGCTTCACCTATGTCCGCAAGGGCTCCGCCGCCTCCCGCTACGGACCGGACGATCTCGATCTCGCGGCGTTGGCTCGCGCGCGCATCCTCCATCTCTCGGGCATCACGCTCGCAGTCTCGCCTTCGCTCCGCGCGGCGGGTCTGAAGGCGATGGGGGCCGCCCGCGCCGCCGACGCCGAGGTCTCCCTCGACACCAACCTCCGTCTCGCGCTCTGGTCGCGGGAAGACGCGCGCGCGGCCCTTCTCTCCGCCGCCTTGCTCACGGACGTGCTGGTCACCTCGATCGACGATGGCGAGGCGCTCTTCGATCTCGCCGAGCCGGACGCGCTCATCGATCGCTGGCGCGCCGCCGGGCCGCGGATCGTGATCGTGACCATGGGCGAGCGCGGCTGCCGGCTCTTCGCAGACGGGCGCCGAGCGTTCATTCCGCCCGCGCCTTCGACCCCGGTCGACAGCACCGGCGCCGGAGACAGTTTCGCCGGCGCCTTCCACGCATGGCGGATCGAGACGGGAGACCCGTTCGAGGCCGCGCGGCGCGCCGCCATCGTCGCCGCCGGCACGGTCTCGGGCTATGGCGCGACCGAGCCGATCCCCCGGCGCGACGCGGTGCTCGCCGCGCTTTGACCGCCCGGGGCGGCGTCTCATGGGCGCACGCGGCTCCGGGCCATCGCCGCGCCGTCACGGGTGGAAGACGCATTCCGCCTCATCGCTCTCACATCGCGCGCTCATCGCCCCGATAGAGCCAGTCCAGCCGCCGGGCGAACCACCAGGGCGCGGCCGCGCCGGCGGCGCCCGCCGCGGCGCGCTCCAGCCCGCCGGCGTGAAAGCGGCGAAGATTGGCCCGCGCCTCCCTCTGCACACGGCTGACCCGGCTGATCCGCGCCGCGTAATGGGCGCGAAGCGCGGCCGGGATGTCCCCTGCGCCGGGGCCGAGCCGGGCGGCCAGCGCACATGCGTCCTCCAACGCCTGACAGGCGCCCTGCGCGAGCGAAGGCGGCATCGGATGGCAGGCGTCGCCAAGCAGAACGGCGCGCCCGTCCGACCAGCGCGGCAGAGGCGCCCGGTCGAACAGCGCCCAGCGAAACGGGGCCTCGATCCGGTCGATCAACCGGGTGAGCGGCGCGGCCCAGCCGGCGAACGCCGCCCGGAGGCGCGCCGGGTCGCCCGGCTCGGTCCAGCTTTCGCCGCGCCAGTCGTCCTCCCCGACCACGCCGACGAAATTCAGCAGCGTCCCGCCCCGGAGCGGATAGGTCACCGCGTGCCGGCCCCGCCCCGCCCAGATCACCGCCGCCGGCTCGATTCCCGCGCCCTCCAGCGCCGCGCGCGGAATGGCGGCGCGCCATGCGACGGCGCCAGTGAAACGCGGCGCCTCCGGCCCGAGCATCGCCTCGCGGATCGTCGAGCGGATCCCGTCGGCGCCGATCAGAAGCGCGCCCTCGACGGTCTCGCCCGAGGCGAGCCGAAGCGCGGCGCCGTCCGGCCCCGTCTCGTAGCCCGCGACCTCCGCGCCGGTTCTGACGGCGCCGGGCGCGGCCCGCTCCAGCGCGCGCCGAAGCGTCTCGATCAGGTCGGCGCGATGAACCTGAAGATAGGGCGCGCCCCAGCGCGCCGCGCCCGCCTCCCCGAGCGGAACCTCCACCAGCCGCCGCCCCGAGCGGCCGGCGCGCATGATCACCGCCTCCGGCGCGAAGGCGCCCGCGCGGATCTCCTCCGCGACGCCGAGCGCCTTGAGCGCCCGATAGCCGTTCGCGCTGATCTGGATTCCGGCGCCGACCTCCCCGATCGCCGCCGCCCGCTCGAACACCCGCGCGTCCCACCCGGCGCGGGTGAGCGCCAGCGCGGCCGCGAGCCCGCCGACCCCGCCGCCCGCGATCAGCGCCCTTCGCCGGGTCATCCCGCCCCGCTCAGGCGGCGCGGCGCGCCAGCGCGCACTGGCTCCAGAGCGCCGAAAGCGCGTGGACCAGATGCGCGATATCCGCCTCGGAATGCATCGGCGACGGGGTGAGGCGAAGCCGCTCGCTCCCCTTCGGCACGGTCGGATAGTTGATCGGCTGCGCGTAGATCCCGTAATCGTCCATCAGGATGTCGGAGACCCGCCGGCACTTCACCGGATCCCCGATCATCACCGGAATGATGTGGCTCGGGTTCTCCAGATGCGGGATTCCCTCCCGGTCCAGCGCCGCGCGAACTTGCGCGACGCGCTCCCTCTGCAGCCGCCGCTCGACGTCGCTTTCCTTCAGATGCTGGATCGAGACCGTCGCCGCGGCGGCGATCGCCGGCGGCAGCGAGGTGGTGAAGATGAAGCCCGAGGCGAAGGAGCGGATGAAATCGCAAAGCGCGAAGGACCCGGCGATATACCCGCCGACGACGCCGAACGCCTTGCCGAGCGTGCCTTCGATCAGGGTGATGCGGTCCATCAGCCCCTCCCGCTCCGCCACGCCGCCGCCGCGCGGGCCGTAAAGGCCGACGGCGTGGACCTCGTCGAGATAGGTCATCGCGCCGTGCTTTTCCGCAACCTCCACGATCTCGCGGATCGGGGCGATGTCGCCATCCATCGAATAGACGCTTTCGAACGCCACGATCTTCGCGCGCCCCGGCGCGACCTCCGCGAGCTTCCGGTCCAGATCCGCGGGGTCGTTATGCCGCCAGATCACCTTCTCCGCGCGGCTGTGGCGGATGCCTTCGATCATCGAGGCGTGATTGAGCGCGTCGGAAAAGATCACCGCCCCCGGCAGACGCGCGCCCAGCGTCGAAAGCGCGGCCCAGTTCGAGACATAACCCGAGGTGAAGAGAAGCGCCGCGTCCTTGCCGTGGAGATCGGCGAGTTCGCGCTCCAGCAGAAGATGCTGATGGCTGGTGCCGGAAATGTTGCGCGTGCCGCCCGCGCCCGCGCCGCAGCTTTCCGCCGTGCGCGTCATCGCCTCGATCACCGCCGGATGCTGGCCCATGCCGAGATAGTCGTTGGAGCACCAGATAACGACCTCGCGCTCCTCGCCCTCGTGATAATTCCGCGCCCGCGACGGCGCGCCGCACCGACGTTCGAGATCGGCGAATACGCGGTGGTTTCCCTCGCGCTTCAATTCATCGATCTGAGCCTCGAAAAGCGCATCGAAATTCATCGGCGACCTCGCTTGCCAGGTTTTCGCGCCGGCGCGGCCGGCGGATGAGAGTTCAACAGCTGGGAAGGCGATCATACAAGGCGGCGGCGCCGGCGCCACACGCGCCAGTGTCGCAACTACCGCGACCGGCCGTCAGATCGCCCCGGCGCCCGTCACGCGGCCGCGCCGACGCCAAAAACCTCGGCGGCGAATTTCGGGTAGGGATTGGCGATGGCGGCCGCGATCTCGCCCCGGATCAATTTCAGATCGTCGGCGGACGGCGTCGCGGTCTCCGGCGTCGTCTCGCCCTCGTCGAAATCGAATCCGGTCAGGTCGCGCACCTCCTCCACCGTCACCCCGGGGTGAACGCTGGCGAGACGGAACCGCGCGCGGGCGCGGTCGAAGCGCATGACGCAGAGATTGGTGACCAGCGCATGCGGCCCGCCGGGGCGATGAACCCCCGGCGCGGAGACGCCCGGCGCGGAGATGAAATCGACCTTCTCCGGGAACACCCGGCGCGAATGCTCCAGCCGGAACAGGATCACCCGGGGCACCAGCATGTAGAGATAGGCCGAGCCGAACGCCCCGGACCAGCGCACATCCATCGTCGGATAGGCGCCGACGCCGTGAAGGTTGATGTTCGCCCGCCCGTCGATCTGCCCGCCGGAGAGGAAAAACGCGTCGACCCGGCCCTGCCCGGCCTGATCGAAGAGTTCCACGCCCCCGTCGCAGCGATAAGCGGGGAGATCCGAGCCGATGATCGACACCCGCCCGCCGCCGCGCCGCGCCGCCAGCATCGCCGCCGCGCCGGGAATCGGCGAAAGCACGCCGCAGGCGATATGGGGGCAGCCGTCCAGCAGCCCGGCGATGGCGTGGATCAGCCTCTCCTCCAGCTTCACCGCGCTCATTCCGCGGCCGCCCGCACCGGGCCCAGCGCTTCGGCGGCGAGATAATCGGCGAAGGCGGCGTCATCGCGCGCCAGCCGCGCATAGGCGACGATCGCGGCCTCATCCGCCGCATAGCGGCCCGGCGCCGCCTCCGGTCGCGCCCCGCCCTTCGCTTCGGCCAGCGCCGCCACATAGATGCCGCCGATCAGGTTCGCCGCGGTCGCCGGCTCTTCGCGGAGGTCGTGATCGACGATCTCCTCCACCGTCACCAGCGTCCGCCCCGCCGCGTGGGCCATGGTCTTGTACTCGTGGCGCCCGCCGACGAAGACATTGCCGAACCGGTCGGCCCGGTCGGCGTGGATCAGCGCGAAATCGGGCCGGATCGGCGCCAGCAGCACGACCGGATCCTCGCCCTCCGCGAACGGGTTGTCGATCACCTTCCAGTCCGGCCGGTTGGCCAGAACATCCGAGCCGAGCACGCCGCGGATCGGCGCGAAGGGCTGGCCCTTCTCCGCCGCCTGCAAGGCCGCGTAGACCGCGGGACAGGTCGCATCCTTGATCCGGATCGCGCCGGATTTGACCGCCTTCGCGAAGCGCGGCGCCGGGCCGAACTCGCCGAGCGAGACGCCGGACGTCTCGACGGTCCCGACCACGCCGGCCCCGATCAGCAGATCGGCCACCATCCCCGCCGTCGGCACGGTCACGAGATGCAGGTCGCGCGCGCCCCGCCGGATCAACGCGCGGGCGAGCGCGAAGGGCGCGAGCGGGGCCTTCGCCACCGCGATCATGGCCCCGTCGGGAACGAGCGCCGCCAGATCGTCGGCGCAGTCGAGATAAGCGGTCATGGCTGATCCTCCTCACGCCAGATCAATGCCCCGCAGGCGGTTTCGTCAAGAGCGCGCCCGGAAAAGAGCCCGCAAATTTCGGCCGCGGGGGTTTTAATCCTGACTTCCTTCCTTAATTATAGCGGCCAACCTCCGGCTGCGGCCGGCCACCGCACGTTGACAAGGACGCCCGATGGACCGAACCGCAACCATGCTTCTCGCCTTCATGAAGAAAGACACGAGCGGCGGAATCGTCCTGATGATCGCCGCCATCGCCGCGATCGTCGCCGGGAACACCGCGATCTCTCCGCTCTATTCCGCGTTCCTCGACGCGCCGGTCGTCCTCCGGATCGGCGCGCTCGAAATCGCCAAGCCGGCCGTCCTCTGGATCAATGACGGGCTGATGGCGATCTTCTTCTTTCACGTCGGGCTGGAGATCAAGCGCGAGGTGCTGGAGGGCGACCTCTCCAGCTTCGACAAGGCGGCGCTGCCGGCGCTGGCCGCGCTCGGCGGCATGGCCGGACCGGCGCTCATCTACGTCCTGATCAACAGCGGCGGGGATCCGACGGCGCTCAACGGCTGGGCGATCCCGGCGGCGACGGACATCGCCTTCGCGCTCGGCGTCCTCGCGCTGGTGGGGCGGCGGGCGCCCATCGCGCTCAAGGTGCTTCTTCTCGCCATCGCGATCATCGACGATCTCGGCGCGATCGTCATCATCGCGTTTTTCTACACCGCGGATCTTTCGACCAACGCGCTGCTCCTTGCGGGGGGCGCGCTTCTGATCGGCGCGCTGCTGGGCTGGATGCGGGTGAAAAGCCTTGCGCCCTATATCATCCTCGGCGCCATCATGTGGGTCTGCGTCCTGAAATCCGGCGTCCACGCCACGCTGGCCGGGGTGATGATCGCGCTCTGCGTGCCGCTGAACGTGAAGAGCGGGCGCTCGCCGCTCCGCCGGGCGGAGCATGGGCTGCATCTCTGGGTCGCGTTTTTCGTCCTGCCGCTTTTCGCGTTCGCCAACGCCGGCGTGTCTCTGGCCGGGCTCTCTCTCGACCAGGTGGTGGCGCCGGTGCCGCTCGGCGTCGCGCTCGGGCTGTTCGTCGGCAAGCAGGTCGGCGTGATGAGCGCCTCCTTCGCGGCGGTGAAGCTCGGCGTCGCGGCGCTGCCGAAGGGGCTTTCCTGGCGGCACGTCTACGGGCTCGCCTGCCTCACCGGGGTCGGCTTCACCATGAGCCTCTTCATCGGCTCGCTCGCGTTCTCCAGCGCGGAGACGATGAACGAGGTCCGGCTCGGCGTGCTGATGGGGTCGTTCGCATCGGGCCTCCTCGGCTACACGCTGCTGATGACGAGCGGCCCGGCGCCGGCGCGCGAGCCGGAGCGCGCCTAGGCCGCCGCCTCTTCCCCGCCGACAAGGCCGACAATGTCGAACATGATCCGATTCAGGTCGAAATCCTTCGGCGTGTAGACCTTCGCCACGCCCATTCGCCGCAACGCCGCGGCGTCGGCCTCGGGGATGATGCCGCCGACGACGACCGGCGCCGAGAGCCCGGCTTCGCGGAGCCGCCCCATCACCTCCTTGATCAGCGGCAGATGGGAGCCGGAAAGCACCGAGAGGCCGATGACATGCGCGCCCTCCTCCGCCGCCGTCGCGACGATCTCCTCCGGCGTCATCCGGATGCCCTCATAGGTCACGTCCATGCCGCTGTCGCGGGCGCGGACCGCGATCTGCTCGGCGCCGTTGGAATGCCCGTCGAGCCCCGGCTTGCCGACGACGAATTTCAGCGTCCGGCCCAGCCGCGCCGAAGCGGCGGCCACCGCATCGCGGATCTCGTCCAGCCCTTCGGCCGTGTTGGAGACCGCCGCGCCGACGCCCGTGGGCGCCCGGTACTCGCCGAATTCCGCGCGGATCGCGGCGCCCCATTCCCCGGTCGTCACCCCCGCTTTCGCACAGGCGATGGAGGGCGGCATGATGTTCCGCCCCTCCCGCGCGGCGGCGCGAAGCTCGGTGAGCGCGGCCTGGGCCGCCGCCTCATCGCGCGCGGCGCGCCACGCCTTGAGCCGGGCGATCTGCTCCGCCTCGACCGCGGGATCGACGGTCAGGAACCCGCCCTCGCCCGCCGTCAACGGGCTCTCTTCGCCGCCCTGATAGCGGTTGACGCCGACGACCACCGTCTCTCCGCGCTCGATCCGGGCGAGGCGGGCGGTGTTCGCCTCCACCAGCGCGCCCTTCATGTAGCCGATGCAGGCGACCGCGCCGCCCATGCCCTCGATCGTGGCCAGTTCGTCCCGCGCGCCCGCCTTCAGCGCCTCGACCTTGGCTTCAACCGCCGGATTGCCGTCGAAAAGATCGTCGAACTCCAGAAGATCGGTCTCATAGGCCAGGATCTGCTGCATGCGGAGCGACCATTGCTGATCCCATGGCCGCGGCAGGCCCAGCGCCTCGTTCCACGCCGGCAACTGAACCGCCCGCGCCCGCGCCCGCTTCGACAGCGTGACCGCCAGCGCCTCCAACAGGATCCGATGGACGTTGTTCTCCGGCTGCTGTTCCGTCAGGCCGAGCGAATTGACCTGGACGCCATAGCGGAACCGCCGGTAGCGCTCTTCCTCCACGCCGTAACGCTCACGGCAGATCTCGTCCCAAAGCTCGACGAACGCCCGCATCTTGCACATTTCGGTGACGAAGCGGATGCCCGCGTTCACGAAGAACGAAACCCGCCCGACGACTTTCGGAAAATCCGCCTCCGGCACCGCCTTCCGCTCGCGGACCGTGTCCAGCACCGCGATCGCGGTCGCCAGCGCGAAGGCCAGCTCCTGCTCCGGCGTCGCCCCCGCCTCCTGCAGGTGATAGGAGCAGACATTCATCGGGTTCCATTTCGGCGCATTGGCGTAGGTCCAGGCCGCGATGTCGGAAATCAACCTGAGGCTCGGCTCCGGCGGGAACACATGGGTCCCGCGGCTGAGATACTCCTTGATGATGTCGTTCTGCACGGTTCCGGTCAGCGCGGAGACATCCGCCCCCTGCTCCTCCGCCGCCGCGACATAGAGCGCCAGCAGCCAGGCGGCGGTGGCGTTGATCGTCATCGAGGTGTTCATATTCTCGATCGGGATCCGGTCGAAGAGCGCGCGCATGTCCCCGAGATGGGAGATCGGCACCCCGACCTTGCCGACCTCGCCCCGCGCCAGAACATGATCGCTGTCATAGCCGGTCTGGGTCGGCAGATCGAACGCCACCGAAAGCCCGGTCTGCCCCCGCGCGAGATTCCCCCGGTACAGCGCGTTCGACGCTTCGGCCGTCGAATGCCCGGCGTAGGTGCGGAAAAGCCAGGGGCGGTCGGTCATCATCAGCCTCGCGGGTCACGGGTCTTGTTGCAACGCGGAAAATATCCGCGCAAGATTATTTCGCAAGAGCCGATATGAACTTTATGTAAATAACCCGCCGATGAACCGTCGCGGTCAGGCGCCCTTGACCGGAACCGCGCGGCGGGCCGGCCCGCCCCGGGAGAGGATGGCGCGCGGGCGATCTGCGGCGGCGCCCCTCCGCGCCGAATCGGACGGGGGGACGAGACGCGCCTTTTACGCGGCGCCCCGCTTGCGCGCGCCGGTGAACATCACCCTGGCGCCCTGCGGGTCGGTCGCCTGGGTCAGCCAGTCGCCGCCCACCGGCAGCTCCATCGGGCCATGCCGGATCGTCCCTCCCCCCGCCTCGATGGCGGCCTTGGCCGCGTCGATGTCGGGGACCTGGAACGCGAAATTCCAGAGCGGCGCGGCGGCGCCTTCGGGCGCATCCATCATCGCGCCGATCTCCGTCTCGCCGCTCTTGATGAACGTATAGTCGCCCATCCCGCCGCCCATCGGCATCGCGCCCGCCTTCTCCCAGCCGAAGAGCGCGCCATAGAACGCCAGCGCCGCCTTCTGATCGCGCGCCGCCAGCTCGTTCCACACGCAGTGGCCAGGCTTCTTCGGCGCGAAGGCGGCCCCGCCCGCGTCCGCGTCGACCCGCATCAGATAGAAGCGCGCCCCCTGCGGGTCGGCGACGAAGGCCAATCGGCCCACGCCGGGGATATCCTGCGGCTCCATATCGATGGCGCCGCCGAGCGCCGCGACCTTTTCGGCCGCGACGTCGACATCGGCCGCGCTGAAATACACAGCCCAGAGCGGGGCGAAACACGCGCCATCCAGCGCTTTCACGAGCCCGCCGACAGGTTCGCCGTCCGCCGCGGTGAAGATGCGATAATCGCGCCCCATGGCGCCCTGCGTCTTTTCGAACGTCCAGCCCATGACGGCGCCATAAAAACTCTCTGCGGCGTCAGGGGCGTCGGTCATCAATTCGTACCAGATCGGGGCTCCGTCGCGATCGGCCATCGTCTCGCTCTTCCTCGGCTCCCGGGCGCATTCCGGCTCCGTCGCCGGCTGTTGATATTTACGTTTATATCAACATAATAAGCCAGATGTCAATTCCGCCCCCCCAGAACGCGACATTCGAGATGACCCTGCATGTGCGGGATCATTGCCTTTGTCTGCACACGCTCCGCGCCGCCCGCGCGATCGCCCGGCGCTTCGATGACGCGCTGCGGCCGCTCGGCCTCAGAAACGGGCAGTTTTCGCTGATGATCTCGCTGAATCGCCCCGAGCCGCCGACGCTCGGCTCGGTCGCGCGCCTGCTGGCGATGGACCGCACGACGCTCAACGCCAACCTGAAGCCGCTGGCCCGGCGCGGGCTGCTGACCGTCACTCCCGACAGGAAGGACCGCCGCGCCCGCCGCCTCGCGCTGACCGAGGACGGCCGCGCGCTGCTTGAACAGGCGATTCCGGTCTGGGAGGCGACCCATGCGGAAATCGAAACCGCCCTTCGCGACCCGGATGCGCTCCGGAGCGACCTCACCCTGCTGAGAGAGGTCGCGGCGCGCGGCGGCCCGGACTGATCGCGGCGGCGAGCGCCATCACCCGGCGGCGCCCCTGTTCCAGCCTCATCCCCCTGCGCCAGCCGGCGTTTCAGCCGCAGGCGATCGCACACGGGAGATGGGAGGGAGACGCCGGGGAAATGGGCCGGGAAAATGGTCGGAGCGAGAGGATTCGAACCTCCGGCCCTCTGGTCCCAAACCAGATGCGCTACCAGGCTGCGCTACGCTCCGAACTAGAAAAACCTGACGATATAGTGGGGTTTCCACAGCTTCTACAGATGCGTCGTTGAGAACGCAAGGGGGCCAATGTCGTGTAGAGTGAGCGCAGAGTCCCGAAATAGTCCCGAACAGATTTCGGCCCTCACCGCTTGAACCCGCCCCGCCTGTCGCCCGGCTCGGCCACCGGCGCCATGGGGCGCTGGCGCCCCCCGCCCCGGCTCACGCCCCTGAGCTTCTCGGTGGTCCGCAGCGCGCCGAGACCGAGCATTCCGCCGAGGATGGTGATCACCATGCCGAGATCCGGATTGGGCAGCCGTGACACATCGAAGTCCGGGGCCGCGATGGTCAGCGCCAGGACGATGAAGTCCCGCACGATGAACACCCAGGCGAGGATGAGGCCGCAGAGCCAGCCGATCGCCGGGCGCCACCCGGCGACGAACACGCTGTCATGCTTGGCCTCGGCCGCGTTGACAGCGATCTGCGCCAGCCGGCCCTGTTGCTCCAGCTCCACGAGCTTGCGCTTGGCCTCGGCGCGCTCCGCGTCCGAAGTGAACAGGTCGTCGATCAGGCCGAACAGGCTCGGCAGGATGGAGCCGGCGGCGGCGACGAGGGGGAGCGCCATCACGCAGCCCTCGGACAGTCGGCGCGGCCGAGCGGGCAGCCCGAGACGATGGGGGCGTCCTCGATCAGCATCAACCCCGCTTCGAATTGCTCCGCGTAGCCCGCGACCAGATCCGCCTTGTCGGTCCCGTTCACGACCCGGCGGGCCTGCACATAGTCGAGCTTGCCGTCGCCGGTGCGATAGTCCGCGAGGCCCTTTCCGGTGAAGGCGCCCTGGATCATGCCCTCCCAGATGATCTTCGCCGAGATCGCCGGCTCCTTCGCGCGATCGGGGCTGGAGACCAGATCGACGCCCGTCGCCGCGCTGGCCCACACATAATTCCCCAGCCATGTCAGATGCACGAACCCGCGCCCATGGAAGCGAACGCTCCGCCCGCTGTAGAGCAGCACGTCCTGCCCATAGGGCCGGCCCTCGCCGCGCCCGTATTCCTCCATCGCCCGGAACCGATCCGTCTCGTGATAGGCGGTCGCCAGCACATAGGCCGCCTCATAGAGCGTGCGCTCGCGCGCCAGACCCTCGTCGATCAGCCGGTCGAGCGGGTCTTTCTGCGATGGCGGGAGAGAGCCGCGAAACAGCCCCGGCGTCACCGCGTCGTAAAATGCCTGTCGTGTCATTTGCCGCTCCCGATCTCCAACCTTCGAACCCGCTCCTGAACGCCGTCAATCTGGCTCTGGATCTGAGTGTTGAGCTCGCGCTGGATCGCCCAATCGCGATCCGCCATGTCCTGCGTGCGCAGCCCCCTGACCGCGAGCTTGATCTCGGCCAGCGTCTCGTTGGCGGCGGACACTTGCTCCTCGACGCGCGTGATCCGCTCGCCAAAAAGAAGCATCGGGCCAAAGCCAAGCACGACCAGCCCGATGAGAGAGATTACAGTGCTCGCCGGGATACCGGCGCGCTTGTCTTGCTCGCTCATGGCGCGCTCCGAAGCTCGATATCGGAGACGACGGTCAGCCCGGCGTCGCTCAACGTGATCGACGGGCCAACGTCGTCCTTGTCCACCAGAGCGGACCCGCAGAGCATTCGCGTCTCGTTATAAGATGCTGTCCCGTCTGAAATATCGCCGCCCGCCGCATCGGGGAACTGCGTCCCGCCGGTCCAACTGTCTACAGTGTATGAAAGCCCCTTGACGCGCGTGAAGAAGGTCATCATCACGCTGTCGTCATAAGCTGTCTTTACGCCAGTGACCGGGCTGGCAGTGCTCGAATTTACGGCGGTCTGGATATCCCCGGTCAGCGCGCCAGCGTTTGAATTATTGATCTTGAACGCCTGAACAAGCGTGGTGTTTCTATCCCCGCCGAACTTGGCTTTTAATTCCAGCGTCCCGACCGCTGGTGACGGGATCAAAAACACCTCCTGATGGGCCGCGAAATTAAATCCCTGAGCGATGATGTGTGAGAACACATCGACGCCGCCGAGGGTGGCTTCCGTCATGTATCCGTCGGCATCCTGCTTGGCGCTCCGATACCCGACGCCGATCAAGATGGGCGACCCATCTGAAACGTAACTACCAAGCGAGGCCTCGACCCCGGCTGAAACGCTGGCGGTGTATGTGTTGTCGTCCAGCCAGACCGGCTCCACGCGTGACGACGGGGCCGGGGAGACCGCCTCGCTATCCGTCGTGACCGCCGAGCGCCCGGTGTCGGTCTCGGCCACGGCGCGGAGATAGTATGTGGTCCCGTCCGCTGGCGTCACTGTCAGCGAGATGACTTTGCTGGTCTCGCCGGTCGCAAAACGATAATATCCCGCGTCGATGATCTCATCGGCCGGGCTCCCGCCGCCTGCCGAGGACACCCCCGTCGCGTCCGCGTGTTGCATCACCTGTTGCGGCGATGGGGCGGCGCTGGAGGTGGAGAGCGTCCATGCGACGATATCGCCCGCCGCGCCGCCGAGCGTGACCTCTTTCGCGTCCATGTCGAGGGAGACGGTCGGCGCGGTCGGCGCGGAGTACGCCGGAGCCACTCCCCAGTCGGCGGAGAACGGCAGAGCGGCCGGGTCGATGTTGTATTCCGCCCAGCCGTCCGCCGGCTCAAAGAACGATCCGTAGACCGACCGAACCGATTTCGGGTGTATGACGAACGCCTGTTCGGTCGGGACATAACCCGATCTGGACGGCTCCGAGGGGATGCCTCCTACCGCCCCGATGATATTGGGGAACGCCGCTTCAATCTCAGTTTTGTTCGCGATCCCGTAGGTTTTCTCGCCCGTGACGCTGACGCCGGACCAGTCCGAGGATCGAATCGGAGAGGACGATCCGAGCAGGTTGCTGAGCGCCGTTGAGCCGAGGAACGTCTCGCCCGGCTTTAGGTCGCGGAGGCTGATCCACGCTTCTCTGCTGCCTTGCCCGGGGGCCGGAGCGATCACCAGCCCGTCAACGATGGTGTCCTTGGAGGTGAAAACCCCGCCTTCGTACCCGGTGATGGCCGCGAAATAGCCCTTGACCCGGTTGACGCTCTCGAACGCAGCGAGAACATTATCTC
This sequence comes from Paludibacillus litoralis, assembly GCF_037646705.1. Classification (NCBI taxonomy): domain Bacteria; kingdom Pseudomonadati; phylum Pseudomonadota; class Alphaproteobacteria; order Rhodobacterales; family Paracoccaceae; genus Paludibacillus; species Paludibacillus litoralis. The sequence goes on from NZ_JBBHER010000006.1 coordinate 156,313, forward strand.
TGATGCCGGTCGAGCCGTAGTGAATATTATCCAGGATGTTGAAAGATTGGTATTTTTCGCGCGTGTAGACGCTGCTGGTCGCGCCCGTATGCTGGCTCTGGTCGCCGTCCGCGTGGATCCTGCCGCGATTGGCCAGCGCCGCAATCGTCGTCGTGCCGACTTCCCAGAGATAGCTTTCTCCGGAGCCGCCGCCGGGCATGTTCGCGCCGCCTGCGATGAAATCATCGACGAAATGGTGGCCGAAACACCCGACGAGATACACCGAGCCGTCTCGCACGGCGATCATGCCGCTGGCGCCCGCCATCTCCGTCGCTTCAAAGGAGCAGCTTCCACCATTGCTCACCCTAGTCGCGTTTCCAGAGATACCAGAAGAACTGCTCTTGGCGCCATCCGCCCACCATGCGCCGATCTTGCAGCGCCGCGTGGCCATCCACGCATCCGCAACCCCGAGCGCCGCGAACCCATCATTCGGCATGACCCAATCGTCAAACACGATCAGCACCCCGCGCGGAGCCTTGAAGTTGACGAAGCCGAAGGTTTTCCCGCCGCCCTCGACAACGATGACGGTATGCGGGCGAACCGGATGTGCGCCCGCCGGGGCGTAGCTGTCGTAGATCGTGCCAATCGACGCGCCCGAGAACGTGATCTTGTGAAATTTCGGGCTCGCGACGGTGCCGTTATCCGCCCATTTGTCCTTCAGAGTGGAGAGGAAATTGGCGCCCGTCGTCGTGTTCGCGGTGGTGTCGTAGGTGAGGCCGTCCACCTCAACGTTAGCGACGTATTTCGTCGGAGCCGGACTGTCGCGCAGAGCCGTGCAGGCGATGGAGATCGTCCTCGTCACCGCGCCGCGCGTCACATCAACGCTGACTGGCGGGCTGAACGAAAGCATGTCGCCAGTGATCGCGCCGGTGGAGGCGTTGAGCGCCAGCCCCATCGGCAGGAGGTCCGCCGTGGTGTAATCGCCGCTCTCGCCGCCGAGGCCGGGCGCGGTGAAGTTCATCGTCTCGCCGCGCAGGGCCGTGGTCTCAAGCAGCAGGGCCGCCGCGCTGCTGGCGGTGGTCGATCCCGAGCTGTTGGTCGCCGTCACATCGACGGAGTATTCACCCGGCTGCGCGTCGATGGGGATCGTGTAAGTCGCCGCCGTCGCGCCGGAAATCACGTCTCCGTCACGCCGCCATTTGTATGCGAACGTGATCGGCGCATCGCCGGTCCATGTGCCCGTGCTGGCCGTCAGCGTCTCGCCCTGAGCTACGGTCCCGGTGATCGCCGGGAGCACGGTGTTGGCCGGAGCCTCCGCCGCCGTCTCGGTCGGCGCCCTCAGCTCCAGATATGCTTGCAGCCCCGCCGTCTCGTCCACCGTCAGCGCCCGGTCCACGACGACATGCGCGTAGGTGCGCGCGCCCGCGAGCACGTCGTAAGCGCCCGCGCCGACTGTCTGCGCGGTCAGTATCGAGACTCCGGCTTCGGTCGCGGTCCCGATGGTGACGGCCGCTCCGAGATCGGGGAGAGTCGCGGTCAGGCTGTCGTCCACGCCGTCATTGACAAGATGCGGGAGCGACCCTTTCTCGGCGTCCGCGGTGACGCCAAGCGTCGGGCGCAGGCCATCCGTCGCCTGCCGCGCCGGAGAGCCGAGCTCCTCGCGGATCGATGCGGACCAGATCTCCACGAAATCTCCGGGCGCGTCCGCGACCCCGATCACACCGATATAATGCGTGGCCGCCGTCGCGACGAACGTGGTCGAGAACGTCGCGCCGGTGCTGTTGACCGGCTCCACGCCGGAGAGGGCGGCGTCGGTCGTGACGCGGAAAAACTTCGGCTCGGCCCCGCTCGTGTTCGCGCGGAGCTGATAGGTCCGGCCGATGGTCAGCCCGGTCGCCACCCCCGCGACGCCATACGCCCCCGACGCCGTCGCCGTCGCCCGCGCCCGCCCGCTCTCCAGCGTCACGGTCTCGTTGCTCCGCGCGCCGGTCCACCCGCTCAGACCGTCCGAGAAATCGGCGTTGCCGACCGCCTCGGCGCCGAGGCCCGATCCGCCCCCGCTCAAGTCGAGAATCTTCCCCACGGGATCGGCAGCGCCAGAAATCAGCGTCGCGCCATCGGAGGTCAGGAACATGCTCGCCGCGTCGAACGGGTCGAACCACGCACCGTCTTCGCCATTCGCGAACAGATCCGAGACGGCGAACCCCGTCTCCGCTTCCGGAGCCGCCACCCCCATCGCCGCGCCACCGGCCATCGCCGCCGCGAGCGCCTGATCGAGAGCCGCAGCAGGAGCCTCCATCGCCGCGCCCCCGGCCATCGAGATGGAGAGACGCTGGTCGAGCGCGGGATCGCCGGCGCCCATCGTCCCAACGCCCGCCAGGGGGGAGGAAAGCGCGCGGGCCAATGTCGGCGCGGAGACCGCCATCGCGCCGCCGCCGATCATGGCGGAGGAGAACGGCCGCAACTTGGGAAAGCCATGGACCACGACCGGGGCCATGACGATCTGTCCGGGGACGGTGGGCGCCATCGGGTCAGCTCATCGTCAGCGTGACGGCGCCGGCCTCGAACGTCAGCGTCCCCGACGGCCACGCGGCCCCGGCCGCCAGCGCGCGCTTGCAAATGCAATTCCCTCCCGTCGCCGCATCCCAGACCGAGACATGCGTCACCGTCCCCTTGTCCGCGGTGGCCGGCCCGAACACCAGCTCCGCGTCGCTCGCCGCCGTATCGCCGGTGACCGTGAAGCTGGTCGCTTCGCGCGCCGCGCCGTCGCCGCTGATCTCGCCAACCGCGCCCGTCTCGGTCGGATCCTCGCTGTGCAGCGCGACGTAAAACGCGCCGCCGCCGAGCGCCGCCTCGGCGGTCAGGTTTTCGCCATAATTCGTCAGATCGGTCATCGCCGAGTCCTTTCGGTCATCGTTGTCAAGGGGTGAGAGGGCGTGCGCCCGGGGTCAGTCCGCGCCGCCCTGGCCGGGCGGCGACACTTTCGGCAGGATCTGGATCACGCCGTTGATGATTGTCAGGCCAGCATCCTCGCCCGATCGTGTCAGCCGGATGCTGTAATCGCTGAACTGGTCGAGCGCGCCCGTGATCGCCCGCGAGGCCTGGAGCCGCACCGCGGAGCCGACGAGGCTGGCGTCGAGCGCCACCGCGCTCCCGCCGCGGCGCCCGATCGCCGCCGCCAACGCGGCCCAACCGGAGAGGTCGATATCGGCGCCGTCCGCGCTGGTGAGCGGGATGAGAACGTCAATCGGGTCGCCCGCGGTCTCGATCACCTTGATCTCCGCCGGCGCCCCGTCCGCCACCTGGAACATCAGCCCGCCTCCGCCATCGCGCGGAAATGATCTCGGATTTCGTCGCCTGTCATTGGCGGCTCCGTAGGCTGGACAATCCCGAAAACCATCGGGATCAACGGATCATCGACGTCGTACTCGACCGCCAGATCGATCCTGTTGATGATCTTTCGCGCCTCCGTCACGGTCAGCATGTTGCCGCCGACCGCCTGCTCAACCGCCGCCCGAACCTCGTTCCGGCCGAAATCGAAACGATCCGCGACGTAGTCCCAGAACGCGATGCGATCCACGCTCGCGGGCGGCTGCTTTTTCATGATCTCAATCGCCATTATTCGACCTCGATTGCGAAAGTTTCGGAGACCCACGGGAACTCCGCGACCGCTTCCACCGTCCAGCTTCCGGCGGCGAAAGTGATCGCGACCTCATTGGTCTCGTCCACCGTGATCTCCGGCGCGCCGTCCGCGTCCACGAAGCGGAGCACCGCCCCTTCGGGGAGATCGGCCCAGGTCGCCGCCACGCCAGCGGCGAAGGCAGGCGGCGCGGGGATCGTGGGGCGAAGCGCGGCGACCGGCTCGCCGGAAATCTCCGCGATGAAATGCGTGTCGTGCTGGACGTCGTCGTCCACCGCGATCGCCGCCTCGCCCCCCTGGAGCTGGCTCTCGGCCGTCTGGCTCGGCGGGAGCGAGACGACGCGGTCTATCGCCGCCGGGAGCGGCCCGGCCCATATCGCAAAGCTGCTCATGCGTAGATCCCGAGCGCGTCGCCAAAGAGGTTGACGGGCGCGGGTTGCGGGTTAGAAAACTGCCCGGCGATGGAGTGGTTCCCGGCCGATGCGGGGACGGCGACCGAGGCGATCAGCATGACGCCGGAGAGCGGCCCGCCGGCCGGGGCCGACGCGCCGACCGTGCGCCGTGTCACGCCGTCGATATTGAGCTTGAGCTGGCGAGTCGTCCCCGCCGGAACGTCGACCACCGCATAGACCCGCGCGCTGATATAGCCCGCGCGCTGCAGATTGACCGTAAAGAGGACGCCGCCATTCCCGCGAGATCCGTTATACGGGCGGCTGACCGCCTCCTGCCCGATCTTCTCGTTGGTGACCGCCTCGCCCGCGAGGGTGAGCGTGGTGACAGCCAGATCGCCGATGAGCCCGGACGCCGCTGTGATCGACTTCTTGACGATCACATCGTTGGCGTCGAGCAGGATTTTCGACGTGCCGTCGTTCCCGGCCAGTACTCCGATCCGCGCCTCGTATTTCCCCGCGACCGAGCGGATGAGGACGCTGGATTTCAGCATCCCCTCGATATCCGCGAGGGAGAGTTGAGAGACTTCCGTGGAGCCGCGCAGGTCGTCCTTCAGCGCCGCTTCGGTCTGCGTGATCGCCAGCGCGCGGGCCTGCTGCTCGTTGGTGATTGCGATCTGGCGGCTGACAACCTCCGCATTCAGATCGACGGTCGAGCTCGGCGCGTATGGCCTCGGCTCCGTCGCCCCCGCCTCGCCCTGCGTGATCTGCGGGCGGAAGACAAACATCCACGCGTCGACCGCCGGGTTGGTCGAGTCCGGCATGATCGCTTCGAGCATCGCCCGCGTCGCGCCAGCCGGGCATTCCGCTCCGACCCATAGCCGGTCAAACTGCTCGGGGTGATGGATCGGCGCCGTGGCCGTCGAGTCGCTGGAGAACGCCGGCCCCACGGGCGCGCCGGCGGCGTCGAGGAAAAACAGCGCCAGCCGCGCCGCGCAGTTGATCGCGCCGACATTGGCGCTGATCTCGATATACCGGCCCTCCCGGACCGGGACGCCCCGGTCGGCGGGGAGCGCGCCGTCGCGGCTGCTGAAATTCAGAATGCGCGCATCCTGGTCCACGGCGTTGGCGAGGCGGCGCAGATAGATCGGCTGCATCCCTTCGGCCGCGCCGGAGCGGAGGCTGTTCGGGCTGAGCAACCCGCCGAGATATTCGCCAGATGACTCCCCCAGCGTCCGCCAATAATCCGGCCATTCGTTCACCGCCGCGCCGATAGAGAACTCGCTGTTCAGCACAACGTTGATGGACGGCCCGGCGCTGACACGGGATTCCAGCGCGTCGATATTCCCCCGGTTCTCGGCGACGTCGATGATGACCTGATCGACGGCCTCCTGCGCCTCGTTCGCGGTGGTCACGGCCTCCGAGATCGCGGAGTCGATTTCCTCCTGCGTCAGCGATGTCGGCGTCGTGCCGTCTTTCCGGGCGCTCGGCGCGCTCTCGTTGCCAGTGTGGTCGACCGCCGTGACGTAATAGGAGCGCGCGGTGTCCGCCGCCAACCCGTCGCGGCGAAACTGCGATTGCCGCCCGCCCGCGCTCAGAACCTCGCTCGTCGCGCCGAACGCCGCGCCGCTCGCGCCCTCGTAAAGCCGGAAATGGGAGAAGTCGGCGGGGTAGACATAGGAGCCGGCGACGTTGAACACGAACCCGCCGGCGACCGTGCCGATCGTCACGCTCGGAACCGGCGGCGCGGTCACGTCCTCCGACGGCGTCGCGGTCCCGGCGCTGACCCACTCCGATTTCCCGCCGTAGAGATTGACCGCCCGAACCTCGACCGTCAGCGCCACGCCGCGCGGCTCGCCCTGGATCAGGTACGACGTGGAGCTGCTGCGCCGGGAGCGATAGTCCCCACCCGCCGGCTTCCAGCGCACGTCATAGCGCAGATCATAGATGCCGCTGACCGCATCCCACGTCACCAGAACGTTTGATTGCGTCGTCCCGTCGCCGAGAAGCACGGTCTCCGCCACCGCCGAGACCCCGGTCGGAGCCGCGACGATCAACGGCGAGGGCAGCGTTGAGTCCGCGAACACCGGCGGTTGCGTCACCGAGCCAGTGTCGAACAGCGTCAGCGAATATTCCAGCATCGTGACGCGGACTTGCGCGCCGACGCTGGTGATCTCGATGCTGGACGAGACGATCTCAAACGGCCCCTCGATGCCGAAATCATCGAGATCCACGTTGTAGATCGTGCCCGCCACCGCGCCGAGGAATTCGGAGAAGAGCCCAGTGATGACGGTCCGGGTCCGCCGCCCCTGGCGCACGATCCCCGAGACCAGCCGCTGCGCGCGCTCCGGCTTCGTGCACATCGGCAGATCGACGTTGATCATGTTCGGCTGCGCCGGCGCGTCATCCAGCACCACGGCCGGATAACTGTCGGACTGGAACCGCCCGTCGAACCGGCTGTAGACCCCGCGCGCGCCGTCAGGATAGTCCTCGAAATCGACCGACGAATCTATGGTCAGCGGCGAGGCGAGATCGGCCTGCGTGATCGTCCCCGATGGCGTGATCGCCCGGCCTGCGACGAGGCTGATCTTGCCGCCGGACTGGATCGGCTGCCCGAGGCCATAGACCCCGAGATCCCTGAGCACCGTCCCCGGCGCGATGCCGGTATCTATCACGCCGTTGAGCGTATACCGCTTGTTGGTCCCGCCATCCTCCGAGACGCCCTCGGCGCTGATCGCCGCCGCTTGCGTCAGCGCCGGAATGTCGATGTCGACGCCGTATTCGTATTTGCCGCCGCCGCGCTTGCGCGTCAGGTAATCCGCGACGCAGAGCGCCCAGTTGTTGGTGTAGCCGCGCGTCTCCGTCGCCGGGTCGTAGACGTCCGCGCAGCCCTGCACTTCGGACCAAAACGCACCGACACCCGAAGCCCAATTCTCGGCATAGTTGCGAAACCGCAGAACGTAATAGGCGACGCCGTGCAGCTCCCACTTGACCGGCAGATCGAGCTGCGTCCCGATGATCGGCGGCGTTCCCTGGTCGACGGTCCCGAGGCGCAGATTGATATCCAGCTTCTCCGCCGGAAACTGGCTCCCGCCATTCGCCGCGTCATAGAGCAGCACGTCGCCCGCGTAGATCTTCTTGTATTCATCGATTTCGTGGCAAGCCACCGCGACCGCGACGATGAGATCGCTGTCGTCAGTCTCCCCGAGATGATAGAGCAGCATCCCGCCGCCGACGCGCGTGCGCCCGTAGACGATCGGCAGATTGAACGCCGCCTGCCGCACCGCCGCCGTCGCCGCGAAGCCGGTCGATTTCGGCTTTGGCCCGAGCAGGATTCCCGCCGCCGTCGTGGCCCCGGCGATTGCCGCAGCGGCGATGATATTGGCGCCGGCCGCCATGATTGCGCCGCCGACCGTCGTCCCCGCGAGCGCCGTCCCGAAGATGACCGGAGCCGCCGCGCCCGCCGTCGCCACCACCGCCGCCACCGCCGCAGCGACGAGGACCGGCTTGATGAGCTTTTTGAATCCGCCGAAAAAGCTCATCTCAGCCCCCGAACGTGATCGTTTTGTCGATCAGGCCCGCGACATAATCGAAGCCCGTATCGGCCGGGAAATACCGCGCGTGGTCCTCCGGCGTGGCGAGAGATGGATTCGCCCGGTTCAGCGTCACGAGCTTTTGATCGGCGCTGATCGTGATTTCCGGCGCATCCGGATCGCCGCTGATCGACGGCTCGCCGCAGACGCCCGCCCACACCGACACCAGATCATCGATCTGAGCCCCCCGCTCATCGATAAACGCGAGATAGCGATAGACCGCGGCGCCCCGGATTTTCCGGTCCAGCGCCAGCCCGCGCAGCGCGAGATCCGCGCCCGCCCATGTGATATCCATGGTCGTGGAGACCATTCCGGTCTGCGACGCCGCCGGGCTGAGATCGATCATCAGCCCGTGCCCGGTCCAGAGCGTCCCGCCTGCATCCCGCCAGTCGAACGGCAGGGTCGAATGCCGGATCGGCGCGTCCGGGTGCGCGACGCGCACGAGATGCGTGAAGCAGCCCCGCTTTTTCATCTGCAGGAGCGCGATCTGGTCGGATGAGAGCGCCATCAGACTTCAACCGCCTCGTAAAGCTCGAGCCGAACCGGGCTGAACACCGGCGCGTCATAGGCGAGCCGCGGCGATGCGCTCAGCCGCCAGACCGACCGGAGGTCAGCCACCTTGACGCGGATAAAGGTCCCGCCGGAATAGCCCGACCGAAGGCGCGGCAGCACCACCAGCGTGGCCTTGCCCGCGCCATCCGCCGTCACGTCCTCGACAACCTGGTGCAGCCGCTTCGCATCGAGCGTGATGTAACTTCCGGCGAGCAGAGTCCTGCCCGCGCCGAGCCCGGCCACGTCGATATCGGTCGCGCCCGCCGCCGCCGGCCCGTCCAGCGTCAGCGCCGCATCCGAGGTCGTCCCCCGCTTCACCGCGCGCGATGGCGGGCCGAGCTGCAACGCCGCGTCCGCACGCATCAACCGGTAGCTCAGCGCCTGGATCTGCTGCCCCATCTCCGGCTCCATCGGCACCAGGTCGAGCGCCGCCACCCAGAACTCCCCGCCCGTCTCCAGCCGCCGCTCCGCCGGCGAATACGGCCCCCGGTTCTGGGAGAGCCCGTCGATCATGCCGGGGATGAACGACTTCACCCGGAGCGACGCGGGGAGCGTGAGATATTTCGTGGCCATATCAGAGCCCTCCATGCCGCAACGCCTGCCGCACCGCTTCCGGCACGGCGGAGAGGATCATCGCCGAGGACTGCGTGACCGCCGCCTCGATCGCCGCCGGATCGTTCGAGCCGCGCGCGTCGACGTTGAGCGTCACGCTGACCCCGCCCCCGCCGCCGGACGCCTCGACGCCGAGCCGCCCGCCCGGCCCGCGCTTCAGCGGCATGATCGCCTCCGCCCCCGCCTCGCCCATCAAGCCGAGGCCCCGCGCCATCGGGAACACGGTCGGGCCGTCTACGATCCCACCCCGCGCGAACGGCCGAGGGATTGGCGTCGGCGACGTGGCCGGCGCCGACGAAAACAGGCTGGGGATGACCCCGCCAAGCGCGCCCCCCAGCGGCCCCGCGCCGGCCAGGCCCTGCCCCGCGATGTTGATCAGCTGCAGAGCCACATTTTTCAGCGCGTCCTCGAAACTATTAGCGGACGTCACCGCCGAGGTGAGCGCGTCGCCGATCTGCTCGATCGCCGCTTTCGATCTGGCCGCCGCCGCCGCGGTCTCTCTCAACGATTCTTGGTGGAGATCTTCCGCCTCGACCGCCGAAATCAGCTCCGCGCGCAGCGCCTCGTAGGCGCCGACCGCCTCGTTGATCGCGGCGACCCGCGCGCGGTCCAGCGGCAGCCCGTCTTTCTGCGCGGCCGCGACCAGATCGAGCTGGAGCCTGTCCGCCTCGAGGCTCAGCGCCCGTCGGTCATGCGCCGCGCCGGTCAGGCCGACCAGCTTCAGCTCGTCCCGCGTGGCGAGGTTCTTCTCATGGATCGACAGGATCAGGTCGTCATATTCCGCCTTATTTTTTTTGGCCCCGTCGCCGTCGCCGTCGCCGTCAGAACCGCCGCCGGGAATCACCGGAGGTTCAGGGGGTTTTATTTGCGATTCTAAAGACTGCGCCTCTTCTCTCAGACGCGCCAGCGCGCGCTGCGCCCTCTCGATCCGGTCGAACGGGTCGTCCGCGAGGGGGTTTACCGCCGCGCCAGACATCACCCTGTCCATCTCACGCTGAGCTTGCTCCTGGACAGATGCAATTTGGCGTCGAACCTCCGCGAGCCGTCGCTCCGCTCCAACGCTGAACAGACCGTTGAGAGCCACAGCCGCACGGCCAAACGCCCCCGTAAGGCGCGCCCCGACGGCGCTGACCAGCAGGTCGATCTCTGTCCGCAGATCCTCCGCGTTTGCGATGACGTCTCCGCCGATCACAGAGCCGAGATCGCGCGCGCGCCGACGCATGCCATCCAGCGCGCCAGACCCCTCGCCGAGCGTGTTGACCAGCGCCGCGCCTTCGGAGTCAAAGAGTTTGAACGCCACCCGAAGTTTGGCCCCCTCAGTGTCCATTCCCGCCATCGCGTCGGCGACGTCGTTCAGGATATCCTCCGTCGGGCGCGCCGCGCCGCTCGCGTCGTTCAACGCGATCCCCATTTCCTCCAGCGCGCCCTTCGCTTCGCCCGTTCCGTTCCGCGCCTCCTCGACCCGGCGCACAAAGCGCTGCAGCGCCATGTCCACCGTTCCCATCGCGACGCCGGACTGCTCCCCCGCCGAGCGCAGCTCCTGCAGCGCGTCTGTCGTGAGGCCCAGCTTCGCCGCCGTCTTGCCGATATTGTCGAGCGACGTGAGAGCCCGGTCCGCCGCCCGCACGAACGCCGCGGCGCCGAGCGCCGGCAGCAGCCCGCGAAGCGCCACGCCGATCGAGCGGCCCAGCCGATCCGCGTCCCGGCTGAATCCTTTCATCCGCCGCGTCGAACGGTCGAGCCCCTTTTCGAACTGGGCGCTGTCCAGCCCCAGATTCGCGCGCAGAGATCCGATCACCGACGCCATCAGCCGTCACTCCTTCGTGCTCGCCATTCATCCATGGTGATCCGCGGCAACCGGGCGGAGAACGCCTTCAGGCGCGCCGAGATCTCCGCCGGTGTCGCCGGCCCCTTCGGCGGGGCCAGCAACGCCTCCAGCTTCGGCAGCTTCTTCGCCCGCGACAGCGCCGCCGCCAGCCACGCGTCCTCGATCCGCGCGCGGCGCTCCCGCTCCAGCCGCGCCCGCGCCCCCGCCATCGCCGCGATGAAGCTGCGCGGCGTCAACGCCCAGAACCCGCCCGGCTCGAACCCCGCCGCGACGTAGCCCGTCAGCAGCCCGGAGAAGTCGAATCCTCCGTCGCCGCGCTTTGCGTTTTTTTTTCGGGGCGGGAGCCCTCCCCGCCGCCGTCGCTCTCCTCCGGCGCCGCCGCCGTGATCGCGGCGACGAGCGCGGCGTTCGCCGCCGCGACGTCAGCGCCCACCAGATCGCCGGCCCCCGCCAGGGTCATGTCCGGGTGATGCCGCCGCAGCAGCGCCCAGAGCAGCGCCCGGATGTCGGAGAAATCCCCTCGCCCCATCTCGAGCTGCAACAGCCTCGCCTGCCCGCGCCCGCCGACCGCGCCTTCGAACTCGCAAAGCGCGTTGAAATCCAAATGAAGCCGCCACGTCCTGCCGTCGACCGTCAACTGGCTCTCGCCCGTGAACCCCGCCATCAGGCGCCTCCGCCTTCCTCTTCGACGATCTGCGCCGACAGCCGGAACGTCGCGGTCGCCGTCATCTTGTCGGCGATCGGGGCGGAGCGCGCATAGCTCTTCAGGAACGCGGCGTATGTCTCCGTCTGGCCCGTGCCGCCGGCCGTGGTCGGAGGCAGCGTCAGCTCGAGCTGAACTTCCTCGCCGCTCGCCTTGATCGCCAGCAGCACAGTGTCGGTGGCGTTCCCCGGTATATAGTTCATCGGGATCGAGACTTCGCCGCCGTCGATCAGCCCTGCGATGAACTGGCGCCGCCGCCCGGGGCTATCCTGGTGCGTGACATCGATCTCGTCGACCTGCTCATCCGGCATGTCGATATCGCCGACCAGCTGCAGCGCGGTCCAAGCTGGGGCCTCGCCGACCCCCACACGCACCTTGAATCCATATCCTATCTGACCGTCAGCCATCCTGCTTACTCCAAGCTATCAGAAAATCGAGTGACACGCCGAACAGCGCGTCGGCGACTTCCGCGTCGCGGCCGTCCCGCTCCGCCGAAAGAAAGATGCCCTGGAACCCCCCCGCGCTCCGCCCGTCGAGCGCGCCGCGCACCGCGCGCGACAGCGCCTTCGCCTCGGCGTAGGTCTCGGCCGCGCAGTCGATCTGGACCCGTCCCTGAAAGAGCCCGTCCGGCCCGGACTGGGTCCGCCCCGGCGCGCCGCCGATCAGCGTGAGAACCGCATACGGCCGCCCCGCGCTCTGCCGGGTCTCGCCCCAATCCACCCGCCCCCCGGCGAGCGCCGCGACCGCGCCGTCGGCCAGCAGGAGCGCGCGGAGCGCCTCCTCCATCTCAGCTCTTCTTCGCCAGGCGGGCGGCCTTGCGCGCCGCCCGCGCCGCCGCCTTCTCGATCTCGACCCACATGAGATCCGCGAGCCGGGTCAGGATCCCTTGCTTCCCCGCGTCCCAGGCCGGGCGCGCGAAGGGGTGAGGAGGCATTCGCCCAACCGACTTTCCGCTCTTGTGCCTCCGCTCCGCGGTTCCGAACTCGACAAGGTGCGCATGATTGCCGGATCTCCGATAATCCGGGCCGAGGAACAGCTCGACCGACGTGCGGTCGGATCGGAACATCTTCCGGTGCAGCGCCTTCTGCCGGTCGCTCAGCCGCGTTGATATCCCGATCGATCTTTTCAGATTGTTGTACTTGCCCGGCGGCGCCAGCTCGCTCATGTGATCCGCCACCGGCTGCGTCGCCTTGACAAGGGCCCGCCGCGCCACGTTCTTCGCCGTCGCCGGGCGCAGATCCTCCAGCGCCTTCTCCAGCTCGCGCAAACCCTCGACCGTGAATCGCGTGCTCGCCATCAGTGCGCCCTCCTTGCGCTGATCTCCAGCGCGCGCCGGCGCCCGCCGACGTCCTTGATCCCGACGATCTCGTAGATCCGGCCCTCGCACTCCAGCCGGTCTGATGTCAGGATCGACGCGGAGAGCGCGTTGAACCGAACGGTGAACCGGGTGGAGAGCGCCGCGTCCACCCCGCCGGACCGGAACCGCTCGCCATCGGAGATGTCGGCCTTCTCCGCCGGGATCGGCGCGCCAAGCGGGGCGAGGGCGCCGAAGCGCGCCTGCATCTCGTCATCGACAACCGCCGCGCGCAGGACCTGCACCATCCGGTCCAGCCGTCCCGCCCTCATATCCGCCGCACCCGCACGTTGTTGATCAGGCTCTCGAACGCCAGCGGGACCGTCGCCGTGATCGTCCCGGTGACCCCGGCCTCGCGGTTCTCGTACCACTGGCCGACCAATAGCTTGACCGCCTGGCGCACCGCCATCAGGTGATGCGCCGGCAGCTCTACCTCAAAGACGACGAAGATCCGCGACGACGCAGGCCCCGACGCCAGAACATAAGAGCCGAGATGATCCGCCCGGAGCTCCGCCTGGTCGGCGCTTTGCTCCGCCCCGTCGCCGTCGAGCCACGTGACCGTGGCCGAAAGCGCGTCCGGCAACGCCAGGCGCAGGCGGCCCCAATGCGAGAACTCCTGGCGCCAGGCCTGGCGCAGGATGCCGCGCCCGAGCAGCCCCCCCCAGCCGTCGAGAAGCGAGACCGCCGCGCGCTCGAGATCGGAGATCAGCTCATCCTCCTCGCGCCCCACCACCCGAAGATGCGCCTTCAGCTCGTCGAGCCTGACCACCGGCGACGCGGGCGCGGCGACGCGGGAGAGCATCAGGCGCCCGCCTCGCCGTCAGCCGCGGCGCGGGGCTTCACCGGATGCGCCAGCTTGCTGTTGATGAACGTCGCAGCCAGATCCGCGCCCACGTCATAGGTCTTGCCGGCTGCGAACTCTTGGGACGTGTATCCGTCCTCCGATCCCAACGCGCGCGCCCGCATCTTGATCTTGATCTTCATCTCACCCTCCGCCTAAAAGGGCGGGCCGACGCCCGCCCGTCTCTCTCGGACCAGATCAGGCCGCCGGCGCCTGCGCCGCGTGGCCGAGCACCGCGAGCGCCGCATGGGCGACCGAGGTTCCCGAGTTTTTCGTGCTGGTCGCCCGGACATACCGCGCCGATCCGTGATAGCCGACCTTCAGCGCCGTGTTCGCCGCCAGCGCCGCGGGGAGCGTCCCGGCGATGTCGCCGGCGGCGACATCGGTCCAGCCGGAACCGTTATCCGACTCCTCCAGTTTCAGCGTGAAATCTCCGGACCCGGCGACCGCGCCGACGCTGATCGCGAACATGGCCGAGGAATAGCCCCGCATGTCCACGGTCTCGCCTTCGATGGTGGCGGTGTGCACCGCCGGGCGGATGCTCTCCACAACAGAGAGATTGCTCGCGAGGTCTCGCAGAGCTGCCATATCGTCGTCCTCCTGATTGATTGAGGCGGGTCAGCCGCCCCGAAAGATGCGCGCCCCGCCGCAGGGCGAGGCGCATCCAGATGAGTGAGGGTCAGGACCCGAAGCGGAGGAACTTCACCGCTTCAAAGTTGTTGGCGCCGCCGCCGACGCGTTTCGTGATATAGAACTTCACAAACCCCTTCTGCGTGAGCGGATCGCGAAGAGCTCGGATTCCGATCCGGTCGACGATCGTGTAACCCTCGCCGAAATCGCCGAACGCCATCGACAGCGAATTCCCCGCCATCTCCGGCGTGTCCTCCGCCTCCACGATGCCATAGCCGATCAGGTCGCCGCCCTGCTGCGCGGTGAAATCCGGCTGCCACAGATAACGGTTATCGCCATCCTTCAGCTTGCGGATCTCGGCGACCATCGCCCGCGACATCATCCAGGACGCGTTGGTCCGGTAGGCGGACTTCAGGCTGAACACCATGTCGATCAGCGCGTCGGCGCCGGCTGGGGCCGAGTCGAACGCGCCACTCGCTCCGGAGTTGATATGCTGGAACGTGCCCCAGGCGCGCGTCCCGTCCGCCGTGGCCGCTGTCGGATAGGTGAACAGGCCGCGCGGCTTCAGCTCGCCATCGCCGACCATGAATGCGGCGTTCTCGGTCCGGACGATCTTGTCCGCCGCCTTGTCAGCGAGCCATTGCTCGATGTTGAACAGCGAATCGTCGAGCAGCTTCTGCGTCGCCTTCGGCTCGGCGTAGAGCTCATGCACCGGAATCGACCACTTGCCGATCCCCGGCGTGTCGGTCTCCGGTCGCGCCTGCTTCTCTCCGACCCAGCCGCAGCTCGCCTCGTCGAGATCGTTGAACCCTTCGAGCGCATCGGTGCCGATCACCATCACATTGGCGACACTGCGCATGGGCGAGGTCTCGCGGACGCGGCTGACGATCCGCCCAGACATGTCCGGCGTCACGGTGTAGCCGCCCGCCGGGTCGGAGCCGACCGACATCTCCGCGCGCACCGCCGCCGGCGTGGCGTCGCCGCGTCGAAGATAGGTGTTGAGCGCGGCGGCGTAGGACCGATAGCCGTCCACGTCGATCTCGATCCCGCGCTCACGCGCAAAGGTCGCCGCGGCTTTCGCCGCCGGGTCGCCGGCGTCGGGGCCGAGACTGCGCGAAGCCGCCTTCGCCGACATCTCGGCGAGCTGGCCCTGAAGCTCGGTGATCGACCCGTTGATCTTGTCGACCTGCTCGTTGAGCACGACATCGGCCTTGCCCTTGGCGAGCGCCTCGAGCCGTTCGTCGTTCTTCGCCTTCAGCTCTTCGAAGGCGGCCTGAATCTGCGCGACGACCTTCGTGGGATCGCTGGCGTCGGCGCGCACCCTGGCGACTCCTCGAAAGGGCGCCGGATTGTGATAGGTCATTGGAGTCTCCTTATGACCGGATCGTGGTGAGCAGGGCCTGGAGCCCTGCGGCGAAGTCGCCTGCATCACGCGCGGCGGGTCGGGTTGCATCACGCTGGCCCGACAGATTGTTGATCATCGCGGCGCGGTCCTTCCGGCCGACGCCGTCGCGGGCGAGCGCCGCCTCGACCTTGCGGCGCGCGAGGATCGCCCCGGGGATCGCGGCCGCCGACGCGCCCGACGCCTGCTTGCCGTCGAAGGCGTCGTCGGCGAAACCTTTCTCGATCGCTTCGGCCGCGCTCATATATGTGCCGTCGGATCCCCGGTTGGGGCCGTCCAGAAGCGCCAGCGCGTCCTCTTCGCTCATGCCGGTTCGCGCCGCGTAGATCGACGCCATCGACCGGTCGAAGGTGTTGAAAACCGTCGCCGCGTCCTTGAAGTCATGCTCGTTGCCGACGACGATCCCCCAGGCCTTGTGAACCATCATCACCGACCCGGCGCCCATCAGCACCTTGTCGCCGGCCATCGCCACCAGCGACGCCGCCGAGGCCGCGACACCGAACACCCGGACCGTCACCTCGGCCGGATGTTCGTCGAGCAAGTTGAAGATCGCGAGGCCCTCGAACATGTCGCCGCCGGGGCTGTTGATATCTACAGTCACCGGGGTCGCGCCGAGCCGGGCAAGGCTTTCGCGCACGGATGTCGCGGTCACCCCTTCGTCGAACATGTCCTCGCCGATCATCCCGAATATCTGGATGTGGCCGGCCTCGGCGGAAACGGCGGGCGCTTCGCTCCACCGCGCCAGAGCGTCCGCCGGCGCATCCCAGCTGTATCCGGCGGGGCGATCGAACGCGCGCGGGGCGTTAATCTTCTTCAGGCTCATCCGGCTCTCCATGCGTTGACTTGTCCTCGGTGTCCGGGTCGCCGGCCGTGTTCGGCGGCGGATAGTAGATCCCGCCGCCCTCTCGCGGGTTCATATCCTCCAACGCGCGCACCTCGTTCGGGCTGTAGACCCCCCATTGCAGCGCTTTGCCGTAGGTCTCCCAGCGCGCCTTGGCGTCGCCGCGCATCAGGCCCTGCGTGAAAAAGCGCGCGTCGATCCGGTCCCATTCCCGTTCCGGGATCAGGTCGCGCTTGATCGACTCCTCCCAGATCCGGATCCAGTCGTTCAGGGTATAGGTGACGAAGCCGATTCCCTGCTGCTCGATCCCGGACCCCCAGCTCGTCGTCTTCTCGGTCGCGCCGAGCATGTGCGGCGGAACGCCGAAGAACATGGCGATGTCGTAGCGCTGAAAATTCCGCTGCTCGAGGAACTGGAGGTCGACCGCGCTCATGCTCGGAGAGCCGAAGTCCATACCCTCTTCGAGGATCATCATCTTGCCGGCGTTGTCGGCGCCGCCATATGCCTCCTGCGTCGACGCCTTCAGCCGCTCATACGCCTCCGCAGACAATTGCCCCGGGTGCTTCAGCGTCCCGCCGACGAACTGGCCGCGCTCCATCAGCTTCGCGCCGGCGCGCTCGGCGCTCAGCGACAGCCCGAGCGACTCGCGCATATGTGACATCACCGAAAGACCGGTGACCCCGTCCAGGCTCATCCCGCGCATGTGGAAGATGTCTGGCTGTCCCAGCACCCGCTGACGCCCGCCGCGCTCGGCCACCCGGTAGAGCATCGAGTTGTCGTCGGCCTGCTCGGCCACCACCCGGTCCGGATGCAGCGGGATCAACGCCTGCACTTGCCCGCCGAGCAAAACCTTCAGCGCGTAGGCGTTGCCGCGCAGCTGGAGCTGCGCCGTCATCATCCTCTTGAACTCTCCCGGCGTCTGCCAGTGGTTCGGCTTCACCGTCAACACCCGGCGGAGCGGGTGGCCGACCGCGGGCTCCCGCTCCGTCTCGGACACCCGCCGGATCAGGTCGGACGGCAGGCCCGCGATCGCGCCCGATATGATGTTGACGCAGCGCCACGCGGCCGCGACCCGCATCGCGCTCGATTCGGTGACCACCGCGCCGGACGCGGTCTGCATCCCGCCGCCGATGCGTATGAACTCCCGGACCTGCTCGTCCGACATGTTGGCGAGATCGTAGCTCGCGCCCGCGCTCGCCGCCGGGCGCTTCGCCGCGCGGCCGATCACGGCCCGGCCGAGATCCCCGAGATAGCTCATACGCCGATCCTCATGCGACCAGCAGGCCCCGCGTCTCGTAGATTGACGGCCCCGCCTCCTCCTCCGGTTGCTCCAGTCGCGCCATCGCCGTGAGCCACGCCTGCACCCCGTCGATCTTGTCCTGCGGTCCGATCTTCGCCGGGTGGATGAACTCCCCCGACCGGCTCGCCTGCGCGATGGTGTTGCCTACCATCCAAGACATCACCGGATTGCCGCGATGCCGGACCTTCCGGTCCCGGATCAGCCCCTGCGCCCAGCGGAATCCGGGGTCGAGGCTCAGCGTATTCTGCCGCTGCTCGACCATCGTCATCCCCCGACGCGACAGGCGTTGCGCCATCTGCAACAGATATTGCGGGTCGTATGCGATCTCCGCCGCGCCGAGCAGCTTTCCGATCTCCTCGACCCGCGCCTCGAAATCCTCCAACTCGATCAGAGCGCCAGGGCATTCGTGCAGCCACCCGGACGCGACCCAGCCGCTCAGATGCTCGTTGCCCTCGCGGTGGATCACGTCTCCGGTGGCCCAATGCTCATCCCAGAGCAGCACCTCGTCGCCCCGGAACCCCACGACCACCAGCGACGTGAAGTCTTCCGATTTCGACCCGTCGAGCCCGACGATCACCTGGTCGAGACCGGTGAACGCCGCCAGGTCCAGATCCTCGTCTCGGCCCGCCGCCCAGGAGTCGAGGTCGAACGCGGCCGCGCCGACGCTGGTCCAGACGCAAAGGTGTTTCCGCAGGAACTCGCCCATCTGCGCCGGGTTCCGCTCCGCCTTGTCCCAGGCCGTCTGCAGATACTCCATCTGGATCGAGACCCCGAGGTTCGGATTGGCCTTGGACCACGTCGCCGGGTCGGCCGGGTCGTCTCCTTCATCCGCGGCGTAGATGATCCCGAAAAGACGATCGGTCTTATCGCTCTCGTCCTCGCCCCCCACCGCGTCCAGCATCCGCTTCACATCCCGGTGGATCTCGAAGCAGACCCCGGCGGTGTTGTACCCGGCTGTCGTGATCGAGATGAGAAGCGGCTGCGCCCGCGCGCCCATCCCCGAATCCAGCACGTCGTGTACCGACCGATCCTTGTGTGCGTGCAGCTCATCCAGGCACGCGAAGTGCGGGCTCTTTCCGTCCAGCGTCTTCGTCTGAGACGCCAACGGCTCGAAGACGCTGTTGGTGCTGTCCTGCGCGATTGAATGCTTCTTGACGACGATGCCCCGGCGCTGCTCGAGCGCCGGCGTCTTCGCCGCCATCAGCCGCGCGATGTCGAAGACGACGCGCGCCTGGTCCTTCGACGCCGCCGCGCTGTAGACCTCGGCGCCGATCTCTCCATCGAATCCGAGCGCGTTCAGGCAGAGCCCGCCGAGCAGCGTCGACTTCGCGTTCTTTCGCGCCATCTCGATATAGGCGCTGCGAAACCGGCGGAGCCGCGTCTCGCGCTCGACCCAGCCGTAGATCGAGCAGACGATGAACGACATCCATGGCGTCAGCCGGAGCAGCTCGCCGCGCGCCGCCCACTCGCCCTTCACATGCGGGAGCGTCTCGATCACGTTGCAGACCCGCTGCGCCCGGACCGGATCGAACGCGAACCGCCACCCGGCCTCGGCGCGCGCCATATCCGCGAGGTGCCGCTTCGCCGCCAGCACCACCCAGCGCCCGGCGGGGATTTCTCCAGAGGCGACGGCGGACGCGTACTCATGCGCGGCCGCGACATGGCCCAGTCTGGCCTCGTTCATCAGTGCATCTGCCGCGGGGCCGGCGGGTCGGCGTAGGGGTCGGTCGGGTCGAGCGCCGCCGGAGCGGCGTCCCGCTTCTTCGGTCCTGCGTCGAGCATGGTGAAGAAGTCTCCCTGCGCGGCGCCGGCCGTCCGCACCCGCGCGACCGGCGTCAACCCGAACTGCCGCGCGACTTCGCGCCAGTCCCGCTTCGCCCGGTCAGCGAGTATCCGCAGCTGCGACATCTGCCGAAATCCCTTCGGGGTCGTATCGAGCTCGCCCTCGAAATCGGTGTCTCCCGCCCGGTTCATCTGCGCGATCCGATCCTCGAAATCGCGCCAGCGCTGCCAGTCGAGGCATCCCTGCCCCAGCGTCGCCAGGTCGCCGTGGCTGATGTGCCGCGCCGGGCCAAGCGATCTCAGCGCCTGATACCAGACCTCTCGCCCGTGCCGCTTAAGGTATCTCGGCGGGCGAAGCTGGGCGATCTCCTCCGGGCGCATCGGGTCGACCACGATCGACCGCCCACCCTCCATCGCCTTGCCGCCCGAAAGGGTCGGCGTGCGCCCACGTTCAGACATCCCCCCCCCTCCCATTTCCCCGACCACCCGCATAAATTTGTCTACCCACGCCGGTTCCGGAAGAAAACGCTCCAGACTTTTTGACGCCCCCGGCCTTGTCGTCGCGGCGCTCTTGTCTCTGCTTGGCGCCCGAATGGCACGACCAGCACAGCGACTGGAGCGCCCCATGCCAGAACAGCCCCGGATCCTCGCGATGAGGCGTGACGTGGTCGGCCACCGCCGCCGCCCTCACCTTGCCGAGCGCGGCGCACCGACGGCAGAGCGGCTCGCGCATGCGCTGCGCTCGGCTTCTCCGCACCCATGCTTCCGATTTGTACCACTTCCGCGACGGCCGGTCGGCCCGCCTGACATCGTTCCGCGCCCGGCGCGCGGCCAGGGCCGTCGCCGCGAGTCGCGCGTGATCCGGGCAATGGCGCAGACCTGCGCGGACAAGGATCCTGCAGCCCGGATGGGCGCAGGGGCGCATCATCATCAGAAGACCTTCCGTTCCTGAACCTGGAAACGCCCCGCTCCGAACCCGGGCGGGGCGCCGCCCCGCAGGTGGGGCTCACTGAATTTTGGACATTCCGCCCCATGCCCCTAGTCGTGGGGCGCTCCGCGTGGGGCGGTGGCGGGCGCGCATTTCTCTGAGAGTTTGAACGCGCCCTCGCCGGTTTGATCCGCCGGCACCGGATGACAGAAACACTTGGAGGAATGATTCGCGCTTTGCAAGACATTTTTTCGCCTGCCGCCCTCACCCCGCCCGCTCCAGGTCGCCGAGCCCGACCATCACCTCGCGCGCCGCGCCGAAGATCTCCGCCATGATCCGCGCCCGCGCGCCCTCGATCTCCAGCACCGCGCTGGTCAGTCCCTCGAACGCGCCCGCCGAGACGCGGACCGTGTCGCCCACGCCGAACTCCGCCCGCGCCCGCATGAACCGCTCCACCTCCCGCGCCTCGGTCGAGAGCCGAGCGATCCGCTCCACGTCCCGCGCCGAGACGCTGACCGGCGCTCCGGCCTCCTCGACGCCGAGCACATCGAAAACCCCGTCGCAATCGAGCACCGCCACCCACCGCTGCAACCTGAACGCCGCCGGCTGGCCGAAGACCACATAACCCGGCGCGGCGGGGAACACCCGGAGCGACTTCCGGGCCTGGTAGCGGCTCCAGCGCCGCCAGACCGCCCGCGTCGGCGTGAAGGCGAAGATCCCGCGCTGATCGAGCCGGTCGACCACCCGGAACTCCTGCCCGCCCATCACCCGAGCGATGAACCAGCGCGAGCCGTCCAGCCGCGCCGCCAGCTCATCGAGCCGGCATGGCGCCGCCGGCGCCCGCCGCTCAGCGCCCGGCGTCGGCCGCGCCCCGCGCGAGACGTCCACCACCCTCACCATCCGCCCGAAGCCCGTCATCTCGCCGTCTCTCATCGCCAGATCCTTCATCTTGTGTCCCGAAGCATCCGCCTTGCCATATGTTGTGTTTCTCCTCCGCCGCGCGGGAGGCTAGGGAGGGTAGCGGTCTCGACGCCGCGCTTGCCTCCCATGATTTCGGCCATCTTATCTTCTTGTTTTACCTATCTTTTCTCACCCTCACGGGAGGGTAGGGAGGATAGGGAGGATAATCTGAACAGTACCTAGGGAACTTTCCCCTCGCCCTTCGCCAGTCTCTTTCCACGCGTAGCGCGCGGATAGCCTCCCCAGCCTCCCTACCCTCCCGCTGCGCCTCGCAAGCCTTTGACGCCGCGCCTCTTTCCCCCCGAACCCCTTGAGCTCCCACCCTCCCGCGCGCTGGCCGCTACCCTCCCTATCCTCCCGTCAGTCCTCGAAGGAGGGGTCCGGGGAGCCGGCGGAGGCGGCGGCGGCCGGAACCGTGACCCGCCCGTCGCGGTCGCGCGGCGCGTCGCGGAAGCGCGAGGCGAAGGGCTGCGCCATCCTCAGACCGTGGTACTGAGCGACGGAAGATTTTCCCTTGTCGAAGCTGCGCCCGGTTGCGGGGTCGCGGTAACTTCGGGCGCGGGTGGAGAGCTGGCGGGAGAAGGTCGTGTCCTTCCATGCCGTCATCCCCCGCTCAAGCATGTAGAGCCGGAACGCCTCGACCATGTCTTTCGACGTCACCCTGTCGGCCGGGTCGCCGGTCACAGCGAAGCAGGCGGCGAGGAACTGGCCGATCGGGTCGCTGTCCTCACGGTATTCGCGGGTCGCCTCCAGCACCGTCTCCGGCGGCCTCAGCCCGTCCTCGAGATATGCGAGCAGCCCCTCGAACATCCACGCCAGAACCCCGTCCCGCTCCGCCCAGAGCTTCTCCCCGAGCTTCAGGTCCTTGCGCTCATCTGGTATCCGCACGTCGAACGGCACCAGCAGCACCCGCCGCCAGATCCCGTCATCCGTGCCGCGGATCTCCGGCTTGTGATTGCCGCTCATCGTCAGCTTGAAGAACGGCAGCACGTTGATGAACTCGCCGTAATTCGGCCGCACGGGGACCGGCTCACCGCCGGTCAGGACCTTGATCATGCCCTCTTGCAGGCGCTGCCCCTCATCGGGCTCCGACGTCATCACCGCCCGCGCGCCGACCAGCGGGATCAGGTCCGGGGTCGCCTCCGCGCCCTGGCGGCGGTTGGAGCCGGTGAGGGACTCGATCCGGATCGAAGTGGCGTAATCGCCGAGCACCCGGCGGACGAGATCGACCAGGACCGATTTGCCGTTGGCCCCGTCGCCGTAGAAGAACGCGAGCCCCTGATGCGGCAACGCCGACATGCAGAGCCCGAACCAGCGCTGGAGGAAGCGCCGCATCTCGATATCCGGCTGGATCTCTTCGAGGAAGGCGTGAAAGCGCGGCGCCGCGGCCTCGACCGAGTCCGGGTCCAGATAGTTCGCGCCGGTCAGCTTGGTGATCAGGTCGCCCCTGTCCGGGTCCGACCGCTCGACGCGGGCGACCGCGCCGCCGCCCTCCTCGCTCATATCCTCGCGCGCGAACCGCCAGACCCCCTCCGGCGTGCAGACCGCGAGCTGCTCGACATCGAGCGCGTCATGCGGGCGCGACAGCGACGTGGTGGATTCCTGCATCATGTGGTCGATCGATCCGCTGTTGCCGGCGCTCTTCGCGTGTTTGAGGATCCCACCGATCCGCTTCGCGCGGGGCTCGAGCAGCTTGTCAATCGCAACAAGCCGGGTGGACAGCCGCGTGCGCTCATCCTCATCGGCCTCGCGCCGCAACGTGGCCCGGATCTCGCGCGTCTCCCTCAGCAGCGCCGCTTCGCGGGCGGTGGTCTCGACATACCTGCTCTCATCCTCGATCAGCGGCCCCAGCCGCTGCGCGAACGCCCTGACCCGGAGCCGATCTTCATCTTTCTCCCAGCGGCGCCCGTCCCAGGTGAACCAGCCGAGGCGCGGCACGAAGATCACATCATCGCCGAAATGGCGCGCGAAGCGCTGGCCGTTGCCATGATCGTTGAGCGCGTACCCCGCGCACTCCTTCAGCGCCTCCTCGAGCGCCGGGTCGGCGGGAGGCGGCGGGGCGCCGCGCCCGTCATCGGGCGGCGATGCATAATCCGGCGCATAATCGGGGCCGCCATCGGGGAACGGGTCCGGGCCCGCATCCACCGGCTCGGCGGCGGCGAAGGCCGCGCGGATCGGGTCGTCGTCGGGGGTGTCGGTCATGGGGCCGCCCCGTCGATGTTCCGGCGCTCGACGGTGAAGGTGAGGGCGGCGACCCAAGGATTCACGTCCCAGCCGAACCCGCGCTTGGCGTTGAGGCCGTCCCATAGGTCGCGAAACCTCTCCTGCGGCCAACCCCAATCTCCTCGCTCCGGGTATCTGAGGCGCTCGACGCCCTCGGCAAGCGCATCTTCTTCGCTGATATCCTGGACCCGCTGCACCCTCACATCCGTGACGGTGAGCGTCAGGCGGCTCGCCCAGCGGGGCATGTGGATCGGGGAGCGCCAGCGAATGGACTTCTCGGCAGGATATGGAGCGTCGAAGCCATGCCGGGCGCACTCAGCTTCATAGCCCGCTTCCCGGTAGAGCACCCACCCGGGGTCAGAGGCCCCCACGATGGCGTGGCCTTCCCGCACCCAGAGCCGGTCGCCGGGGGCGTGAGTCAGGCGCTTGCGAATATCGGCATCCCGGTAATCGTGCCAACGCAGCGCCTTATCTCGAAAATGCCAGTCGTAGCCATCCGTGCCCGATCGCCCGAATTCGGTGAATATGCGATGCCCACGGATCTTCAACACCCGCCGCGTCTGTGTCTTCCGCCCGGCGAGCAAAGCCTGGATCATCGGCGCGCCGAAGATGATGCCCTTGTCGGTCATGGATCGCTCCTCCTGTCCGCGCCCGCCGGCTCTTTCGGCCTGCTCGCGCCTGGGTCAGCCGCGCCTGCGGTTCCTGCGGAACCGCTCGCGCCTGGCGCTTTCCTCGAAAGCGCTTGGGTTAAATCATTCAGATCGACGCCCGCGCCGGGCGAGACGATCAGCGTCTCGAGCCCGGGCTGGCGCGCGCGCGCGCGGCGGAGGCCGGATTCGAGCTTGCGGCGGGTCATCAGCGGATGGCTGTCGCCGTCCATGATGAAATACAGCCGGGTGAGGCCGCGCGGGGCGCGAAAGCAGTCCGCGTCCTCCATATCCGGCAGGCCCGACCATTTCTCGCCCGCGACCCGGCGCATGCGCCCGGCCATGTGGCCGAGGTCGATCCCGGCCCACCAGCTGGCGCCCTTGAGCGCGCCCCGCGCCCAGCCCGTCGCGGTGGTCTCGATCCCCTCGCCGACCACCAGCGCCCCGCCGTCCCCGGCCAGCATCCGCGCTGAGGAGTGGAGCCGGATCGCGCCGGAGCGCTTCGAGCCCCGGACGAGCTTCACGCCCTGTTTCTCGCCGGTCTCCGGGTGCAGGATCTCCGCCTTACCGCGCGGGCGGGAGAGATCGAACCAGGTCTGATGCACCGCGGTGATCCCCTCGCCAGGCGAGGTGACGGCCGCGATCATCGCCGGGCCGGTGTGATAGACCAGCCGCCCGGCGCCGCGCCCCTTCGCGTAGACGTGATCGGGGATGAACCGCAGGCACTCCGGCATCATCGGCAGCGGCGCGCCGCGCGCTTCGAAATAGCCCTCGACCGGGGTGCCAGCCGCCGGAACCGCCCGCGCCCAGATCGCCCGCGCCGCGCGGATCGCCTCGCGCCGGAACCGCGCCGAATCCTCCTCCTGCCGGCGCTTGGCCTCGGCCGCCGCCGCCGCGCGCCGCCGGAGCTCCGCCGCCGGGATCC
This sequence comes from Paludibacillus litoralis, assembly GCF_037646705.1. Classification (NCBI taxonomy): domain Bacteria; kingdom Pseudomonadati; phylum Pseudomonadota; class Alphaproteobacteria; order Rhodobacterales; family Paracoccaceae; genus Paludibacillus; species Paludibacillus litoralis. The sequence goes on from NZ_JBBHER010000006.1 coordinate 181,442, forward strand.
GGGCCTCGCGCGCCCCGCAGAGCCAGTCGAGCGCCGGCATGAACTCGGCGGCGAGGACATGACGCACCAGCTCGATCTGATCGCCGCCCCGCCCGCATCGCCGGCAGGTCCAGAGATTGCGCGCCGGATTGATCGCGAACCGGTCGCGCCCGCCGCAGACCGGGCAGGGCCCCGCCCGCTCGATCCCCGCCGGGCGCAGCGCCGTCGGCGCGCCGAGCGCCTCCCAGACCGAGAGGATCGGCCGCGCGCGCGCCTCATCGATGCGGGGGTCGGCCTGCATTAGCGCCTCCCGCCCCGCGCCCGCCGCGCCGCCAGCGCGCGAACGGAACATTTCGGGCAGCCGATCTCGGCCGCCGGCAGCGCCGCGTAAACCGCGAAGCGGACGCTGAATTCACAGCCGCAGCCCGGCGCGGCGCAGCCGATCCGCGCAACCCCCTCGGCGTCCGGCGGGGCCTTGAACGCCGGCCCATGCGCCGCCAGCAGCTCCGCGCCGCGCTCGATCTCGGCGGCGGTCATGCCCGCTCCAGCCCGATCAGCGCACCGTCGCCCATCAGGAACAGCGGCTTGCCCGTGCGGAGCGCCTCGCGCGCCTCATGCGCGCAGCCCTGGCTCAGCTCCCAGCCGTACATGTCCGCCACCACCACCGCGTCGCAAGCCTTGAGCGCGGGCGCGCACCAGCCGGTCCAGAACGCGTCGTCGAGCGGGTCGAGCCGGCAGCCGTCGTATTCGATGATCGCCGAGGAGAGCACGATCGGCGCGAAGACCGAGACGCCGCGCGCGGCGAAATGAGCCGCGACCCCCGCCGCGCTGCGCCCCGCCCACCGGCCCATGCCGTCGCGATAATGCTGGCTGAACGGCGTCGCCAGATAGGGAAACGCGACCCCGGCCTCCGCCACGTCGTGAAACCCCATGAGGTCGCGCGCGCGCCCCTCGCGCAGCGCGTCAACCACGACAGTCCAATCGGGGGTCTCGGTCATGATGCTCTCTCCCTGTTTTCGGCGGCCATCGCGGCGGCGCCCCATTGATCGGCCGCCGCCGCGGCGAGGCCCGGAAACGTGCGCGAGCGGGACCCTCATGCCGGCCACCTCTCGCCTATCGGCGCGTCCTCCGCCGGGGTCAGACCTCGATCCAGCGCGCAGTAAAGGCAGACCGCCCGGCGCCGCGCCGGGGCCGCCACATCCCGCGCGCAGTAGATGCAGCGCGCGCCGGTGTCGTAGCCCTGAGGCCCGAGATCCCGCAGGTCCCACGCCCACGCGATCACGGGCGAAATGCTGGTGATCGAAGCCGAGCCGCTCATCCGCGCATCCTCACGATCAGCAGCGCGCCGAGCGCCGACAGCAGCAGCCAGAGCGGTGAAGGCGAGGGGACGGCGGGGACCGGGGCGGGCGGCGTCGGCGCCGCCGTCCGGATGAAGGCTGGGAGGGGCGTCACCGCGCGACCGCGCCCCTCCCCTGTCGCGGCAAGGAAGGGCCCATGACGGCCCACGCGCGTGACGTCCGATCCGCCAACCGGCGGCGTGGCTGCGCCCGGCCCGCCGCGCTCCAGAAGCTGGACGCGGTTGCCGCAGGCGAAAACATAGTGGAAGCCCTGATAACTCTCGCTCGGGATGCAGGAGCGCCCGGCCGCGTCGCGCCGCCAGTCCAGCCCGGCCTCCGCCAGCCATGCCCGGTCGAAATCGACCAGCTGGCGCGGGATGTGATGCGCCCGCCCGGCGTGGCCGTAGGTATTGGCGATCACATCGCCGTCGCAGATCTCATCCGGCGTGAACAGCCCCGCCGCCCGCGCCTCCAGAACCGCCGCCGGCGTGTTTTGCGCGGTCCAGCACGGGTTGCGCCCATCCGCCTGCGCGCAGGGCGAGGCCCCTGGCCGCGACCAGACGCCGCTCCGCTCCGGAGCCGTCGCCGCGCCGGCCGATGAGGCGAGGAGCGCGAGGAGGAGCGCCGCGCGGATCATGCCGCGTCCTCGGGATAATCCCCGGGCCGTTCGAGACGCTTCCGGCAGGGCGCTATCCAGCCGAAGCGCGGGTCGAGATCCTCCGTCTGGCAGAGCCAGTCCAGCCGCCAGACGATCCAGCAATAGGCCGTGGCGCTGGAGCCCTCCGGCGCGAGCCGGCCCTTGTGGATCACCACCCTCTCCGTGAACTGGAGTATGAGCGCCGGCGGCGTCAGATCGAACAGCCGGCCATGGCGCCCGACCCCCTCGAGAAAGGCGGAGCGGGCGAACATCGCCACGCCAATCCGGCTTTCGTCCAGCGCCTTGTGGATGAACCGCTCCGCGAGGCTGAACGGCGGGTTGGTGATCGTCCAGTCGACCGGCGCCGGAGCGTCGAACAGATAGTCGACCTCCCGATACCCCGCGCCGTAATCGAAGATGTCGCTGGCGAGAACCCGGCCGAACCGCTCCGCCAGCGGGCGAACCATGTGGCCCCGGTTCGCCGCCGGCTCACGCACCGTCATCGCGCTGAAATCATCCGTGACGGCCGGATGCGTGAGCAGCGCCCGCGTCGCCCAGGGCGGTGTCGGGAAATCATTGAGCGAACCATGCGGCTCGCGCCGCTGCTGGCGCACCGCGCTCGAGAGGTTGCCCCGCGCCTCACCCATTGAGATCGGCCCTCAAGCGCCAGTCGCCGGGCGCGAACGCCGCCCCGCGCGGCGGAACCAGAATGTCCACCATCCGGCGCAGCTCCGCCGCCGCATCACGCGGCGCAATGAACTGGAGCCGGAGCACGGTGGCGAGATGCGGCTCCAACCGCGCGCGGGTCGCGCCGTCCACGATCAGCCACCGCTTCACCAGCTCGAGCAGCTGCCCGGCGCCGACCTGCCCATCCGAAGCGCGCAGCGCCATCGCCTCGGCCTGCATCGCGAGTGAGAGCCGCGCGTCGGTCATGACGCCGCCCTCCGATAAAGCGAGACCGCGAGCGCGCGGTAGAGCGGCTCGCCGCTCGCCCGCCGCAAACCGTGCGCCGCGCGCCGCGCCGCCGGCAGATCGCGCAGCGCATGAGCGATCGCGCCGCGGCGAAACACGCGCTCGAACTCCGGCTCGAACAGCAGCACCTCGACCGCGCGCAGCACATCGGCGCGGGCTGGGGTCAGCTTCGCCGCCGCGCATATCTTCAGAACCTCCGCCAGCCCCGCGTCGCCCCGCCGGCTGGCGATGCCGGCGCGCACGGATGCCGGCGCGCGCTCAACCGGCGCCTGCATGGCGGGCCGAACCGCGTCCGCCGGCTCCGGCGAGCAGGTGATGCGCGCGCGCATCTCGGCATGCTCGGCCGAAATGGACGCGCCCGATATCTCGTCCACCGCAACGCCCGAACGCTCAAGATCCTCGCGCGCCTTCCCGGCCGATAGGGCCGGAATGCTCACGGTCTTGCGCGGCGCCGCCTTCGGCGCCCGAAACCCCGCCGCCGCCTCGGCGCCGAGCCGCGCCAGCCGCGCGGCCTCCTCCTCGTCGCGCTCGCGCTCCTCGCGCAGCGCCAGCTTTTCGAACCGGCGCTGGCGGTAATACATCCGGTTATGGCTGTCGCGCTTCTCATCCGACTTCGGGGACGGGAGCGACATCGACAAATCAATCGCCACCACGCCCAGCGGAACCCGGGTCACGCCCTTCTCCGCGATATGCGCGTCGATCATCGCGCGCCACTTTTCCGGCATGCTCACCGCGCCGCCCTCCGCCGGTGAAAAAACCCCGCCAGCCTGGCGCTTCCACCGAAAGCGCGGGGGCCGGCGGGGAGTCTGACAGGGAGGAGTGCGCCCTCACGGGCCTCGGAACCGGGCGTCGCCGCCCGGAATGGCTCGGCCGCGGCGCCCGAACTCACGAGGGGCGCCGCCAGGCCGAAGGGGGCGCGCTGACGCAACGCCGCGCCCCGGTCCGCGCGGCTGGGGGACGCCGCGCGGGGTGGGAATATGTGATCGCCGGTCAACAGCGCCGGGGGGGTCATCGCGCGCCCCCCTCGTCATCGAGCAACGCCGAGATCCGTGTGAGAACCTCCAGCGCCTCCGCAACCTCGGCCCGGGCGCGCGCCCGCTCATCGTCGGTCATCCGGGAGGGGTCGAGCGACTGCGCGCCAAACGCGCTGATGATCGCCGCCACCGCCTCGCCGCACTCGACGCTCGCCTCCGCCGCCAGCGCCCGAAGGTCGCCGCCGCCGGCGCGCCGCCCGATCCGCGCGAAGAGCAGCTGGCTCAGCGGCCAGACGCCGAGCGCGTCCTCCATCGCCGACGCGGCCTCGACCGTGACCGGGATCTGGTCATGAACCATCCGGCTCACGGTGGACTTGTGAACCGCCGCGCCCTTGCGCGCCGACAGGATCGCCGCCGAGGCCTCGACCCCGCCGGCGGTCTCGACCAGCCCGGCGAAAATCCGGCGGGCGGAGGGGCCGATCGGCGCGGTCACGATCGGCCCCCCGAAACCTTGTTCCCTCGCGCGGCGCGTGGGAGGGGCGGTAGGGGTCTTGTCGATGAGAGGGAGGACCGGGATATGCGGGGCGATGACCCACCAGGCGCGGAGCGCCAACGAATTGCTTGAGGCGAATCGCCAGCGGCGCGTAGCTTTCCAGGCGAAACGGAATGGGGGATAGTCAGATGACCATGTTCGACGCGGTCTCGCGCTGGTTCAGAGGAAGGCCGGAAGAGGACGCCGAGACGCCCAACATCCCCGGCGTCGAGCCGTATATCGGGACTGATGACACCGACGCCGAGCCCGCCGACGATACGGAACCGATGAGAAGGGCGAGCGACGACCCCGACGCCGGATATGTCGAACCGATCTTCATCGGCATCCGCTATCACTCCGCCTCCGGCGATCTCAGCCAGCGGAGAATTCGCATGATCCGCTTCGAGTGCTCCGCCGCGGGCGACCTCTCGCTCCGCGCCTACTGTCACGAGCGCAAGAGCGCGCGGCTGTTCCGGTGCGACCGGATCGATTGCTTCTTCGATGCCGATGGCGAGATCACCGATCCACCGCAGTTCTGGCGGGAGCTCGGGGTCGATCTTGAGCAGCTCGTCACAGATCTCCGCCCCACTCCGCGCGCAGCGGTCGAGGCGTCCGGCGAACGCGTCCCGCGCGCGCCGCGGCGCCCGACGCTCAAGACCCATCTCAACCTGCTCGCGGCGCTGTCGCGCTGCGACGGCAAGATGCGGCCCGAGGAGGTGGACGTCATCGTGACCTACGCCATCGACGAAATGGAGCGCGACGGCGTCATCACTCCGGATGCGGAGATCGCCGCTCTCGCCGCGCGCGTTCGCCGGATGCGCCCGACGCGAGACGCGATCCGCCTCGCCGTCGAAAAACTGTTCGTCGGGCTGGATGCGCTCGGGCCCGCCGCGCGTGCGCGCTTCATGCACGCCGCCCATGCCGTCGCCAACGCCGATGGCGTCCTGCGGCCAGAGGAATTCGACTTCCTCGCCGCGCTCGAGGCGGGTGAGGTCTAGAGCGGTCATTTCGCCGACCGCTCCAGCGCGGTCGGCACTGGCCATGACGAAGCCGCGACAGCGCCTTTCGTAGCTCGATCAATGGCGATGGCCACCGTAAGGCTGGGCAGGGTCGCACCCCGCGCCAAACGTGAAACCGTCGACTGCTTGAGCCCGACGACATCCGCGAACGCGGCCTGCGTCGTGCCTGTGGTCAGGAGATATTCGCGAAGGGTGCTCATGCGCGAAGATATGCACTAGGTGAATATGTATATCAAGTATAAAAATTCATGTGGTGAATTTGGAAACCTTGAAGGGGCGGATATCGTCCGCGCCATGAAGGCAGCAGAGATCCGAAACGCCAAGAACCTCACGCAGGCGCAGCTTGCGGACATTATAGGCGTGGATCAGCCGACCATTTCTCGCATGGAGCGCGGAACGGGCGGCACGACGCTTCGAACGCTCCAGGCGGCGGCGGAGGCGCTTGAGTGTAGCGTCGCGGATTTGGTTGACGACGACCGAACAGAATCTGAGCGGCTGCTGATCAGCTTGTTTCGTCAGCTTCCGTCGGCCCGGAAACGCGGTTGGATAGATATGGCTCGCCTCGCGGCGGAGGAAGATCAGCAATCCGGTTGATCAGCGCCCTGAGCTGACCGCCCGTCAGACGGCTGAGTTCCTTGACGAACTCACGCTCCAAGTCCTCATCCATATCCGAATCCCCCCCAGTATCGTTCCCCATCCGTTCATGGTGACTCAAGCGTTCCCGAACGGTCAAGCTTGCCATCAGCGAGCCAGTCCGGGCGGGCCGCGCTCCACTCGAAGCCCCGCGTTATCTCTGACTCCTTTAGACTGATTCGGCATGGCGTAGCCGTCTAATTCACGAGACGCATTTTAATGCTTGACGTGAATATTCGTGGTGTGCATATCTCTCCCTGTCGGCCGCAATCCTGCCGCCGACACTCCGCGCCGGACCGGCTCGACAACCTCCCATCCCGGGATGGCCGGCCGGCGCGGGGGAACCGGAAGGGAGAGATCCGATGCCGACCGAGCCGACCACGCAGCGCCGCCATTTCACCGCATTCGGCCCCGAAGACGGCCCGCCGGGCCTGAAGAACCCGAGGCCGCCTCGCGGCGGATCGAGAGTCGCCGCCGCCCCGCGCGCCGCCGCGCCGGCCCTGCCGCGCGCCGCGCTGATCGACAAGTGGCGCGCCGCCGCAGACCGCCGCCGCGCCGCCGCCAACGCGCTCGGCTGGACCGAAGGCGCGCCCTGGCGGGCCGAGGCCGACGCCTACGACGCCTGCGCCGACGATCTCCGCGCCGCCAACGCCGCGGCCGCGCCGAACGGCGAAGCGGAAGGCGTCGTCGAGCGACTCGCGATGAGGGATGTGATGCGCCGCGACCCGTTGCAGGACGACACCGTCCCGCTGCGCAATTCGACCATCGCGAAGAGCGACGAGCCGGCGGAGAGCGAGGCGCGCGGGACGCGCCCGCAGTCGATCGTGAACCGGATGGTGACCGGGACCGGCGGGCCGCCGCCGCCCGCGCCGCCGAGCGGGGCCGAGGCCGCGCTCGCCATCGCCCTGCCGCTGCTCCGCGGCGAGTTCCAGATCATCCTCGAGAGCAACAGCCGCTTCGAGCGGCGGGACGGCGCGCTCCGCCGCGTCCCGCAATCCTGCGAGCGCGAGGAGCTGGCGCTCGCCTACCGCTACCGCATCGCGATCCGCGCGGCGGAGCGGGCTCTCGGCCGGCCCGATGACGGCGCCCCCGACTGGTTCAACGCCGCCATCGACGGCGGCGCGCTGTGACCGCCGCCGTCAACCGGATCGGGCGGGCGCGCTCAGCCCCGGCGCCCGGCCGCGCCCGGCCTGCGGTCCTCGCTCGCGAAAACGAACAGCAGGCCAAAAAGCGCCAGCCCGGCGTAGAGCGGGACGAACAGGATCGTCGCCGTGACCAGGGCGATGACCCCCTCGCCGGCCGCGTCCTGGACGAGCCGAATATTCGGATCGACCGCCGCGCCAGAGAGCGCCACCGCCCCCGCGATCGGCGCGAGGAACAGCGTGAGGCCGAGCCCGATCACGAAAATCACCAGCGCGATGGCGATCCCGTCGCGCCCGCGCCGCGCCTTGCTGGTCCACATCACGGTGAGCGCCGCCAGCAGCGCGGCGAGCGCGCCCGCCGCGAAACAGATGAGCATAGTCATTCGCCTTCCCCTGAAACCGCGCCCCCTGCGCCGGGCCACTCTCCCGCGCGCCGCCGCCTGCCGCAACCCGAAAGGATGCCGACATGACCGCCACCACCCTCCGCCCCTCGCCCCGCTACGGCGAGATCGAGGACGAGACCGGCGCCACCGTGCTGACCGTGGCCGCCGGAACCCCCAACACCCGCGCGCTGGCGCAGCAGGTCTGCGACCGCTGGAACGGCGCCGGCGCCGCCGCGCGCCATGTCGACCGGCTCCGCGCCGAGCTCCACGCCGCGCGCAAGATCATCGCGCAGCTCAGCCACGAAAAGCGCGACCTCCACGCCGCGCTCGACGCCGCCGGCGATCTCTACCGGATCACGAAAGGAGCCGCGTGATGGCCCGCATCTACCTCGCCTCGAGCTGGAGAAACCCGCATCAGCCGGAGATGGTCAGGTATCTCCGGAACTGGGGGCATTACGTCTACGACTTTCGCAACCCGCCGAACGGCGTCCCCGGCTTCGCGTGGTCCGAGATCGATCCGGACTGGGAGAGCTGGACAGCGGAGGAATACCGCCGCCATTTGACCACCAGCCCCATCGCGGCGCGTGGCTATGTCTCGGATCTCCGCGCCATGGAATGGGCGGATACCTGCGTCCTGCTGCTCCCCTGCGGTCGCTCCGCCCATCTCGAAGCGGGATGGTTCGCCGGGCGCGGGAAGCGCTGCCTGATCCTCACGCAGGACGGCGAGGAGCCCGAGCTGATGGCGCTGCTCGCAAACGAAATCTGCACGTCCCCTGATGAGCTGCAGCAATGCCTCAGCGGGCGAATCAAGGGAGCCGCGTGATGCCGTATGTGCAAGTCTGGATCCCCGACGAGCCCTGCGATGGAGACTGCGACGCCGCCGCCGACGCGGAGCGGCGGAACGAGCGGATGCAGGTGGTCCTCGACACCGTCGAGGCCTTCGTCCGCTGCGGCGACACCGAAGCCGCGCTCGATGTCATCTGCGGTCACCGCGCTCCGGCGCGAAAGCTCCCGGGCGCGGTCGATTCCGATTACGCCCGCTGGCGGCAGGGCTCCCTCGCCGGATACGTCCCGCCTCAAGCGCCGAGCCCCACCGGCCCGAACTGAGCGACCGGTGCTTAGCCCACGCATCATCCCTCTGCTGAGCGCGGCGGAGGCGGCGGAGATCCTCGGAGTCTGCGGCAAGACGCTCGGCGACCTCCGCCGCGCGGGGAAAATCCGCTACGTCGAGATCAGCAGCAGGTGCTACAAATACCGCGAATCCGATCTCGAGGAGTTCATCGAAGCGCGGGTGAAGGTGGCGGCATGTCAGTCTACAAACCGAAAAACTCGCCGTACTGGCACTACGACTTCCAGATCCGAGGTCGTCGGATTCATGGAACAACGGGCCAGGCGTCTAAAACAGCGGCGCGGCGAGTAGAGACGCTCGAGCGCCAGCGCGCGGCCGAGCCCGCGGCCCGCCAGCCGATCACGCTCGACGACGCCGCCGGCGCGTATTTCTCGCGCCAGATCGAGGGGCGCTCCATCGCCCCGACCACAGATTACCAGATCGCGAACCTCATCCACGGCCTCGGCGGCGGCGCGCTCCTCAGCGAGATCGGGCAGGAGGCGGTGGCTCGCTACACCATGCGCCGCCGGCGCGCCGTCGCCGACACATCCGTCAACCGCGAGATCGAGGTGCTCCGCGCGATCTGGTATTTCGCGCGCGACGTGCTCGACCGCGACACCGGCCGCGCGCCGAACTGGGGCAAGCTCTTCTTCCGCGAGCCGGAGCCGACGAAGCGCGAGCTGTCCGACGCGGAGGAGACGCGGCTGATGAAGGCGCTCCGCCCGGACCTCCGCCCGCTGATCGCCTTCGCGCTCGCGACCGGGCTCCGGCTCGACGGCTGCCTCTCGCTCCGCTGGTCCGATATCGACATGGCCGCGCTGACGCTCTCGACGCGCGGCAAAGGCGGCAAGACCCTGATCAAGCCAATCACCCGGCGCATCGCCGCCCTGCTCAGCGCCCAGCCCCGCACCGGAGCGACCGTCTTCACCTATGTCTGTCAGAAAAGCCGCGCCGGGCGGCGCAAGGGCGAGCGCTACCCGCTCACCAAAACCGGATGGCGCCGGGCGTGGGCGGCCGCGCTGGCCGAAGCGGAGATCGAGAGCCTCCGCTTCCATGATCTCCGCCACACCTTCGCCACCCGCCTGCTCCGCGCCAGCGGCAATCTCGGCCTCGTGCAAAAGGCGCTCGACCACTCCGACATCTCCACCAGCACCCGCTACGCCCACGTCCTCGACGAGGATCTCCGCGCCGGGATGGCGGCGATGGAGGGGGTGCCGAAGATCCGGCGCGCGAAATAACCCGCGCCGCCCCCCCGATTTATTTTCGGCCTGCCCTTGCGCAGTAGCGCCATTGGCGCTATCTATGATCCATAGGCGGAGGGGATAGGCCCACGCCAAACCGGGAGACACCGAGATGACCGAGGCCGAGACCATCCGCAAAGTCGAGCAGGAAATCGGCGACCCGCAGCGGGAGACCCGCCTGCACGTCAACGCCAGTGAGACGCTGCACACGCTCGCCGCCCAGGTTAACGCCGCGTACGCCGAAATGACCGCGCTCTCCCAGGCGATCACCGCCATCCGGAACGCGCCGATCGACGCTTGCAACGCGACGCGCTCCGTCGATGACATGCTTTTCGGAGAGACGCCCGAACCCGCCCCCGCGCCCGCTGAGTTGGTCGCCGCCCACGACGCCGCCCATGCCGCGCACCGCGACGCCCTCGCCCGCCTCCGCGCCGAAGTCGCCGCCGAACTGCAAGACCGCACCGCATGACCAACGGGGCTTCGGCCCCGTCCCCACACAAGGAGAAATCGAGATGACCACCACCACGATTAGCAAAACCGGAGACGCCGAAGTCACCCTCAAAGCCGACGACCCGTACACCGGCGAGGACATTTGCCGCGTGTTCTCGATCCCGGCTTCGGGAGGATACGTCCGCGACGCGAATGGCGCGCAGGTTTGCGTCGGCCTTGAGCGCCTCGGCCACACGCTGGAGGCGTCAGACGGAGACGATCTTCTCCGGGTGATCCGCAAAAACTGGGCCACCGCTCGCCGCAACGCCGCCAAGCATCGCTGAAATCGGGGCTTCGGCCCCACACGAGGAGATAGACAATGGCCATCATCACGATCCACGGCGTCAACAGAATCGGGCTCCAGGAGATCCGCGCCGACCTCGAACGCTTTGGAAAGTACCCTCCCGCCCTCGTGGACGCCTTCGCCCGCGCCTACGCCTACGACCTAGAAGAAAGCCTCGATGGAGGCGGGGATGCGTCTTTTGAGATCGCAGGCATCAACACCAAGAGCGGCAACCCGCACGTCTGCACAGTCAGCCCGGAGGGGATCGACAAGCGAGAAGTTGACGTCTGACGTTCCGGTGAGGGCGGTGCGCGCCGCCCGATCCCGAGCGCCAAGCATCGCTGGACCCAGGGCTTCGGCCCCACACACAAGGAGAGAGAAGATGACCAGATACCCGATCAACGCCCAATACGACATGCGCGACGGCCTGACGCACGATGGCATGGCCGAGACCGCCGAGGAGGCCCGCGCGATCATGTCTGCGATGCTCACCGTTGCGAACGAAGAACCGACCGAGGCTCCGGAGCCCTACATCACCAGCACCGAAGTGGGGCCGAAGGGCTCGCGGGAGCAGCTCTCGGACTGGTGGGCCGATGAGATCGCCGCAGGCTATGTGACGCCGATCGCAGTCTACGGCGGATATGTCGCTCAGGTCGAATACTGGACCGCCGCATGACCTCCGCCGAATTCAAGGCGGCGCGGAATGAGCTTGGCCTCACTCAGGCGCAGCTCGCCGAGATCCTCGACACTGCGCCGCCGACAATCAGGAAATGGGAGGCGCCGACGGGCCGGAGCACCGCGCGCGGGCCGAACCCGGTCGCCTGCCGGGCGATGCGCTGGATGCTCGCCGGATTCCGCCCGCCCGAATGGCCTCGCGCCCGGCGCAAAACTGACGCCGAGTCCCGAAATAGTCCCGAACGGCATAGTGGGCAGGGGTAAGTAATCCAGCAATATCAAACGGATAGTTACGTTAGCGCGCCTCGTCCCAAACCAGATGCGCTACCAGGCTGCGCTACGCTCCGACGCTCCCTAGATAGCCTCGGGCGCGCCGCGATGAAAGAGGAGATGAGAGCGCTTTCAGCCGATCCACGAAAAGCGCGCCGGCGCGCATGCGGCCGCCACGGCGCGCCCGGATCAGTCGCAAGGCCAGACAGGCGCCTCGATCGCCGGATGACGCGCCGGCGCGCCGCGCTTGATTCCGCGCGCCGCCGCCTCGCCCGCATTGACCTCCAGCACGGTTTGCGCGGTGCACCCGGAAGGGATGTGCTCGGTCGAGAAAGGGGTCGTTCCCGAGACGATGGAGCAGACGACGCCGCGCCGGTTGATGAAGATCATGTCGAGAGAGAGCGGCGTGTCCTTCATCCAGAACGTCACCTGAGCCGCCGCCGGATAGACGAAAAGCATGCCCGCATCCGCGGCCATCTCCTCCCGATGCATCAATCCCCTGGCGCGGGCGCTTTCAGTATCGGCGATCTCGACGGAAAACGACGCCGCGCCGGACGCGGTCTGAAACTCGATCCGTCCCGGCTCGCAGACATCGGCCGCCGCCGGAACCGCCAGAAGCGCCGCGAGCGCCAGAATAACCGGCCGGAAAATCAGACCTGCTCCGTCGACGGCCGCGCCGGCGCCGCGCCGGTCCCCGCATCCACCAGATCCCAGGATCGAACCGCCGCCGCCATCCGGCCGCGCGGCCCGTCCGCCACCCTGACCGCAATCGCCTCCCCCGGCGCGAGATCGGGCAGACCGGCGGCGCGCAGCACCTCCATATGAAGGAACACATCCGCCGTATCTCCGAACACGTTGACGAAGCCGAAGCCTTTCGCGCGATCGAACCACTTCACCTTCGCCGCGAGCCAGTCCCCGGTCGCGATGAGCGTCTCCATCACCTCGGTCGGCTTCGCCACCGGCCCCAGCGGCGCGACCGGCGCGGGAGGGTCGATCATGAGAACCGTGAGCGCCTGCCGGCCCCGGTCGCCGCGAACGGCCTCCAGCGTCACCCGGGCGCCCTCCTGAGCCTGCGACAGGCCGGAGCGGCGCAAGCAGTTCGCATGGAGCAGAACATCGCCGCCCCCGTCATCCGCCGCGACAAACCCGTAACCCTTGCCGGTGTCATACCATTTGACCCGGCCTTCGACAGTCTCCACATCGTTTGCGTCTGCGATACCCAAGACAGCCACCCCACTGGTCGTCGAACGCTTAAACACCGGAGCGCGATAGTACCATCGCGGGCCAAGATCTGGCAAATTTATCCGCTCACCTTAATGTGGCGTCAAGACTTCAGTCGACGGGGCCCATCGGTGACGAAATTGATTCGGGAATTTGGCGCGGTCGCGTGGGCCGCTTTCTGCGCTCTGGCGTTGTTTTCTTGCGCGGCGGGGACCGGCTCCGCGCCGAACGAGGAAATCGGCGACCATGCGCGCCTGGCGACGGCGGCGGCGCCGCCGGCGGTTTTGGTCGCCGACGAATCCGAAGTCGCCGCCGCCGCAGACGTCGCCGACGCCGTCGCGATCCATATCGCCGCCGCGCCCGGCGCCCGGATGGTCGAGATCTCCGCGATCCCCTGGCTGCGCGCCTCGCCGGAGGGCGCCGCGTTCATCGGCTCCGCGTTCCCCAGGGCGGCGGCGCGCGGCGCGCCGCCCGAATCCTGCCCGGCCGCCGCCGCGTCGGTCATGGCCGCGCCGCCCGCGACCACGCGCTCCGGCGCGGCGGCGGCGGCGCTCAACCTTTGCCTCGCGCAGCTCGAACGGCGCCATGCGCCGGAAACCTGCGGATGCCGGGTGGTCGCCCTCGATGACGCGCTTCTCGCGGCGCAGGAGGATTTCGTCTTCGCGCCGGGCGTCTCCGCGCTCATGATCGGCCCGGACGGCGCGCGAAGGCTGGTCGCGGAGACGCTTCCGCCCATCGCCGGCGCGGAGCTGGTCTCCCTCCGCGACGCGAGGGGCGAAGTCGCGCGGCTCGCGCTCAGGGACGACGCGGCCGAGATGGTTCTCGGCGACGGCGCCCGCTATTCCGGCGTTCGGCGCCCTTTCGGGTATCGGCGCGGACGGCTGACGGAGCGCCTGGCGCTCACCGGCCCCGCGAACGAGACCATGACCATTCTGATCGGCGTCGAAGCGCGCGATGTTTTCCCCGATTGATGAACGAAGCCTTGCGCTCGCACCCTTCGACAGGCGAAATCCGGATACGTTCAACCGTCCAGAGGCCCTCATGTTTCAGGATTTCACCGATTCTCCGTCAGCCGCCGGCGCCGGGCCGCTCCCGGATCTCCGGGCCGAGATGAACGCGAGGGGGCTGGACGGGTTCATCATTCCGCGCGCCGACGCGCATCAGGGCGAATATGTGCCGCCCGCGGACGCGCGCCTCGCGTTCATGACCGGGTTCACCGGCTCCGCCGGCGTCGCCGTCGCGCTCGCCGAGGACGCCGCGATCTTCGTTGACGGGCGCTATACGCTTCAGGCCGAGGCGCAGGTGGACGGAACAGCGTGGAGGCGCCTGTCCCTGCACGAGGTCCCGGTCGGAAAATGGATCGCGGAGACGGCGCCGAACGGCGCGAGAATCGGCTTCGACCCCTGGCTTCACGGCAAGACCGAGATCGACGCGATCGAGACCGCGCTCAGCGCGATCGACGCCGTCGCCGTTCCGGTCGAGACCAACCCGGTCGACGCCATATGGCGCCATCAGCCCGCGCCCCCCGCCGCGCCGATCCGCCCGCACGCCGCCGCGCTCGCGGGGGAGGAATCCACTTCGAAACGCGCCCGGATCGGCGCCGCCGTCCGCGAGGCCGGCGCCGACGCGGCGGTGCTCACCTTGCCGGACAGCATCGCCTGGCTGCTGAACATCCGCGGCGGCGACATCCCCCGCAATCCGGTGCCGCTCGTCTTCGCCATTCTTCGCGCGTCGGGCGAGACGACGCTTTTCATCCGGGCCGGCCAGGACGCGGATCCGGCGCTCGCCGCCCATCTCGGGCCCGACGTTCGGATCGCGGCGCGGGCCGACTTCCCCGCCGCGCTGCAGGGCCTCGGCGGCGAGAACGTTCTTCTCGACCGGCGCTCAAGCCCCCTCGCCGTCGCGCATGCGCTCACGGCGGCGGGCGCGGCCATCGTCTGGGGCGACGATCCCTGCGTCCTGCCGAAGGCGATCAAGACCTCGGCCGAGATCGACGGCGCGCGCGCCGCGCATCTTCGCGACGCCGCCGCGGTGGCGCGCTTTCTCGCCTGGCTGGACCGGGAGGCGCCCTCCGGCCGACTGACGGAAATCGCCATCGCGAAGCGGCTGGAGGCTGAGCGGCGCGCGACGAACGCGCTGATGGACATCTCTTTCGACACCATCGCCGGCGCCGGCCCGCACGGCGCCATCGTGCATTACCGCGTGACGGAGGCGAGCGACCGCACGCTCTCGCCCGGCGAGTTGATGCTGGTCGATTCGGGCGGCCAGTATATCGACGGCACCACCGACATCACCCGCACCATCGCGGTCGGGACGCCGCCCGAAGGCGCCATCCGCGCGAACACGCTGGTGCTGAAAGGCATGATCGCCGTCTCCACCGCCCGCTTTCCGCCCGGCGTGAACGGCCGCGATATCGACACCATGGCGCGCGCCGCGCTCTGGCGGGCCGGGTTCGACTACGATCACGGCACCGGGCACGGAATCGGCGCCTATCTTTGCGTTCACGAGGGGCCGCAATCGCTCTCCCGGCGGGGCGCGGTTCCGCTTCGCCCCGGGATGATGGTCTCGAACGAGCCTGGATATTACCGCACCGGCGCGTTCGGAATCCGCATCGAGAATCTGCTCCTTGTCGAAGCGCCATCGATCCCCGCCGGCGGCGACCGGGCGATGATGGGCTTCGAGACCCTGACCCTCGCGCCGATCGACCGGCGGCTGATCGACCCGGCGCTGCTCTCCGCCGAGGAGCGCGCCTGGCTCGACGCGTATCACGCGCGGGTCCGCTCGACGTTGAAACCCCTTCTCGACGAGCGCGACGGCGCATGGCTGGAGGCCGCGACGGCGCCGCTGCAATCTCCACCATGACGAACAGTTTGAGCACAATTCATGATTATATGGATAAACGGAAAGTAAATAGTAAACAAACCATGCTTCGACAGAATAATATACGATTTATTGACTCCTGTATATCACCTTGCCTAACTACATGAATTTGCTTATGGATTGCACATCACCGTGACCAGTCCGGGTTGCCGCCCCCTATGAGACGCTTGCTCCGATTTCTGACTGGGCACCACATCGTGCCCCATTTCAATTATATCGAACTCGCCATCATGCTGGTGACGCTGGTCCAGTGGCTTGTGCTCGCCACCCTCGTCGGCGCGATCGTCGGCACCGGGACCAGCTTTTTCCTGCACGCGCTATTCTTCGCCATCGACCTCACCGCGTCGGCGCCGTTCTGGCTGCTGGCGATCATGCTTCCGACGGGCGGATTGTTGAACGGCCTGCTGCTGCATTACGGCTACCGGATCAATGTCGGCGGCCTGAACGACTCGCTGTTCGACGCCGTTCACGTCCAGAAGGGGCATATGCCGTTCCGGACGATCCTGATCAAACCGGTGGCCGCCATCATCACCCTCGCATGCGGCGGCTCGGCCGGGAAGGAGGGGCCATGCTCCCATCTCGGCGCGTCGCTGGGCGCGGCGATCGGCGAGCTGCTGCATCTGAACTCCGAGCTCCGCCAACGTCTCGTGGCGTGCGGGGTGAGCGCCGGCTTCGCCAGCGTCTTCGGCACGCCGGTCGCCGGGGCCATCTATGGCGTCGAGGTGCTGTCGATCGGGCGCATCCGCCACGACTTCCTGTTTCCGGCCGTCGTCGCCGGGATCACCTCCTTCCTGGTCAGCAAATGGTGGGATCTCCCGTATCTCTACTATCACCTCTCGCACCTGCCGGATTTCTCCGAACTGCTGTTCATCAAGATCATCGGGATCGGCGTGATCGCCGGGATCGTCGCGCTGATCTTCGTCGAGCTTGTTCACGGCATGACCCGGTTCTTCACGGCGGTCCGGCTTCGCTTCAAGCTGTGGCCGCCGCTGATGCCGGTCATCGGCGGGGTGATCATCACGTTGCTGGCCCTGGTCATCCCGACCGATTATCTCGGCCTCAGCCTGCCGCTGGTCGAGCGCGCCATCGGCGGGGAGCCGATGCCCTATCTCGGCTTCTTCTGGAAGACGCTGGTGGTCGCGATCACCCTCGGGTCGGGGTTCTATGGCGGCATCGCGACGCCTCAATTCGTGATCGGCGCGATGGCCGGCAACGCGTTCGCGCCGCTGCTCGGCCTCGATCCGGGCCTCGGGGCGGCGGTGGGGTTGGTCTCCGTCATCGCCGCGGCCTCCAACACGCCGATCGCGGCGATCCTGATGGGCATGGAGCTGATCGGGGGCGGCGTCAGGATCGTCTATCTGGCCGGCGCCGCGATCGCGGCCTATGTGGTCATCGGCCACCGCAGCATCTATCTCGGGCAGCGCATGGCCTATTCGAAATCCTCTTGGATGCGGATTCAGCCGGACTTGCAGGTCGGGGCCGAGAAGGTCCGCCTGTCCCTTGGCCTGGTGCGCTGGTGGCGCCAGCGGCGCGGGTGGCGCCCCGACGCGCACCACCATCACCATCACCACCACCCTGTCAGCGCGCCGCCGTCAGAGGTCAGCCGCGGCGACGAATCCCAAGCGGCTGACCCGCCTGCTTCGGCCGAGGCAGATGCGCCTGCGCCGCCCGCAACGCCTCCAGCCGCGCCAGCGTCCACTCCGGATAAGGAGCAGGACGGCGGCTATCGAGATCCACATTGATGCCGAGACTCTCGTAGGTGGCGGCGGGCTGGCCTGTGCGCTCGGAGATCATGGTTCCGAAGAAATGCATGCGCTTTTCGTCATGGTCGAGCAGCAGGGTCTCGACATGGAACCGCTCGCCTTCGAGAAGCTCACCGAGATAGAGGATCTGCGTCTGAAGCGCCATCGGACCCAGCCTGCTGCGCTTCACGAAACGCTCGCCCACGCCGATCCAGTTGTCGAGAAAGTCATCGAACGCCCGATCGAAGGCGAGCGTGTAGTAGGCGACGTTCATGTGCCCGTTGTAATCGATCCACCCCGGCTCGACCACTTGCGTCTCCATGATCAGCGGCCCCTTGGGGAAGGTCCGGTCGGGACAGGAGGGGGACAAATCGCGCATCGGGCTTCCTTTCTCTGCCGTGAACGCGGCGAGATAACCGGAAACCGGCCGCAACGGCAAACGCCGCCTTCACGCGCGCCTCAAAATGCGCGCCGGCGGCTTCCCCGGCCCGATATTTCGGGATACGCCTGTCGCATCAATCGAGGAGACGCTGGCGATGAGCATAGACAACGCGATACGGAAGATCCGCGATCTGATCGGCGAACGGCTTTCAACCTCGTCATCGGTGCGCGATCTGCATGGTCAGAACGAATGCTACTATCCGGTGACGCCGCCGGACGCCGTGGCCTTTCCCCGGAACACCGAGGAGGTCTCCGCGATCGTCAAGATCTGCTCGCAGGAGGACTGTCCGATCATCGCGTGGGGCACAGGCACCTCGCTGGAAGGGCACGCGCTTCCCTTCAATGGCGGGATCACCCTCGACATGATGGAGATGAACAGCATCATCGCGATCAATGCGGAGGACATGGACGCGGTCGTGCAACCCGGCGTCACCCGTGAACGGCTCAACGAGGAATTGCGCGCGACCGGGCTTTTCTTTCCCGTCGATCCCGGCGCCAACGCCTCGCTCGGCGGCATGGCGGCGACCCGCGCGTCCGGCACCACGGCGGTCCGTTACGGCACGATGCGCGAGAATGTTCTCGCGCTCGAAGTGGTGCTGGCCGACGGGCGGATCATCCGGACCGGCACCCGCGCCCGGAAGTCCTCATCCGGCTACGACCTCACGAAACTGATGATCGGCTCCGAAGGCACGCTTGGAATCATCACGGAGCTGACCGTCCGCCTCCAGGGACAGCCGGAAAGCATCACCGCCGCCGTTTGCGCCTTTCCAGATATGGACGCGGCGGTGAACACCGTCATCCAGACGATCCAGATGGGCGTGCCGATGGCGCGGATCGAGCTCGTCGACCCGGTCGCGATCCGCGCGGTGAACCTCTCGGGCGAAATCTCGCTGCCGGAGAAGCCGCATCTCTTCGTCGAGTTCCACGGAACCGAAGCCGGCGCCAAGGAGCAGGCGGAGACCTTCGGCGAGATCGCCGCCGAGCATGGCTGCGCCGGATTCGAGTGGTCCGCCAATCAGGAGGAGCGGAATCGCCTCTGGCATGCGCGGCACAATTTCTACTATGCGTCGCTGAAGCTGAAGCCGGGGTCCCGCGGGGTCGCCACCGATGTCTGCGTCCCGATCTCGCGCCTCGCGGAGGCCCTGCTCGAGACGGCGGCGGAAATAGAGGAAGCCGGGCTCATCGCGCCGATCGTCGGCCATGTCGGCGACGGGAATTTCCACGTCGGCTTCCTCGTCGACCCGGAAAAGCCGGAGGAGCTGGAGGAGGCGAAGCGCCTCACGCATTCGATGAACCGCCGCGCGCTTCGCCTCGGCGGCACCGTCACCGGCGAGCACGGCGTCGGCTTCGGCAAGAAGCGCTACATGGAGGAGGAGCACGGGGCGGGCTACGCCCTGATGGCGGAGATCAAGCGCACGCTCGATCCGAAGAACATCCTCAACCCCGGCAAGGTGGTCGACATCAACTGACGGGCGATGCGCATGATACGGCGTTAAGGCCGATTTTCGGCGCGCGGCGGCGGGCGTTCATGTGCTAGATTGGTCCTTCGTTTTTAAAGGATCTTATCATGTCATCCCGCTCACTGGCCCTCATCATGCTCGGCGCGGTTATGACCGCCGCGCCAGTCGGTGCGCTGGAGCGCGCCGGCCAGGTCTCCACCGTGCAACAACAGGCGTTCCAGGCTTCCGGCCAGGTCGGCTTCACGGTCGAGAAGGGAGCCGATATTTTTCAGCAAGCCCGCGTCTACACCAAACAATACGGCTCGATAGAAATCAGGTTGGAGGATGGCACGAACCTGACCGTGGCGCCGAACGCCTCACTCGTCATCGACGAGTATGTTTTCGCGGGCGACGCGAAGCCCGGCGTGATTGCGCTCTCGCTGGCGCGCGGAGCGATCCGCATGATCAGCGGTCGGATGCCGGAAGACGGCGTCTCCATCAAGACGTCGGTCGCGACCATCGGTGTCCGCGGAACCACTTTCTGGGTCAACGCGATCAGCGACGAAGAAACCCAACTCTGGGTGACCGAGGGAGCCGTCACCGCCACGGCCACGCAATCGGGCGAGCGGTTCGAATTCGCGGCGCCAAGCCATGTTACATGCTCAGCCGTCTCCTGCGTTGCGGGTGGGACGCCGCCAGTCCCGGCGACCTTTCCGCTCGGAGATGCCGGTGGCGGTGGCGACGGGCCGGGAGACGACGGGGGCGGCGAAAGCGGAAATGATCGCTGAACCCGCCTCAGCCGGCGGCGGCCTCCAGCAGCGCCGCCGCCGCGCCCCGCGCCGCGTCGGTCACCTCGTCGCCGGAGAGCATCCGGGCGATCTCGTCGCGCCGCTCCTCAGCTGAGAGTCTCCTGAGCGTCGTCCGGGTGACGCCGCCGGCGACCGCCTTCTCAATCCGGAATTGCGCGTCGCCAAAGGCCGCCACCTGGGGCGAATGCGTGACGACCAGAACCTGCGCGCCCTTCGCCAGCCGCGCCAGCCGCCGCCCCACCGCGTCGGCCGTGGCGCCGCCGACCCCGCGGTCGATCTCGTCGAAAATCATCACGCCCGAGGCGCCGCGCGCCGAAAGCGCGACCTTGAGGGCCAGAAGCAGGCGTGAAAGCTCGCCGCCCGAAGCCACCTCGCCGAGCGGGCCGGGCGGCGCGCCGGGATTGGCGGCGATGGAGAAGGCGACCTGATCGCCGCCATCGGGCCCGGGCGGCGTCTCGGTTATCGTGGTGGTGAAGACCGCGCGCTCCATCTTCAGCGCCGGCAGCTCCGCCGCCACCGCCCGGTCCAGGGCCGCCGCCGCCTCCCGCCGCTTCGCGCCGAGCGCCGCCGCCGCCTCGAGATGCGCGGCCTCCGCCGCCTGCGCCGCCCGGCGAAGCGCCGTCAGCTCGCCCTCCCCTTCCGCGATCTCCGACAGTTTCTTCGTCATCTCCTCCGCGAGGGCGGCGAGGTCGTCCGGCGGGCGCTCATGTTTCCGCGCCAGCGCCCGGAGCGCGAAAAGCCGCTCCTCCACCCGCTCCAGCTCATGCGGATCGAACTCCATCTCCTCGACCGCCGCCTCGACGCCGGCCGCCGCCGTCGCCAGCGCCTCCAGCGCCCTGTCCAGCGCCTCGATCGACGGGTCGAGCCGCCCTTCCGCCGCTCCGGCGGCGTCCGAGAGCCGACGGAGGGCGTCGAGGGCCGCGCCCTCCGCGCCCTCCGGGCCGAGAAGCGCGGCGGCGCGCGCCACCTCCTCGCCGATGCGCGACGCCGCCTGCATCGCGCGCCTCCGCGTATCGAGCGCGTCGTCCTCCCCGGCCTCGGGCGCGAACTGGATCAATTCGGCGACGCTGTGCTCCAGATACTCGCGGTCCCGCGCCGCCGCCTCGACACGGGCGATCGCGGAAGCCAGCGCTTCGCGCGCTTCTCTCTTGCGCCTGAACGCCGCCCTGCACGCGGCCAGCTCCGCGTCCGCGCCGGCGAACGCGTCGAGAAGCCCGCGATGCCCACGCGCGTTCAGAAGGCCGCGATCGTCATGCTGGCCATGCACCTCGACCAGCGCCTCCCCGATCCCGCGCAACGTCTCGGCGCTGATCCGCCGGTCGTTCAGATATGCGCGCGACGGCCCGTCCGCCGCGGCGACGCGGCGAAGGATCAGATGTTCGGCGTCCATGTCGAAACCGGCTTCATCCAGCAGCGCCCGGACGCCGCCGACCGCCTCCGGCGCCAGGGTCGCGGTCACCGAGCCCTCGCGCGCGCCGGCCCGGACCAGCCCACGGGCGTCCCTCCGGCCGAGCGCGAAGCCGAGCGCGTCGAGAAGGATGGATTTCCCGGCGCCCGTCTCCCCGGTCAAGACGTTCAGACCAGACGAAAAATCCAGATCGAGCCGTTCGATCAGAACGATGTTCCGGATCTCCAAACTCTCCAGCATCGTCGTTTCGCCAGCCTTTCGTCGGATCCTTTCGATCAGAATTGATCGCCGTAGAAGACCTTGCGGAAATTTCGGCTGAGCCAGCTTTCCTCGTCGATCTCCGGGCCGAGCCGCTGGCCCGTCAGCAGCGCGTAGCTGTCCACATACCATTCCGAGCCGGGGTAGTTGTAGCCCAGCACCGCGGCGGCGTTCTGCGCCTCGTTCACGACGCCGAGCGCCAGATAGCTCTCGACCAGCCGGTGCAGCGCCTCCGGCGTCTGCGACGTGGTGTTGTATTGCTCGACCACCCGGCGAAACCGGTTTATCGCGGCGATGTAGTGCCCCCGGCCCAGATAATATCGGCCGATCTGCATCTCCTTGCCGGCGAGGTTGTCCAGCGTCAGATCCCGTTTCAGGGCGGCGTCGCGCGCATATCTGCTGTCGGGATAGCGTTCGATCACTTCGCGCAGCGCCTGATTGGCGCGGATCGTGTCGCCCTGGTCGCGCTCGACATCCGAAATCTGGTCATAATAGCTGAGCGCGACGATGTATTGCGCATAGGCCGCGTCGGCGTCCGACGGGAAGAAGTCCAGATAGCGCTGCGCGGCCAGCCGCGCCTCGTCGTATTTCCGCCCCCGGTAATAGGACTCGGCCGAGCGAATCATCGCCGTCTTGGCGAGATTCGAATAGGGGTAAAGCCGCTCGACCTCGTCATACCCCTCGGCGGCGGCGACAAAATCCCCATCGACCGCATTCGCGTCCGCCTCCGCGAAGATGTCCGCGGCCGGGCGCGCGTCATCCACCAGGCTCTTCTCGCTCGAGCACCCGCCAAGCGCCAGCGCGGCGACAACCGCCGCCGCAAGCACGAAAGACGGGCGTGCGGCGCGCTCTGCGCCGATCTCAGTGTCGCGATTCATTCCGGCATCCCTCGCCTGCTTGTCCGCTCCGCCAGTTCAGGCGACAGACGGCTTGATAGCATGGATCGCAGACGCGCGTCATGCGCCGGCTGTCGCGCCCCGCCGATACCGCCGCGCGCCGACGGAGACAACCCGCCGCATCCATTCCGATAAAAACGGGCGCTCCGGAATGGACCGGAAGCGCCCGCTGGTCGCGACAGGGAGAGGTCGCGGATCAGTTCGCCTGGCGGCGCAGGAAGGCCGGGATCTCCATGCGAAGATCCTCGTCATCCTCCGCCGGCTCTTCATGCCGCTCATCGATCACCGGGCGCGTATAGCCCCTCGGGGCCGGCTCGCGCCGCGCAGCGGCGGCGGGAGCTTGCGCCGGGAGCGGGGCGATCCGCCCCGCGGTTCCGGCATCGCCGCGGCCTTTCGCGCCGCCGCCGCCGGTCATCCGGTGAATCAGGCTGTTGAGGCCGAAGCGGCTCTTGTCGGCTTCCGCTCCTTCCGCGGCCTCCCGCATCCCCGCGACGGTGAAGGGCGTGGGGTCGCCCGCGTGCGCGGCGCGGCGTTGCGGCTCCCGGCGCGGCGCGGGCTCGTCCTCGACGTCGGCGCGCGGATCGCCCGGCTCGACCGGCGCAGGCGCGATGAAGTTGCCGCTTCCGCCCTGCTCTTCCTCGGCGAAGAGATTCGGCTCCGGCTCGCGCGAGCGCGTGTCGGGCGCCGCCGCCGCGCGCATGGCCGGCTGCGGTTGCGGCTGCGGTTCGGGACGCCGCGCGGCCATCGCCGGCGCCGCCGACGCGCGGCGGGGCGCCGGGGCCTCGGCCGTCGTCGGCACGATCCGGCTGGTGGTCGCGGGCCGGCGCTCGGACGTCTGCGGCTGGGTCTCGCCCATCGCTTCCACGTCGATGCCGGTGGCGACGACGGAGACGCGCATCCGCCCCTCCATCTCCGGATCGAGCGTGGAGCCGACGATGATGTTCGCCTCCGGATCGACTTCGGTCCGGATCCGGTTCGCCGCCTCATCGAGTTCGAACAGGGTCAGATCGTACCCGCCGGTGATGTTGATCAGGACGCCCTTGGCGCCCTTCAGGCTGACTTCATCGAGAAGCGGGTTGGCGATCGCCTTTTCGGCGGCGTCGATGGCCCGGGTCTCGCCTTCGGCCTCGCCGGTGCCCATCATCGCCTTGCCCATCTCGTCCATCACCGACCGCACATCGGCGAAGTCGAGGTTGATGAGCCCCGGACGCACCATCAGGTCGGTCACGCCCTTGACGCCCTGATAGAGAACGTCGTCCGCCATCATGAAGGCTTCGCCGAAGGTCGTGCGCTCGTTCGCGATGCGGAAGAGATTCTGGTTCGGGATGATGATCAGCGTATCGACCACCTGCTGAAGGGCGTCGATGCCGCCTTCAGCCTGCTTCATCCGCTTCGCGCCCTCGAACTGGAAGGGCTTGGTCACCACGCCGACGGTCAGGATGCCCATCTCGCGCGCCGCGCGGGCGATGACCGGCGCCGCGCCGGTGCCGGTTCCGCCGCCCATGCCGGCGGTGATGAAACACATGTGGCTGCCCTGAAGATGCTGCGCGATCTCGTCGAGGCTTTCCTCCGCCGCGGAGGCGCCGATCTCGGGGCGCGCGCCGGCCCCGAGGCCTTGCGTCACGCCGACGCCGAGCTGCAGCCGGCGGCTCGATCTCGTCTGCTGGAGCGCCTGCGCGTCGGTGTTCGCGACGACGAACTCCGCACCCTCGAGATTCTTCTCGATCATGTTGTTGACGGCGTTGCCGCCGGCGCCGCCTACGCCAAACACGGTGATGCGAGGCCGGAGCTCGTCCGCTTCCGGCGACTTCAGGTTAAGTGCCATGGGTTCCGCCTGTATCTTGTCACTGCTGCCACGCCTTCGTTTGTTTCGTTTTGAGGCGTTATCCTCAAACCCTATCCCATGAAGAGAATCATGTCGATGTAAAATCCCTTAAAACCCTACCAATTGTCGCGGAACCAGCGGACCGCGCCGGCGAGGCGGCGCCGATTGGGAAATGTCGCCGCCGGCTCGAAATCCCAGACCTCGTCCCGCGGCAGCGCCGCATGCAGCGCAAGGCCGACGACGGCCGCGCAATCGGGCCCGCTGGCCGCTTGCGGCAGGCCCGCGATCCGCATCGGCCGGCCGATCCTGACCTGCCGGCCGAGGATCCGCTGCGCGGTCTCCTCCACGCCGGTGAGCTGCGCGCCGCCGCCGGTCAGAACGATTCTCCGCCCCGGAAGGTGCTGGAACCCGGCCTCGTCCAATCGGCGGCGCGCGGTCTCCAGAATCTCCTCCAGCCGCGGCCGGATCACCCCGATCAGCGCCGAACGCGGGATCCGCCGCCGCTCCGCGGGATGATGCTCTCCGAGATACGGCGCCTCGATCAGCTCCCGGTCGTCCAGCCCGGTGGCGATTGCGCCGCCGTGCCGGACCTTGATCTTCTCCGCTTCCTCAGCCGGGATCGACAGGCCGACGGAGATGTCCTGCGTGAGATGATCGCCGCCGATGCGGGCGCTGTCGGCGTGGATGAGGTGGCCGCGCAGGAAGACCGCGATATCCGTCGACCCCGCGCCGATATCGATGCAGGCCGCGCCCAGCTTCTGCTCATCCTCGACCAGGCTCGCGAGCCCGGCCGCATAGGAGCCGACGACGACGCCGGCGAGCTCCAGATCGCACCGCCGCACCGACGCCGCGAGATTGCGGAGCGGCATCCGGTCGACGGAGACGGCGTGAATGTCCACCGCGAGCATCCGCGCGGTCATGCCGCGCGGATCCGCGGTCGCGGTGCGCCCGTCCAGCGTGAAGTTGACCGGCATCGCGTGAATCATCTCGCGGCCCTCGCGCCGGTCGGGCCAGTCGGCGGCGGCCAGCGCGCGCGAGATGTCGCGGCCCGTCGCCTCGTCCGCCTCCATCTCCACTTCGCCGAAGCTGGAGGCGCTGCGCGGCCGGGCGCCGGAGACGGTCGCGATCACCTGATCGACGCGGGCGCCGGCGGCCTTCTCCGCCCGCTCCAGCGCGGTGCGGATGGCGCGCTCGGCCTCCTCCATCTCGACGATCTCGCCGAGGCGCACGCCGCGCGACTGCGTGACCCCGGCGCCGATGACGCGAAGCGCGTTATGCGCTTCATGGGCCGAGCCCGAGGCCTGCGCCCGCTCCAGCGCCGCCGCATCGACCTTGAGGATCAGGCACACGGTCTTGGACGAGCCCACGTCGATCACCGCGATCAGGCCGCGGCGGAGGGCCGCGCGGAGGCGTTCGCGCATGGCGCGCATGTCGGCGAGATAGGGGTTCATGCGTCTTTTCCAGCTTTTCTCGGCTCACGGGAGTTGCGGGCGGCTTCGAGGGCCTCGACGCCGCCCGCGGTCAGACGGAGAGTCGGGCGGCGCTCGAGGCGAAGATCGACATGGCTCACTTCGCGGGAGAGCACGCGCTCGCCCGCCTCCAGCGCCGCGACATAGCTCATCGCGTCGGCGGCGCCGGCGGCGGGCAGCATGATCCGCGGCCCGTCCTCGATCACCACATCCCAGCGCCGTTCGCCGACGCGCACGAGGCCGCGAATGCGCGCGGCCAATCCGCCTGCGGCGTCGAGCACCGCCTGCGCGTCCGCGGCGGCGCGGTCGGCGCCCGCGCCGGCGATCAGCGGCAGATCCGGCCGCTCCGCGCGCGCCGCGAGGGATGCGATGCGCCCGCCATTCCGGTCAAGAAGCGTGAGGTCCGGGCCCATCCGCCAGACGAGCGCCGGCGTCCGCTCCTTCACCGTCACGATCAACGTCTCCGGCGCGACCAGACGCGCGCCCGCGCTCTCGACCCAGCCGAGCGCGCCAACCGCCGCGCGGATCGAAGCCGCGTCCGCCGCCAGCGACGACGCGCCGATCCAGGGTTGCAGCGACGCGCGCACCGTCGCCGCGACGGCGGGGCTCGCGCCCCTCACCTCGATCCGGCGTATCGCGAATTCCGGCCGCGCGACGATCTCGCCGCGCACCGTCTCGAACCGGTCCATCGCCGCCTGTCTGATATCCGGCTGCGCCAGAGCGCCGCCGAGCGCGATGAGCGCGGCGGCGACGGGGACCTGCACCATGATCACGCGGCGAAACGCCGGGCTTCTCCAGCGCCGTTTCAGCCTGAACGC
The DNA here is from genome assembly GCF_037646705.1 of Paludibacillus litoralis. Taxonomy (NCBI): domain Bacteria; kingdom Pseudomonadati; phylum Pseudomonadota; class Alphaproteobacteria; order Rhodobacterales; family Paracoccaceae; genus Paludibacillus; species Paludibacillus litoralis. The sequence goes on from NZ_JBBHER010000006.1 coordinate 208,322, forward strand.
GATGCGGGACGGCGCCGGATCGCGCTGGAGGAATTTTCGTCTCAGCGCGCGCATGACGCATCCTCGACGATCCAGCGGCAGAGGTCCGGAAAGCTCATCCCGCAATGCGCCGCCTGCTCCGGCGCCAGCGATGTCGGCGTCATGCCGGGCTGAGTGTTCGTCTCCAGCACGATCAGCCCCTCGACCCCTTTCGCCTCGTCCCAGCGAAGATCGGTTCGCGTCACGCCGCGGCAGCCGAGCGCCTGATGGCAGCGAAGAGCGTGTTTCATGCAGGCGTCGAACACATCCGCCGGAATATCGGCCGGGACCACGTGCCGCGAGCCGCCGTCCTGGTATTTCGCCGCGTAATCGTACCAGCCGGTCGTGGAGAGGATGTCCGTCACGGTGAGCGGCCGGTCGCCGAGCACCACGACGGTCAACTCGCGCCCCGGCGCGTAAGCCTCGACCAGAAGCTCCGGCGGCGCCCCCGCCTCCAGCCGCGCCGGGCCGTTGGCCCTCTCGCGGACGATGTAAACGCCGACCGAAGAGCCTTCGTTATAGGGTTTCACCACATAGGGCGGCGCGATCGGATGCCCGGCCGCGATCTCCTCACGGCTGGCGAGCCGGCCCTCCGCGACCGGAACTCCGGCCGCGGCGAAGACGTCCTTCGCGCGGATCTTGTCCATCGCCAGCGCGGAGGCGAGCACGCCGGAATGCGTATAGGGAACGCCGAGCACCTCCAGGAGGCCCTGAACGCAGCCATCCTCGCCGCCCCGGCCATGGAGCGCGTTGAACACCACATCGGGTTCAGCCGCGGCGATGTCCGCCGCGAGCCCGCGTCCTGCGTCAATCTCGACCACGTCGTAGCCCGCGCTTCGCAACGCCGCCGCGCACTCCCGGCCCGACGCGAGAGAAACCTCGCGTTCGGCCGACCAGCCGCCTTTCAGCACCGCTACGCGGGGTGTCCTGCTCGACATCCGCGCCTCTTTCCACCCGTTTCCCGGGCTTTCCCCGTATTTCACGGGGTTTTCTCACTAACCGGCCTTCGCCGGCGTCGTCAGGTGCCCGGATGTTCCCCGATCCGCCTGATTTCCCACTCTAGCGCGATCCCGGACGATTTGAGAACCCTTTCCCGCACCATCTCCCCAAGATTTTCGAGATCGGCCGCCGTCGCGCCGCCGGCGTTGGTCAGAAAGTTCGGATGCTTCACGTTCATCACCGCCCCGCCGAGGCGCAATCCGCGGCACCCCGCCTCGTCGATCAGCCGCCAGGCCATCCGTTCCTGTCCGTGATCTCCCCGCCCGGTGGAGGAGAATCCGGCCGGATTCCGGAAGGTGGAGCCCGCCGTGCGGTCCGCCGTGGGCTGGCTCTCCGCCCGGCGCTTCAGCGCGTCCGCCATCCGCGCCTCGATCGCGTCGGGCGCTTCGGGCCGCCCCTTCAGGATCACGGAGACGATCACCGCGCCCGCAGGCGGCGCCGAGGCGCGATACCCGAAATTCATCTCCGCCGGGGTCAGCGTGATGATCCGGCCGTCGCGCGTCACCGCCTCCGCGGATTCGAAGACATCGGCCATATAGGCGCCATAGCACCCCGCGTTCATCGCCGCCGCGCCGCCGATGGTCCCGGGGATGGTGCGCAGAAACTCCAGCCCGCCGACGCCAAGCCGGGCGGCGGTCTTCGCCGCCTGCGCGTCGAGCATGCCCGCGCCCACACGCAGGCGCGCGCCCTCAAGCTGCTCGACGGCGCCGAAGCCCGGCCCGACGATCCGGATCACCGCCCCCCGGACCCCGCCGTCCCGGACGATCAGATTGGAGCCGACGCCAAGGATCGTCACCGGAACCGCAGCGTCGAGCGCGCCCAAAAATGCGCGCAGCTCGCCCGTGTCCTTCGGTGTGAACAGCGTCTCCGCCGGGCCGCCGACCCGAAGCCAGGTGAAGGGCGCGAGCGGCCGGCGCGCATGGATCCGGCCCGAAAACCTCTCCGCCAGCGCCGGGTCGAGAGCCGTCATCGCCGCGTCACTGCGCCAGTCGGCCGGGCAGCGCGTTGGTCCAGCCCGAGATCGTGCCCGCGCCGAGGCACACCACCATATCCCCCGGCTGGGCGTGCGCGCGGACGAACGCCTCCATCCCCGGCTCATCGTCGACCGCATGCGCCGACCGATGGCCGTGCGCGCGGAGCCCCTCGACCAGCGCCTCGCGGTCGGCGCCTTCGATCGGCGCCTCGCCGGCCGCGTAGACATTCATGATTCCGACGATATCCGCGTCGTTGAACGCGCCGCAGAACTCCTCGAACAGATCCGCCAGCCTCGAATACCGATGCGGCTGATGGATCGCGATCAGGCGCCCGGTCGTCGCCGCCCGCGCCGCCTTCAGCACCGCCTCGATCTCCACCGGATGATGGCCGTAATCGTCGATGATCGCCGCGCCGTTCCATTCACCGGCGCGGGTGAAGCGCCGGCTGACGCCGCCAAACGCCTCCAGCGCCGCGCGGATCTCGGCTTCGGAGACGCCAAGCTCCCGGGCGACCGCGATCGCCGCCAGCGCGTTGGAGACGTTATGTTCGCCGGGCATCGGCAGGGTCAGCCCGTCGTAACGCTCGCCGCTTCGGAAGACGACGTCGAACTTCGTTCGGCCTCCCTCGTAGCGGATCGCCTCGCCGCGAATATCGGCCTGCCGGGAGAAGCCGTAGGTCACCACCCGCCGGTCGTCGGTCAGGCCGACGAGGCGCTGCACTTCCGGATGGTCGATGCAGCAGACCGCCAGCCCGTAGAACGGCACGTTGGAGACAAAGGCGAGAAACGCGGCGCGCAGCGCGTCGAAATCGCCGTAGTGGTCCATATGCTCAGGGTCGATATTGGTGACGACGGCGATGGTCGCCGGCAGCTTCACGAAGGTGCCGTCGCTCTCATCCGCCTCGACCACCATCCAGTCGCCGGCGCCGGGCCGGGCGTTGGAGCCGTAGCTCTGGATGATTCCGCCGTTGATCACGGTCGGGTCGAACCCGCCGCCATCCAGCAGGGCGGCGACCATGGAGGTCGTCGTCGTCTTTCCGTGCGTGCCGGCGACCGCGACATTGGAGCGAAGCCGCATCAACTCGGCCAGCATCTCCGCCCGGCGGACGACCGGCAGGGATGCGGCGCGCGCCGCGTCCAGCTCCGGATTGCCGGGCTTGATCGCCGAGGAGATGACGACGACCTCCGCGCCCGCGATGTTCTCCGCGCTCTGGCCGATGAAGATCCGCGCGCCCATCGCCGCCAGCCGGTCGGTGATCGGGCTCGTCCTCAGATCGGAGCCCTGAACATGGTAGCCGAGGTTGAGCAGCACTTCGGCGATCCCGGACATGCCGATGCCGCCGATGCCGACGAAATGGATCAGCCCGATATCGAGCGGCAGAGCGGTGGTCATCATTTTACAGATTTTCCTTTTCCAAGGCGTTCGACCAGATCGGCGAGCCGCGCGGCCCCGTCGGCGCGTCCGGCGCCGCGCGCCGCGGCGGCCATCTCCGCCGCCCGGTCCGGCGCGCCGAGAACCGCGCGGATGTGCCCCGCCAGCGCCGCCCCCGTCAACCCCGCCTCGGGCGCGAAGATCGCCGCGCCGGCCGCCGCCAGCGGCCGCGCGTTCGCGCTCTGATGATCGTCCATCGCGGAGGGGTAAGGAACGAGGATAGAAGGCCGGCCGATCGCCGCGAGCTCGGCCACGGTCGACGCGCCGGCGCGGCTGATCACGAGATGCGCCGCCGCGATCCGGGCCGGCATGTCGGTGAAAAACTCCGCGATCTCCGCTTCGATCCCGAGATCGCGGTAGGCGGCGACGAGGCCCGCCGCCTCCGCCGGGCGGGCCTGCTGCGTGACCCGCAGCCGCGCGCGAAGCAGGACCGGCAACGCCGCCGCCGCCTCCGGCGCCAGCCGCGCGAAAACCGACGCCCCCTGGCTGCCGCCGAAAATCAGCAGGTTCACTTCGCCTTCCGGCCCCGGCGGAGCGTAAGGGACGGCCATCGCCGCGCGCGCCGCGGCCCGCACCGGGTTCCCGATCTCGAGAAGCCGCGCGCCTTTCGGCGCGTTCGACGGGAGAGAGACGCCGCAGGCGACCGCATCGACCCGACGTGCGAAAAGCCGGTTCACCCGGCCCAGAACGCCGTTTTGCTCATGGATCAGCACGGGCGTCCGCCGCCAGAGACCGGCGACGAGCGCCGGCACGGCGGGATAACCGCCAAACCCGGCGATGACGGCCGGTGGGTCCGCCGCGAACCAGCGCAGGGCCTCCAGGACGCCTTTCGCGATTCGGAACGGCGCGGCGACCCTGGCCAGAGCGCCGCCCCGCGAGAAGGTCGCGGCCGCAAGCGCGCGCCGCGTCACCTCCTTCGGAAAGCCGCCCGCATACCGGAGGCCGCGCGCATCGGTCGAGAGCGCGACGCGCCAGCCGCGCGACAGCATCTCCTCCGCCAGCGCCTGCGCCGGAAACATATGCCCGCCAGTGCCGCCCGCCGCGATGACGAGAAGCGGCGGCGCATCCCTCGCCGGCTCGGTCATCGGCCGGCGCCGATCCTGTCGGTGACATGATCTTGCGGCCGGTCCCGCGTCAGGGCCAGCATCAAGCCCATCGCCAGACCCGACGCCAACATCGAGGAGCCGCCATAGGAGATGAAGGGCAGCGTCATCCCCTTCGCCGGCAACAGCGTGAAGGTGACGCCGATGTTTATGAACGCCTGCAGACCGAACATCACCGCCAGCCCGGAGGCCGCGACCCGCGCGAACGCATCCTTTTCCCGCATCATCCGCCGGAGCGCGCGGAGCGTGACGAAGAGAAAGAGCCCGATGATGACGAGGCAGAAGGCGAGCCCGTATTCCTCCGCCGCCACGGCCATCACGAAATCGGTATGGGCGTCCGGCAGCGACCATTTCACCGACCCCTCGCCCGCGCCGACCCCGAACAGGCCGCCCTTCAGGATCGCGTTGGTCGCGTAGCCGATCTGGCTGGTCGGATCGATGTCGGCGGCCCAGAAATCATTGATCCGGCTCGCGACATATTCAAAATTCGTATAGGCGAACCAGATCAGGCCGACGCCGCAGCCGACCAGCCCCACCATCAGCCAGATCGGCGCGCCCCAGACGAAGAACATCGCGCCCCACGAGGCGACCACCAGCAGCGCCTGGCCGAAATCCGGCTGAATGGCCAGCGCGCCGATCACCGCCACGGTGATGAGGAAGGAGAGCGAGACCCCCGGCGGCCCCATCGGCCGAAGCGACGCCGCCATCATCCAGCCGGTCAGAACCGCCAGACCCGGCTTCAGAAACTCGGACGGCTGCACGGAAAGGCCGAACGAGTACCAGCGGACCGCGCCCTTGCCGAAGTCGGTGCCGAAGAGCGGCAGAAGCGCCACCGCCGCGAAGGCGAGCAGGAAAAGCCGCACGCCGTTCCGCCGGACCTGATCCGGCGACAGCACCGACAGCGCCAGCATCAGCCCCACGGCCATCGCCGCGAACACCGCGTGCCGGGTGACGAAGTAAAACTGCGGCAGACCATTCTTCTCCGCCAACGGCACCGACGCGGCGAAACTGATCAGCAACCCGACAAGGACCAGCAGGATCAGCGCGAGGAGCGAAAGCTTGTCGATCGTCCGCCACCAGCGGCCGAGAATGGAAGGATCGACGAAACTCTCCGGCGCCGCGCGGAACGCAAAATCGGTCATCCCCGCCCTCCGATGATGCGCCGCGCCGCCTCGCGGAAGGCGTCGCCGCGCGCTTCGAAACTGCTGAACTGATCGAAACTGGCGCACGCGGGAGAGAGCAGAACGACATCCCCCGACTCCGCCTCCGCCGCGGCGCGGGTGAGCGCCGTCTGAAGGTCGCCGCACGTCTCATGCGGCGCGTCGCCGAGCGTCGCCGCGAACTCCGCCGCCGCCGCCCCGATCAGGTAGGTCTTCACGATACGCGGAAACAGCGGCGCAAGCGGCTCGATCCCGCCAGCCTTGGCGACGCCGCCGGCGATCCAGCGGATCCGCTCATAGGTCGAAAGCGCCTTTTCCGCCGCATCGGCGTTGGTCGCCTTCGAATCGTTCACGAAGGTCACGCCGTTCGCCGCGCCCACGGCCTCCATCCGATGCGGCAGGCCGGCGAAGGTCGGCAGCGCCGCCGCGATCGTCTTCGGCCCGAGCCCGAGCGCCCGGCAGGCCGCCCATGCGGCGCAGGCGTTCTGATGATTGTGGCGCCCCTGAAGCGCCGGCGCTGCGCGCATGTCGAACGCGGCGGCCTGTTTTTCCTTGCCCCATTCGGTCAGGTGGCTCTTGTTCATGAAGACGGAGCCCACCTCCCCCCGAAGCCGCGCCGCCGCCGAGATGCGAACCACCCGCGCGCCGTCCGCCGCCGGATCGCGCGTCGCCGCCGCCAGAAAGCGGCCGTGCGGATCGTCGACGCCGATCACCGAGACATCCGGCGCGCCGAGCTCGAAGAGCCGCCGCTTCGCCGCGAAATACCCGCCGAGCCCGCCATGACGATCCAGATGATCGGGCGAAAGATTGAGAAAAACGGCGACATCCGGCGCCAGAACCCGCGCGAGATCGAGCTGATAGGAGGAGAGTTCGAGCACCACCGCCTCGCCATCCGCCGGCGGATCGAGATCGAGAACCGCGCGGCCGATATTGCCGCCCATCTGCCTTGGCCGGCCGGCGGCGCCGAGAATATGGTCGATCAGCGCCGTCGTCGTCGATTTGCCGTTGGAGCCGGTGACCGCGACCACCTTCACCTCCGCCCCCGACATCCGGACCGCGCGAAAGAAGAGCGAGATATCGTTGTCCACCAGCGCGCCGGCCGCCGAAGCCGCCGCGACCGCCGGATGCGGCGCCGGATAGAGATGCGGCGCGCCCGGCGAGACGACGAGCAGCGACGTCTCGCGCCAGGCGTCGGCGCGGGTCAGATCCTCGATGGTGAAGCCGGCCGAGGCGGCCGCGTCCCGGGCCGGGGCGCCGTCATCCCAGCAGATCGGCTGCGCGCCGCCCGCGCTCAACGCCCGCGCGGCCGCGAGGCCGGACCTTCCGAGCCCGAGCACGCCGACGCGCCGCCCTTCATATCCGCGTACCGCGATCATGCGCGCGCCCTCTCCATCGCCGGGGCGAGAGCCCCGCTCCTTCGCCGGTCGAGCGGCGCCGCGGCGCTTTCGGATGCCGTCATCGCCCGCGCTCCTATCTCAGTTTCAGCGAAGCGAGCCCGATCAGCGCGAGGATCACCGCGATGATCCAGAACCGGATCACCACCGTCGGCTCGCGCCAGCCCTTCTGCTCGAAATGATGGTGGATCGGCGCCATCCGGAAGACCCGCTTGCCGGTCAGCTTGAAGCTCGCCACCTGCACGATGACGCTGACGGCCTCCAGCACGAAAAGCCCGCCGATCACCGCCCAGACGATTTCATGCTTCACCGCGACCGCGATCGCGCCGAGCGCGCCGCCGAGCGCGAGGCTGCCGGTGTCGCCCATGAACACCATCGCCGGCGGCGCGTTATACCAGAGAAAGCCGAGCCCGGCCCCGATCAGCGCCGCGGCGAAGACGGTGATCTCCCCCGTTCCCGGCACATAATGAAGCTGGAGATACTCGGTGAAGTCGGTCCGCCCCACGACATAGGCGATGACGCCGAGCGAGCCCGCCGCGATCATCACCGGCATGATCGCCAATCCGTCGAGCCCGTCGGTCAGGTTCACGGCGTTGGCCGAACCGACGATCACCAGCATCGCAAACGGGAAGAAGACGAACCCGAGCGGAATCAGCATCTCCTTCAGCACCGGCATGGCGAGCTGGGTCTGCAGCGCCTCCGGTTGAAGCCAGGTCGCCCACACCGCGGCGATTGCGGCGATGACGAACCCGATCAGCAGCCGGATCTTGCCGGAGAACCCCCGATGGCTGTGTTTCGTCACCTTCTGATAATCGTCGATGAACCCGATCGCCCCGAACCCGAGCGTGACGAACATGACCAACAGCACGAAACCGTTGTCCATCCGCCCCCAAAGCAGCATGGAGACGATGATCGCGGCGAGGATCATCATTCCGCCCATGGTCGGCGTTCCCGCCTTTTCCAGAATATGGCTCGCCGGCCCGTCCTCGCGGATCGGCTGGCCCGCGCCCTGCATCCGGCGCAGCCGGTTGATGATCGGCCGCCCGAACAGGAAGCCGAACAGCAGCGCGGTGAAAAACGCGCCGCCGGCCCGGAACGTGATGTAGCGGAAGAGGTTGAAAAGATCCCCCCCCTTCGAAAGCGGGGTCAGGAGTTCATAAAGCATCTCAGCCCTCCCCGTGATCGGGCCGCGCATGGCCGATCCGGCGTATCGCCGCGACCACCGGCGCCATGTTCGCGCCGAGCGATCCCTTGACCATCGCCACGTCCCCCGCGTCCAGCTTGCGCCCCGCGACCGCCGCCAGCTCTTCGCTGGTGGCGAACCATTTGCCGCGCCGCTCCACCGGGAGCGCCTCATGGAGCGCCCGCATCAGCGCTCCGCATGTGTGGACCACGTCCACCTCCTCCATCTCCCGCGCCTCCGCTAGGGCCGCGTGCATCGCCTCTCCCTTCGGCCCGAGCTCCAGCATGTCGCCGAGAAAGGCGACCCGCCGCCCCCGATCGATCCGGCCGACATGGTCTTCGGGCTTCGCCGCCGACAAGACCGCCAGCGCCGCGCGCATCGAGACCGGGTTGGCGTTGTAGCTTTCGTCGATCAGCGTGACCGCGCCGTCGACGCCGCTGTCGCCGATCTCGATCCGCCAGCGGGAGCCGCGCCCCTCCGGCGGCGTCCATCGGCCGAGCGCCAGCGCGGCGCGGGCGATATCCGCGCCCGCCGCATCCGCCGCCGCCAGCGCGGCCAGCGCGTTCAGCGCGAGATGCCGGCCCGGCGCGCCGACCTTGAACATCAGCGGGCGGCCGCGGAGCGTGGCTTTCACCACCGTCGCGCGCGTGGCGAGGCGCAGGCTTTCGAGGCGGGCGCCGCCCTCGGCCTCTTCTCCGGCGCCGAAGGGGACGACCTGAAGCCCCCGTTCCCGCGCCGCCGCGGCCAGCCTGGCGAAATGCGCGTTGTCCGCGTTCAGCACCGCGACGCCGCCCGGCGCCATTCCCTCGAAGATCTCCGCCTTGGCGTCGGCGATGGCTTCGACGCCGTCGAACGCCTCAAGATGCACCGCCTCGACCGTGGTGATGATCGCGACATCGGGCCGCGCCAGCCGGGAGAGCGGCGCGATCTCCCCCGGATGGTTCATGCCCAACTCGACCGCCGCGAACATGACGCCGGCCGGCATCCGCGCCAGCGTCAGCGGCGCGCCCCAGTGGTTGTTGAAGCTCTTTTCCGCCGCGTGGGTCGGGCCGCTCGCGCCGAGAGCGCAGCGCAGCATCTCCTTCACCCCGGTCTTGCCGACCGAGCCGGTGACCGCGACGACCTTCGCGCGGGTTCGCGCGCGCGCCGCGGCCGCCAGCCCGCGAAGCCCGGCGAGCGTGTCCTCCACGATCAGCAGCGGCGCGCCCGGCGGCAGCCCGTCGGGGATGCGCGAAACCATCGCCGCGCCGGCCCCGGCGTCGAGCGCCGCGCCGACGAAGTCATGGCCGTCGCGCGCATCCGCCAGCGCGACGAATAGATCGCCCCCCGAGAGCGCGCGGCTGTCGATCGAGACGCCCGAAGCGCTGAAATCCGTCGTCGCCCGACCCGAGGTCGCCGCCGCCGCCGTCTCGGCCGTCCAGAGCGCGTCCCTCATGCGGTCTCTCCCCCGTCAAGCGCCGCAACGGCGGCCCGCGCCTGCTCCGCATCGTCGAACGGGTGCGTGACGCCGCCGACGACCTGCCCTGTCTCGTGCCCCTTTCCGGCGATCAGAAGCCGATCTTCGGGCGACAATGCGTCGACAGCGGTGAGAATCGCCTCAGCCCGATCTCCGATCTCGGTCGCGTTCGGACAGGCGGCGCAGATCGCGGCGCGGATCGCGGCCGGGTCTTCGCTCCGCGGATTGTCGTCGGTGACGAACGCCATATCCGCCCCGACGCAGGCCGCGCGCCCCATCTCCGGGCGCTTCCCCCGGTCGCGGTCGCCGCCGGCGCCGAACACCACCAGAAGCCGGCCCGGCGTATGCAGACGGAGCGCCGCGAGCGCCGTCGCGAGCCCGCCCGGCGTATGCGCGTAGTCGACATAGATCGCCGCGCCGTTGGCGCGGGTCGCGACATGCTCCATCCGGCCGCGCACTCCGGTCAGCTTCTCCATCGCGGAGAAAACGGCGGTCGGCTCCTCCCCCGCGCCGATCGTCAGAGCCGCCGCGGCCATCGCGTTCATGCCCTGAAACCCGCCGATGAGGTTCAGCCGGACCCGATGCGCCGCCCCGCGCCATTCAAGATCGAGCGCCTGGCCGCCGGCGTCGAAGCGCGCGTCGATCAGGCGGAGCCCGCGCGCCGCCTCCCGGTCGCGCCCGAAGGGGATGATCTCCAGCAATTTCGCCGCCCGCGCCGCGGCGGGATAGACCGCATCGTCCGAGTTCAGAACCGCCGGCGCCCCCGCCGGCAGCAACTCGGAGAAAAGCCGCAGCTTCGCCCCGAGATAGGCGTCGAAATCCTTGTGATAGTCGAGATGGTCGCGGCTGAGATTGGTGAAGGCGCCGCCGGTCAGCCGCGCGCCGTCGACCCGATATTGCGCGAGCCCGTGGCTCGACGCCTCCATCGCCGCATGGGTGACGCCCGCCTCCGCCAGCTCCGCCAGCAGCCGGTGCAGCGTGATCGGATCCGGCGTCGTCATCGAGAGCGGCCGGGCCACCGCGCCCTCGACGCCGACGGTGCCGAAGCTGGCGGCCGATCGGCCGAGCGCGCAGAAGATCTGCCGCGCGAAGCTGGCGACCGAGGTCTTGCCGTTGGTCCCGGTGACCGCGAGCAGAACCTCGGGCTGCGCCCGATAGAACGCGGCGGCGACGAGCGCGAGACGGCGGCGCGGGTTCTCGTCGATCAGGAACGGCGCCGGCCATGATCCGATATCGGCCCGCGCCCGCGCCGCGCCCTCGGCGCTGGTCAACACCGCCGCCGCGCCCATGCGGACGGCGTATTGCGCAAATTCCGCGCCGTCGAGCGCGCCTTTCAGCGCCGCGAAAAGATACCCCGGCCGCGTCTCCCGGCTGTCGGCGCAAAGCCCGAGGATCGGCGTGGCCGGGTCGGGCGCCGGCCCCCGGCAGTCGAGGTCCGCGAGGCCCAGCGAGGCGAGCGTCGCGGGCATCAGAAACTCACCCCGTCGACGAGGGCCGCGCCCGCCGGTTCAACCGGCTGAGGCGCGGGACGCATGCCGAGCAGCGGCGCGATCCGCTTCACCGCCAGCCCGGCGGTGGGGGCGGCGGTCCAGCCGGCGGTGCGCCAGGTGCGGCCGTAGCGAAAGGTCGACGCCTCATCCAGCGTCACCACCAGCACGTATTTCGGAGCCGACATCGGAAACGCGCCGGCGAAGGTCGAGATCGTCTTCGATCTGTCATACCCGCCCCGCGCCGCCTTGTCGGCGGTGCCGGTCTTGCCGCCGACCTCATAGCCCGGCACCTCGGCGAAATTGGCGGTGCCCTTCTCCTCGGCCACCACGGCGCGCAGCATCTCGCGGAGCGAACGCGATGTCTTCGCGGAGATCACCCGCGCCGCCTCGGTCGGCGGCGGCGCGTCGAGGCGCAGCGTGGGCTCAACCCGCAGACCGCCGTTCAGAAGCGACGCGTAGGCGGCGGCGAGATGCAGTTGCGTCGCCGCGAGCCCGTGCCCGAAGGAGATCGTCATCGTCGAAAGATCGCTCCACCTGTCCGGGAAGAGCGGCTGGCCGAGGCTCGCTTCCGCGATCTCGACGCTTGTCGGCTTCATGAACCCGAGTTTTTCGAGGAACGTCTTCTGCGCCGTCGCGCCGATCGCCAGCGCGACGCGCGACGTGCCCACGTTCGAGCTTTCGACGATCACGTCGCGAAGGCTCAGTTGCGGCGGCATCCGGTGGAAATCGCTGATCCTGTATTTGCCGACCCGGATCGGCCCGGTGGTGTCGATCATGGACTCGGGCGCGTAAACGCCGCTGTCGATCGCCTGCGCCGCGGTGAACAGCTTGAAGGTGGAGCCAAGCTCATACACCCCTTCGGCGACCCGGTTCATCATCGGCCGCGTTTTCGCGATCTTCGGGTCGTGCGTGTCCGGACGCGCGTTCGGATCGAAATCCGGCAGGCTGACCATCGCGAGGATCTCACCGTTCCGCGCATCCATCAACACCGCCGACGCGGCGATCGCGCCGAACTCCGCCATCGCCTCGCCCATCACCTCGGTCAGCGCCGCCTGCGCGACCAGATCGAGCGACAAGGCCAACGGCGCGCCGGCGCGGGCGGGGTCGCGGAGTTCTGCGTCGAGGCTCCGCTCCACGCCCGCCAGCCCGACAAGCTCCGCGTGATCGACGCTCTCCTCGCCCGTGGTGACGCCGCCGAGCACATGCGCCGCGATTCGCCCCGCCGGATAGAGCCTGGTCTCCCGGCGCCCGAAATAGACGCCGGGAATGCCGAGGTCATGCACCGCCTGACGTTCCGCCGGGCTCGCCGGGCGCTTGATCCAGACGAATTTCCGGCCCGGCGCGAACCTTGCGCGCACGATCTCTTCACTCAATTCCGGCAGGGCGGATGAGATGAGCCGCGCCGCCTCATCCGCGTCGACGCCAGCGCGCGCGGTCTCCGCCGGATGCGCATAGATCGCCCATGTCGGCAGATTGACCGCCAGAAGCCGCCCGTTCCGGTCCACGATCGGGGCCCGGTCGGCCGCGGCCGCCGTCGTCGATGCGGGGTCGAGCCGCGGCTCCACGGGCTCCGCCGCCGCCAGATACGTCATGCGCCCGGCCAGCGCCGCGAACCCGGCCAGAAAAAACACGGATACGACGAGGAGCCTCCACTCGGCGCGATCGGCGCGCGCGCGGCGCGTCGCTTCGCGCGAGCGCTCACGGCGCGCCGCGCGACGGGCGAGCGCGGCTTCGGCGCCATCTCCAAGCACCCGCGCCAGATCGGCGCCGGCGCTCATCTATTGATCCTCATCGGGTCGCTTTCCCAGGCGCGATGCGACGGCCGCGCAGGCGTAGCCGTCGGCGCCGCAGGCGCGCTCCTCGCAGGCGCCGCCGGAATCAGCACCGGGATCGCGGGCTCAGGCGCGGCCGCGCGATGCGGCGCAGGCTCGCGCGCTTCGGCGATGACCACAGGCTTCGGCGCCTTCGGCGGGGAAGGCCGCGCCGCCTGGCCGCCGCCGCTCCGGCGCGCCGGCTCCTCCGGCGACAGCGCGTCGAGATCGATCAGCGCGACCGGCGCGAGCCCGTCGTCAGGCTGCCTCATCGGCGCCTCGGACAATTCGGCGAACCGCGAGGGCTTCATCGGCTCGAGCCCGAGCGCGTCCTGATTGGCCGCCACCAACCGATTCAGCCGATCCGGCGAATTCAACCACGCCCACTCAGCCTGCAGCACCTGAATCTCCTCTCGCTCGGCCGCGATGGCGCTATTGAGCTTCGCGATCGACTCAAGACGCCCCTGCGTCGCGTAGGTCGTGCTGTAAGACCAGAACGACGCCACGACAATCAGCGCCGCCCCGACGACATAGAGCACCCAGCGCATCAGCTTCGCCCCGCTTTGCGCATGGCGTCCGGCATGCCGAGCGCCGCCGCCGCCACCGCCGCCGCCGGCGCGCCGGTGCGCCGCGCGACGCGCATCCGGGCGGAGCGGGCGCGCGGGTTGCGCGCGATCTCCGCCGCCGACGGCTCCAGCGCCTTGCGGGTGAGGATTTCAAAACCGGGCGTCGGCGCCGGAGCTTCGGGCGCATGGCGCGAGCCGCCCGGCGCGGCGCCCCCCCGAATGCGCAAGAACCGCTTCACGATGCGGTCCTCGAGGCTGTGGAACGTGACCACGACCAGAACTCCTCCCTCCTCAAGCTTCGCCTCGGCGGCCCCGAGCCCGCGCGCCAGTTCGCCAAGCTCATCGTTCACGGCGATCCGGAGCGCCTGAAACACGCGGGTCGCCGCGTGCGGCCGGCCGGGTTTCGGCCTCGGCGCGTTTCGCTCCACCAGCGTCGCCAGCGCGAGAGTGCCGGTGATCGGCGCCTCGGCCCGCGCGCGGACGATGGCCCGCGCCAGCCTGCGCGCGCCCCTCTCCTCCCCATAAAAAAAGAAGATATCGGCGAGCGTCGATTCCTCCGCTTCGTTGACCAGATCCGCCGCGCTCGGCCCGTCGCCGCCCATGCGCATGTCGAGCGGGCCGTCCTTCTGAAACGAGAACCCGCGCCGCGCCTCGTCGATCTGCATGGACGAGACGCCGATATCGAACACCACTCCGGCCGCCGGCCCATCCAACAGCGTCGCCAGATCGCCGAACCTGCCTTCGACGATGTCCAGCCGGTCGCCGTAGACAGGCGCCCATTCGCGCCCGCGCGCCACCGCCTCCGGGTCGCGGTCGAGCGCGACGACCCGCGCCGCGCCGGCGTCGAGCAGGGCCGACGTGTAACCGCCCGCCCCGAAGGTTCCATCGACGATCACGCCGTCCATGACCGGGGCGAGCGCGGCCAGCACCTCGTCCAGCATCACCGGCCGGTGCAGCGCGCGCGCCGCGGCGAGAGCTGTCGGCGCGCTCACGAGCGCCCCCGATCGCCGGCGCCCGCCCAGTCCAGCTTGTCGAAATTCGCCCGCGCCTTCTCCATCAGCGCCGGGCGGGCCGCGGCGTATGTTTCAGGGTTCCAGATCTGGAACATGTTGACCTTGCCGACGAAGAACGCCTCATCGCCGATACCGGCGAGTTCCCGAAGATCCTTCGGCAGAACGATGCGCCCGGTCTCGTCGAGCGGCAACTGGCGCGCCTGCCCCGCCACCGCATCCGCGAGCGCGTCATATTCCTCGCCGAACGGGTTCATCCGGATCAGAGAATTGGCGAGGTTTTCAAAATGGCGCTCGCCGAATCCGACGATGGTGGGCGCGCCGCGCAGCTCGGGCATGAGGAAGAGAATCTGACTGCCTTCTCCTTGCAGCACCTTGCGGAAAGGCGCGGGGATCGAGACCCGGCCCTTGCCGTCGACCTTGTTGGTCGCGCTGGATGAGAAGAATTTCAGCAAGCGCCCGGGCCTCCCCGCCGGATTCGACATCAATCGGTCCGTCACGCCCCGAGACGCGAAACGGGCCGCGCATCCAATGCGATGCGCGGCCCGCAGCCTGTCCCTCGACGCCTTCTGACTGCGTCCGCCGCTTTTCGCGGTCGTAATCGCCTCGCCGCAACGCGCCCCGGCGCCTGTATGAACCTGCTCTTTTATCGTTTGAGCCAGGGGCCGCTGCTGAGGAAAGGGGATACCATGGGATTACATGGTCTGCAAAGGAAATTTATGCCGCGCAGACCGGTCTCGAGTAATCATATGCGTAAAATTCGACGCACCCATGCGGAAAGATTTTGAATGTTCTCATGATATTCGTTTGATATTCTATTTTTGTTCTATTTTGAGTATGCGAGAGCCAACATATTCAGTGTCCCATGTGAATCCCTGATATTCCGCAGATTCCGATGCGCGTTCCCCGATCGGCCCGGTCGCAGAGCGGGACGAAGGCGAAAAGGGCGGGGATTCGAAAATGAGGGCGGCGACTCGCCGCCAGCGGCGATCCGGAGTGGAGATAGGCGCGGATGGCCTTTACGCCGGGTTCTGTCCTCACGCTTTCGCGCGATGGATGGCCATTCATCTGGGACGCGCGTCGCCGCGCGCCTCATGCGATCAACCCGGCCGGCGGGGCGGAGACCCCCTGCTCCGCCTTTCGGCGGCGCGGCCAGCCCTATTCGATCTTGCAGCCGGCGGGGCTTGCCATGCCGCCCCCGTCGCCGGGGGCGCGGTGGGCTCTTGCCCCACCCTTTCACCCTTGCCTCTCCGAAAAGAGGCGGTTTGCTTTCTGTGGCGCTTTCCCTCGGGTCGCCCCGGCCGGGTGTTGCCCGGCGCCGTCTCTCCATGCTGCCCGGACGTTCCTCACCCCTTTCGGAGCGCGGCCATCCAGCCATCCGCGCCGCTCACCTATGCGCCGGCGCCGGCGCCGTCAACCATTTCCGCGCGGCGCCGGGTGGGCGAGGCCAAGCCGGGCGAGCCGGTCCCAGTCGAATTTCTCGCCCGGGTCGATCTTCCGGCCCGGCGCGACATGTTCGTGCCCGACCACGTTCCGCGCCGGGATCCGCCAGCGCGCCAGCGCGCGCGTCAAAAGCCGGTCCAGCGCCGCCATCTGCGGCTCGGGAAACGGATGGTAGCCATGCTCATGGCCCGGATTGACCAGTTCGATCCCGATCGACCGCGAATTCACATCCGTCTCGCCCTCCCAGCACGAGACCCCGGCGTGCCAGGCGCGGCGTTCTTCGGGCACGAGCGCCTCCACGCGCCCGTCGAGATGGATCAGCCAATGCGCGGACACCTCCGCCGCCGGATCGCAGAGCCGCGCGCGCGCGGCGGCCGCGGTCTTCATGCCGGTGTAGTGGATCACCACCATATCGGGGGGGCCGAGCACACGCCGATTGTGATTTGGGCTTTGCATGGGGCCCGAATCTCGGCCAACCTTTCGGCCATGTCCAGCCGTCCGTCGCCGTTGCCGAATCGCGTCTCGCCGTTTGGGGAGATCGTCGCGGATCCGGCGCGGGGCGGCTGGATGGGCAATCGCGGCGGGCGCATTCATCGGGAATGGCGCATCACGCGCCATCACGCCTCGGCCCGCTGGATCATCTGCCGGCTCGCCTTCAAGAATCGCCGCCGGACGGTGATGAGCGCCGACAGCTACACCGAACTCTTTTTCCTCGATGAGGCGACCGCGTTCGCGGCCGGGCATCGCCCCTGTTTCGAATGCCGCCGGGAAGCGGCCCAGGCCTTCGCCGCCGCCTTCGCCGAAAGCCGCGGCGCCGCCCCGATGAAGGCGGACGAGATCGACGCCATTCTGAAGGCGGAGCGCCGCGCGCGGCGCCCGCTGATCCGGCGGGCGGCGCTCGCCCCCGGCGCCATGGTCGCCGCGGCGGGCGCGGCGTTCCTCTATGACGGGGCCGACTTCCATCGCTGGTCGTTCAAGGGATACGCCCCCGGCGCCCCGGAGGGGCCGCTGACGCTGCTCACCCCCGTCTCGGCCCTCGGCGCGTTCCGCGCGGGCTATCGCCCCGAGATGCGGATCTGACGCCGGACTTCGGCGCAGGGGTTTTCGGCGTCGGGCTGCGGAGCGCGTCCGGATCCCGCTTCAGGCCAAGCTGATCGCGGAGGACCTTCGCCCGCACCTCCTCCACCGCGCCGACGGCGAGGTCGCCGAGCTGGAACGGCCCGTAGGAGATCCGGATCAGGCGATTGACCACAAGCCCAACCGCCTCCAGCGCGCGCCGCACCTCGCGGTTCCGGCCCTCTTTCAACGCGAGCGCGATCCAGAGATTGGCGCCTTGAACCCGTTCGATCTCCACCGTCATCGGCTGAAAGCGCTCACCGTCGATCACCACGCCGCGCCGGAGCGGCTCGAGCCCCGCCTCGTCGATCCGGCCATGCGCGCGGGCGCGGTAGCGCCGGGTCCACCCGGTCGCCGGCAGCTCCAGCCGCCGTTTCAGCTCGCCGTCATTGGTCAGGAGCAGGAGCCCCTCGGAATTCAGGTCGAGCCTGCCGACGCTCATCACGCGCGGCAACTCCTCCGGCAGGCGCTCGAAAACCGTCGCCCGGCCCTTTTCATCGCGCTCCGTCGTCACCAGCCCGGCGGGCTTGTGATACCGCCAGAGGCGCGGCGGCTCGGCCTCTCCGATCTCGGCGCCGTCGACCTCGATCCGGTCGCCCGGCCCGACATTCAGCGCCGGGCTCTCGATCCGTCGGCCATTGACCCGAACCCGCCCGGCCACGATCATCCGCTCCGCCTCGCGGCGCGAGGCGATTCCGGCGCGGGCGAGGCGCTTTGCAATTCGCTCGCCTGTGGTGTTGTCATCGGCATTCTGCATTCAAGCCGCATAAGCCGGAGAGGAACGGAATGAAAGCGAAAAGGCGTCCAGCCCAGCCCCGCGCATGAGCGGCTTCGCCTCATATATGCGCGAAGCGCTGCGCGAGGCCGAAGCCGCCGCCGCGCGCGGCGAGGCGCCGATCGGCGCGGTGATCTCGCGTCCGGGCGGCCCGATCATCGCCGCCGCCGGCAACCGCACGCGAGAGATGAACGACCCGACCGCGCATGCGGAGATCCTCGCGATCCGCGCAGCCTGCGCCCGCCTTGGCGTCGAGCGTCTGCCGGGGGTCGACATCCATGTGACCCTGGAGCCTTGCGCCATGTGCGCCGCCGCGATTTCCTTCGCGCGGATCGGCCGGCTCTATTACGCGGCCGCCGATCCGAAGGGGGGCGCTGTGGAGAGCGGCGGCCGGTTTTTCGCGCAGCCGACCTGCCATCACGCGCCGGAGGTCTATGGCGGGATCGCAGAGATGGAGGCGGCGGCGCTCCTGCGGCGGTTTTTCCGCGCGCGCCGCGATCCGAGCTAGCGGCGGATGATGTTGACGCCGGGGCCGACCCCGTAGGTCGGGGTCTGGTCCCGGCGCAACCGATCGACGGTCACGCCCGGCCGGCGCGACAACTGATCGCTCTGATCGCGGATGCGGCCGGATTCGTCGAACACCGCCCGCCCCGCCTCGCGGCGGCGGCGCTCCGCGGCGGTCTCCTCCCGGTCGAGGCTCCGCTCCGAAGCGCCCTCGGACGATTCCGGCGGCGCGTCCGGCTCGGCGACGGCGAACGGGGCGAGCGACGCCGCGACGAGAAACGCCAACGCCGCTCCCCGGATCATCTCACCGCGACTCGTCGAACCGGAAATCCGTCCGGCTTCGCCGGCTCAAGCTCCGTTTGGACCCGCGCGTGCCCGGCGTGAGAAGCGAATCGAAATCGAAACTGCCCTTGGAGCTCAGATCGCGCTGATCATAGCCCGACCCATGGCTGAAAGGCGGCGGCGTATAGGGTCTTATGTCGGCCCCCGGCGAGATAAACGGCTCCGTATTCGGCCCGCCAACCGGCTGGCCGGCGGATGGCGCGTTCAACGACTGGGCCATCGCGCCGCCGGCGAGCAGGGCGTAGGCGGTGAACGACAGAATCGGCAGGCTCAGGCGCTTTGGCATCTTGGTCTCTCCTGCTTCAAAGATGGGTTGCGCCCCGCGACTTTCAACGGCGACCGACCGCGCCCGCGCTCGAATATGATCAGATCGCGGCGATCAGATCGTGATCGCCTCCAGAACTTCCGTCTCCACGATCTTCGCGCCGGGCACATCCATCTCCGCCGCCGATTGCGCCAGGATCGGAAACGTCCGGTAGTGGCAGGGAATGATCGTCTTGAACTTGAAGAACTTGCGGCAGGCCCACGCGGCGCGCGGCGGATCCATGGTGAAATGGCCGCCGATCGGGACGATGCCGATATCCGGCTGATGAAGCTCCGCGAAAACGCCCATGTCGGCCATCACGTCGGTGTCGCCCATGAAATAGATCACATGCCCCTCGGCCGCGATCATGAAGCCCGATTCATGGCCGGTGTAGACGGGGCGCCCGTCGACCATGGTGGAGGCGGAGTGAACCGCGTTCACCATCGTCACCGCGACGTCGCCGAGATGAATCGTGCCGCCCTTGTTGAAGCCGATCCCCTCGATCTTCTCGGTCTGCGTCACCCAGGTCACCCAGTCGTAGATGCCGGCGACCGGCGCGCCGGTGGCGCGCGAGATCTCCGCCGCATTGGCGGCGTGATCGTCGTGGCCATGGCTGACGAGGATATGGGTCACCCCCTTCACGGCCTCGTCGAATCGGGACTCGTCAAAACTCGGGTTTCCGCGAAGCCACGGGTCGATCAGAAGAATCTGATCCGCCGCCTCGATGCGAAAGCTCGAATGGCCAAGCCAGAAGATCTTCATGAGCGGTTTCTCCCTTCGCAATCCATCGGGCGACTTTCCACCGTCACGCCGGCTCGCGCAAGGGCGCAGGGGCGCATCCGTCCGCGCTTCAGGCCCGGCCCAGCTCCTCCCCCCGGGCTTTCGCCGCCGCGACCGCCCGCTCCATGAGCGGCTTCAGGCCGCCGGGGCCCATCAGCACCTCGAGCGCCGCGGCCGTGGTGCCGTTCGGGCTCGTGACCTGCTCGCGAAGCCGCCCCGGCTCGACGCCGCTTTCCGCCGCCAGCCGGCCGGCGCCCATCACCGTCTGCTTCGCCAGACGCTCGGAGAGGTCGGCGGGCAACCCCGCCGCGACGCCCGCCGCCGCCATCGTCTCGATCAGATGAAAGACATAGGCGGGTCCGGAGCCGGAAACCGCGGTCACCGCGTCCATCAACCCCTCATCGTCGATCCACGCGACCTCGCCGGAAGCGGAGAGAAGCGCATCGGTCAGCGCCTTCGCCCCCGCGTCCACCTCCGGCGTCGCGTAGCAGACCATCATGCCCGCGCCGATGGCGGCCGGCGTGTTCGGCATGCAGCGGATCACCGGCGCCTTCCCGCCGAGCCCGGCGCGAAGCGTCGCCACCGTCACGCCCGCGGCGACCGAGGCGAAGACCGCGCCGGCGAATCCCGCGTAATCCGGCAGAACCGAGGCGATCACCTGCGGCTTGACCGCCAGAAAGATCAGATCCGGCCGGAGCCCCTCCGGCAGATCGCTCCGCGCCGCCACCGCGGCCGCGCCGAGCGCCGACGCCCGCGCGCGAAGCTCCGGCGCCGGCTCCACCACATGCGCGCGCAATGTCGGGCGCGCCGTCAGCCAGCCTTCGAGCATGGCCCGGCCCATATTGCCGCAACCGACCAGAAGCACGGTGTCCGTCATCGTCGTCTCCTTTTCCCGTCCCGCATCAGGCGCGGCGCGCCGCCGCGCGTCAAGCGGCGCGCTCTCGCCAGCGGCGGCGAACCGCGCTAATGGATCGCCATGACATTCATTTATCGCATAATCGATTTGGGCGCGCGCCTGTCTCGCGCCGTCCGATGAGCGCCGGGAAGACGCGCGCCGCGCCCGCCGGCCGCCGCGGGCTGGCGGTGCTGGCGGCGCTCGTCACGGTCGCGATATGGGCGAATTTTCTGGTCACGACCGGCGGCGCCGTCGGCGCCGGGCTCGGCGTGGTCGAACTCGGGTTTCTGCGGGCCGTGGTCTGCGCGGCCGCGCTGTCGCCGGTTCTCTGGCGGCTCGGCGTCTATCCGAAGGGGCTCGAGCTCTGGCGGTTTCTCACCATGGTGCTGGGCGCCGGAGCTTCGTTCATTTTCCTGATGCCCGCAGGGTTTCTTTTCGCGCCCGCGGCCGACAGCGGAATTTTCGCGCCTGGGGTGCTGCCGCTGCAGGTCGCGGTTCTCGCGGTGATCTTTCTCGGCGAGCGAATCGGCAGGGTCCGCGTCGCCGGGTTCGCGCTGATCTCGGTCGGCGTTTTCGCGGTCGGCGGCTGGGACGCGCTGAGCGCGGCGTCGGACGGCGCCTGGCGGGGGTATCTGCTCTTCTCGACCTCGTCGCTCACTTTCGCGTGCTACACCGTGGCGCAGCGCGGCTCCGGTCTCAGCGCGCTGGAGGCGACCGCGCTGATCTCGTTCTGGTCGGTGCCGATCGCGGGCGCCGGCGCGCTGATCTGGGGGCTCGATTTCAGCGCCGCCTCGCCGTTGGTCATCGGATGGACCGCGCTTGCGCAATTCGGCTCCGGCGTGGTCGCGATCGTCACCTACACCTATGCGATCATCCATCTCGGGCCCTCGCGCGGCGCCGCCTTCATCGCGCTGACGCCGGCGGTGGTGGCGCTGGCCTCCGATCTCTTCCTGGGGCAGCCGGCGCGCCCGCTGATCTGGGCCGGCGTCGCGGTCGTCTCCGTCGGCGTTCTGATCGCGTCGGGCGTCATGGAGCGGCGGCGGCCCGCGCCGCTGGAGATCGAGGCCGCTTGAACAGACGCTGCGCGCATTCGATAGTGCGGGCCTGACCCGCCTAGGAGCATTCACGATGGACCCCGCGATCTGGTGGACGACGGCCGCGATTCTCGGCCTTCTTCTCATGTCGGCCTTCTTTTCCGGTTCGGAGACCGCATTGACCGCGGTCAGCCGCGCCTCGCTCAACCGGCTCGCCTCGAAGGGCGAACGCGGCGCGGAGACGGCGCTGAAACTGACCGAGAACAGCGAGCGCCTGATCGGCGCGGTGCTGCTCGGGAACAATCTCGTCAACATTCTCGCGGCGGCGCTGGCGACGCATCTTTTCACCCGGCTGCTGGGCGAAGCCGGCGTCATCTGGGCGACGCTCCTGATGACGTTTCTCGTCCTCGTCTTCGCGGAGGTCACGCCGAAGACCTACGCCATCACCAACCCGGAGACCGCCGCGCTTCGCGTCGCGCGGCCGATTTCGATTCTGGTGCGGCTCTTCGCGCCGGTGGTCGACATCATCCGCCTGCTCGCGCGGGGCGCGCTGCTCGTGTTCGGCGTCAGGGCCGACCCGGACGCGCGCATCCTCGGCGCGCACGAACAGATCCGCGGCGCGATCGACCTTTATCACTCGGAAGGCGGGGTGGAGAAGGTCGCCCGCGACCGCCTGCTCGCCACGCTGGACCTGGGCGCGCGCGAAGTCTCGGAGGTCATGCGCCACCGGCGCAATATCGAAACCATCGACGCCGACTGCGAGCCTCGGGAGATCGTCGCCTTCTTCCTCAACTCTCCGCACACGCGGATCCCGGTCTGGCGGGAGAACCCGGAGAACATCGTCGGCGTGATCCACGCCAAGGATCTCCTGCGGGAGGTGGACCGGCTGAGCCGGGCGGCGGAGCCGGGCCGGATGGCGCTGGAGGATTTCGACGTGATGGCCGTGGCGATGGAGCCCTGGTTCGTGCCCGACACCACCTCGCTCGACGAGCAGATGCGCGAATTCCTGCGCCGCCGCAGCCATTTCGCGCTGGTCGTCGACGAATACGGCGACCTTCAGGGCCTGATCACGCTTGAGGATATTCTGGAGGAGATCGTCGGCGACATCGCCGACGAACACGACCCGGAGGCCACCGCGCTGGCGACGCGCAGCGACGGCTCGCTCGAGGTCGACGGCGAGATGACCATCCGCGACCTGAACCGCTTCGGCGACTGGAACCTGCCGGACGACGAGGCGACGACCATAGCCGGATTGGTGATCCATGAGGCGCAGGTCATCCCCGAGGTCGGGCAGATCTTCTCCTTCCACGGGTTCCGCTTCGAGGTTCTGGCGCGCGAGCGCCACCGGATCACCCGGATGCGGGTGAAACCGCTCGACCATCAAGGCGGCTGATGGCCAAGCGCTTCCACCGGCAGGCGAGGCCCGGGCCTCAGTTGGTCAGGCGCACATCCTCGATCGGGTAGCCGAGTTCGCCCTGATGCCCGTAATTCTCCATATGACAGGCGCTGCACGCGGTTTCGACGTCGACGGCCTGCGGCGCGCCGTTCTGCGAAACCATCATGTAATACCAGTCGTTCGTCTCCGGCGAGACGCCGGCGGCGACCTTCTCCATCAGAAAGAGCGGCCCGCGCCGCGTCGCGCCGTCGTCGCCGATTGAAAAGCTTTCCTTGGCGATGACGGTTCCGGCCGGAATCTCCGGATCCTCTTCGTATTTCGTATAGGCGTCGAAGCCGATGTCGTTCACATAGGTGAAAAGGAACCGCGAGGAATGGAACCCCGGATTGGCCGGCGCGATCGACGCCGCGCGCCAGGTGCGGTAGTCGCGCACGAATTCCTCCGGGACCCAGCGCTTGTCGCCCTTCTGATAGCCGGCGTAGAGATCGTCCTTCAGGCAATTATAGACATCGAGCGCCTGCTCGTGGGTCAGGTCGTAAGGTCCAGCCGGCGCGACGCATTCCGCCGCTGTCGCGCTAGTGGCGCCAGCCGCGAGGCCAACGCCGGCAATCAGAAATGCAGCCGCCTTCAATCGGGGCATTTTCGTCCTCCTGCTTGTGGTCGCTTGCGACAGGGCGCACGCCGCTGCCGCAATGCTCGTGAAGACGATGATTGCCGCACGGCCGGTCCGCACGCCACGCAATTCATTTGAACTCTGCGTGAACGCCGGGCCCCGGCGTGACGGGAGCGCGGCGTCAGCGCCCGGCTGGCGCCGCCAGCGCCTCGATATCCTCTTCGAGCGCGCCGCTCGCCTTCACTTCCCGAAGGATGAGCGCGATCTCGCGCTCGGCCGCATCCCGCGCCGCGCCCGCGAGCCTGGGCGCGAGCCGGCGCAGCGCGGAGAGAGCGGCGCCGGAGACAAGCAGATTGTTCCGGCTGGCCTGACGGATCGGCGCGAACGCGAAGCGGATCAGATCGTCCAGCCCGGTTCCCGGCGTGATCACCCGCGCCGCGCCGGCCCGGTCGCAGGTGACGCCGGGGTTCAAGCCGCGCGCCCCGGCCTCGGCGAAAGACGCGGCCAGCCGGTCCATGCATGTGATCGCGGTGAAACTGTCATTGACCCCGGGGGAGAGCGCGCGGAGCGCGATCTCGAGAAGAAGCGAGACCGAGAAGCGCAGATCCCCCTCCTGCGTCCGGCGGCCGCCGAACGTCACCGAGGCCAGCGCCTCCGCCGCCAGAGCCTCCGCATCCGGCCCGATGACGCGGCCGATGCGGTCGCCTTTCAGCACATGGTCTCCGGGGCCGACCGCCAGATCGACGACGTCGCCCCGCGCCGCGGCGCGCTCGGCCAGCGCCGCGGACGCGATGGCGTCGACATAGCCCGAGGTCTCCGCTCGCAGCTCCACCTCGTCGCCCTCCGGCAGGACCAGATCGCTCCGGTCGACCGCGCTCGACATCGCGGCCATATCGGCGATCCGCTGATCGAGATCCTTCGCGATGGCCGCGATCTCTTCATCTATGGTGACGCGCTTCGCGATCCGGTCGACGAAAAGAATGAGCAGAAGGATCGACGAAAGCGCCATCAGGCCCGCCACGGCCACCGGCGCCAGCACCGGCCCGCCCGATGAAAACACCAG
Source organism: Paludibacillus litoralis (assembly GCF_037646705.1). NCBI lineage: Bacteria > Pseudomonadati > Pseudomonadota > Alphaproteobacteria > Rhodobacterales > Paracoccaceae > Paludibacillus > Paludibacillus litoralis. The sequence continues at coordinate 233,182 of NZ_JBBHER010000006.1, forward strand.
CGTCGTCAACGCATGGAGGAAAAGCGCGCCGAGCGCGCCGATCGCGAAATGGCTGACCCGATCCTTCGAGAACCGCTCCAGAAGCCGCGGCGCGATGGAGCCCGCGGCCAGCGTGAAAACCACGAGCGTGATCGAATAGACCAGCCCGAGCGCCGTCATCGCCGCGCCGGCGAGGGTGGAGAGCATCTCGCGCGCGATCTCGGGCGAGACGCCGTACGCGCGCGCCAAATCGGGCGCCGCCCCGTCGAACAGGATCGTCGCCGCCGCCGTCGCGAGCCCGCAGAGCGAGATCGCGCCCGGCGCCGCGATGAACCCGCCCAACCTGAGGATGCGTGTCAGCCGGCCTTGAAGGAAAATCGCATATCGCGTCACCCGCGCCGCGCCCGGCGCCGCTCAGACATGCTGCCCGCCATTGATCTCGATCTCGACGCCGGAGACGTAAGAGCTTTCGGGCGTGCAAAGATAATAGATCGTCCGCGCCACCTCCTCCGGCTTGCCGAGGCGGCGAAGCGGCAGCGTCTTGACGATCTTCTCGGTGCCGGGAGAGAGGATCTCGGTCTCGATCTCACCGGGCGCGATGGCGTTGACGCGCACGCCGAGCGGGCCGAAATCATGCGCCATCTCGCGCGTCAGCGCCGCGAGCGCGGCCTTTGACGTGGCGTATGCGGCGCCGGCGAACGGGTGCACGCGCGCGCCCGCGATCGAGGTGACGTTGACCACCGCGCCCTTCGCCGCCGCCAGCTCCGCCTTCAGGCCCCGCGCCAGCACGACGGGGGCGAAAAAATTCACGTGAAAGACCTGCCCCCAGGTCGACAGGTCGGTGTCGAAGGTGTCGAGCCGGGCGCCGTCCTTCCCTTTCGGGCTGATACCGGCGTTGTTCACCAACGCCTCCAGCCGCCCGCCGGTCAGGCGGCTGCGGATGTCCTCCACCGCGTCGATGGTCGACTTCGGGTCCGAGAGATCGACCTGGATATGGTCGTCCTCCCCCGCCTCCCAGGGGCAATCCTCCGGAAACGGATGGCGTGAGCAGGTGATGACCCGCCAGCCGGCGGAGGAGAACCGCTTCACCGTGGCGTGGCCGATCCCGCGCGAGGCGCCGGTCAGAAGAAGGGTCTTGCGCTCAGACATGTGAAGCTCCGGAAACTGGGCGGCGGGGCGGGGCTTCCACCGGCCCCTCATTCTATGCGTTGAGGAGCGCAGCGTCCAGCGAAGCCGGCCCGCAAGGCGGCTTTCGTCGCTTGTTCCAGCGGAGCCTTCGGGAGTAACCAGAAATGCGGATGACACAGGAGAACGCCATGAAAAGCAGGATGGATCTGGCCGAACTCGCGCCCGACCTCTATCAGGCGGTCGTCTCGCTCGACCGGGCCGTCAGAAAATCCGGCATCGACGCGCGGCTGCTGCATCTCGTGAAGATCCGGGCCTCGCAGATCAACGGCTGCGCGTTCTGTCTCGACATGCATGTGAAAGAATCGCTGGCGGACGGGCTCGACCCGCAAATGCTCCATCTCGTCGCGGCGTGGCGGGACTCCTCCTTCTTCGACGAGAGAGATCGCGCCGCGCTCATGTGGACGGAAAGCGTCACTCTCGTCGCTCAGACCGGAATCCCCGACGCGGACCATGACGCCGTGCGCGCGGTGTTTTCAGACGCCGAAATCGCCCAGCTCACCTTCGCGATCTCCGGGATCAACGTCTGGAACAGGCTCATGGTGAGCGCGCGAAGGCCCCACCCCGTCTCGTGAGCGAAGGCCGGACCGCGCGTCAGGTTCCGCAGAACGTCCGCGCCACGGCCTCGCCCTGGCGCGGCGGCGCGGCGTAAGGCTCTCGCCCCGGCTGCGCCGCGAACGGGGCGGAAAGCACCGCGTTCAGGGTCTTGAACGGCGTGAAATCTCCTTGGTATCCCGCCGAAATCGCCGCCTCCACCAGGTGATTGCGCGGGATGTAGAGCGGGTTGACCGCCCGCATCGCCGCCGCGGCCCCGCCCCCGACCCGCCCGCGCCAATCGGCCAGCCAGTCCTCAAGCGGCGCAGGGTCCGCGAACAGCCCGCTGAGCGGCGCGTCGTCTCCGTCCGCCGCGTCGGCGAGATGACGAAAGGCGAGGGTGAAATCCGTCCGCTCCGCTTCGAGAAGCGCGAGAAACCGGTCCGTCAGCGCCCGATCCGGCGCCGGGAGGCCAAGCTTCGCGGCCATCAACGCCAGCCACTCTCCCTCGAACCTCGCCGGGTAGGCGCCGAGCAGGTCCTGCGCGATCCTCACCGCCTCCCCCTCCGTCTCCGCGAGGATGGGAACCAGCGCGATCGCGAGGCGCGCGAGATTCCAATGACCGATTCCCGGCTGCATGCCGAACGCGTAGCGGCCCCCCTGGTCGATGGAGCTGAATTTCTTCTTCGAATCGTAGCCGTCGAGAAAGGCGCACGGGCCGTAGTCGATGGTCTCGCCCGAGATGGTCATGTTGTCGGTGTTCATCACGCCGTGAATGAAGCCGAGGCTCATCCAGCGCGCGATCAGGCGCGCCTGCGCGCCGATCACCCGCTCCAGAAGCGCGGCCGCCGGATTCGCGCCCGAAGCCCCGGGGTAGTGGCGCGCCAGCGCGTGATCGGTCAGCCGCCGGAGCGCGTCCTCATCCTTCTGATAGCCGAAGAACTCGAACGTGCCGACGCGGATATGGCTCGCGGCGACGCGCGTGAGGACGCCGCCCGGAAGCGGCCCCTCCTCGCGCAGCACCGGCTCGCCCGTCGCGACGACGGCGAGCGCCCGCGTCGTCGGAACGCCGAGCGCCGCCATCGCTTCGGAGATGATGTATTCGCGCAGGACCGGCCCGAGCGGCGCCCGCCCGTCGCCCATCCGCGAATAGGGCGTCGGGCCCGCTCCCTTCAGCTGGATGTCGCGGCGCGCGCCGTCGCGGCCGAGAACCTCGCCAAGCAGGATCGCGCGGCCGTCGCCAAGCTGCGGGACCCAGCCGCCGAACTGATGCCCGGCGTAAACCTGCGCCAGCGGCTCCGCCCCGAGGGGGGTCCGGTTCCCGGCGAGCACCGCGACGCCGCCAGGCGCCGCCAGCCGCGCCGCATCGAGCCCCAACTCCGCCGCCAGCGCGTCGTTGAGCTGGATCAGCCGCGGCGCCCGCACCGGCGTCGGCGCCAGCCGCGCGAAGAACCGATCCGGCAGCCGCGCGTAGGAATTGTCGAAAGGGATCGTCGGGGTCGTCAGCTCATCCATGCATCGCCTCCTTCCCGGATATAGGGGGGCGGCCCGGCGAAATCACGGGTTGAGCCGCTCGACCTTCCACTCCGCCGCGTCCGGTCCGGGGCGGGTCCAGCGGAACCGGTCATGCAGGCGGAAATCGCCATCGGCCCAGAACTCCATCTCCACCGGCCGGATCCGGAATCCGCTCCAGTGCGGAGGCCGCGGCGGCTTCATCGGATACCGCGCGGCGAATTTCGCCACCTCCGCCATCAGCGCGGCGCGGCTTCGGAGCGGGCGAGACTGTCTGGAGGCCCAGGCCCCGATCCGGCTTTGATACGCGCGGGTGGCGTAATAGGCGTCCGCCTGCGCGGCGGAGACCGGCTGGACCGGCCCGCGCACGCGCACCTGGCGGCGGAGCGATTTCCAATGCAGCACCATCGCGGCCCGCGGATTCGCCGCCAGCTCGCGGCCCTTCGCGCTCTCGAGATTCGTATAGAAGACGAAGCCGCCGCTGGTCTGGCTGGCCTCGATCTCCTTCAGGAGAACCATGCGGACATTCGGCAGGCCGTCGGCGTCCACCGTCGAGAGCGCGGCCCCGCTCGGGTCGTTGATCTCGCTCCCGCCGGCGTCCTCCAGCCAGGCGCGGGCCAATGCGTAGGGGTCCTCGCCCTTGAAGATATCCCGCTTCGTCTTTTCGGCATCCTCGGCCATATTCGCGCTCCCGCCCGGCTCCCGCTCCATTCGCAGCTAAACGGCATCCGCGCCGCGCGCAAGCGTCCACCGCGTTCCTTGCGCCTTGCCCATGCGCCTCAAAACCCGTAATCGGGAGGCTGAGACAGGCCCCAGCGGAGAACGGTCAATGAGGGAACGAACGGGCCTTTTGGCCGGGAAACGTGGGCTCATCATGGGCGTTGCGAACAAGATGTCCATCGCATGGGCGATTTCGGACGCTTGCGCGGCGGAGGGCGCCGAACTCGCCTTCACCTTTCAGGGAGAGGCTTTGGAGAAGCGCGTCCGGCCGTTGGCGGCTTCGGTCGGCTCCGACATCGTGCTCCCCTGCGACGTCTCCGACCCCGCCTCGATCGACGCGGCTTTCGCCGAGATCGAAGCGAGATGGGGCAAGCTCGATTTTCTCCTCCACGCGATCGCCTATTCCGACAAGACCGAGCTGACCGGCCGCTATCTGGACACGTCCGCCGCGAATTTCGCGATGTCGATGAACATCTCCTGCTACAGCTTCACCGCCGTCGCGCAGCGCGCGGAAAAGCTGATGACCGATGGCGGCTCGCTGCTGACGCTGACCTATTACGGCGCCGAGAAGGTCATGCCGCATTACAACGTCATGGGCGTCGCCAAGGCGGCGCTGGAGACGTCGGTGCGCTACATGGCGATGGATCTCGGGCCGAAGAACATCCGCGTCAACGCGCTCTCGGCCGGCCCGATGAAGACGCTCGCAGCCTCCGGCATCGGCGATTTCCGCTACATCCTGAAATGGAACGAACTGAATTCTCCGCTTCGGCGCAACGTCACCCAGGACGACGTCGGAAAGTCCGGCCTCTATCTGCTTTCGGACCTTTCCTCCGGCGTCACCGGTGAATGCCATCACGTCGATTGCGGCTATCACGTCGTCGGAATGAAGGCGGAGGGCGCTCCGGACATCGACGCCGTCGTCGGGCGAAAATAAGGACGAGCGCATGATTCGGGAGCGGCTGCCGCATGAAAAAGGGTTCCATGTCTCATGGGACCAGATGCACCGCGACAGCCGCGCGCTCGCGTGGCGGCTGGAGCAGAACGGGCCGCTCGCCGGCGGCGCATGGAAGGCCGTGGTCGCCATCACCCGCGGCGGCATGGTCCCCGCCTGCATCATCGCGCGCGAACTCAATGTCCGCGTCGTCGACACCATCAGCGTGAAATCCTATGACAATCAGGCGCGGACCGGCACCGAAATACTGAAGGCGCCGGACGCGGACCTGATGAGCGACGGCGGCGCCGGCATTCTGATCATCGACGATCTCGTCGACAGCGGCCGGACGCTGGAGACCGTCCGCAGGCTGTATCCGAAGGCGCATTTCGCAACCGTCTACGCCAAGCCGAAAGGCAAGCCGATGGTCGACAGCTTCATCACCGAAGTCAGCCAGGACACCTGGATCTTCTTCCCCTGGGACATGGCGCTTCAATATGTGGAGCCGTATCGCCACGCCTGACGCCTGAATCCAGCGAGGGAGCCGCCGATGGCGGACAAGAGACGCTCTTTCGTCGTCATAGGCCTCGGAGCGTTCGGCTCGAGCGTCGCGAACGCGCTCGCGCGGCTCGAAAACTACGTGACCGGCATCGATATCGACGACAAGCGCGCCGCGCTGATGAGCGACGCCCTGTCGCAAACCCTGATTCTCGACGCGAGGGAGGAAGAGGCGCTGCGCGAAGCGGGGATCGACCAGCACGACGTCGCCATCGTCGCCATCGGCGACAATATCGAGGCGAGCATCCTGATCGCGATGAATCTCCGATTGCTCGGGCTGGAGAAAATCTGGGCCAAGGCGGCCGGGCGCACCCATCACCGCATTCTGACGCGCGTGGGCGTCGACCGGGTGATCGAGTCCGAGAACGAGATGGGCCAGCACATCGCGCAAATGCTGCACAACCCGGCGATGCGCGACTATCTCAGCCTCGGCAACGGGTTCCATGTCGTCATCATCGACGCGCCGGAAAGCCTGGCCGGCGAAACGATCGGCGCGCTGAAGCTATCTGAAAAATTCGGCCTGCGGGCGCTCGGCCTGATGCGCGGCGGGACCTTCCACGACTGCGCCGACGAGGCCGCCGCGCTGGAGAAGGACGACAAGCTCCTCATCCTGGGCAAGCCGCCGGAGCTCCGCCGCTTCGGCGACACGATCTGAACGCGCCATGGCCCGCTCCCTTCGCGAAAAGCTGCGACGGCGGGCCTCGCGCACGCCGCCGCCCGCGATCCTCGCCGGGCTCTATCTTCTCGTCGTGCTCGCCGGCGCGCTCCTTCTCAAGGCCCCGCCAAGCGTCGTGGACGCGGTGAGTTGGCCCGACGCTGTCTTCACCTCCGCCTCCGCGGTCACCGTCACCGGCCTCGCCGTGGTCGATATCGGGACCACGTTCACGCCGTTCGGCCTCGGCGTGATCGCGCTTCTGATCCAGCTTGGCGGGCTCGGCCTGATGGTTTTCGCCGTGTTCGTTCTCGCGGCGCTCGGCCTGCCGGTCGGGCTCGGCGCCCGCGCCTTTCTCCGGGACGATCTCAATCAGACCTCGCTGGCCGATCTGATGAGCCTGACCCGAACCATCCTGAAGGTCGTTCTCATCTGCGAGGCTGGCGGCGCCGCGGCGCTGCTCCCTGTTTTCGCGCCTGAATACGGGCTCTGGCCGGGGTTCTGGCATGCGGCGTTCCATTCCATCTCGGCCTTCAACAACGCCGGGTTCTCCACCTTCCCGCAGGGGCTCGTCCCCTATGCGCTCGACCCCATCGTGAACAGCGTCATTCCGCTTCTCATCATCACCGGCGGGATCGGCTATGTCGTCATCGCCGACATATGGCGGCGGCGGCGCTGGAGGGCGCTCTCGATGCACTCGAAGCTGATGCTCGCGGGCACGGCGGCGCTCATCGTCTCCTCCGTCGTCATTTTCGCCGCTCTCGAATGGTCGAACCCCCGGACGCTGGGGCCGCTCGGCGACCCGTTCGCCAAGCTCGCCGTCAGCTGGTTCCAGGCGGTCACGACCCGCACCGCCGGCTTCAACACGACGGATATCGGCGGGCTGAAGCCGTCGACGACGATGATGGTCATCTCGCTAATGGTGATCGGCGGCGGGCCGACCTCCACCGCAGGCGGGATCAAGGTCACGACGATCATGGTGATGCTGCTCGCCACGGTCGCCTTTTTCCGGCGGCGGACCGAGTTGAGCGCCTTTGGCCGCTCCATCGCGCTTCCTCAGATCCTGAAGGTGACGGCTCTGGTCTCGCTCAGCCTCATCATCATTTTCCTCGGCGTTTTCCTTCTCACGCTGTCGCATCAGGGCGCGTTTCTCGACATCGCCTTCGAAGTGGTCAGCGCTTTCGGCACCGTCGGCCTGTCACGCGGCGCGACGGGCGATCTCGATGGATTCGGCCGGGCGGTGATCATGCTGATCATGTTTGTCGGCCGGGTCGGGCCGCTGACGCTCGGCTTTTTTCTCGCGACGCAGAGCCAACCGCGCGTACGGTATCCGGCGGGAGAGGTCTATCTCGGCTGAATGCGCAGGGACCGTCGGGTTGACGTCATTCAATGGAAATGTTCCCCTGTAGCCATTAAAAATCGAGGGGTGAGCGAATGAGCATCAACGACCCGAGCGTCGGTGGCGGCGCGATCATCGAGACAGATTATGAAATAGGGCAAGACAATATGGACGGTCATGTTGGACCGTTCGGATTCGATATTCACAACCCTGTTTTCATGATTTCCGGTTTATCAATTATCGCCTTCGTATTCTATACTCTGGCTCTTCCGGAACAGTCCGGCGCGCTCTTCTCCTGGCTGTTCTCGGCCGTGACGCAGCAGTTCGACTGGTTCTTTTTCGGCGCCGCCGACATTTTCGTCATCTTCTGCCTCGCGTTGATCGTGCTGCCTTACGGGTCGGTCAGGCTCGGCGGCAAGGACGCGGTTCCCGATTATTCCTATATCGGCTGGTTCGCGATGCTGTTCGCCGCCGGCATGGGCATCGGGCTGATGTTCTATGGCGTCTCGGAGCCGCTGACCCATTTCTCCACCGCCTTTGGCGGCGTCACCATGGAGGATGGCGCGCGCTCCGACTGGGCGCCCCTCGGGGCCGCGGCCGGCGATCAGGCGGAGGCGATCCGGCTCGGCATGGCCGCGACCGTGTTCCATTGGGGCCTGCACCCATGGGCGATCTACGCGGTGGTCGCGCTCGCGCTCGCGCTTTTCACATATAACAAGGGGCTGCCGCTCACGATCCGCTCCGCGTTCCATCCGATCTTCGGCGACCGGGTCTGGGGCTGGACCGGGCATGTCATCGACACTCTGGCGGTTTTCGCCACGCTGTTCGGCCTCGCCACATCGCTCGGGTTCGGCGCGACGCAGGCGAACGCCGGGTTGAACCACCTCTTCGGCGTCCCCGTCGGGCCGACGGCGGAGGTGTTGCTGATCTCCGGCATCACCGCGGTCGCGACCATCTCCGTCCTTCGCGGGCTCGACGGCGGGGTGAAGGTGCTTTCCGAAATCAATATGGGCCTCGCCTTCGTTCTTCTCCTCTTCGTGCTCCTGGTCGGGCCGACGCTGGCGATCCTGACCGGGTTCGTCTCCTCTCTCGGCGCGTATGTGGAGTATCTGCCGGGCCTCGCAAACCCGCTGGGGCGGGAGGATACGAACTTCTCGCAAGGGTGGACGGCGTTTTACTGGGCCTGGTGGATCTCCTGGTCGCCGTTCGTCGGCATGTTCATCGCCCGCGTCAGCCGCGGCCGGACCGTGCGAGAATTCCTGATCTGCGTGCTTCTGATCCCGTCGATGGTCTGCATACTCTGGATGTCGGTCTTCGGCGGCGCCGCGATCCAGCAGGTGGTGCAGGACGGCTTCACCGCCGTGCAGGACGCGCCGCTGGAGCTGAAGCTCTTCCTGATGCTGGAACAACTGCCGCTCTCCTCCATCACCTCGCTGATCGGGATCGTCCTCGTCATGGTGTTCTTCATCACCTCGTCCGATTCCGGCAGCCTCGTGATCGACACGATCACCGCCGGCGGCAAGGTGGACGCTCCCGTCCCGCAACGGGTGTTCTGGTGCGTGTTCGAAGGCGCGGTGGCGATCGTCCTGCTGCTGTCGGTCGGCGGGCTCGCCTCGTTGCAATCCATGGTCATCTCGACCGGGCTGCCGTTCACCGTCGTGCTCCTGCTGATGTGCGTCGCGATCGTCAAGGGATTGGCGAGCGAGCCGCGCTAGGCGGAGCGGCCCGGCGCCGGGCGCGTCGCCAGATTCGCATCGGAGCGCGCGCCGGAGGCCCGGCGCGCGCTTCGCCTTTTCGACGGACAGGGCCGCGGCCGCCAGCCCCCTGACGATCCCGCCTACGGACGCGCGACCCATCTATCCTCCGCCCGGACTCGTCGATATCCTCTCGACCGTGAGCGCCGCCCGGTTGGCGGCCCGCGCATGAGGAAAGATCCGATGGCTCTTGAAAGCGTCGACTGGAGCAAGCTGCCGAAGCCCGAGGATGACGGCGGCGCCGATCATCTGACCGGCGCAAGGCTCCCAGCCGCGCCGCTGGATGCGACCGATGGAGCGCGCGTGAACCTCGCCGCGCTGCCCGGCCTGACCGTGATCTACGCCTACCCGATGACCGGCCGGCCGGACGTCGCGCTCCCCGAAAACTGGGACATGATCCCCGGCGCGCGCGGGTGCACGCCGCAGAGCTGCGCCTTCAGGGATCATTTCGAGGACCTGACGAAGCTTGGCGTCGATCATGTTTTCGGCCTCTCGACCCAATCGACCGCTTACAAGACGGAGGCGGTCGAGCGCCTCCATCTGCCGTTTCCGCTTCTGTCCGACAGCGACCACCGCTTTTCGGACGCGCTCAGGCTGCCGACGATGACCGTCGAGGGGAATCGCCTGACGAAACGCCTGACCATGATCGCGCGCGACGGCGCGATCCTGGCGGTGAACTACCCGGTGTTCCCGCCCGACCGCGACGCCCGCACCGTGATCGCCTGGTTGAAGGCGCGCGCGCTCTAGCCGCCCGGCTCACCGACCGCGAAACAACCCGCCGAGCAGCCCCCGAACCAGACTTCTGGTGATCTGCGAGCTGGCGGTTCGCGCCACCTGTTTTATCACCGCCTCGCTCACGCTGTCCGAGCGGCGGGAGGATCGGGACGTCTTCGCTTTCGTCGCCGGCTGATACCGGCGGGCGTGGCGGTGCTCGTCGGTCTCGCGCCAACGCGGGGCCGCGTCGTCGCCCCGATAGGCGCGCCCGCGGCTCCGCCCGCCCCGGGCGCCGTCATCGGCGGGCGCGCGTTCCGGCTCGGGCGCGGCCTCCGCCTCCCGCGCCGCCGCCTCCGCCGCCGCTTTCAACATCTCGTACGCGCTTTCGCGGTCGACCGCGACATCGTAAACCCCGGCGACCGGAGACGCCGCGATGGATTTCTCCAGACCGGCGGGCGTCGCCGGGCCGAGCCGCGAAGACGGCGGCCGAACAAGCGTTCTCTGGACCACGGACGGCGCGCCTTTCGTCATCAGCGTCGAGACCAGCGCCTCGCCGACGCCAAGCCCCGTGATCGCCTCTTCCGTATCGAAATCGGGGTTCGGCCGGAACGTCTCCGCCGCCGCCCGCAGCGCCTTCCGGTCCCGCGGCGTGTAGGCGCGAAGCGCATGCTGCACCCGATTGCCGAGCTGGCCCAGAATGTCGTCCGGCACATCCGCCGGATTCTGGGTGATGAAATAGACCCCTACTCCCTTCGACCGGATCAGCCGCGCCACTTGCTCCACCTTGTCGACCATGGCCTTCGGCGCGCCATCGAAAAGGAGATGCGCCTCGTCGAAAAAGAAGACGAACACCGGTTTGTCCGGGTCGCCGACCTCGGGCAATGTCTCGAAGAGTTCGGAAAGCAACCACAAGAGGAAGGTCGCGTAGAGACGGGGCGCGTTCATCAGCCGGTTGGCCGCAAGGATATTCACCCGCCCGCGCCCGTCTGGCGCCGTCGCGATCATGTCGGACAGATTCAGCGCCGGCTCGCCGAAGAAGGCGTCTCCGCCCTCCCCTTCGAGCACCAGCAGCCGCCGCTGGATCGCCCCGACCGTCGCTGGCGCGATATTGCCGTAGCGCAGCGACAACTCCTTCGCCCTCTGGCCGACATGAACCAGCAGCGCCTGAAGATCCTTCAGATCGATCAGCAGCAGCCCATCCTCATCCGCGACCCGGAAGACGATGTTCAACACGCCCTCCTGCGCCTCGCTGAGCTGGAGGAGCCGAGACAGCAGAAGCGGACCCATTTCGGTGATCGTGGTGCGGATCGGATGCCCCGCTTCGCCGAAAAGATCCCAGAACACCGCCGGAAACGCGTCATAGCCGTAATCGTCAAAACCGATTTTCTCCGCGCGGGAGACGAAGGCGCCGTGCAATTTATGCTCGTGCGAGCCCGCCTCGCAAAGCCCTGTGAGATCGCCTTTCACATCGGAGAGAAACACCGGAACGCCGGCGGCCGAGAAGCTTTCCGCCAGGATTTGCAAGGTGACCGTCTTGCCCGTCCCGGTCGCGCCCGAGATCAGGCCATGCCGATTCGCATATTTCAGCAGGAGCGTCTGCGGCTCGGCGTAACCGCCGCCGCCGATGAACACCCGGTCCATTTCAGTCATCGCATCGCCCGCTCCGCGTATTGTGCCGGTTTGCACATCTCTGGTTAACCGAAGCGGGCTATCTTGAACAGGCGAGCGGTTCTTTTTCGGATATTCCGGAGAGGGGCGCCCGCACTCCTCCCTGTCGGACTCGGCCGCGCTTCGGCGCGGCCCTTTTTTTTCAATCGGCCGAGGCTCGTTTTCCGTCACTCATCGCCATAAATGCGCCAGTTTGAGCGCCGTCGCGGGGGCGTCGTTTTTCGTTGACGCCGACATGGGTTCCGAATAGCGTCCGTTCAGAACTTGCCACGGCCAGTTCGACAGGGAGAGAGAAGAGGCGGAGAGTCTCGTGGGAAGGGCGCTCGTAAGAGCGCCTTTTCTTTGCTAATTTGCCTGTAACGCCGCAGCGAGCTTTCACCGCCTTGATTTCGAACGCTGTGACGCTCATCAATCGGTGACGGAAATTCGCGCGCCTCCGGCGCAAAAGCTGACAAGGGAACGCCAAAAGTGCTTCGTAAAACGACCGCCGCCCTCTTCGCCGCCGCCCTTGGTTTCATGCCGCAAATCGCCGGCGCGCAGGACCAGGCGCAAGGCGCAACGACGCTGAAAGCGACAAACGGGGCGTGGGAGGTTCGCTGCAGCACCGCCAAGCCCGACGCCTGCATCATGACGCAGGTCGGAAACCGCGAAGACGGCAAGCCGGTGCTTCGCGTCGCCCTCCGCAAGACCGATGGCGCGAAGGGGCCGAACGGGGCGCCGATCGCCGCCGTCATCCAGATCGACGCGCCGGTCGGCGTCCTGCTGCCGGCGGGGATCGAGATGAAGATCGACGGCCGCGAGATCGGCCGCGCCGCCTTCCAGGTTTGCGACGCGCGCGCCTGCATCGCCAGCGAGCCGGTCCCGACGGACTTCGTCAATCAGATGAAGAACGGGGTCAAGGCGGTGCTGTCGATCATGGCCGTGAATGGCGAAAAGGCGGATGTTCCGATCTCGCTCTCCGGGTTCACCAAGAGCTTCGACTCGCTCTGAGCCCTCGCCGGATCGCGGCGCCGAGCGGCCCCTGACCCCGCCGAGGCGGGCGCTCAGATCTTCCTGAACGCCAATACGGCGTTCAGGCCGCCGAATGCGAAAGAGTTGGACAGCGCGGCGCCCACCGGACGCTCGCGCGCGGTCATCGGAGTGACGTCGAGCGCGCAATCCGGATCCGGCTCGTCATAGTTGATCGTCGGCGGGATGACGCCCTCCGTCAGCGCCATCAGCACCGCCGCCGCCTCAAGCGCGCCCGCCGCGCCGATGCAATGCCCATGCATCGACTTGGTGGAGGAAATCGAAACCCGCTCCGCCGCCGCGCCGAACACCTCGCTGATCGCGGCGCATTCCGTCCGATCGTTCGCCGCGGTCGCGGTGCCATGCGCGTTGACATAGGCGACCTCGTCCGGCGCCATCGCCGCGTCGTCGAGCGCGGCGCGCATCGCCCGCGCCGCGCCGTCCAGGCTCGGCATGACGATATCCGACGCGTCGGCCGACATGCCGAATCCGACGATCTCGCCCCAGATCCGCGCGCCGCGCGCTCTGGCCCGGCCCATCTCCTCCAGCACGAGCACGGCGGCGCCTTCGCCCTGAACCATTCCCGACCGATTCAACGAAAACGGCCGGCACGCGTCGCGCGACATCACGCGCAGCCCCTCCCACGCCTTGATCACGCCGAAAAAGAGCGGCGCCTCCGCGCCGCCGGTCACCATCACGTCCGAGACGCCGGAGCGGACCATCTGGAACGCCTGGCCGATGGCGTGATTGGAGGATGAACAGGCGGTGGAGACCGTCCAGCTCGGCCCTCGCAAACCATAGGACATGGAGATCTGGCTGGCGCCCGCGCTGGTCATCAATCGCGGCACGATGAACGGATGGACCCGGTTCTTTCCATCCTGAAACACGGCGCGGTAATTTCCGTCGATCGTCTCCATCCCGTTGAGCGCGGTGCCCATCACCACGCCGGTCTTCAGGGATTCCTCCTCCGTCAGCTCAAGCGCCGCATCCGCGACGGCCTCGGCGGCGGCCGTCAGCGCCATCTGCGTCGTGCGGTCGAAGAAGCTCAATTGCTGGCGATCGAACAGGGCGGCGCCGTCGAAATCGCGCGCCTGCGCGCCGATCCGGACGGAAAGCCGCTCCACATCGGTGATCTCCAGCGTCGAGACGCCGTCCCGCCCCTCGCGAAGCCCCGCAAGATGCGACTCCCGATCGAGCCCGAGCGCGGACACGACGCCTATGCCGGTGACGGCAACCCGACGAGGCATCTTCAGCCTTTCGCCGCGAGCAGGTTTTTCACGGCCGCGACGATGTTCGCGACTGAGGATATGTCGAATTCCGACGCGCCCGGCTCATTCGCGTTGAACGGAACGGAGATATCGAACGCCTCCTCGATGGCGAAGACGATCTCCACCAGCGCGAGGCTGTCGAGCCCAAGACTCTCAGGAGACGCGTCGAGGCCAACCTCGTCGCTTCCAAGCATCGCCTGTTCAGCAATGATGGCGATGATTTTCCGCGCGACATCGTCGGTCATCGTCCACCTCTCAGCATTGATCTTTCCGCTCTGTACAGGCTCGCTCCCGCGACGGGAAGGGTGAGCTGCGTTCGCCGCGGTCCCAAAAAGGCGAGGACCTCAGCTTTCCGCGCCAACCCCGACGCCCTTGGCCCTCAACGCGGCGAGAATGCGCGCATCGCGGCCATAGACGTCGGCGCGGTACTCGGGCCGGCCGGTCTCGTCGACCCACGCCGTCCGATACTCGAGATGGATCGGCACCGGAGTCTCGAGCCGGATCGTCGTCTCCCGGCCGCTGGCGAGCACCCGCGCGATCAGCGCGCCCGGATCGTCGCTCTGCGGCGCCAGAAGCGCTTCCGCGAGCCGCATCGGGTCCTGGACCCGAACGCATCCATGGCTGAAGGCGCGCGCGTCCTTGGCGAAAAGCCGCTTCGACGGCGTATCGTGCAGATAGATCGAGAAGTTGTTTGGGAACATGAACTTCACCCGCCCAAGAGAATTCCCGCCGCCGGGATTCTGCTTGACGGCGAAGGGAAAGTCGCTCGCGGAGTAGAGCGACCAGTCGGTGAAGGCCGGGTCAGGCGCCGGGTCTCCGGTGCGGGAGACCAGCCTCATGTTCTGCCGGCTCAGATAACCCGGGTCCTCCTGCAGCCGCGGCAGGATCTCCTTGGCGGCGATGCTGCGCGGAACATGCCATGTCGGATTGAACACGAGATGGTCCATCTCGTCGGAGAATTCCGGCGTCCTGTTCCGCCGCGAGCCGACGATGACGCGCTCCTCGAAGAGGATGACGCCGTCTTCGATCAGCCGCACGGTGAAGTCGGCCTGATTCACATCGACATAGCGCCGCTCGGGGGCGCGATTGGTCCACCGCAGCCGCTCCAGGTTCACCAGAACCTGACCGATCCGGTCATCGACGCTCGCGTTCATCTCCCGGATCGTCCGCATGCCGATCACGCCGTCCTCATTCAGCCCGTGGCGGCGTTGAAACGCGCGCACGCTCGCCTCCAGAGCCGAATCGTAGATATTTGCGAGGCCGATCCCTCCCGGCGCATGATCCCCAAGCGCGGTCAGCCGCGCCCTGACGGCGGCGACCCGCGCGTCCACGTCGCCCGGTCGAAGCGCGCGGCCCTCCGGCGCCGGCGGGCCCCATGCGTCTCGCGGGGTGGCGCGCAACTCCGCCAGATGCGCCACGAGGCGCGAATAAGTCGGCGCCGCCGGCGTCAGCGAGGCGAGCACCGGCGCCAGCGTCCTCGTCGACGCGACCCGGCTCAGGAGCCGCCCCTCGTCGATGGCGGGCCGGCGCAAATGCAGATCGCGGTCGACCGACCGCGGCTCCAGCACGCCCGTCGAAAGGTCGCGCGCGTATGTAAGAAAGGCGCGGGTCAAGGCCAACTCGGCCTGAGCGACACGCGCCGGATCGCCATTTTCCGCCGCCCGCAGCGCGGCGCGAAGCCGGTCCACCGGATAGCCGGCCGCCGGCAGGCCCTGCGTTTCCGCATCGGCCAACGCGATAAGCAGCTCGCGCGCCAACGCGTCATCGCCGTCAGGCCCGATCCAGAGATCCCGGTACGCCGACGCCGCATAGTGAGCGCGCGCCGCATCCCCGGCCACGCCCCGCTCCGCGAGCGCCGCCTGAAGCGCGACGCCCCGCGCCGCGCCCTCGGTCGCGCCGCTCCCGGCCGCGCCCATCGCGAGAGCCGCGCCAGCGGAAAAAAGGCTCAACGCCGCCCCTGCGACAATAACGCGCATACTGTGTCGAATATCGGACACTGTTGCCCCACAGATACAATTAAGATTCGCTGCCCTCAGATTAGCCCGGGCGGAGCGATCATTCACGATTATCCCGTGCGCCACTGAAAGTTACGCTCACAAAGTGTGAAAAAAGACGCAGTGACACCCGCCCAAACCCCGGATTCGAGCGGATTCCGGGCGAGCCCGTGCAGCGAAACTACAACTTGCCCGGGTTTCCCGTTCAGAAGACATTCACTTTAAGAGGCAATGAATTCGGCGACTTAAGCTGGATCGTTCAGAACGGACCGAGGACAGAGTGACAAACATCACAGAGAACAGGGCGCATCTCACGCGTCGCAACGCATTCGGGCTGCTCGCCGGCGCGGCGGCCCTGGTCACGGCGCCAAAAGCCTTCGCCGCCCCGGCGACGCTCACCGGCGCCGGAGACATTCGCCGCGTGCATCTGACGAACCCGCGCACCGACGACAAGGTCAACACCGTCTACTGGGTCGAGGGCGAATACATTCCCGAAGCCAAGGCGGAGATCGACTTCATCCTGAGGGACTGGCGCGAAAATCTGATGATCGACTATGATTTTCGGGCGCTCGACATTCTGGCGGCGACCTACCGCCTGCTGGAGACGCAGGAGCCGATCAGCGTCGTCTCCGGATACCGGAGCCCGGTGACCAACGCGCTTCTCCGGCGGCGGAATCGCGGCGTCGCGCGCAACAGCTATCATCTCAAGGGCATGGCGATCGACCTCCAGATGAAGAGCCGCTCGCCCACCCAGATCAGCCGGGCGGCGAAGAAGATCGGCGGCGGCGGCGTCGGCGGTTACCGGACGTTCACCCATATCGACAGCGGCCCTGTCCGCGCATGGGGACGCGCCTGACTCTCAGTCCGCTCTGACGAGAAAGATCCGAATGGCCCGGCGCATGCCGGGCTTTTTCGTTCCGGATCCGCGCCGGGCGAGCGACGCTCAGGGCCGCACGGCCCCCGCGCCCTCGACCAGATATTTGAAGCTGGTCAGCTCCGCCGCGCCGACCGGGCCGCGCGCGTGCATCCTGCCGGTCGCGATGCCGATCTCCGCTCCCATGCCAAACTCGCCGCCGTCGGCGAACTGCGTCGACGCGTTCCGCATCAGGATCGCGCTGTCGAGATGCGAGAAGAACCGCGCCGCCGCCTCATCGTCCGCGGTGATGATGCAATCCGTATGCTCCGAGCCGTAGCGGCGGATATGCGCGATCGCGCCGTCGACGCCGTCCACCACCTCCGCGGCGATGATCATGTCGAGGAACTCGCGGCCGAAATCATCGGGCGCGGCCGGAACGACGCCGGGCAGCGCCCGGAGCGCCTCGCCTCCCCGCACCTCGACGCCGGCCGCGACCAGATCCGCGATCAGCGCGGCGCCCAGCGTCGGGAGGATCTCCCTGTCGATCAGCAGGCATTCGGCCGCGCCGCAGATCCCGGGCCGCCGGGTCTTGGCGTTGAGCACCACGCGGCGCGCCATCTCCGCGTCGGCCGCGCGATCGACATAGACATGGCAGATCCCTTCGAGATGCGCGAAAACCGGCACGCGCGCCTCCGCCTGCACAAGAGCGACAAGCCCCTTGCCGCCCCGCGGCACGATCACGTCGATCCATTCGGCGGCGCCGAGCATCGCGGTGACGAAGGCGCGATCCCGCGTCGGCGCGATCTGCACCGCGTCCTCCGGCAGCCCGGCGCGCCGCAGCCCCTCGATCAGGCAGCCATGGATCGCGGTCGCGGAATGGAAGCTTTCCGAGCCGCCCCGCAGAATCGCCGCGTTGCCGGACTTGAGGCAAAGCCCCCCGGCGTCCGCGGTCACGTTCGGCCGGCTCTCGTAGATCACGCCGATGACGCCGAGCGGGGTCCGGACGCGCCGGATCCGTAGCCCGTTCGGCCGCGTCCAGTCCGCGATCACCTCGCCGACCGGATCGGGCTGCGCTGCGACGGCGCGAAGCCCGCCCGCCATGCCGGCGATCCGGTCCGGCGTCAGCAGGAGCCGGTCGAGCATCGCCGCGGAAAGCCCTTTTGACGCCCCGAACTCCATATCGCGGGCGTTGGCCGCCTCGATCTCGCCGGCGCGCGCGTCGATCGTGTCCGCCGCGATCTCGAGCGCGCGCCTCCGCGCGGCGGCGGGCGCCGTCGCCAAAGCCGCGGCGGCGGCGCGCGCGCGCGCGCCGATCTTCGCCATCATCGCCGATGCGTCCTGAACCGGGTCGCCCATCGCTTCGCCTCCCGTCAACTCCAGATCACCATGTCGTCGCGATGCGCCATCGCCGCGCGGCCCGGATGGCCGAGCGTGACCGCGATGCGGGCGGAATGGAGCCCGATGATCGCCTGCGCCTCGGCGGCCGAATAGCCCGCGAGCGCGACGCCGAGGCCCGCGCCCGCCTCGTCCGCGATCAGCACCGGATCGCCCCGGCCGAAATCGCCCTCCACCGCCCGGACCCCGGCCGGCAGCAACGACTTGCCGCGCCTGAGCGCCGCCGCCGCGCCGGCGTCGATCACCAGCCGGCCTTCCGGCGGCATCGCCGCGATCCATTGCTTGCGCGCCGCCCGCGGGCTGGCCGTCGGGGCGAACCAGGTCGCCGCCGCGCCGGATTCCAGCGCGCGAAGCGGCCGGTCCCGGTCTCCGCGGGTGATCGCCATGGCGCAGCCCGCCTTCATCGCGGCCCTGGCGGCGATCAGCTTCGTGCGCATGCCGCCCTTGGCCCCGGCGGTGCCGGCGCCGCCGGCCATCGCCTCGATCTCGGGCGTGAGCTCCGTCACCAGGGGAATCAGCCGCGCCGCCGGATCCACGCGCGGATCGGCGTCGTAGAGCCCATCCACGTCGGAGAGCAGCACCAGCGCGTCGGCCCCCGCCATCGACGCGATCTGCGCCGCCAGACGGTCGTTGTCGCCATAACGGATCTCGTCGGTCGCCACGGTGTCGTTCTCGTTCACGATCGGAATGACGCCAAACCCGAGCAGGGTCTTCAGCGTCGCCCGCCCATTTAGATAGCGCCGCCTGTCGCGGGTGTCGTCCAGCGTCATCAGCACCTGCCCCGCCTTCAGGTCATGGGGCTCCAGCGCCTCTTCATATGCGCGGGCGAGCCGGATCTGCCCCACCGCGGCCGCCGCCTGCGCCTGCTCCAGCGCCAGCGGGCCGGGGCCAAGAGCGAGCGCGCGCCGGCCGAGAGCGATCGAGCCGGACGAGACCAGAAGAACCTCCGCCCCCCGCGCCCGGAGCGCCGCCGCATCCGCGGCCAGCCCCTTGAGCCAGGCGGACCGGAGCGCGCCCGTTTCGGCGTCGACCAGAAGCGCGGAGCCGATCTTCACCACCACCCGCCGCGCCGCCGCGAGGCGCGGCGCGGCGCTCAGGGCCTCCACGCGCCATCCTCCCCTCCGGCCGCGCCCTCGGCATTGCGGCGCCGCTCGATCTCGATCCGAAGCGCCCGGAGCGCGCCTTCCACCCCCTCGCCCGAGACCGCGGAGAGAAGCCGCACGGTCCCCACGCCGGCCGCCTCCAGCGCGGCGCGCTTTTCGGCCGCTTCTTCGGCGGAGAGCGCGTCGATCTTGTTCAGCGCGACGATTCGCGGCTTGTCCGCAAGGCCCGCGCCATAGGCGTCCAGTTCGGCGCGGATCATTTCGTAATCCGTCACCACGTCGGCGGATGTCCCGTCGATCAGATGCAGGAGGATCGCGCAGCGTTCGACATGGCCGAGAAACCGGTGGCCGATGCCGCGCCCTTCATGCGCGCCCTCGATCAGGCCCGGAATGTCCGCCAGCACGAACTCCCGGCCATCGACGCCGATGACGCCAAGCTGCGGATGCAGCGTGGTGAACGGGTAATCGGCGATCTTCGGCCGCGCGTTCGAGGTCGCGGCGAGGAAGGTGGACTTTCCGGCGTTCGGCGCCCCCACCAGCCCCGCGTCCGCAATCAGCTTGAGGCGAAGCCAGATCGTGCGCTCGATCGCCGGCTGGCCCGGATTGGCGCGGCGCGGGGCCTGATTGGTCGAGGACTTGAAATGCAGGTTGCCGAAACCGCCGTTGCCCCCCCGGGCGAGAACCACCCGCTGACCGAGCTCCGTGAGGTCTGCGATCAGCGTCTCGCCGTCCTCCTCGAGGATCTCGACGCCGATGGGCGCCTTCATGACCACGTCGGCGCCGTCCTTGCCGGTGCGCTGGCGGCCGGCGCCCGGCCGGCCGGCGCCGGCGCGGAAATGCTGCTGATAGCGATAATCGATCAGGGTGTTGAGCCCGTCGACCGCCTCGATGATCACATCGCCGCCCCGGCCGCCGTCGCCGCCGTCGGGGCCGCCGAACTCGACAGCCGCTTCACGCCGGAAGCTGACGGAGCCATCGCCTCCGGCGCCGGCGCGAATATAGACTTTCGCGAGATCCAGAAATTTCATGTCGTCGCCTCCGGGCCGAATTCCATGGCGAACAGACGATGGCGCGCCATTCCGCCCCGCGCGACGGAAAAGAAGGGCGCGGCCCCCGTCTCCTCGAACCCCGCGTTCCGCAACACGCGCGCCGAGGCCTCATTCTCCTCCACGACGCGCGCCTCCAGCCGCCTCACGCCCGCCGCGCGCGCCGCCGCCACGACGGCGCCCGCGGCTTCGGACGCGTACCCGGTGCTCCAGAAAGGCGGCCCGACCCAATACCCGAGCTGAAAGACGCCCGCCGTCTCCGCCGGGCGCAGGCTGATGACGCCGATGAATTCCGGCCCGTCGATCCCGCTCGCGTCCATGACCCAGAGGCGCCCCGCGAATCGATTGGCGAGGATTCGTTCGATGAACGCCTCCGCCGCCCCCGGAGGATAGGGATGCGGCACGTGCTCCAGCATCTCCGCGACGCGCCGGTCCCCGGCGTAAAGCGCCATCGGGCCGGCGTCCGCCGCGCGCGGCGGCCGGAGCGTCAGGCGCTCGGTCGCGATACTCTCGGGCAGGCTCATCCATCGTCTCCCGAAACGGAAAAAGGGCCGGCGGCGCGCCGGCCCTCTTTCGAATTCTGTGAATTCGCAGCCAACGCTACTCGGCGGCCTCCGCCGGCGGAACGATGGACACGAAGGTGCGGCCCTTGAGTCCCTTGTGGAACTTCACCGCGCCCTCGGCCGTGGCGAAGATCGTATGATCCTTGCCGAGGCCGACATTCGTCCCCGGCCACCATTTCGTGCCGCGCTGGCGGATGATGATGTTGCCCGGAATGACGGCTTCGCCGCCGAATTTCTTCACGCCGAGACGGCGGCCCGCGCTATCGCGGCCGTTGCGGGAGGAACCGCCTGCTTTCTTGTGCGCCATGTCGTTCTCTCCTTTGTCAGGCCGGGTTGATCGCGGTGATGCGCACCAGCGTCAGATCCTGGCGATGCCCCTTCCGCCGCTTCGAGCTCGCCTTCCGGCGGCGCCGCTTGAAGGAGATCGTCTTCGGCCCGCGGGTCTGATCGATCACCTCCGCGGCGACGCTCGCCCCGGCCACGCGAGGGGCGCCGACGGTCACGCCGTCTTCGCCGCCCACCATCAGCACCTCGTCGAACTGAATGGCCGCGCCGGCTTCGCCCGCCAGCTTCTCGACCGTGAGGACGTCATTGGCGGCAACCTTGTATTGCTTGCCGCCCGTCTTGATCACCGCGAACATTTCGCGCTTTCCTTTTCTCTCTTCCGCGCCCTGCGGCGGCGGGTCCCCCCGCGCTTTCGGACCAATCCGGCCCGCCTCGGACAGCGCGCCCCGGTCGGGGCGTCATAGCATCAACCCTCGGCGGCGCTCGCGCGCCCCAAGGAAGGGCCTTATCTCCGATACGTCCGGGCCCGTCAAGACAGCCGCCGCACGGTTTGCGCCCATCGCCGATCCCAACTATCAGGGCCGGACTTTCGCTCGATCAGGAGCCACGCATGACCGAGACGACGCCGGACGACGCCAACGCCAACGCCGGGACGCCCGCCTCCGGCGACGACAGCATCCTGCCGTTCCAGCTGGACGGGGCGGGCATGCGGGGCCGCGTCGCGCGGCTCGACCGGACGCTGAACGCCATCCTCGGCGCGCGCGCCTATCCCACTCCGGTCGCCGCGCTCGTCTCGGAGGCGACGCTGCTGACCGCCCTGATCGGGCAGACCATGAAGCTCCGCTGGCGGCTGTCTCTCCAGGTCCGGGGCGAGGGCGCGATCCGCCTGATCGCCACGGATTATTTCGCGCCGGAGCGCGAGGGCGGCCCCGCGCGTATCCGCGCCTACGCCGGCTTCGATCCGGAGGCGCTGGACCCCGCCGCGCCCGGGTTCCGGCAACTCGGCGCCGGCGTGGTCGGCGTCACCATCGACCAGGGGCCGGGCATGGCCCCCTATCAGGGCGTGACGCCGCTGACCGGCGGCGCGCTGTCCGGCGCGATGGAGGCCTATTTCGCCCAGTCCGAGCAGCTCGCCACCAGTTTCGCCATCGAGACCGCGCTCTCGGAGACGCCAGGGGAGGCCGCGGCGTGGCGGGGCGGCGGCGTGATGATCCAGCAGCTCCCGTCAGAAGGCGGCGTCGCCCCTGACGCGCCCGCCGGCGCCGACGGCCTGATGAGCGCCGGCGACGCCGCCGCGCTCGGCGGGCGCGAGGACGACTGGCGCCGCGTCTCGATGCTGCTCGCGACCATGGAGACGCATGAATTGATCGGCCCGATCGTTCCGGCGGAGACGCTGCTTCTGCGGCTCTTTCACGAGGAGGCGCCGCGGGTCTGGCCCGCGCAACCGGTCCGGTTCGGCTGCACCTGCTCCGCCGAGAAGGTGGAGGCGGCGCTGGCGCATTACAGCGCCGCCGAGATCGCGGAGATGATCACCGCCGAGGGGAAGATCACCGCCGACTGCCAGTTCTGCGGCGCGTCCTACGCCCTGGACCCGTCCCGGATTCTGGGCGGCGGCGAGGCCTGAAGGCGGCGCTACCCCGCCTTCAGCGCCGCGATCAGCCGATCCACATCCTCCTCCCGCGTCGCGTAGGAGGCGACGAGCCGGGCGCCGACATGGTCCGGCCGGCCTTCCGCCGGCCAGTTGTGATAGGCGGCGCCCTTCGCCAACGCCGCCTCATGCGCCGCGCGCGGGAGCTCGACGAAGACCAGATTCGCCTCCACAGGATGCAGGATCCGCACCCCGGGCAATCCCGCGAGCCCCTCGGCCAGCCGCGCCGCCATCGCATTCGCGTGCGCCGCGAAGCGAAGCCACGCCCCGCCCTCCAGCATCGCTTCGACCTGCGCGGTGATGAAGCGCATCTTGGAGAAGAGATGCCCGCCGCGTTTCCGGCGGAGGTCGAATTCCCGGACGCGGCTCTCGTCGAACATCACCACCGCCTCCGCCGCCGGCGCGCCATTCTTGGTGAAGCCGAGGCAGAGGATGTCGACGCCGATCTTCCAGCTCATCTCGGCCGGGCTCGCGCCGGTCGCCGCGATCGCGTTGGCGAATCGGGTGCCGTCGAGATGGACGGGGACGCCCGCCGCCTTCGCCGCCCCGGCCAGCGCCGCGAGATCGGCCGCGGAGTAGACCGTGCCCGCCTCCGTCGCCTGGGTCAGCGAGAGCGCGCCTTTCTGGACATTGTGGATGCTGGCGCCCTCCGCGACGCCGAGCGCGGCGCGAAGCGCGTCCCGGTCCATCCGGCCATGCGCGCCGCCGACCTTCACCAGCTTGGCGCCGCCGGTGTAAAATTCCGGCGCCCCGCACTCATCCTCCTCGATATGCGCGTGATCGTGGCACCAGATCGCCGTCCAGGGCGGCGTCAGCGTCGCCAGCGCGAGCGCGTTCGCCGCCGTTCCGGTCGCGACGAACCGCACCGCCGCGGCGGGCGCTTCGAACAGCTCGCGGATCATGTCGCTCGCGCGGTCGGTCTGGGCGTCGTCGCCATAGGCCATCGCCGGGCCTTCGGAGGCGCGCGTCATCGCCTCGATCACGCCGGGCGCGGCGCCGGCGGCGTTGTCGGAAGTAAACCACATCAGATCATGCCTTCGATTATTCTGTCTTCGTAATCGTCCTCGTCCACCTCCCATTCGGAGATGGTCTTGCCATGCACGGAGATCCCGGCCTCGCGCACCGTCTCGCGGCTCCCGGAGACGAGATAATGCCACTCCGGAAGATCGCCGCCTTCGGCCAGCAGCCGATAGGCGCAGGTCTTCGGCATCCAGTTCTTGTCGCGCTCGATGGTCTCCGGCGACAGCCGCACGCAGCCTTTCACCAGCTGGGAGCGGAGCGGATAATTGCCGCACCGGCATGTCTCGGCGTCGAAAAGCCGGCAGGCGATGTCGGTGTAGGAGACCTCGCCCGTGTCCTCATCCTCCAGCTTCAGAAGGCAGCAGCGCCCGCACCCGTCGCAGAGCGCCTCCCACTCCTCGCGGGTGAGGTCGCCGAGCTTCCGGCCGCGCCAGAAGCCGGGGCGGAGCGGGGCATTCTTCGTCGCCGGCTTCACCATCCCGTGTCCTCGCTCCCGCGCAGCCTCGTCTTCGCGGCTCAAGGGGTCTTATATCGGGGCGGGAGACAACAGACGAGGTGGGTGTGCGCATTGTTCTCATTTTTATCGGCCTCGCGGCGTGCCTCGCCGCCGGACAGGCGGCGCTGAAGCATTTCGGGCCGCCTGAAGGCGGGCTGTTCGAAGAGCGGGTCATCCGGATCACGCGCGAATCTCCGGCGCCGGAGACCCGGCTCGTCAACGCCAATGGCGGCGTCGCCACGCTCGCGGACTGGCGCGGCGAGGTCGCGGTCGTCGCGCTCTGGGCGACATGGTGCCCGATCTGCGCGCGCGAGATGCCCCAGTTGCAGGCGCTGGCGGAGCGCTATCAGGGGCGCGGCCTCTCCGTCGTCACCGTCTCTCTCGATGACCCGCCGGCGGAGGCGCTGGTGCGTGATTATCTCAGCGGGCGCGGATACGATCTTCTTCCTCCGTTCATCGACCCCGACCGCGCGCTCGCCTCCAGCATCGGCCTGCGGGGGACTCCGACGACGATGATCGTCGACAAGTTCGGTCAGGTCGTCGCCGTGATGGAGGGGCTCGGGCCGTGGAGGGACGCGGCGACGGACCGCTACCTCGACGCGCTGATCGCGGCGCCGGATGCGGACGCGTCGCGCGCGCTCTTGTCTTCATCGGCCTCTGCAGGCAGTTAACGCTGACGCGCGCCCTGCGCGCGCGCGCCGAGCAGAAAGGCTGGTTGTGGACATCGACGCCGTCAATTCCGTATTCGAAAGCCATTGGCGCAAGGGCTGGGGCTCCATCACCCCGCGCGAGGCGATGTTCATTCACGAGCTGATCGCCGCCGACCGGCCGGAAGCCTTCGTCGAAGTCGGCGCGGCGTCCGGGCTTTCCGGCGGGCTGATCTGCCGGATGCTGGCGGAGCATGGCGGCGCGCGTTTCACGACCTACGACCCGGCGCATGAATTCTTCGGCGATCTCAGCAAGCCGACCGGGTATCTGATCGACGCCATCTATCCCGGCGGGCCGGTGACGGTGGAGCGGCGCTTCGGCTCCACGGCGCTCGACATCATCGATCACGGCGCGAATTACGACATGGCCTTCGTGGACGGCAACCACAAGCACCCCTGGCCGCTGATCGACACGCTCTTTCTCTCGGAAGTCCTGACCGGATCGCGCAAGATCATCCATCACGACCGCCGGCTCTACCGCCTGCAGCCGCGGCCGATCGGCATCGGGCCGAAATACCTCTACGATCAGTTCCCCGAGAGCCACCGCAGGGCTTCGACCGCGAACAAGGGCAACATCTTTCATATCGACCTCACGATGAGCACGGCGGCGCTGGCCGAGATCGCGGAGGCGGCGATCCATCTGCCCTGGACCCTCGCCGCGCCGCTCGACGACGCGGAGATGGCGCGGATCCGGGCGTTGATCGAGCGGGTCTACGGGGCCGCGCTCCTCGCCGCGTTCGACAAGGCGGCGACGCGCTATAATTTCACCGCCCCCGCCTATCGGCCCGCCAAACCCGCCAAGCCCGCGAAGCGGTTCTTCGGGCTGATCGGCGGGCGCTGAAGCCAGCCTAGCCCGGCCCGATCTCCGCCCGCATCACCGCGACGGATTTCACCACCGCCGAACACGGCGCCCCGGGAGCGAGGCCGAGCGCATTGAGCGAACGCCGCGTGACCCGCGCCAGCAGCCGCTGATCGCCGACGCGCAGCGCGATCATCGCGCCGGGGCCGCCGCCGAGATGCACGTCCTCGACCACCGCCGGCAGGATGTTGAGCGCGGAGAGTTTCGAGACCGGACCCACCGCGAGGATCACATCGTCCGCGCGGATGCGGAAGCGGAGCGTGGCGCCGACCGGCGCCGCGACGCCCGGCAGAAAGACGCGCGCCGGCCCGAGCGCAAGCTCGCTCAGGCCGTCGTCATGATGCGCCACGACGCGGCCGGTCAGCACCGCGCCGGCCATCGAAGGGCCGATCACCGGCGCGAACCCCGGGTCGGCGAGCAATTCGTCCAGCGGCCCGGCGCGGAGCGCCCGCCCCTCCCGCATCACCACGATATCGGACGCCAGCCGCGCGACCTCGGTCAGTGAATGGCTGACCAGAAGGATCGGCGTCGTCGCCGTCTCGCGGAGGGCCTCGATATAGGGGGTGACCTCCTCTTTGCGGCCTTCGTCCAGCGCGGCCATCGGCTCATCCAGCAGCAGGATCCGCGGCGCGGTCAAGAGCGCGCGGCCGATGGCGACCCGTTGGCGCTCGCCGCCCGAAAGCCCGCCCGGGCGGCGCGCCAGCAACGGCGCGAGCGCGAGCGCGGCGACGACCTGATCATAGGCCGGCCGCCGCCCCGCGCGGCGGGCGCGCCTTTCCGCATAGGCGAGATTCCCCGCCACCGTCAGATGCGGGAAAAGCCGCGCGTCCTGAAACACATAGCCGACGCCGCGCCGATGCGGCGGCAGGAAGGTCTTCGCATCCTGCCAGATTTCTCCGTTGTAGCTCACCCGCCCCGCCGCGTTCGGCTCCAGCCCCGCGAGCGTGCGGAGCACCGTGGTCTTGCCGCAGCCGGACGGGCCGAAAAGCGCGGTCAGGCCGCGGCCGGCGATCTCCGCCTGAAAGTCGAGATCGAACCCCGGATAGGCGAGGCGGATATCGAGCGAGAGCGCCATTCTCAGACCGCCCGCAGCGGAAACCGCCGGTTGACCGTGTAGACGATCAGGAGAACGGCGAACGAAAACGCCAGCAGGATCGCGGAAAGCGCGTGCGCCTCGGCGTAATTGATCGTCTCCACCTGCTCATAGATCTGGATCGAGATCACCTTGGTCGCGCCGGGGATCGAACCGCCGACCATCAGCACCACGCCGAACTCCCCGATCGTGTGGGCGAAGGTGAGAACGCCAGCGGTGAGGAAGCCGCGCGCCGCCATCGGCGCCGCCACCGTGAAAAACGCGTCCCGAGGGTTCGCGCCGAGCGTGGCCGCCGCCTCGAGCGGCGCGCGGCCGATCGCCTCGAACGCGGCCTGAAGCGGCTGCACCATGAACGGCGCCGAATAGGCCACCGACGCGATGACCACGCCGGTGAACGAGAAGACGAGCGCGTCGCCCGTCATCCGCAGCCAGAATCCGCCAAACTCCGAATTCGGGCTGAGCAGCAAAAGAAAATAGAACCCCATCACCGTCGGCGGCAGCACAAGCGGCAGGGCCGTCACCGCCTCCAGCGCCGGCTTCAGGCGGCTTTTCGTATGCGCGAGCCACCACGCGAACGGCGCGCCGAGCGCCAGAAGCACGATGGTGACGACCGCCGCCAGCCGGAACGTGAGGAAAAGAGGCCCGAGATCCGGCATGCTCACACGTCAATCCACGCCGTAACCGAACGATGCGGCGATGGCGCGCCCCTCGGCCCCGCGCAGAAACGCGAGGAACGCTTTCGCCGCGTCATCTTCAGCGCCGGGAAGGAGCAACGCCGCATCCTGCCGGATCGGAGCGTAAGCATCGGCCGGAACCACGAAAAGCGAGCCGCGCGGCGCGCGCCCCGGCGCGCTGACCGCCGAGGCCGCGACAAACCCGAAATCCGCTGCGCCGCTCTCCACCATCGCGAATGTCTGGCCGATATTCTCCCCCATCACAATCTTCGGTTGGAGACGCTCCCATAGCCCCATCGCCCGCAGCGCGTCCTCCGCCGCCGCGCCGTAAGGCGCCAATTTCGGGTTGGCGATGGCGACCTTGCGCGTCGCGGGATCGGTCAGCGCCGCCTCCGCCCCGTTTTCAAGCCGCCTCGGCGCCGCGCTCCAGAGCGCGAGCCGGCCGACCGCATATGTGAAGCGGGAGCCCGGAATCGCCAGACCCTCCGCCTCCAGCCGCTCCGGCGTCGCCGCGTCGGCCGACAACATCGCGTCATAGGGCGCGCCGTGCCTGATCTGGGCGTAGAGCTTGCCGGTGGAGCCGGTCGTCAGCACGATCTCAAACCCGGTCCTTTCGGTGAACGCGGCGGAAATCCGCTCCGCCGCCCCGGCGAAATTCGCGGCGACGGCGACCAGCGGCGGCTCGGCGGCGGCCGGGCCGGCCGGCCCCAGGGCCAGGAAAGCCGCCGCAGCGGCGAGGCGCGCAAGGCGGCGAAGGCGCGCGGCCCCGATCATCGGCTCTCCCACTCGATATGTCCGGTGGGATATATCGCCTGCGCCGGGTCGGCTGGCAAGCCGTTATCTCCCACCGGACATATCGCCGAGCATCGCCGTCAGAACGCCGAGCTCCGGCGCCGCGGCCTCGGCCAGCTTGATCTCGATCCGGCGATAGGCCGCCAGCACCGTCTCGCCGTCTCTGGTCAGCGCCGCGCCGCCGCCTTTCGCGCCGCCGCGGGTGCTCTCGACCAGGGGCGCGCGAAAGATCGCGTTCATCGCCTCCACCAGCGACCAGGCGCGCTTGTAGCTCATGCCCATCCGCCGCCCGGCGGCGGAGATCGAGCCCGTCTCCTGAATGAACTCCAGAAGGTCGACCCTGCCGGGGCCGACCATCGCGATCGGATCGAACACGACCCGCAGCTTCAGGCGCCTGTCCTTCACGGATTCCACCATACCCCTCGCCTCATTCCTCCCGCCGCGCCCGTCGCCAGACGACATAGGCGGCGATGAACCCGGTCGCGCCCGCCAGCGCGAACACGATCTCGCGCGGCACGCCGACGAGCCCGATCAGAACCGCCGCGGCCCCGGCGGAGGCGACCATGGAGAGGCTGTCGATCACGTTGGAGCACGCCACGAACCGCCCCTTCCGCCCTTCCGGCGCCTTCACCTGATACTCGACATTGAGCGGCGTCACATAGAGCCCGGCGAACATCGCCATGAAGATCAGCG
This sequence comes from Paludibacillus litoralis, assembly GCF_037646705.1. Taxonomy (NCBI): domain Bacteria; kingdom Pseudomonadati; phylum Pseudomonadota; class Alphaproteobacteria; order Rhodobacterales; family Paracoccaceae; genus Paludibacillus; species Paludibacillus litoralis. Next base: position 262,228 of record NZ_JBBHER010000006.1, read on the forward strand.
CGCCGAGCACCGGCCATGCGTCCCACCGGGCGAGAAACTCGCCAACCGTCAGCAGCTCCGCCCGGTCCGCCAGATCGCCCCCATACGCCCGGACGGCGAAACAGAAGCCAAGCGCGCCGACCCCGATTCCGGCCGCGCCCCAGGGCGCGGTCTTCAGCGTGACCCGGCCCTTCACGATAACCGAATAGATCACAGCGCCGACCGCGATTCCAACGGAGAAGGACGTGAGCAGGATCAGCGCCACATTTTCCGACGCCAGCAGCGAAAATTTCGCGATCTGGAAGATGAGCGAGAGGAAGGTCGCCCCCGCGAACCAGAACCAGCCGAGCGCCAGCATCGCGAACATCGCCGGCTTTTCGCCCCAGCACTGGGCGATGATCCTGACCATCGCCACCGGCATGACCCAGTTCACCTTCGGCCTCGGGCCCTGCGGCGGCGCCGGCGGCGCGGCGAAACTGGCGATCCAGCCGATCACCGCGATCAGCACCACCGCGGCGGAGACGCCGGCGACCCCGCCCTCGGTCAGCACCAGCTTCGCCCCGAAGATCTGCCCCAGAAGGATGGCGAGGAAGGTCGCCCCCTGGATCAACCCGTTCGCGGCCGGCATCTCGTCGCGCCGCATGTATTGCGGCAGCACGCCATATTTGATCGGCGCGAAGAACGCCGATTGCGCGCCCATCAGAAACATCAGACCGAAGAGAATAGGCAGGCTCTGCGTGAGATAGGCCGCCGCCGCGATTCCCATCAGCACGATCTCGGCGAACTTGACCCAGCGCATCATCCGCGCCTTGTCCATCCCGTCGGCGATCTGCCCCGCCGTCGCCGCGCAGAGCGCGAACGGCAGGATGTAGAGCCCGGCCGCGATCTGGACATAGGCGTCGACCTCGCCCTCGCTCAGCGCGAGCCGATCGGCCAGCCGATAGGTGAGAAGCGCGACGAAGGCGTTCTTGAACGTCTGGTCATTGAACGCGCCGAAGAACTGCACCGTGAAGAGCGGCCAGAAACGGCGCGTGCGAAAGAGCGCGAACTGATTGCGGGCGGCCTCGCTGCCGCCCGTCGCGGTCGTCTCCACGGCCATCCCGCGTCCTCCCCTCTCTCTCGGAGCGAGTTTCCGCACGAAGCGCGCGCGGGATCAAGCCGGATGGCGGAAGAAGACGCGCGGCGCGGCCGCTTATTCGTTCCCCGCCTTCCGCGCGTAGCGATCTTCGGCGGCGGCGAGGTCAGCCCCCGTCGCGTGCTCGCGGATCAGCTCCATCGTGGCCTCCTCCACCACATTTTCGAGCCGCGCCATGAACTCTTCCTTGCCGAGCCCCGGCGGGATCGGCTTCAGGTACCGGATGGCGCCGGAGCGGCGGAGCTTCTTGCCCCACTCCCGCTTCGGCCAGATCGCGCCGAGGGACTGCGCGACCGGCACCACCGGGATCTGCGCCGCGTCGTAGATGTTGAACACGCCGGTCCGGTAGCGCGCCCGGGCGCCGAGCGCCATCAGCTCTCCTTCGGGATAGATCAGGATCGGGCGCCCCTGCCCCGCGACGCGCCGCGCGCCGTCCCGGATCATGTCGGTCAACCCCTGCGGCCCATGCTCGACCGAGACCGTGATCAGGTCCATTTTCTTGATCAGCCTGCCGAGGAACGGAAGATTGGCCAGCTCCTTCATCACCACCGCGCCGCTCTCGGGATGCGCGCCGAAGATGACGCAGACATCCAGCTCCGACTGATGCTTCGGCGCGAGGATGTAGGGCGCGGCGGGCAGCTTCTCCCGCCCACGGATCTCGATCCGCCCCGAAAGCCCGACACGGACCCACCACCGCACCCAGCGGCACCAGCGCGCGATCATCGCCCGCACCCGGTCGGCCGAGACGAACCGGCACGCCGCGGCGACATACATCGCCCAGACGAACGTGACCGTGTAGAAAACGATATTGAACGCCGCGACGCGGAGGCGTCGGGTCATGCGTCCCCCGCCCTTCTCAGCCGCCGGCGCGCTTCGGCCACGTCCTCTTTCATCGCCGCGATCAGCGCCTCGACCCCATCGAACTTCACCTCGGGGCGCTGCCATGAAACCAGCCCGGTGGAGACGCGCGCGCCGTAGAGATCCCCGGAAAAATCGAGAAGGAACGTTTCGAGATTCGCCTTCTCGCCGCCGAACACCGGCCGGACGCCAAGCGACGCCACGCCGTCATAGGCCCCCTTGTGCGGCCCGTCCTTCACTTCGACCCGCGCCGCGTAGACGCCGAACCGCGGCGCCATCAGCCCGTCCAGCGATTGATTGATCGTCGGAAAGCCGAGCCCGCGCCCCCGCTTCTCGCCATGTTCGACGATCCCCTCGATCCGGTGGAGATGGCCGAGCATGCGCGTCGCATCCTCGACGCGGCCCTCGAGGAGCGCGGCGCGGATCGCGGTGGAGGAAATCTCGCCCCCCTCGCCCGATATCAGGTCGGCCACCGTCACGCCGAAGCCGAGCCGCGCGCCGGCGGCGCGAAGATGCGCGGCGTCGCCCGCGCGTTTCGCGCCGAAGCGGAAATCGGCCCCGACGACGACATGGCTGAGCCCGAGCTTCCCCGCCAGCACGTCGGCGCAGAACGCGTCCGCGCTCAGGGCCGCGAAGGCGCGGTCGAACCGGATCACGAAAAGCCGCTCCACCCCCAGCGCCGCGAGCTGGTCGGCCCGCGCGCCAAGCCGCATCAGCCTGAACGGCGGCGCATCGGGCTGGAACACCTCTCGCGGATGCGGCTCGAAGGTGACGACGCCGAGCGGCCCGCGCCCGCGCGCCAGATCCAGAACCGCCTGGTGGCCGCGATGCACGCCATCGAAATTTCCGATGGCGGCGGAGGCGCCCCGATCCTCGGCACGGACCGCATCCACTCCTTCGATGATCCGCATCGCGCCCCGTCTGGTTCCGCCGCGGCGCGAGGCCGCTTCAGTCGAATTTGGCGGAAGGCGCCAGCACCAGAGCCTCCCCCTTCAACACGACCGTATCGCCCACGACGCAGCGGCATTCAAGCGTCACGCGCCGGCGGGCGTAGTCGATCGCGGCCACCGCCACCGACGCCTCGACCATCTCGCCCGGCCGGACCGGCGCGAGAAACACCAGCGATTGCTTCATGTAGATCGAGCCGTGGCCCGGCAGCTGCTCGCCGATGATCGCGGAAATCAGGCCCGCGGTCAGCATCCCATGCGCGATGCGGCCGCCGAAAATCGTGTCGCGCGCGTACTCGTCGTCGAAATGCACCGGGTTGCGGTCGGTCGACACCCGGCCGAACAGTTCGATGTCGCTGTCGTCGATGACCTTCCGCAGCCGGCGGACCATGCCGACCTCGATGTCCTCGATGCAGATCGTTCCACGGCGGATTTCGTCGCGGCTGGTCGAATCGTACATGGCGCCATCCTTGTCTCGCACCTGCGAAGAGGTAGCGCGCGCACGACTCTCGATCAAGACGTGAAGGTAATTTACATGCTAATTTTGGCCAGCATAGGCAATTTTGTTACTTATCATTTCAGATAGCCGATCGCATAGCGCGGCAAAAACCCCGCCGCGCGGAGATAGGCGTCGAGGCGCTCCGGCTCCGGGTTCGCCGGATCCATCCCCATTTCCGCCGCCGCGAGCCCCCCGGCCACGAACAGGCAGTCGAGATCTTCGCCCATCGCCCCCGCGACGTCCGTGCGCACCCCGTCGCCGATGCAGAGCAGCCGCTCGTTCGGGATCACCCGCCCGGTCTTCGCCGTCAGCACCGCGCGCGCATAGTCGTAGATCTGCGGATGCGGCTTCCCGTACTCCATGACCCGGCCGCCCTTCTCGCGGTAGAGCGCCGCCAGCGCCCCGGCGCAAAAACGCCGCTCCCCCCCGACATCGACGACAAGATCCGGGTTGGCGCAGAGCATCGGCAGACGCCGCAACGCCGCCTCGGTCAGCAGCGCGTCATAATCCGCCGGCGTCTCCGTCTTGTCGTTGCGCAGGCCGGTGCAGATCACGCTCACCGCGTCCTCGAGGCGCACGCGCTCCGCGGCGACGCCTTCGAAGAACGCCTCGTCGCGCTCGGGGTCGCCGATATGATGCACCCGCTCGCCCCATTCGCCGCGCCGGAGGGCGTCCCGCGCCGCGCCGCCGGAGGAGGCGATGTCGTCCCAGCTGTCTTCGGGCGCTCCCATGGCCGCCAGTTGACGGCGCACCGCCGCCTCCGGCCGCGGCGCGTTGGTGAGAAGTATGACGGCGCCGCCGCCGGCGCGAAACGCCCTGAGCGCGGCGACCGCGCCCGGCAACGGCGCGACCCCGTCATGATAGCAGCCCCAGACGTCGCAGAAGACCGCGTCATAGCGGGCGGAGATGGCGGCCAGCGAAGGAATGATCTCTGTCATACGGCGTCTATCCCCCGGTTTCCGGCGCCGATCAAGCCGGCGGCGCCCGCGGCGCGCGCGCCGGACAAAAATATTCACATGGCGCCGCCCCCGCCGGGTTGACGATGCAGGGCGCCCCGCATACATCCCCGGCATCGTTAGCACTCATGGGAGGTGAGTGCTAACATGTGCGAAGCCAACCTCCCCGAAGACGAAACCTTTTAGGAACTAGGAGCGACTGACATGGCGTTCACCCCTCTGCACGACCGCGTGCTGGTCCGCCGCATCGAAGGCGAAGAGAAAACCTCCGGCGGCCTCATCATTCCCGACAACGCCAAGGAGAAGCCCCAGGAGGGCGAAGTCGTCGCCGTCGGCGAGGGCGCGCGCAAGGACTCCGGCGACCTCATCCCGATGGCCGTCAAGGCCGGCGACCGCATCCTTTTCGGCAAGTGGTCCGGCACCGAAGTGAAGATCGACGGCGAAGAGCTGCTCATCATGAAAGAGAGCGACATTCTCGGCGTGATGTCTGGAAAGAAGACCGCGAAGGCCGCCTGAGGCGCCTCCCGACAGACCAGACGAAATCAGATAAACACAGGAGCTAGCTAAATGGCTGCCAAAGACGTCAAATTCAGCACTGACGCCCGCGATCGCATGTTGAAGGGTGTCAACACCCTCGCCAACGCGGTCAAGGTCACGCTCGGCCCCAAGGGCCGCAACGTCGTGATCGACAAGAGCTACGGCGCCCCCCGCATCACCAAGGACGGCGTCACCGTCGCCAAGGAGATCGAGCTCTCGGACAAGTTCGAGAACATGGGCGCGCAGATGGTGCGCGAAGTCGCGTCCCGCACCAATGACGAGGCCGGCGACGGCACGACCACCGCGACCATCCTCGCGCAGACGATCGTCACCGAGGGCATGAAGGCCGTCGCGGCCGGCATGAACCCGATGGATCTGAAGCGCGGCATCGACCTCGCGGTCGCGAAGGTCGTCTCCCAGATCAAGGCCAACTCCCGCCCGGTCAACGACACCGCCGAAATCGCGCAGGTTGGCGGCATCTCCGCCAATGGCGAGATGGAGATCGGCCGTCAGATCGCCGACGCGATGCAGAAGGTCGGCAACGAGGGCGTGATCACCGTCGAGGAGAACAAGGGCCTCGAGACCGAGACCGACGTCGTCGAAGGCATGCAGTTCGATCGCGGCTATCTCTCGCCGTATTTCGTGACCAACGCCGAAAAGATGACGACCGAGCTCGAGGACTGCCTGATCCTTCTCCATGAGAAGAAGCTTTCCTCGCTGCAGCCGATGGTGCCGCTCCTCGAGACGGTGATCCAGTCCGGCAAGCCGCTCCTGATCATCGCCGAGGACGTCGAGGGCGAGGCTCTGGCCACGCTCGTCGTCAACAAGCTCCGCGGCGGCCTGAAGATCGCGGCCGTCAAGGCGCCGGGCTTCGGCGATCGTCGGAAGGCCATGCTGCAGGACATCGCGATCCTGACCGGCGGCCAGGTGATCTCCGAGGATCTCGGCATGAAGCTCGAGAATGTCGGCATCGACATGCTCGGCTCGGCCAAGAAGGTGTCGATCACCAAGGACGACACGACCATCATCGACGGCTCCGGCGAAAAGAGCGAGATCAGCGCGCGCGTCACCCAGATCCGCGCCCAGATCGAGGAGACGACCTCCGATTACGACAAGGAGAAGCTGCAGGAACGTCTGGCGAAGCTCGCCGGCGGCGTCGCGGTGATCCGCGTCGGCGGCTCGACCGAGGTCGAGGTGAAGGAGCGCAAGGACCGCGTCGACGACGCGCTGAACGCCACCCGCGCCGCGGTTCAGGAGGGTGTCGTCGCCGGTGGCGGCGTCGCGCTTCTGCAGGCGAGCCGGGCGCTCGCCGGCATGGAGGGTGAAAACTCCGACCAGACCGTGGGCATCAAGATCATCGCCCGCGCGGTTCAGGCCCCGCTGCGCCAGATCGCCGAGAACGCCGGCGTCGACGGCGCCGTGGTCGCCGGCAAGGTGATGGAATCGAGCGAGATGAACTTCGGTTTCAACGCCCAGACCGAGGAATACGGCGATATGCTCAAGATGGGCATCATCGATCCGGCCAAGGTCGTCCGGCACGCGATCGAGGGTGCGGCTTCCGTCGCCGCGCTCCTGATCACCACCGAGGCCATGGTCGCCGACAAGCCGGAGCCGAAGGGCTCCTCCCAGCCGGCGATGCCCGACATGGGCGGCATGGGCGGCATGATGTAAGACGCGTCACCGCGTCATCGATACGGACGGGGGCCTCGCGGCCCCCGTCTTTTTTTGTCGCGCCGACGTGATCTTTCTCAACCTCCGGCGCGCGCCGCCTCGAATTTCCTTGGTGATTCCACCGGCGCCGGTGGTAACGTCCGATATAAAGTTCACGCTTTTCATCGGAGTTGATCCATGGCTTCAGGATATTTTCACCGCAGTCTGGCTCCCACGGCCGTCGCCGCGCTGATGATCGCGGCCGCCGCTCCCGCGTCGGCGGGCGATGTCGGCGCCGGCATCCTCGGCGGCGTGATCGGCGGCGTCGTCGGCAGCGTCGTCACCAATTCCATCAACAACGACCGCCAGCGGACCCAGACTCAGACCGTGGTCCGCGAGCGCGAGGTGATCGTCGAGCGGCCGCGGACGCGCACGGTCTATGTCGACCGCACGCCGCGGCACACCATCGACCCCTACACCCGCGAGGAAAACCGCAGGGCTCAGGTCGCGCTCAACTATTTCGGCTTCAACGCCGGCGCGCCGGACGGCATCCTCGGCTCGCGCTCCAGGAGCGCGGCGCGCAGCTTTCAGAGCTACATGAACTTCCCCGCCACCGGCTACCTGACCCCGCAGGAGCAGGCGTTCCTCGTCACCTCTTATGACCGCGCGGTGGCCGGCGGCCCGAACACCCTGCAGGTGATCGCCGGCAATCCGGCCGGCGTGCGCGCCGTCCTGCCCTATTACTGGACCGGTCAGACCGTGGCCGTGGCGCCGGGCGGCCCGATCGTCGCGGTCGCGGCGCCGCCGCAGCAGCAGCAGCCGGCGAATCAGATCACGATCAACGTGCCGCAGCAGGCCGCCGCGGCGCCGCAGCCAGAAGCCGCCCAGCCCGCGGCGCAACCGGCCGCGCCCCAGACCCAGCTCGCCGCCGCTCCGGCGGCGCCCGAGGCCGCGGCGCCGGCCGCCGGCGCGTTGCCGATGTTCGTCGCCGGGCCGATCGAAGCGTCGATGAGCAGCTTCTGCGCCCGCGTCGGCGCGCCCTCGCCCCTGCCCGGCGCCGATCTCCAGAACGCCTCGCTCTCGGTCGAGGGCGAAAACGTCCTCGCCGCGCAGTTCTGCGCCACCCGCGCGCAGGCGTTGACCGAAGCCGACCAGATCGCCGCCTCGATCCAGGGGGTCAGCCGCAGCGACATGCAGCGCCAGTGCGAAGCCTTCGCCCCGTCGATGGACCGCTATGTCGCCACTCTGGTCTCGGAAGGCGCTCCGGCCGCCAAGGCCGAGTTGCAGGGATATGTCGTCGGCACCGGCATCTCGATGCAGGCGCTGGCCGCGAATTCGCGCATCTGCCTCGGCATCGGCTACGGCGCCGACAATCCGCGCGTCGCGCTCGCGGCGTCGATGATCCTCGTCGGCATCGGCGAGGTCGGGTTCGGCGAAGTGCTCGGGTACCATCTCGCCTACGGCTTCGGCGCTCCGGAGAACCGGGCGCGGGCCGCCGACTGGCTCGAGGACGCGTCGGCCGGGCTCCGATCCGGCGCCCGTCCCGTCGTCGCCGACGCGGGCGCCGACCGGCCGCAGCTTCTGCTGACCATGGCGACGCGGCTTCGCGGCGCGCCGGCGCAGGCGCTCGCCCCGGCTCAGCCGCAGGACGTCTCCGCGCCTCCGGCCACCGGGTTCCAGATGCCCGGCGCGCCCGAGCCGAAGAAGCAGCTCTGATCGCCTGAGGGGCGCGGCGCCCGCGCCGCGCTCCGTCATCGCCGCGGCCGCCGGGTCTGCTCGCGCATCGGGCCCCCGCTCCAGCGCGACGATCGCCGCCGCCCGGAGCCGAGCCCATGCAAGCCCTTCTCGACGAGATCGCCGCGAAAGCGCGCCCCAAGGCCGCGGAGGGCGCCCCCGCGCAATACATCCCCGCCCTCGCCCGCGGCGACCCGACGAAGTTCGCCATCGCGCTCGTCACCGGAGACGGCGAGGAATTCACGACCGGGGACGCCGACACCCGGTTCTCGATCCAGTCGATCTCGAAGCTCTTCACCCTTGCGCTGGCGATGGAATGGGTCGGCGCCCCGCTCTGGGAGCGGGTGAAGCGCGAACCTTCGGGCATGCGCTTCAATTCGATCATCCAGCTCGAAACCGAAAACGGCGTGCCGCGGAACCCGTTCATCAACGCCGGCGCGATCGTGACGACCGATGCGCTGATGCACGCCCATCCGATGATCGAGGAGGATTTTCGCGACCAGATGCGCCTTCTCGCCGGCGACGAGACGATCGACTACGACGAGGAGATCTACCGGTCCGAGGTGGAGACCGGCGACATGAACCGCGCCGCCGCCTTCCTGCTGAAGGCGAAGGGAAATCTCCTTGAGGACGCGATCCGCGTCACCAACGCCTATTTCCATTTCTGCTCTCTCGCGATGTCCGCGCGGCAGCTGGCGCGGGCGGCGCTTTTCCTGATCCGTCCGCAGCCGGGCGGGGCCGCGTGCGCGCAGGGGCTTCATGCGATCCGGTTGCGGGCGCTGATGCGGACCTGCGGGCTCTACGATCAATCCGGCGAATTCGCCTATCAGGTCGGCCTCCCCGCCAAATCCGGCGTCGGCGGCGGAATCCTCGCGGTCAATCCGGCCAGGGATTACGCGGTCTGCGCGTGGTCCCCGGCGCTCGACCGATACGGCAACTCGGTCGCCGCGACCGACGCGCTGGCGCGGCTGGTCGCGAGAACCGGCGCCTGAGCGGGCGCCGGTCAGGGCGCCCAGTGAATCTCCGCATGGCGCGCCGCCCGGAGAACGGCGCCGACCGGCGCGAAATACGGCACCGGCTCGTCCAGCGCCCGCCGGACCGCCGCGCGTTTCTCCTCCCCCGCGATCAGGAGATAGAGCCGCCCCGCGCCGGCCAGCGCCGGAAGCGTCAGCGTCACCCGCGGCTCCGCCGCCCCATGCGCGCGGATCGCCGCGATGAGCGGCGCGCTCTCCACCAGCGCCGCAGGGAGATTCAGCGCCCCCGGAAAGAGCGACGCGCAATGCATGTCGACGCCCATGCCGATCACCGCGACATCGGGCGGCAGGAACGGCGCGAGCGTCTCCGCCAGCACGGGCGCCGCTTCCTCCGGCGTCTCGCCTTCGCGCCAGAGCGAGAGAAAAGTCGCGCCCTCCGCCGCGGCCATCGCCTTGCGGATCATCGCCTCGTTCGAGCGCGCGTCGCTCGGCGGCGCCCAGCGCTCATCCCCCGGCAGGATGTCGACCCTGGTCCAATCCAGCGGCGCGGCCGCCAGCGCCCTGAGGAACTCCGCCGGGGTCGAGCCGCCCGGCGCCGCGAACCGCGCCCGCCCCCTCGTTTCGATCGCGTCGCGAAGATCCGCGGCGACCAGCGCCGCCAGCGCCGCCGCCTGGGCGTCTCGTCGGGCGTGAACGATCAGCGGCGTCATCATGCGATCTCCCGCCAGCGCCGGCCGTCCCTGTGGAGCAGGATATGGCTCTCCATCGGGCCGTCCGAGTTCTGGCTGTAAGGCAGCGGCGGCGCCCGCCCCTCGTTACAGGCTTCGATGATCGGGTCGATCCATTTCCAGGCCGCCTCGACCTCGTCGCCGCGCATGAACAGGGTCTGGTCGCCGCGGATCACGTCCATCAGGAGCCGTTCATAGGCGTCCGGCATCCGAAATCCGCCGGCGCCCGCGCCCTGCGCGAAGCTCATGTCCAGCGGCGCGGAGATGATCCGCATGCCGCCCGGCCCCGGATCCTTGATGTTCAGCCGCAACTCGATGCCCTCGTTCGGTTGCAGCGTGATGACGAGCACATTTCCCTTCAGCGCCCCCGCCGCGTCGCCGAAGATGGAGTGCGGCGTGTCCTTGAACCGGATCGCGATCTCGGTATGCCGCGCCGTCAGCCGCTTTCCGGTCCGGAGATAGAACGCCGTTCCCGCCCAGCGCCAGTTCTCGACGCCGGCCTTCAGGGCGATGAAACATTCCGTATGACTGTCGGGATCGCCGACTTCCTCCAGATATGACGGGCCGTCCGGGCCGGCCCTGTACTGACCGCGCACAATCTCGGTGTCGACCGCGGCGCCCGTGATCGGGCGAAGCGCCTTCAGCACCTTCAGCTTTTCGTCGCGCACCGCGTCCGGGTCGAAATGCGACGGCGGCTCCATCGCCGTGAGGCAGAGAAGCTGCATCAGATGGTTTTGAACCATGTCGCGCAGCGCGCCGTTCCGGTCGTAATAGCCGCCGCGCGCGCCGACGCCCACGCTCTCGGCCGCGGTGATCTGCACATGGTCGATGTGATGCGCGTTCCAGAGCGGCTCGAAAAGCGCGTTGCCGAAGCGAAGCGCCATCAGGTTCTGCACCGTCTCCTTCCCGAGATAATGGTCGATCCGGTAGATCTGCCCTTCATCGAAGGTGGCGGCGAGTTGCGCGTTCAGCGCCGCCGCGCTCGCCATGTCGCGGCCAAGCGGCTTCTCGACCACGAGCCGGGTCTCCGGCGTCGCCAGCCCCGCGGCGCCCAGCCGCTCGCAAATCGGCGCGAAAAACTGCGGGGCGACGGAAAGATAGAACGCCCGCGGCCGCCCGTTCCGGCCCTCCAGCCGGCCCGCGAGCGCGGCCCAGCCGGCGTCGCTCGACGCGTCGACCTGCGCGTAATCGAGAAGCCCGATGAACCGCTCGACGAGATCGCCGCCCCTGTGCGCCGGGTCGACGAACTCCTCCAGCGCCTCGCGCGCCAACGCCCGATACCCCGCGCCGTCCAGTGCGCCGCGCGCCGCGCCGACGATCAGCGCGCCCTCCGGGATCTGCCCCGCCGCGAAGCGATGGAAAAGCGCCGGCAGCAGCTTTCTGCGCGCCAGATCCCCGGTGCCGCCGAATACGATCAGATCGAACGGCTCGACCGGAACTGTTCTGGCCACCATGCGCGACTCCCTTTCAGATTCCGTTCAGATTCCGAGACTGCGCCGCTTCTGACGCGAAGTGAAGCGCGCCGCGCCGCCCGAATGGGCGGGGCCGCCGCATTCAATCGTCCTGAGCGCCGCCGTCAAGCCGGCGCCGGACCAGGTCGAGCGCGCCCGCCAATCTCTCCGCCTCCTCCGGCGTGAGGCCCGCGCAGCCGAGAAGCCGCGCCGGGGCGCCCCGCGCCGTCGCTTCGAGCGCGGCGCCCGCAGGCGTCAGCGCGGCGATGACGGCCCGCTCGTCGATCGGGTCCCGCTCGCGCCGGATCAGACCCGCCGCCTCCAGCCGCTTCAGGAGCGGGGTCAAGGTGTTGGATTCGAGCCGAAGCGCGCGCCCGATCTCGCCCACTCTCCGCCGGTCCCGCGTCCAGAGCGCGGCGAGGACGAGATATTGCGGATAGGTGAGGCCCATCTCCTCCAGCAGCGGCGCGTAGGCCCGGTTGAAGGCGTGATGCGCCGCATAGATCGAGAAACAAAGCCGCGCGTAGCGACCGAGCGCGTCTTCCTCGGCGTCGCCATCTTTACCGCTCTCAGCGTCCATGTCTCATCAGCCCGAATTCCGGTTCACCCTGCGGACAAGGTATTGACGATCGGCCGGTTTGTCCATATATATCGCCTGCGATTTAATCGCATGCGATATAATAGAGAAGGAGCGCCGACCATGCCCACCAAGGTCCTCTACAGCACGTCCTCCCGCGCCACCGGCGGCCGCGACGGCCACACCAAATCCCTCGACAGCGCGTTCGAGGCCACGCTCTCCACCCCGAAGGAGCTTGGCGGCGCCGGAGGCGACGGCCTGAACCCCGAGCAGCTCTTCGCCTCCGGCTACGCGGCCTGCTTCCTCGGCGCCATGAAGGTGGTCGCCGGCGAGACGAAAGTGCCGGACGACGCGTCCGTGAAGGCGACGGTCGGCATCGGCCCGCGCTCGGAAGGCGGTTTCGGCCTCGATGTGGCGTTGGAGGTGAGCCTGCCCGGCGTCGCGAAGGACGAGGCGCAGGCCCTGATCGACAAGGCGCATCAGGTCTGCCCGTATTCGAACGCGACCCGCGGCAATCTCGACGTGAGGCTCAGCCTCGCCTGAGCGGGCCGGCCATGGCGCGGCGCGCCTGAGGCGCGCCGCGAAGATCAGAGTTCAGAGTTCAGGCCCCGCGCGCCATCGCCGCCACGCCCGTGCGCGCGACCTCGCGGAGCCCGAGCGGGCGCATCAGATCGACGAAGGCGTCGATCTTCTTCACGTCGCCGGTCAATTCGAAAACGAAGCTTTCCAGCGTGGTGTCCACCACCTTCGCGCGGAAGACCTCCGCCAGCCGCATCGCTTCGACCCGCCGGTCCCCGACGCCGCCGACCTTGATCAGCGCCAGTTCGCGCTCGACCGCCGGCCCCTCCACCGTCAGGTCATGCACTTCGTGCACCGGGACGATCCGGCTGATCAACTGGGCCTTGATCTGCTCGATCACCTGGGGCGTGCCGGTGGTGACGATGGTGATCCGGCTCAACCGGCCCTCATGGTCGGTCTCGGCGACGGTCAGACTCTCGATATTGTAGCCGCGGCCGGAAAAAAGCCCGATCACGCGCGCGAGCACGCCGGCCTCGTTGTCGACGATGACCGAAAGCACATGCCGCTCGACGACATCGGAGAAGGTCGGGCGAAGGTTATAGGCGCTCTTGCGCGAGGCGCCGCGTTTGATGACGAGAGCGTTCATCTGGCTTCTCTTTCACTGATGTCTCTGGATGCGGCGAGGATCCCGGTCGGAGACCGCCGCGCGGCGATCTCAAACAAGAGCCCCTCCCATCTCGCCGATGGCGCCTTCCGTCTCCGCCTCGCCCATCAGCATCTCGTTATGCGCCCGGCCCGAGGGGATCATCGGAAAGCAGTTCTCATGCTTTTCGATGAGGCAATCGAAGATCACCGGCCCGTCATGGGCCAGCATCTCCTCGATCGCCGCGTCGAGATCGGCGGGGTCGGAGCAGCGGATGCCCTTGCAGCCGAAGGCGTCGGCCAGCTTGACGAAATCCGGGAGCGCCTCCGAGTAGGTCTGGCTGTAGCGCTCGCCGTGCAGAAGCTCCTGCCACTGCCGGACCATGCCGAGCCGCTCGTTGTTCATGATGAACTGCTTCACCGGGGCGCGAAACTGCACCGCCGTCGCCATCTCCTGCATGTTCATCAACCATGACGCCTCGCCGGCGACATTGATCACCAGCGAGTCCGGATGCGCGATCTGCACCCCGACCGACGCCGGCAGGCCATAGCCCATCGTGCCGAGCCCGCCCGAGGTCATCCAGCGGTTCGGCGCCTCGAAGCCCAGATATTGCGCGGCCCACATCTGGTGCTGCCCGACCTCGGTGGTGATGTACCGGTCGCGCCCCTTGGTCAGGGCCTCGAGCCGCTCCAGCGCGTATTGCGGCTTGATCGTGGTCTTCGACGGCTTGTAGCCGAAGCAATTCACGTCTTTCCAGCCGTCGATCACGCCCCACCAGCGCTTCACCTGCTCCGCCCTGGTCTTGGCGCCGCGCGCTCTCCAGATCTTCAGCATCTCTTCGAGGACATTGCCGGCGTCGCCGACGATCGGCACGTCGATGCGGATGTTCTTGTTGATCGAGGACGGGTCGATATCGATATGGATCTTCTTCGACTTCGGGCTGAAGGCGTCGATCCGGCCGGTGATCCGATCGTCGAAGCGGGCGCCGACGCACACCATCACATCGCAGCCATGCATCGCCAGATTGGCCTCATAGGCGCCGTGCATCCCCAGCATGCCGAGCCAGTTCTCGCCCGAGGCCGGATAGCACCCCAGCCCCATCAGGGTCGAGGTGATCGGAAACCCGGTTTCCGCGACCAGCTCCCGCAGAAGCTGGCTCGCGCCCGGCCCCGAATTCACCACGCCGCCGCCGGAATAGATGATCGGGCGTTCGGCCTTCTCGATCAGCTGGACCGCCTCCTCGATGGCCGCGGCGTCGCCCTTCACGGTCGGCTGATAGCTGGACGGCTTCGCCCCCTTCAGCCCCTTGTAGACGCCGGACGCGAACTGGACATCCTTCGGCACGTCGATCAGCACCGGCCCCGGGCGCCCGGATCTCGCGACATGGAACGCCTCATGGATGATGTCGCCAAGCTCCGCCGGATCTCTCACCAGCCAGTTGTGCTTGGTGCACGGCCGGGTGATGCCGACCGTATCCGCCTCCTGAAACGCGTCGTTGCCGATCAGGAACGTCGGCACCTGGCCGGAGATGCAGATGATCGGGATCGAATCCATCAGCGCGTCGGTCAGCCCGGTCACCGCGTTGGTCGCGCCCGGCCCCGACGTGACGATCAGGACGCCCGGCTTCCCGGTGGAGCGCGCATAGCCCTCCGCCGCGTGCGCCGCGCCCTGTTCGTGCCTGACCAGAATATGACGAATGTCATTCTGCTGGAAAAGCTCGTCATAGATCGGAAGAACAGCGCCGCCCGGATACCCGAATACGGTGTCCACGCCTTGATCCTTGAGGGCCCGTATCACGATCTGAGCGCCGGTTATCTCACGCGACATCGTCTCTCTCCGTCTTCGCCCCGCGCGAACCTCACGGCTTCGGGGCGGTTCCATCAATAAAAAAGGCCCCTTCCGGGGCCCACGCGCGCATTCTCGCCGGATGTCTCACATCCGCCGGGGCGCGCGCCTCGCAATTACGATCAGAAGGGTTCGCATCTCGCCTCTCCAGAACTGCATCTTGGGGGTAACCGCCTCCAGCCGACGGGTCAACCCGAAACCGCGAAAGAAAGTTATGGATTTTCATTTTTCAGGACATTTTCGCGCGTCAGGGCGCGGATTTCGGCAATAAATGGAAAGCGCCCTCCATTTCGGCGCCCATCTTCGCCGGGATCCGCCGCCATCTCACGAAAGGGCCGCCCCCTCCGGCTGGATCACCCGCCAGTCCTTCATCCGGTTCCGCATCCACGTCATCTGGCGTTTGGCGTAGTTCCGCGTCGCCCGGCGCGCCTCGGTCGCCGCCTCGTCGAGGGAGAGCCGCCCCTGAAGATGGGCGAACAATTCAGGCGCGCCCACCGCCTTCATCGCCGGCAGCTCCGGGTCGAGGCCGCGCGCCAGCATCGCGCGCGCCTCGGCCAGCGCGCCTTGCTCCAGCATGGCGCCGAAGCGCCGGTCGAGCCGTTCATAGAGCGCCGCCCGGTCAGGCAGGATCAGGACCTTTTCCGCCTCTCCGAGCAGGGGCGCGCCGGTCTCCGCCCGCCATGAGGCGAGGCCGCGCCCCGTCGCGTCGATCACCTCGAGCGCGCGCGCCACCCGTTTCGGATTCTTCAGATCCGTCGTCGCCGCGGTTTCGGGATCGCGCGCCGCCAGCTCGGCCGCCAGCGCCGGCAGGCCCTCCTCGGCCAGTCGCGCCGACAGCGCGTCGCGCACCGAGGGCGGCGTCGGCGGGATCGGCGCCAGCCCCGCCGTCGCCGCCGTGAAGTAAAGCCCGGTGCCGCCGATGATGATCGGCCTCAGCCCCTCGGCG
This sequence comes from Paludibacillus litoralis, assembly GCF_037646705.1. NCBI lineage: Bacteria > Pseudomonadati > Pseudomonadota > Alphaproteobacteria > Rhodobacterales > Paracoccaceae > Paludibacillus > Paludibacillus litoralis. Next base: position 278,206 of record NZ_JBBHER010000006.1, read on the forward strand.
CGCGCCTCCGCCAACACCGCTTCGAGGTCGCGGAGCCAGCCGCCGACGGAATAGCGCGCAGATGCGCTCACATGGCCGTAAAGCCGGTGCGGCGCCGCGCTCTCCTCCGCCGCGGACGGGCGCGCCGTCAGGATTCGCCAGCCGTCATAGACCTGGCTCGCGTCGGCGTTGACGACCACGCCGCCGCGCCGCGCCGCCTCCAGCGCATAGGCCGATTTCCCCGCGCCGGTCGGCCCCGAAATCAACAATGGACGCATGTTCGCTCCCGGTTCTCCCGGCCGCGCGCGGCGCGCGCCTCCGCCGCCATCCGGCGGAAGGCCCGGCCGCTCAGTTCAGCGCCGCGCTCACCTCACCATAGGGGATCGCGTGGCCCTGATCGACCAGCCATTCGTTCACGTCGAGATCGTCGATGAAGATCCGCGCGATGTAGCGGCCGTATTTGCCGCGCTTTCCGTCAACCACGCAGAGCGTGATCGCCCGCCCGCCGATCAGGTTCTTCAACGCCGCTTTCGCCGCCAGCCCGCGCGCCTTCTCCGCGGCCGAAACCGGGCGGCCCGCCCGCCCCCGCGTCTCCGGCGCGTCGACGCCGTAAAGGCGAAAGATCTCCCTGTTCACCTGAAGCTGGAAGCCAAGCTCGACATTCGCGCGAATCGTGTCGCCGTCGATCACCTTGGTCACGGTGGCCCGATAGGTGGAGTAGCGGCACTGATCCCCCGCCGACGCGGCCCCGCCCGCAAGGGTGAAGAGGATGAGAAACCCGGTCTGGATCAACCGGCGCATGAAAGCTCGCGGCCCGCCCGGGCGCCGCCCCGCGTCAGATCGGCGGCGGGGTCGATTTCTCTTCGCTGAGCAGCACATTGGATTCCACTTCGCCGATCCCCGGCAGGGTCATGATCCGGCGGCGGAGGATCCGCTCGAAATCCGACAGATCGCGGGCCACGACCCGGAGCCTGTAATCGTAGACGCCGAGCACATGCTGCGCCAGTTGCAGCTCGGGAATCGCCGTCGCGGCGCGTTCGAACTCCTCGACCCGGCTTCGCCCCTTCGCCGCCAGCTTGACGCCGAGAAAGACCGTGACGCCATAGCCCAGCTTCTCCCGGTTCAGCGCGACGCGGCGCCGGATCACTCCCGCCGCCTCCATCCGCCGGATCCGCCGCCAGGCCACCGGCTGGGACAGCCCGGCCCGCTCGCCCGCCTCCTTCGCCGAGAGCGAGCCATCGGCCAGCAGCGCGCGCAGCAGCGCGAGGTCCGCCGCGTCGGGCGGGCCATAGGGCACGGCGGTCAGATCGGCAGCCATTCGTCATTCTTCAACTCCGAGACCAGCAGCAGCGCCTCGATATCGGCCACATGAGGCAGGTCTAGGATCTGGGTCTTAACAATTTGTTGATAATGCGAAAGATCGCGCGCGACGACGTCCATGCGGATATCGACCCGTCCGAGAAGGGTCTGGATCAAGACGATCTCGGGCACCGCGCGCGCCGCCGCGATGAACTCCTGAAACGCCCCCGCCTGCGTCTTGTCGAGCCGGACCCGGAGAAAGACCTGAACCTCGTAGCCGAGCTTTCTCAGGTCGACCTCGACCACCCGGCCCTCGATCACGCCTTCGGCCTCCATCCGCTCCACGCGCCGCCAGCAGGGCGAAGGCGAAAGCCCGGCCCGCTCCGCGAGCGCCGCGGTGGAGAGGCTCGCGTCGGCCTGGAGCGCGCGCAGGATGCGCCTGTCGGTATCATCGAGCGTATGCATGAACCATCCAATATCACCGGCTCTGTGGAATATCCATGCCTCGATTATGGTTTTCACGAGGCAGATAGACAAGTTTTACACCGTTCGGGCGGGTATGCTCGCGGCCATCGTCAACCAGAAACGAGGGCATTCCATGCGCGTCTATTACGATCGCGATTGCGACATCAACCTGATCAAGGACCGCAATGTCGCGGTCGTCGGCTATGGCTCCCAGGGGCACGCCCACGCCCTGAACATGCGCGATTCCGGCGTGAAGAACGTCGCGGCCGCGCTCCGCGAAGGCTCCCCCTCCGCCGCGAAGGCCGAGGCCGAGGGCCTGAAGGTCATGGGCCTCGCCGAAGCGGCGAAATGGGCCGACCTGATCATGATGGCGATGCCGGACGAGCTTCAGGCCGACACCTATACGAAATACCTCCACGACAACATGAAGCCCGGCGCCGCGATCGCCTTCGCGCACGGCCTCAACATCCACTTCAAGCTGATCGAGGCGCGCGACGATATCGACGTCATCATGATGGCGCCCAAGGGGCCCGGCCACACGGTGCGCGGCGAGTTCGTCAAGGGCGGCGGCGTGCCCTGCCTCGTGGCGGTCGACCAGAATCCCTCGGGCAAGGCGCTGGAGATCGGGCTCTCCTATTGCTCCGCCATCGGCGGCGGCCGCTCGGGCATCATCGAGACCACCTTCAAGGAAGAGTGCGAGACCGACCTCTTCGGCGAGCAGGCCGTGCTTTGCGGCGGGCTGGTCGAACTGATCCGGCTCGGCTTCGAGACCCTGGTCGAGGCGGGATACGAGCCCGAAATGGCCTATTTCGAGTGCTGCCACGAGGTGAAGCTGATCGTCGACCTGATCTATGAGGGCGGCATCGCCAACATGAACTACTCGATCTCCAACACTGCGGAGTTCGGCGAGTATCATTCCGGCCCGCAGATCCTGCCGCGCGACGAGACCAAGGCGCGGATGAAGAAGGTGCTGAAGGACATTCAGGACGGCCGCTTCGTCTCCGAATGGATGCGCGAGTACAAGGCCGGCCTGCCGATGTTCAAGGCGACCCGCCGCAACAACGACGCGCACCAGATCGAGGAGATCGGCGAGAAGCTCCGCGGCATGATGCCCTGGATCTCCTCGGGCAAGCTGGTGGACAAGAGCAAGAACTGATCCCGCCACGCGGCGAAAGAGACGAGGGAAGGCCCTGCGAAAAGCAGGGCCTTTTTTCTCGACCGAGGGCGTCGCTTCAGCGAAGATGGGCCAAAGACGGTCTTGCGGCCCCGCCTCATCACGGGGTAGACGAGGCCGGGTCGTCCGGCTCGCCTCGGGCGGCCATCCACTCGTATCCTTCGGGCGGCGCCACCGCGCTCCGCCGAGAAGGGCGCGAGCGGCGCGGGTGTGGTGGAACGGTATACACGAAGGTCTCAAACACCTTTGCCTTTAACGGCTTGCGGGTTCGAATCCCGCCACCCGCACCAAAGATTTCTCCGCAGGAGCGCCATCGCCATCCGGATGGCGGAACCGCGGCGGCGGGCCTTTCGATGAGGCCCGGCGCGCGCGGCGGCGGCCCGATCCGCCGTCTTCAGGCGGCGCGAAGGCCGAGGAGTTTGCGCGCCTCCGCCGGGCTCGCCACCGGCCGGTCGTATTTCTGGCAAAGATCGACGACGCGCCGGACCAGCGCCGCATTGGACGGCGCCAGCCGCTCACGGTCGAGCCGCACATTGTCCTCGAGCCCGCATCGCGCATGTCCGCCCCCGGCGACGCACCACTCGTTGAGCGTGAGCTGCCCCGCGCCGATTCCGGCCGCGCACCATTCGCTTTCCGGCGAGAGCCGCTTCAGCGTCTCGACATAGAAATCGAACACCGCCCGGTCCACCGGCGTCGCGTTCTTCACGCCCATCACGAACTGCACATAGATCGGCGCGGCCAGCCGCCCGTCCGCCTGCATCTTCGCGGCCTGAAAGATATGCGACAGATCGAACGCCTCGATCTCCGGCTTGATCTCATAGGTCCGCATCTCCGCCGCCAGCCAGTCGATCAGATCGGGGCTGTTCTCGTAGATCCGCGTCGGAAAGTTGTTCGAGCCCACGGCCAGCGACGCCATGTCCGGCCTGAGCGGGAGCATGCCGCCCCGCTCGCGCCCCGCGCCCGAGCGCCCGCCGGTCGAGAACTGGATGATCATGCCCGGGCACGCCGCCTCCAGCTCCGCCTTCAGGCGCGCGAACCTCGCCGGATCCGAGGTCGGGGTCTCGTCGTCGTTCCGGACATGAAGATGCGCGATCGAGGCTCCGGCCTCGAACGCCTCCCGCGTGCTCTCGACCTGCTCGGCGATGGTGATCGGCACCGCCGGATTGTCCGCCTTCCGGGGCACCGAGCCGGTGATCGCGACGCAGATGATGCAGGGTTTGGCCATGGCGCGCTCCTCAGCGGTCAGCAATCGAAGAAAATCGTCTCGTCTTCGCCCTGAATACGGATGTCGAACCGGTAATCCGCCGGCCCGGTCTTCGCCGCGATCAGCGTCGAGGCCCGGCTTTGATGTTCGAGCCGCGAGAGGATCGGATCGGCCTTCAGCGCCGCTTCGTCATCGGGGAAATACATCCGGGTCTGCAACCCGATATTGATCCCCCGCGCGACGATCCAGAACGTCACATGCGGCGCCTGCATCCGCCCGTCGGGGAAGGGAACCGGGCCGGGGCGGATGGTCTCGAACAGCCACTCTCCGGTCTCATAATCGCCGGCCTTGCGCCCGAAGCCGGTGAAATGCGGGTCCGCCGCGCCGCGCGTCTCCGCCGGCGAGTTATAGAGCCCGGCGGCGTCCGCCTGCCAGATCTCCACCATCGCATCCTTCAACGCCGCCCCGGCCCCGTCGAAGACCGCGCCGCGGATGGCGATCCGCTCGCCCTTCGTCTCCGGGGTCAGCATGGAGGCGCCGAGATCCTCGGCCAGCACGCCGCCGACGCCGCAGAAATTCGGCACGCAGCCGATATGGACATAAGGCCCCGCCGTCTGGCTCGGCGTCTCTTTCCGATAGACCGGCCGGCGGATCATGGCGCGCCCTCGAACAGGGTCCGCCGCCGCCCGCGAAGCACGATATCGAAGCGATAGGCGCGCGCGTCCATCGGGATCGTCGCCTCCCGGTCGAGCGCGGCGATCAGCGTCTCCACCGCCTCGCGCGAGGGAACCGACGCGACGATGGGGCATTGCCAGATCATCGGGTCGCCCTCGAAATACATCTGCGTGATCAGCCGCTGCGCGAACGCCTCGCCGAAGATCGAAAAATGGATATGCGCCGGGCGCCAGTCGTTCGGCCCGTTCGGCCAGGGATAGGCGCCGGGCTGGATGGTGCGGAACTCGTACCAGCCGTCCGCGTCGGTGAGCGTGCGCCCGCAGCCGCCGAAATTCGGGTCGATCGCGCCGATATAGGTCTCTTTCGCGTGCCGGTAGCGGCCGGAGGCGTTGGCCTGCCAGACCTCGATCAGCGCGCCGGGAACCGGGCGGCCCGCCTCATCCTCCACCCTCCCGTAGACGACGATCCTGGGGCCGATCGCCTCCCCCCCGTCGGGGGAGAAATTCCGGATCAGGTCGTTGTCGAGCGGGCCGATCAGCGACGGCGCGAACATCGGCCCGGTCAACTCCGAGAGCGTCTGCGGCATGACCACCGGGGCCGCCTGCGGGCTCCGTTTCACGCTGGTCTTGTAACGGGGGAAAAGCGCCGGGGGATGCCAGCTCCGGTCACGCGCGAAATAGGTCACGGCGTCATCCCCTCCTCCTCAAGAACCCGCTTGATGATCCGGATCGCCGCGTTGGCGCGCGGAACCCCCGCGTAGACCGCGACATGCAGCATCGCCTCCCGAAGATCCTCCGCCGTCGCGCCGGTGTTCTTCGTCGCGCGGACGTGCATCGCGACCTCTTCGTCATTGCCGAGCGCGGCGAGGAGCGCGAGCGTGACGATGGAGCGCTCGCGCCTGGTGAAGTGCGGGCGCGCCCAGACCGAGCCCCAGGCGCCTTCGGTGATGAAGGTCTGGAACGGCTCGTCGAACGGGGTCTTGGCGGCTTCCGCGCGGTCGACATGGGCGTCGCCCAGCACCGCGCGCCGGGTCGCCATGCCGGCGCGATACGCCTCAGACATGGCCGATCTCCTCAAAGAACCTGCGAAGATGCGCGGCCACCGCCTCCGGCTGCTCCACCGGAATCAGATGCGCGGCGTCGGGAATCAGGTGAAATTTCGAGCCCGGGATCGACTCCGCCATCTCGCGCACCAGATCCGGCGGCGTCGAGCCGTCTTCGACGCCGCAGAGCGCGAGCGTCGGCAGGCGGAGCCGCGCGGTGCTTTCACGAAGATCCGCGTCCCGGATCGCGGCGCAGGAGCCGAGATAGCCGTCGAGCGAGGTCCGCGCCAGCATGTTCCGCATCAGCCGCAGCTCCCCCGCGCGCTCCGCATGGAACCGGCGGGCGAACCAGCGCTCCATCACCCCGTCGGCCATGCTTTCGAGCCCGTCGGCCTCGATCGCGCGGATGCGGGCGTCCCACATCTCCGGCGCGCCGATCTTCGCCCCGGTGTCGCATAGAACCACGCCATGCGTGAGATCCGGCCGCTCCGCCGCCAGCCCCTGCGCGATCATCCCGCCGATCGAGAGGCCGACGACGACCGCGTCCCGGACCTTCAGCGCGTCCAGCACCGCGGCGGCGTCCGCGACATGGTCGCCCATGCCCCAGCTCCCGCGCGGCGGACAATCGGAAAGCCCGTGGCCGCGCTTGTCGTAGCGGATCAGCCGCAACCCGGCGGGGAGCAGCGCCGCGACATCGTCCCAGATCCGGAAATCCGTGCCGAGCGAGTTGGAGAAGAGCACCGCGCGCCCGTCGCGCGCCCCCTGATCCGAAACGTGGATCGACCCGGCCGTGGTGGAGATGAAGTCCATGTCCGCTCCTGTCGTCCCGCCCCGTCATCCGCCGGGGCGTCTTCGGCCAGACTGCCGCGATCGGCGGCCGGGCGCAAGAATGCCGCGCGCCGCTCAGATCGGCGAGGGCGCGGCCCGGTCCGGCGCGAGGAAGGGCGCGATCAGCCAGCCGCCGATGAACCCGCCGAGATGCGCCTCCCACGCGACCATGGCGCCGTCCATGCCGGCGAAGGCGAGAAACAGGTTGAGAAGCGCCAGCGCCAGGATCGTTCCCCAGAACCGCCGCGACGAGGCGCCGGTCACCACGATCCAGCGCCATTCCCAGCGTTTCAGCGCCGCGATGAAGCCGAAAAGCGCCCCCGACGCGCCGACCAGATGCGCCGCCGGGTTGCCATTGAACAGCAATCCCCAGACCAGCGCGCCGGCGGCCGAGGAGACGAAGAAGAGGATCAGGAACCGCCCCGGCCCCAGAATGTTCGCCAGAACCCCGCCAAGGGCGAGAAAGATCGCGCCGTTCATCACCAGATGCAGGATCCCGCCATGGAGAAACCCGTAGGTGAAGAACGACGTCCAGAAGACGAACGGCGTCGACTCGCCCGCCAGCGCCCGCCCGAACCAGAAATCGAAGAACGCGAGCCGCGTCACCGCCACTTCCTGAAGCGCCGCCGGGCCGATCTGAAAAAGCGCCTCGAACAGGACGAAAATCACCGCCATCGTCCAGACGACGGGCGGCGGCGCCGCATGTTGCGTCTGTCTCATTCCACCTCGCTTGACCGCGGCCCAAGCCGCATACATAACCCCGCCGGACCCATGAACAAGGAGACGGACATGACCGAAGCCGGCGTCCACACCCGGCGCGTCTTTTCCGGCGTGCAGCCCTCGGGCAATCTTCACCTCGGCAATTATCTCGGCGCGGTGAAGCGCTTCGTCGAGCTGCAGGAGCAGGATTTCGAGACCATCTACTGCATGGTCGACCTTCACGCCATAACCGTCTGGCAGGATCCGGCCGTTCTGACCGCCGCGATCCGCGAGGTCGCCGCCGCGTTCATGGCTTGCGGCCTCGATCCGAAGAAATCAATCCTTTTCAATCAGTCCCAGGTGCCGGCGCACACCCAGCTCGCATGGATCTTCAACTGCGTCGCCCGCATCGGCTGGATGAACCGGATGACCCAGTTCAAGGAGAAATCCGGCAAGAACGCCGAGGCCTCCTCGCTCGGTCTTTACGCCTACCCGTCGCTGATGGCGGCGGATATCCTCGTCTATCACGCGACGCATGTGCCCGTCGGCGACGACCAGAAACAGCATATCGAGCTCACCCGCGACATCGCCGCCAAGTTCAACGCCGATTTCGGATGCCCCGACTTCTTCCCGATGCCGGAGCCGATGATCGAAGGCGCCGCGACCCGGGTGATGAGCCTCCGCGACGGGAGCAAGAAGATGTCGAAATCGGACCCGTCCGATCTCTCGCGCATCAACCTGATCGACGACGCCGACGCGATCTCGAAAAAGATCCGCAGAGCGAAGACCGACCCCGAGCCGCTCCCCGAGACCGCGGCCGCGCTGGAGAGCCGGCCGGAGGCGAAGAACCTCGTCGGCATCTACGCCGCGCTTTCGGGCGAAAGCGTCGCGCAGGTGCTCGGCGCCTGGGGCGGAAAGTTGTTCGGCGAGTTCAAACCTGCGCTCGCCGATCTCGCGGTGGAGACCATCGGCCCGCTCGCCGGGCGGATGCGCGGCTTTCTCGCCGATCCGGCCGAGATCGACCGCATCCTCGGCGACGGCGCGGAGCGCGCGGACGCGATCGCGAGGCCGATCCTCGATGCGACCTATGACAAGGTCGGCCTCATCCGAAGCCGCGCGCGCTGACGCCGCGGCGAAACGGGGGGGGCGTCGCGCGGCCATCGCGGACGCGTGGTTTGACCGGCGGCGATAATTCACTACCCATGGCGGGATGACAAAGACCAGATCCACGCCGCAAGGCGCCGGCCTCACCAGTTTCCTCAGCGCCGACGGGCTGAAACGCGCCATCGTCCCGATCGCCGCGGCGGCCGCCTCGCTCGCGCTGATCGGCCTCTCCGCCGTCAGCCTCTGGTGGCTCGCCGGCCTGGCGATCACCCTGCCGATCATCGCGCTCGGGCTGTTCGACAGTCTCCAGACCAACGCCACGCTGATCCGAAACTACCCCGTCGCGGCCCGCATCCGGTGGCTGTTCTATGACCTCCGCCCCTATCTGCGCGCCTATGTCGTCGAGGGGGAGCTCGAGGGGAAACCCTACAGCATCCAGGCGCGCAAGCTCGTCTACGCCCGCGCCCGCGGCAAGAACGCGATCCACCCGTTCGGCACCGAGCTCGACACCGCCGACTCGAGCTACAAATGGATCACCCACTCGGTCGCGCCGGAGGAGGATCCGGACACGCGCCCGCGCATCGTCATCGGCGGCCCCCAATGCGCCCAACCGTACAACGCGTCGGTGCTGAACATTTCCGCGATGAGCTTCGGCGCGCTCTCCGCCAACGCGATCGCGGCGCTGAACAAGGGCGCGAAGCTTGGCGGGTTCTACCACGACACCGGCGAAGGCGGCGTCAGCCCCTATCATCTGGGCGGCGCCGATCTGGTGTGGGAGATCGGCTCCGGCTATTTCGGCTGCCGGGATCGGCAGGGCCGCTTCGACGCCGGGCAATTCGCCGAGACCGCGGCGCTCGACGCCATCAAGATGACGGAGATCAAGCTGAGCCAGGGGGCGAAACCCGGCCATGGCGGGCTTCTCCCCGGCGCGAAGGTCACCGCCGAGATCGCCGGAATCCGGAAAATTCCGGAGGGGAAGGATTGCCTGTCGCCGCGCGGCCATTCGGCGTTCTCGACGCCGATGGAGCTTCTGGAGTTCGCCGCCCGAATGCGCGAGCTCTCTGGCGGCAAGCCGGTGGGGATCAAGCTTTGCGTCGGCCGGCGCCACGAGGTGATGGCCATCGTGAAGGCGATGCTGAAATCGGAAATCTATCTCGACTTCATCGTCGTCGACGGGGCCGAAGGCGGCACCGGCGCCGCGCCGATCGAGCTTTCGAACCATGTCGGCGCGCCGCTGGCGGAGGGGCTGATCGTGGTGCGGAACGCGCTGGTCGGCGCCGGGATCCGCGACAAGATCAGGATCGGCGCCAGCGGCAAGGCCTATTCCGGCTTCAGCCTCGCCCGGGATTTCGCGCTCGGGGCGGATTGGTGCAACGCGGCGCGCGCCTTCATGTTCTCGATCGGCTGCATCCAGGCCATGCGCTGTCATCGCGGCACCTGCCCGACCGGGATCGCCACCCAGGATCCGGGCCGCCAACGGGGCCTCGTCGTCGATGTGGAGGCCGAACGCGCCGCCCGCTTTCACCGCGGAACCGTCGATGCGCTCGTGGAGATCGTCGCGGCCGCGGGATTGAAACACCCCTGCGAGCTTCAGCCCCATCACCTCATCCATCGCCTCGGCGCCACCGGCGCCCGCCCGGCGGACGAGATCTACACGTTCCTGCCCAAGGGCGCCCTGCTCGACAGCCCCGACGAGACGATCTACGCCTCCGCATGGCGCGCGGCCGACCCCGACAGCTTCCACCCGAGGATCGACGTCGCCGAAGAGCGCGCGCGGATGAACTGAGCCCCGGCGCCCGGCGCTGATCGCCTCTTGACCAACCGGCCCGCGCGCGCGTCTCTGTCTCGACTGGAGACCGACATCCGCGCCACAGGGAGAGAGACATGAAATTCACCCCGATCATCGCCGCCGGCGCCGTGCTGGCGCTCACGGCCGCCGCCGCCGCGGCGGAGACCCGCGTCACCTACAAGTCGGCCAAGACCGGCACCTCCTATTACCAGATGGGCGTCGAGCTGGCCGAGGCGGTGAAGGCCGCCACCGGCGGCGACGTCATCGTCACGGTCGAGGAGAGCCAGGGCTCGGTCCAGAACGTGATGGAGGCGCGCGCGCGCGGCGGCGATTACGTCTTCACCACGCCGCCGGCGCTGGTCGGCGCGGCCATGGCCGCCGCCGGCCCGTTCAAGGACAAGGGCGACCCGAAATTCGACGAGATCCGCGCGCTCTTCCCGATTCCGTCGCTGACCATGCACTTCGTCATGCGCGCCGAGTCCGGCGCCGCGACTTTCGCCGACATGGCCGGCAAGACGATCCTGCTCGGCAAAGGCTCCTTCGGCGCGCGGGAGGGTGAGAAATATCTCTCGCTCTTCGGGCTCGACGGCGAGGTGAAGCTGGCCGATGCGGAGCTCTCGAACGCGGTCGCGGCGTTGAAGAACGGCCAGATCGACGGCTTCGTCACCGCCGGCTCCTGGCCCGCGCCGAACGTGATCGAGGCGGCGGCGTCGATGGATGTGGCCATCCTCTCCCTCTCCGACGCCGAGATCGCCGAGACGGGCCGCGCCAAGATCGTGATCCCCGCCGGGACCTATTCCGGGCAGACGGCGCCGATCGAGACCACCTCGCTTCCCGTCGTCGCCTACGCGACCACCCTGATGAGCGACGAGACCGCCTACACGCTGACCAGGGCGTTCTGGGAGAAGAAGGCCGACCTCGCCGCCGCCGCGCCGTGGTGGGCGGGGGTCGACGCCGATCTGATGGCGAACATCGCCAGCCGGATCCACCCGGGCGCCGCGCGCTATTACAAGGAGATCGGCTGGCCCCTCACCGACGCGCAGAAATGAGGCCGGCGGCGCGGCGACGCCCGGCCGCGGCCTCCCGGCCTTGACGCACGGCGAGCCCGCCCCGCGCCGCCACCCGATCTGGGTCGCGCTCGGGGCGGCGTCCATCGGCTTTCATCTCTGGCTGGTCTTTTCCGGGCTGGTTCCCAATCTCATCGCCCGGCCGCTGCACATGGCGCTGGCGCTGCCCTTCGCGATGGTGTTGACGGCGCGAAGCCGGACCGGGCGGATCGCGGGCGCGCTCATCGGCCTGCCGGGGCTTCTCGCCGCGCTCTGGGTCGCGCTGAACCAGGCCCGGCTGTCCGACCAATACGGCTTTCTCGAAGGGCCGTTCCAGATCGCGGTCGCCGTCATCCTCCTCGCCACCGTGCTCGAGATGGCGCGCCGGTTCATCGGCTGGCCGCTGCCGCTGGTCGCGCTCATCGCGCTCGGCTACGGCACGCTCGGCCATCTCATTCCCGGAGAGTTCGGCCACACCGGCGCGCCGCTCGCCAGCTTCCTCGGCACGCTGACCATCGCCGAAGGCGGGATCTGGGGGCAGCTGACCGGAATCTCGGTCTCCATCGTCGCGATCTTCGTGATCTTCGGCGCCGTCCTCAACGCCGGCGAGGCGGGCGCGGGGTTCATGAATCTCGCCAGCGCCGCCGCCGGGCGGCTCACCGGCGGCGCGGCGAAGGTCTCGGTGCTCTCCTCGGCGCTGTTCGGCTCGATCTCCGGCTCCGCCTCCGCCAATGTCGCCTCGACCGGCGCGGTGACTCTCCCGGCCATGCGCCGGCTCGGCTACCCGCCCGCCTTCGCCGGCGCGGTGGAGGCGGTGGCCTCCTCCGGCGGCCAGATCATGCCGCCGCTGATGGGCGCGGGCGCCTTCGTCATGGTCGAGCTGACCGGGACGCCCTACCCCGCGATCATGGCGGCGGCGCTTCTGCCCGCGCTGCTCTACTTCGCGGCGGTCTGGGTCGGCATCGACGCCTTCGCCGCCCGCCATGAACTTCGCGCGCTGCCGGCGGCGGAGCGCGCGGCCCCGCGCGAGGTCGCCATCACCGCGCTTTTCTTCGCGGTTCCCTTCGGCGTTCTGCTCTGGGGCATGTTTCTCGGCGGCGGCGGCGGCTTCACGCCGCAATACGCCGCCTCCATCGCGATCGTGACCGCGGCGGCGCTCCTTCTCGTCGATTCGAAAGGCCGGGTCGATCTTCGCCGCTTCGGCGCGCGGCTCGCCGGCGCCTGTTGCGCCGCCGGAAGCCAGGTGGCGCTGATCGCCTCGATCATCCTCTGCGCCTCGATCATCATCGGCGTCCTCTCCATCACCGGGCTCGGGATCAAGATCACCTCGCTGATCCTTTCGGCCTCCGGCGGCGCGCTCTGGCCCGCGCTCGGGCTGACCGCGCTCGCCTGTCTCATCCTCGGAATGGAGGTGCCGACGACGGCCGCCTATGTCGTCTGCGTCTCGATCGCGGGGCCGGCGCTGATCGGGCTGGGCCTGCCGCCGCTCACCGCGCATCTCTTCGTCTTCTGGTTCGCGCTTCTCTCCACCATCACGCCGCCGGTCTGCGGCGCGGTGTTCATCGCCGCCGGCATGGTCGGCGAAAACTGGCTCAAGGTCGCCGCCGCCGCGATGGCGCTGGGGATCGGGCTCTATCTGATCCCGCTGGCGATGATCGCTCATCCGGCGCTGATCGCGCTCGCCTCCGCGCCGGTCGCCGCGCTTTTCGCCGCCCTGCAGATCCTGGTCGGGCTCGCCGCGATATCGCGCGCGCTCATCGCGCCGGGCGGGCTGGCCCGCCGCGCGGCGATGCTCGCCGCGGGGCTTCTTATCCTGTTCCGCCCGGTGTTGATGTGAGGCGCCCCGCGCCCGCCGTCAGTAGCTTTTCGGCAGGCCGAGCGCGCGTTCCGCCACATGGCAGAGGATCAGCTGCTGGCTGACCGGAGCGAGCCGGTTGATCCAGATTTCGCGCAGGAACCGCTCGACCGCGTATTCCGCCGCGTAGCCCATGCCGCCATGGGTCAGCACGGCGCGCTCGCACGCCTCGTATCCGGCTTCGGCGGCGAGATATTTCGCGCTGTTCGCCTCGATCCCGCACGGCGCGCCGGCGTCGAACAACGCGGCGGCGCGCAGCGTCGTCAGCCAGGCGGCCTCCAGCTTCATGTGGCTTTCGGCCAGCGGATGCTGGATCGACTGGTTGCGCCCGATCGGCCGGCCGAAGACCTCCCGCTCGCGCGCATAATCGGTGGCGAGCGAGAGCGCGTGGCGCCCGACGCCGATCGCCTCCGCCGCGACCAGGCAGCGCTCCGGATTCAGGCTGTCGAGCAGGATGCGAAAGCCCTTCCCCTCCTCGCCGATCCGGTCCTCCTCGCTGACCGGAAGCTGGTCGTAGAAGACCATGTTCGAATTCACCGCGTGCCGGCCCATCTTGGCGATCTCGCGAATTTCGACATGGGCGGGGTCGAGCGGCGCGAAGAAGAGCGTCATCCCGTCGGTCGGCTTTTCAACCTCCTCGATCGGGGTGGTGCGGGTCAGGAGGATCACGCGGGCGGCCTGCTGCGCCGTCGAGGTCCAGATCTTGCGCCCGTCGATCACATATCCCGTGTCGGTGCGCCGCGCCGTCGTCTTGATATGCGTCGTGTCGAGCCCGGCGTCGGGCTCGGTGACGCCGAAACAGACCACCAGCTCGCCCGCCGCGATCTTCGGCAGCCAGCGCGCCTTCTGGGCCGCCGTGCCGTGCCGGTTGAGCGCTTCGGGCCCGAAGATGTTCATGTGGATCGACGAGGCCGCCGCCATGGCCCCGGGCGAGTTCGCCACCGCCTCCATCATCACCACCGCCTCGAGCACCCCAAGCCCGGCGCCGCCGTAAGCCTCCGGCATCGCGACGCCGAGCCAGCCGCCCTCGGCCATCGCCGCGCGAAATTCATCGGGAAAGCGATGCTCCTCGTCGCAGGCCCGCCAATAGGCTTCGTCGAACGGCGCCATCAGCTTCCGGATCGCCTCCCGGATCGCCAGCTGGTCTTCGGTCAGATCGAACATTCGCTCCCTCCGGCTCAGGCCCGCATCAGGTCGGGCAGCCAGGTGATGATCTGCGGGAACATGATCAGCAGAATGATGGTCACCGCGTCGGCGAAGAAGAACAGCGCGATGCCCCGGAAGACGTCCGAGAGCGGAATGTCGGGCCGCACCCCGTTGACCACGAAGCAGTTCAGCCCGATCGGCGGCGTGATGAGGCAGACCTCCGCCATCTTCACGACGATGATCCCGAACCAGACGCTGCATTGCGCGCCGCTCATGCCGAAGGCGCTGTCCGCCGCCGCGACCGACGCGCCGCCATTCAGCGCGATCACCGCCGGATAGACCACCGGAAGCGTCAGCAGGAGGAGGCCGATCGCGTCCATGAACATGCCGAGCACGACATAGCCCATCAGGATGCCGCCGAGGATCAGATAGGGGCTGGCGCTGAACCCGAGGATCCATTCCGCGAACGTCTCCGGCAGGCCGGAGAAGCCGAGCATCCGCCCGAAGATCAGCACGCCCCAGATCAGCGAGAAGATCATCACGACGAGCTTCGAGGTCTCCATCAGCGCGTCCGTCAACGCCTTCAGCCGCATGCCGTTGACGACCGCGACCACGAGGACCACGAACGCGCCGAGCGCGCCCGCCTCGGTCGGCGTCGCCCAGCCGGCGTAGATCGCGCTGACGATGATGGCGACGACGGCGACGATCGGCAGCAGCCCCGGCAGCGCCCGAAGCCGGTCGGAGAGATTGTACCCCCGGATCGGCGGCCCGGTTTCGGGGCGGAGCGACGACCAGCCGATGATGATCACCGCGTAGACCACGGCCGAGAACAGCCCCGGAAGAAAGCCGGCGAGAAGCAGCGCGCCGACCGATTCCTCGACGATGATCGCATAGATCACCAGGATCACCGAAGGCGGGATCAGCGACGCGAGCGTGCCCCCGGCCGCCACCACGCCGGCGGCGAGCCGGCGGCTGTAGCCCGCGTTCAGCATCTCGGGGATGGCGACGCGGGCGAAGACCGCGGCCGTCGCCACGGAGGAGCCGGAGACCGCGGCGAAGCCGGCCGCCGCGAACACCGTCGAGACGGCGAGCCCGCCCGGCACCCAGCCGAGCCAGACCTTGGCGGCGTGAAAGAGCTGGCGCGTCATGCCGGCGTAAAACGCGAGATAGCCGATCAGGATGAACATCGGCAGCAGGCCGAGCACGAAGGAGACCGATTTCGAGAACGGGATCGAGCCCACGGTCGCCGCCGCCGCGCTCCAGCCGATCAGCTCCACAAGCCCGATCAGCCCGACGATGCTGGCGGCGAACACCACCCGCACCCCCGCGAGAACGAAGAGGAGCAAAAGCCCCATGCAATAGATTCCGACCAGCGTCGGGTTCTGATAGCCGAGGCCGAAGATCGCTTCGGGCTGGCCGGCGATGAGGGCCGAGACGCTCATAGCCCGCGAATCTCATGCTGCGCCTGTTCGGCGACCGTCGGCGTGATCGGCACCGCGACCGGCGCGGCCCCGGGCCAGATCGCCAGCCGCAGGAAGCCCGCCACCTCGATGGCGAGGCGGAGCGCCCAGATCGTGAACGCGATCGGCACGAGCAGCTTCGCGGGCCAGGTCGGAATCTCGTAATCCACGGTGCTGTCCCCGATCAGGTAGGCGTTCAGGAAGAAATCCCAGGAATAGCGGATCAGGACCAGCACGAGCAGAAGCGCGAGAGCGCTGGCCAGCGCCTCCGTGAGCCAGCGCAGACGGCCGCGAAGCGCGCCGACGCCGAGCTCCATCCGGATATGCGCGCCGAGCCGCTGCGCATAGGCGGCGCCGAGAAAGGCGAAGACCGCGATGGCCTGCTCCGAGACATCGAGAAAGCCCGGGATCGGCCAGCCGGCCAGCCGCGACGCGATGCCGACGGTCGTGCCGATCATGATCAGGAAGATGGTCGCGGCGGCGAGGACGTTGAGCCCGTCCTCGAACCGCCCGACCAGCCGCGAGAACCGCCCGAGCGCGCTGTCCGCTCCCGCCTCGTCCGGCGCGCGCCCGGCGCCTCCCGTCATTTCACCCGCCCGTCACGGCCCTCGGAAGCCGGCCCCGGCCGCCCGAAGAGACCCCTCCGGCGCGGGTCGCGGCCGGCCTGTCGTCGCCTCCGCAAGCGCTCATTCACCTGTGGCGAGCGAAATGGCGCGGTCGAGCACTTCCTGCGCGTCGAAATCGGCCTTGTTCTGCTCGACCCATTCATTCCAGACCGGCTCGCCGGCCAGCTTGCGGAAGGCGGCCCGCGTCTCTTCGTCATAGACGATCTCGGTCATCTCCTCGCGAAACCGCGGCAGATTCACGGCGTCGGACGAGGCGTAGGCCTCACGATAGACCTCCGCCATGTCGTCGCGGAGGCTCCAGAGGAGATCCTGATACTGCTCCGGCAGCGCCGCATAGGCGGTCTTGTTGATGACGATCGGGCAATCCGACGTGCCCGGCGACAGGTTCGAGGTGAACCAGTCGGCGACCTCGTCGATCTTGTAGGACGCGTGGGAATATGTGTACGGGAACGACGCCGCGTCCACCGTCCCGCGTTGAAGCGCGGTGTAGACCTCCGGCGCGGGCATCGACTGGCGAATGGCGCCGAGCTTCTCCATGGCGAGGCCGATGCCGCCGCCGGCGCGCACCCTCAGCCCGTCCCACTGCTCCAGCTTCATCGGCGGCTCGCCGCGGCCGAGGAACTCATATTGCGGCAGGTTGGAGGTGTCGTAATACATGGCGTTCCACTGCGCCATCTCCTCGACGAGGATCGGATCCTCGTAGAGCCCGCGGCGCACCCGCAGCGCGTCGTCGAAATCGGTGACCGGCAGGAACGGCATCGTCATCACCATCAGCGCCGGGTTCTTCCCCGGGTGATAGAAATTGCAGAACATCGCCATCTCGAAGGCGTTGGCCTTCAACCCGTCGAGATTCTCCTTCGCCTTGGAGAGCTGCTCGCCATAGAAGATCCGCAGCACGAACTTGCCGTCCGTCTTCTCCTTCAGCTGTTCGGAGACGAATTCGACGCCCCGGGTCATGGCGCGCGAATTCCCCCAGGTCGAAAGCTTCCAGAACACCTCCGGGCCGTCGACCTCCGCGGCCGGCGCCGGCGCCGGCGCGAACAGCAGCCCGAGCAACGCGGCCCCGACGAGCCCGGTCGCGCCGCGGCGGCCGAAGGAGCGCGTCGAAGAGAGCTTCCCGATTGCGGATCCGAACATGATATCTCCCCTATGTTTTTTGGCCGGGAAGCTCTTGCGGCCCCCCTTGCGCCGCCGAGCAGCGCAAATGGCGTAAGCGTAATTAGTCCGCCCAATGCCGGCGCGTGTCAACCGCCGGGACGCGCGCCGCGCGGCGTCGCTTGCGCCGGGCGCCCGCCGGCCTATGGTGCGGATCGGAAGCGGACGCGGCGGGAGAGAGAGCCATGGACATGAGCGCGGCGAGCGACCCGAAACCGCTCGGAGGGCGGCTCGTCCTCGATCTCTCCCAAGGCATCGCCGGGCCCTATTGCGGCATGTTGCTGGCCGAGCAGGGCGCCCGCGTCATCAAGGTGGAGCCGCCCCGCGGCGACTGGATGCGCGCGCTCGGCGCGGGCGTCGGCGGCGTCTCCGCCTCGTCGCTCTATTACAATCGGGGCAAGGAGAGTCTCCTGCTCGACCTGAAGACCCCGCGCGCCCTCGCCGCGGCGCTCTCTCTCGCGGCGCGCGCGGACGTGCTGATCGAGAGCGCGCGCCCCGGGGCGATGGCGAAGCTCGGCCTCGGCTTCGAGGCGGTGCGCGCGCTCAATCCCGGCGTCGTCTATCTCTCGATCTCGGGCTACGGCCTCTCCGGGCCGAAGGCTTCCTGGCCGCTGTCCGACACCTACGCGCAGGCGTTTTCGGGGCTGATGAGCATCAACCGCGCCGACGACGGCGCGCCGCGCAAGCTGCAGACCCCCGTGATCGACGCGGTCACCGGGCTTTACGCGGTTCAGGCGGCGATGGCCGCGCTCTGGCCGGCGCCCGGCGGCGCCCCGCGCCCCGCGCGCCATCTCGACATCTCGCTGATTCAGGCGGCGGCGGCGCTTCAGGCGCCGAAGATCATGGAAGCCGCGCTCTCGGACGGGCGGGCGGCGCCGGCGCTGAACGCCCCGGCCGGGATCTATCGGGCCGCGGACGGCTGGATGGCGATCACGCTGGTGACCGAGCCGCATTGGGCGGCGCTTCGCGGCGCGCTCGGGCTCGACGCGCTGGCGGGCGATCCGCGCTTCGCCGATTTCGCGGCGCGCGCGGCCAATCTCGACACGCTGAGGGACAAGGTCGCGGCGCGGCTCGCGACGCGCGCCGTCGCGGACTGGACCGCGGAGCTCACCGCGCTCGGGATCATGGCCGGCCCGGTGAACGATCACGCCGCATGGCTCGCCGATCCGCAGGTGCGCGCGACCGAGGCGGCGCCGGAGACCGGGATCATGGGCGCCGCGCCGCCGGTGGCGCGCACGCCCGGCCGCGCCGCCTTCGCCGCGCCGCCGCCGGGCCTCGGCGCCGACACCGCCCGCCTCGCGCGGGAATTTCACCTCGACATCGACATCGACATCGACATGGAGGGCCCATGACGGACCCGATCGACCCCCTTTCCTATCGCTTCTGCGAGCCGCGCTGGTTCGATGACTTCAAGGTCGGGGAGGTCTTCTACATCCCCTCGCGGACGATGACGGACGCGCTCTTCGCCGCGTTCCAGACCGCCTCCGGAGACAATCACCCGATCCATTACGATCGCCATTACTGCGCGGCGGAGGGGCATCGGGATCCTCTCGCCCACGGCTATCAGGTGCTGATCCAGACCTGCGCCGGCGCCAGCGTGCTGCCGCAGATGATGGGGCCGTCGCTGATCGGCTTCATCGAGCAGTCCTCGCGATTCCTGAAAGCGGTCTACGCGGGGGACACGCTCTATCCGCGCCTCGTCATCTCGGAGATGAAGGCGCAGCGGACGACGGGCGTGATGACCTGCGAGATCACCGTCCACAATCAGGACGGCGCGCTCGTCCTCGACGGCTGGCACAAATACCTGCTCCGACGCGAAGCGGCGAAGGCCGACGCCGCCGGCTGACGACGCCGCGCCCCGGCTTCAATGAATGTCGAGCGGGGCGCGCGGCGCCGGACTCGCCTCGCGCCGGGTGGTCTGCCGGAAGATCATCCGGTGCACGACCGGCGGCGCGGACCCGGTGTGAAGCGCCCGGATCCGCGCGCCGACGACGGCGTCCGCCATGGTCGGGCGCTGGTTGTAGCGGATATACTCGACCCATGTCGGGATGTTGTAGGTCTCGACCCACCGCCGCGGATCCTCGATGTCGCGCATCAGCACCCAGCGCCGCGCGCCGTCGCGGCGCCGGATCCGCTCGCGCTCGTTCATCGCGTTGAGAAACTCGGAGACCGTCTCCGGATCGATCAGATATTCGATCGAGATCGAGATCGGCCCGCTCCGCGGCTGAACGTCGATCTCGACGGCGGGCCGCGTCCAGGTGTTCAAGGGATCGAGGTCGAGCTCCGCCCGCCCCGGCACCGGAACGAGGAGCCCGGACGCCGCCCCGACCAGCATCGCCGCCGC
Organism: Paludibacillus litoralis; assembly: GCF_037646705.1. Lineage (NCBI taxonomy): Bacteria > Pseudomonadati > Pseudomonadota > Alphaproteobacteria > Rhodobacterales > Paracoccaceae > Paludibacillus > Paludibacillus litoralis. The sequence goes on from NZ_JBBHER010000006.1 coordinate 298,096, forward strand.
GGCGGCCAGCAGCGCGATCTCGACCCCTTGCGCCTCGGCCAGCGCGCCCCAGACCCAGCTGCCGAGGGCCATGCCGCCGAACACCGCCATCTGGTAGAGCGAGAGCGCGCGCCCCACCACCCAGCGCGGCGTCGACAGCTGCACCGTGACGTTGAAAAGCGAAAGCGAGATCACCCAGGCCGCGCCGCCGACCATCAACGCGCCGCTGATCACCCAGACGTTCCCGGCGACGCCGGTCGCGACGGCGGTGATGGCGAAGGCGCCGAAGCCGAGCCGGATCACGTTTTCGCTCGACAGCCGCTCGCGCAGATGGGGGCTGATGAAGGCGCCGCCGACGGCGCCCACGCCGAACGCGCCGAGCAGCGCGCCATAGGTGAGCGCCCCGCCCCCGACGAGATCGCGCGCGACGAGCGGCAGGAGCGCCAGCACCACGATCGTCGTCAACCCGAAGAGAAACCCGCGCAGCATGACCTTGGCGAGATTGGGGGACATCGCGACATAGCGCAGCCCCGTCGCCACCGCGGCGCCCAGCCGCTCACGCGGCAGATCGCTCTCGATCGGCGGCGAACGCCAACGCAGGAGAACCATGATCAGCGCGAGATAACTGACCGTGTTCACCGCGAACGCCGCCGCGGCGCCGCCTGCGGCGACGATCGCCCCGCCGACCGCCGGCCCGACGCTTCGCGTCATGTTGAAGCTGACGCTGTTCAGAAGCACGGCCGCCGGCAGATCCGCCTTCGGCACGATGTCGCCCACCGTCGCCTGCCAGGACGGGTTGTTGAGCGCGATGCCGGCGCCGATCAGAAAGGTGAAGGTAAGCAGGAGCCAGGGCGTGATCAGGCCGAACCACGCGGTCGCGGTCAGCGCCGCCGAGACCACAAGCATGAAGATCTGCGCGGTGAGCATCACCTTGCGCCGGTCGAAACTGTCGGCGATCGCGCCCGAGGTCAGCGAGAACAGCATGATCGGCAGCGTGCTCGACGCCTGAACCAGCGCGACCATGCCGGCCGAATCGGAAATCGAGGTCATCAGCCACGCCGCGCCGACCCCCTGGATCAAGCCGCCGAAATTCGACGCGATGCTCGCGGTCCATATCGACGTGAAGACGCCGTGGCGAAAGGGCGCAAGCGACGACGGACGCTCCTGCCTCAGTGCTTCCATCCCCGCTCCGCCAAGGCTGCTTCTCGCGAAAAGGCATCATGCCCATCGCCTCGCAGACTGCAACCATTCGCGCGACCGCTCAGTCCATGCGCCAGCCATGGCTGACGACCAGCGATTGCCCGGTCAGGGCGTTGGTCGGAAAGGCGGCGAAGACATGGGCGATCTCGGCCACGTCCTCGATCGTCGTGAATTCCTGATCGACGGTCTCGCCCAGCATCACCTTGTTCACGACCTCCTCCTCGGAGACGCCGAGATCCTTGGCCTGCTTCGGGATCTGCTTCTCGACCAGCGGCGTCCTGACGAATCCGGGGCAGATCACATTGGCCCGCACCCCATGCGCCGCCCCCTCTTTCGAGATCACCCGCGCCAGCCCGAGAAGCCCGTGCTTTGCGGTCACATAGGCGGATTTCAGCGGCGAGGCCTCCATGGAGTGGACCGACCCCATGAAGATGATCGCCCCGGAGCCCGCCTTGTACATATGCGGCAGACACGCCTTCGAGGTCAGGAACGCGCCGTCCAGATGGATGGCCAGCAGCTTCTTCCATTCATCGAAGGGAAAATCCTGCACCGGATGCACGATCTGGATTCCGGCGTTGGAGAGGAGCACGTCGATCCCGCCCCATTTTTTCACCACCGCGTCGACGCCGGCGTTGACGCCGCCCTCGTCGGTCACGTTCATCTCGACGGCCATCGCCTCGCCGGGGCCTTTGGCCGTCAGCGCGTCCGCCGTCTCCTGCGCGGCGTCGAGCCTCAAATCGGCGATGGCGACCCTGGCGCCGTCCGCGACGAACCGCTTCGCGACTCCGCGCCCGATGCCGCTGGCGGCGCCGGTGATGATGCAGACCTTGTCTTTCAGGTTCATGGTTCGGATCCTTTCAAATGGGGGTGTGCGCGCGCCGCCCGGCGCGCCGGCGGGATCGGGCGTTCAGGGGGCGGGTTTCGCGTCCCTCTCATTCCTGCGGGTTCCGCCGAGGTCGAAGACCTGAAGCCCGTCCCGGCCGATCTTCCGGGCCTTGAATCTGGCGTGCTCGAGGGTGCGCCGCACATCGGCGGCGCCCGCGCTCCAGTGTTCGGTCATCGAGATCCGGGAGAATTCATAATCCTTCGCGTCGCTCTCGAATCCCTCCCTCCGGTGGATCAGATGCGCCAGCGTTATCGGGCAGCCCGGCCCCGCCGCGCGCAACACCGCCAGATCCGGGTCCGCGCGCAGCGCCTCGGGCAGTTTCTCCGCGAGCCGGTCCGCCGCCGCCCGGATGGCGTGCAGTTGCCGGTACCGGTCCGTGGTGAGGCGCGTCCGGCTTGAGAAGCGGATATCCTTTTCGCGCTGGCGCACGTCGGCGAGGTTCTCGGGCCGGGCGCCGCGGGCGCTGAAAAGGTCGATCTGGAAGATGCAGAGCGGCTCGGCGCCCGCGTTCTCCATCACATATTGGAGCGGCGTGTTGGACAGAAGCCCGCCATCCCAATAGGAGCGCCCGTCAATCTCGACCGGCGGAAACCCCGGCGGCAAGGCGCCGCTGGCCATGACATGGCGGGCGTCGATCCGGATCTTGCGGCTGTCGAAATTCGCGAAATTGCCGGTCTCGACATCGACCGCGGCGATGCTGATCCTCGGCCCCTCCGCGTTCAGATAGTCGAAATCGACAAGCTCGCGAAGCGTCTCCTCCAGCGGCGCGGTGTCATAAACGCTCAGCGCCTGCGCCCGCCCGAAGGGCGAGAAGGCCGTCGGCGGCCGCGGCCTGAAGAAGCCGGGAGCGCCGGTCGCCATCACGGTCGCGGCGGCGAGCTCCGTGAACGCGCTCCGAACTCTCCAGCCCTCCGTCCAGGGCGCGAAAGCCAGCCCGGAGCTCACCTTTTCCCAGAAACGCCTGAGGCGGCCGCTCCGCCGGTCCGGCGGATTTCCACAGATGATCGCGGCGTTGATCGCCCCGATCGAGATGCCGCTGACCCAATCCACCGCCACGTCGCGCTCGAACAGCTCCTGAAACGCGCCGGCCTGATAGGCGCCGAGCGCGCCGCCGCCCTGAAGCACCAATACGACCTGTTCCATCCCGGGCATCGACCGCTCCTTCCTCGGCGTCCGCCGCCGATCGAGGAGAAGATAGGCGCCCCGCCAGACACGCCGCTCGCCCGTCCCTTACATCCCTGAAAGGTTTCGCGCCCCGCCGGCCGCAAACGGCCCCGCCGCGCGCGGGCTTTCATGGGCGCGGCGCCGATTCCGGGGGCGCCGGCGCCCCGGGCGCTCACGCCGCACGGCCCCATATCCGCATATATCTACATAACAAAATGTGGCGTCTCAGGGATTTCGCCGGTATCGTGCCCACGCCCATAGCGGCCCCGCCAAGTCATACCCGCGGGGCCTTGAGACCGGAACGCAATAGCGGAACCCCATATGAACTCCATCGCCCATGATCTTGCGCCGCAGCATCTGCCGTTTTTTATCGTCGCTCCGGGGGAAACAGATCGTCTTTTCGTCAACATGACCATCGCCATGGTGTTGTTGATTCTGACGCTGGGCAACTTCTATTTCAAATTGCACGCGCTGCCCGAGCACATGGCCAAGCACGCCAACAGCACGCAGCTGCATCTGATCGGCGTCCTCGCCCTGATCGCGCTGTTCACCCACAACAATGTCTTCTGGATCCTGGCGTTGCTCATCGCCGCTGTCGAATTGCCCGATTTCAGCGCGCCGTTGAATTCGATCGCGCGGTCCCTGCGGGCGCTGGCGCCGCCAAGCGCGGACGAGCCGCCTGAAACCGCGCCGGCCGATGAGCCGGAGGAGCCGGAGAAGCCGGTCGCCGCCGCGGAAGAACCTGTCGCGGCCACGCACGGGCGCCTCGAGGAGAAACCGCAATGATTGAGCTTCTCCTCTGCTCGCTCGTCACCATCCTGCCGGATTACCTCTACCGCCGTCGGATTCAGGGCAAACGCTGGGGCCAGGAGCTGACCCTGTTCAGCATCTGGTACGAGTTGCGCTGGGGGTTGACCGGCTGCGCCGTGCTGACCGTGTCGCTCCTGACCATGATCTTCTATTTCCACCCCTCGACGGACCGCGTCACATCGGCCTTCCGCACCGTGACGATCCTGCCGGAAGCCGGCGGGCGGGTCGCGGAAGTGTATATCAAGAACCGGCAGGACGTGGAGGCCGGCGCGCCGCTGTTCCGCCTCGACGACTCGCTGCCGCGGGCGGCCTACGAGACCTCCAAGGCGCAGATCGCCGAGATCGACGCCGCGATGGTGATGGCGCAATCCGAGCTCGCCGCCGCCAAAGGCGCGGTCGAACAGGCGCGCAGCGCCCTCAAGGAGGCGACCGAGGAGCTCGATCGCAAGCTCGCGCTGCGCGAGCGCAATTCCTCGGTCGTGAGCGAACAGGAGGTCACGCGCCTGCAGAACCTCGCCGCGGGCCGGGAAGCCTCCCTGTCCGTGGCCGAATCCAACCGCACGGCGATCGAGACCAAGATTTCGACGCTGCTGCCGGCGCAGAAGGCGACCGCGCAATCGGCGCTGGAGCAGGCGCAGGTGGCGCTCGACAAGACGCTGGTCACCGCCGGCGTCGCCGGCGTCGTCCAGCAGTTCCAGCTCCAGCCCGGAGATTATGTCAGCCCGATCTTGCGGCCGGCGGGCATCCTCGTGCCGAAGGGATCGGGCGTCGGAGTGTTCCAGGCCGGCTTCGATCAGGTCTCCGCGCAGGTGATCAAGCCGGGCATGGTCGGCGAGATCACGTGCTTTTCCAAACCGTTTTCGATCATCCCCGTCGTTGTCACGTCGGTGCAGAGCGTGATCGCCTCGGGGCAGTTCCGGCCCTCCGACACGCTGGTGGACGCGCCGCAATTCGCCCGGCCGGGGACGCTGACGGTCGCGATGGAGCCGCTCTATCCCGGCGGCGCCGACGACGTGCCGCCGGGCAGCAAGTGCCTCGCCAACGGCTATTCGAGCTTCCAGGACGAGCTGGAGGAAGGCGATATCGGCTGGGGCTCATGGATCTTCTACCACGCCGTCGACGCGACGGCGGTCGTGCATGCGGCGGTCATGCGGATTCAGGCGCTGCTGCTGCCGGTGCGGACGCTGGTCCTCTCGGGCCATTGACGCCGCCGGAGGTCTCCACAGCGCCCGGAGCGGGCGTGAGCGGGCCCCCGCATGGGCGATCTTTCCCCGCCGGCGCCCGCCCCTCGGCGGGTCCGAACGCCGGCGCCGCCCGCCCCGATCGCGCGTTTGCGGAACGGGGTGAAAGTGTTAAAGACATCCGCCTATCTTCAGCCGCTGCTCGGCGAGAGGGTTTCGGGGCGCGCCGGGCGGATGTGATACGTGGACGCTGGGGACGAGGAAGCTGGTAAATGACCACGAGAAGCTTGCATCCTCTGATGAAGATCGCGTTGGTTTCGCTTCTGATTCCGGTGCAATTCTATGTCGGATCGTTGCTGCTGACGCCGTCCCGCATCTTCTTTCTGATCGTCACTCCGTATCTGTTCATTCAGCTTCTGTCGGGGGCCTATGGCCGGCTCCGTCTGTCCGACATCCTGACCTTTCTCTTTTTCATCTGGTTCACGATCTCGATGATCGTGAACAACTTCAATCAGGCGCTCACGTTTGTCGGATTGCACGCGACCCTGCTGTTCGGCGGCTATCTGGTCGGGCGCGCGTCGATCCGTTCGCTGGCCGATTTTCAGGCTTTCGTGCGGTTCTACGTCCTGACGATCGTGTTGATGCTTCCGTTCGCGGTTTATGAATCGATCACGTCACAGTTCGTCATCGCCGAATTCATCCGCAGCCTGGGCCTGCAAAGCTTCGCGGATGTGAATTACGAGCGCCGCCTCGGGCTCGACCGGGCGCAGGTCGTTTTCACGCACCCGATCCACTTCGGGCTCTATTGCTCACTGGGGTTCGCGCTCTATTTCGTGACCTTCCGGCGCAGCATCTCCCTCCTGCGCCGCGCCCTGGTCTCCGGCCTTGTCGCCTTCACGGCGTTCTTCTCGGTCTCGTCCGGCGCGGTTCTGGCGCTGGTGATACAGATGGCCCTGATCGGTTACGATCACATGTTTCGCAACATGAAGAACAAATGGCTGCGCCTGATCGGATGCGGCGTCGCCCTGTATGTGATCCTCGATCTGCTTTCGGACCGGCCCGCCTATCTTGCGATCATCACACGCGTCTCTCTGAACGTGGGCACGGCGTATTATCGCCAGAACCTTCTGGAATACGGCCTGGCGCAGATTGCGCGGACGCCGATATTCGGCGTCGGCTACAACCGGTGGGAACTCCCGCACTGGATGAGCGACAGCATCGACAATTTCTGGCTGATGACGGCGCTGGTGTACGGCGTGCCGGCCTTCGTCTTCTTCGCGGGCCTTTTCTTGAACATCATGTTCCGCGCCGCGCGTCACGCCCGTCCGGGCGGCCAGCTTCATGACGCGCGGGTCGCTTACAACATCATGCTGGTGAGCATCTCCTTCACCCTCGCGACGGTGGCGATCTGGGGCGAGCTCCTGTCCGTCGCCTTCATGATTTTCGGCGCCTCGGGCTTCTTCTTCGATGTCGCGGATGAGGAGACGGCGAAGGCCGCGCCTCCCGCCCCGGCCAGGCGGCGCGCCGTCATCGGAGACATGAGCCCGGAGAGCGAAGCGGCGGCGCGGGAGGGCGGCGCGCCGACCGCCGCGAAAAAGCGAACCGTCCTCTAGGCGAAGGCGTGGCGGCCGGGCGCGCCCGTCTTTCGGCCCGCGGCCTTCAGGCCGCGTCCGGCGGGACCGGCCGCGCGGCGTCGCCGTCCGGCGCCGGCTCGCCCCGTTCGATCAGGACGCCCCAGGCCGAGGTCATGATGTTCCGGCGGATCACCCGCGCGGGGTTCCCGACGGCGATGCTCCGCGGCGGAATGTCCGTCGCCACCAGGCTGCCGGCGCCGATGATGCAGTTGTCCCCGATGGTCACGCCCGGCATCACGACGGAATGGCAGCCTATGAAACAATTATCGCCGATCACCGTATCAAAATGCGTTCTTCTGCACATGTCGTGAGATAATATGGCGCATCCGAACGTCACATAGGAATATTCGCCTATGTTGATCCCCTTTGGGTTCGTCTTGTCGAGCTTCGCCTGAGACGAAATCTTCGTCCCCGCGCCGATATTCATTCCCCAGACTTTTCGGTAGTACAGGCTTATGAGCTTCGTGAGGATTCGGCTTAGCCGCGTTCTGATCGCTCTCGGGGTGAAAAGGCTCATGTCGCTCTCGGTGGCGGAGTGGAAGATGAGTCAGGGCGGCCGTCCGCCCATCGCGGTTGATCAGGAAGCGCCGAGTCTAGATTGGCGCAGAGCGTCCGACAACCGCCATTTCCCTTCGGTTTCAGACAGTACGCTCGCGGATCGCATCCCGCAAAGCAGAGCGCCGTCAGACGACACGACGCAAACTCGAACACGTAATCGCGCATATCTGAAACGATTCAGCGCCCATATCGCATAGAGGTAGTTCACCTTACGTAAATACTCGCTTTACGGTAGTATAAATATACAATAGATTCCCATTTTCTTTCGCCTTGAACATTCATATGAAATATCCTATTTTAATAATGCTAGGTTATTCATGTGAGGTGAATTAAATTGGCGATTCCAACCTTAGCGAGAATTCGCACTCTTGTTCGAAATCATGTCATCAAAGGTAGATTGTGGGTTTTTCGCACCGTATGGGGCATGGACATCGGCGAAGATGTGCGCATCGCCATGAGCGCCAAACTCGACAAGACCAATCCGAAAGGCATGCATATCGGCGATTTTACCGGCATCGGACCGGGCACGCTCATTCTCTCCCATGATTTTGTCGGCTCCAGGCACGCCGACACCTGGATCGGGAAGAACTGCCATCTTGGGGCCAAGGTCGTCGTGGTCGCAGGAGTCCGCATCGGAGACAATTGCATCATCGCGCCCCTCAGCCTCGTGATGCGCGATATTCCCTCCGGCTCGCTTGCGGCCGGCAACCCCGCCCGCGTCATCGAAAAGGGTCTGACGCTGGGACCATGGGGCATCCGCAACTGGGATGGCAAGAAATGATCGACCGAAGAAACGATGAGCCGCTGGAGGATCGCATGGCGAACGAGATGAGCGCCGCCGAGGGGTTGAGAGGGATCTTCGCAGATGAACTCGCGATGGACCCGGCGCTGGTGACGGACGATCTGCAATACAACGTCGCGCCCGAATGGGATTCCGCGGCGCATATGTATCTGGTTGCGGCGATCGAAGAGAAATACGACATCGCCATTCCCGATGACGAAGTGGCCGGGATGACCACCTTCCCGGCGGTGGTCAGGATCGTCTCCCGGTTGATCGGCTCAAGATGAACGCCGCGCCAGAGGCCGGCCCGGCGCGCTCCGCCGGGATCCGCGCCGCGGAGGAGGCGGATATCGACCGCCTCCTCTCGCTCCGCCGCGCCTTCTTTCAGACGCAGGTCGAGGCCGGTCTGCTGGATATCCCCGTCGACCCGGCCGCCAGCTTGGAGAAATCGACGGCGCGGATGATCGGGAACCGCCGCCAGTTCTGTTTCGTCGCAACCCGCTCCGGAGAGGTCGAAGGCTATCTCCTGGCGCAACTTCGCATCGCGCCGGGAATGACCAGAACCTCCATCGGCTCCATCGAGGAGATATACGTCTCCCCCGCTCTCCGTGGAGCCGGGGCGGCGGCGCGCCTGCTGGAGAGCGCCCTCGGCGCGCTCAACGAGGCGGGCGCCGAGCGCCTTCAGGCCCGTGTGCTCGCGGAGAATGAGGCCGCCCGCGCGTTCTGGCGCAAATCCGGCTTCCTCGACAACGTCGTCATTCTTGAGCGGAGCGACCGGGAATGAGCGACTTTCGGGATCGTCTTCTCGCCTCGGCCGAGCGTCACGCCGGGCGGCCCGCGCTCTGGGCCGACGGCGCGGAGTTGACCTATGACGCGCTCTTCAGCCGCGCGCGGCGCCTCGCCGAGGCCATGGATGCGCGCCTCGCGCCGGGCGGCGCCATCGGCATTCATGGCCAGCGCGACCTCGCGTCGCTGACCGGAGTTCTCGCCGTGGCGCTCTCCGGCCGGCGGTATCTGCCGCTCAATCCCATTCTGCCCAGACAGCGCCTCGAAGACATCTGCCGGCTGGAAAGGCCGCGCGCCATCATCGCCGCGCCGGAGACGCTGGCGGGCGGGCGCGAGCTGATGGCGGCGCTCCCCGGCGACGTTCTGCTCCTCAGCGACGAGGGCGAGGTCGCGGCGCATGGCGGCGCGCCGAACGCGCCCGCTCCGGATGAGAGCGGCGATCAGGCGCTCTACACCCTGTTCACCTCAGGGACGACCGGAGCCCCCAAGGGCGTCCGCGTGCTCGACGCGAATGTCGGCGCCTATATCGACGGCGTCGCGCCGATCGCCGATCTGACGCCGGAAGATCGCGCGACGCATTTTTTCGATCTCTCGTTCGATCTATCCGCCCACGACATCTTCGTCACCTTCCTCGCCGGCGCCCAACTCAACATAGCGCCGCGCGAGCGGAACATGGAGATCGTCGAATTCATCGCCGAGCGGCGCATCACCAGCTGGTTCTCGGTGCCGTCGCTGGCGGCGTTCTGCGGGCGGCTGGGCCAACTCGAACCCGGCGCGCTCGGCGGGCTCCGAACCGCGCTTTTCTGCGGCGAGCCGTTGCCGGTGGCGCTGGCGCGGCGTTTCGCGGCGGCGGCGCCGGGCGCCCGGCTCTGGAACACCTACGGGCCGACCGAGGCGACGATCGCCTTCACCGCCTACGAGTTCACGCCGCCGGACCGGCTCGACGGGCTGACCGTCGTTCCTCTCGGCGCGCCGATCGGCGATCAGCGCTGCGCCATCGACGGCGGCGGAGAAGCCGGCGAGCTGCTTCTCGGCGGCTCGCAGGTGACGCCGGGATACGTCAACAATCCGGAATTGAACGAGACCCGGTTTTTCACCGACGAGGACGGCGTGCGCTTCTATCGCTCCGGCGATCTCGTCACCCGGAGCGCGGAGCACGGCTATCTCTTCAACGGCCGGATCGACGATCAGGTGAAGATCAACGGATACCGTGTCGAACTTCTGGAGATCGACGCGGTCTGCCGCGACGTCTCCGGCGCGCTTGAGGTCGCCGCCATTCCGTGGCCGTCCGCCGCCCCCGACCATGTCGTCGCCTTCGTGGTCGGCTCCGAGACGCCGGCGAGCGAGATCCGCCGGAAGTGCCGGCGGTTTCTGCCCGCCTACATGACGCCGCGAAAGATCATCGCGCTCGACTGCATGCCGACGACGCCGAGCGGGAAGATAGACCGGAAGGCGCTCGCCCGCACGCTGACGAAGCCCGCGTAGCCGCGCCGCGCGCTCCCCCCGGCGCGCGCGCGTCATGCGTTGACATCCGCGCCCTCGCGGCGAATTCTGACTTTCAGAAACCGATCATCGCCGCCCGGACCATGGGGCGGCGCTCCGAGGCATGCGGCGTGAAGCAGAGCGCCGCGCCCGAACGCCCGGAGGCCGCGCCGGCCCTGAACGGCCTAGGCCCACGCCGATCGGCCGCGGTGGATCCCGGCGCGGATCCACGTTCCGAAGACGCCCGATCAGGCAGGAGACGACCATGAAACTCACCGATGACCAGCTGAAGCGGTTCGACGAAGAGGGCTGGATCTTCCTGCCCGAATGTTTCTCTCCCGAGGAGGTCGCGGTGCTGCGCGAAGAGGGCGAGAAGATCTACGCGGAGGAGCGCGAGGAGGTCTGGCGCGAGACCTCCGGCGCGCCGCGCACGGCGTTCGCGGCGCATCTCTACAGCGAGGCGTTCGGCGTCGTCGGCCGTCACCCGCGGCTGATCGAGCCGATCGAACAGGTGTTCGGCGAGAAGGTCTACATGCATCAGTACAAGGTGAACGCGAAGGCGAAGTTCGCCGGCGACGTATGGCAATGGCACCAGGATTACGGCACCTGGCGGCGGGACGACGGCATGCCCGAACCTCGGGCGATGAACATCTCGATCTTCCTCGACGAGGTGTTCCCGTTCAACGGGCCGCTGATGCTGATCCCGAAGAGCCACAGGCACGGCGTGCTCGACGCCGGCCACGACACCTCGACCACGAGCTATCCGCTCTGGACGCTCGACAACGACACGGTGGAGAGGCTTGTCGACGAGGGCGGCCTCGTCGCGCCGACCGGCAAGGCGGGCGGCGTCCTGATGTTCCACGGCAATCTCGTCCATGGCTCATCGGGGAACATCACGCCGTTCCCGCGCAAGATCGTCTATCTGACGCTGAACGCCGTCTCGAACCACATCCGCACACCCACGCGCCCGGAATGGATCGCGCATCGGGACTTCACGCCGATCGAAGCCTGCGCCGACGACGCGCTGGCGGACTACGCGCGCCGACACGCCCGGGCCGCGGAATAGAATAGGCGCCGGCCCCGGATAGCGCGGGGCTCCGCCGCGCCGGCCGGATCCTCGCCGTCACTCGAGCGGCGGCGGGTCCGACGGGGGGTTCCGCTGGATCTCGCCCATGTCGAGCAGGGGCGAGGCGTCGATATCCGACGCGTCGAGCATCGCCGCCACCCGCTCGAGCGCGGCCACGATCATCGCCTGCTCCCAATCGGCGAGCGCCTCGAATTGCCGGACGTATTTCTGCTGAAGCGGATCAGGCGCGCCTTCGATGGTCTCGCGGCCCTGATCGGTCAGCGCGATGTTGATCTGGCGGCGGTCGACTTTCGAGCGCTCCCGCCGGATCATCGACTTCGCCGCCAGCCGATCCAGCAGCGTGGAGATCGTCGCCTGGCTCACGCCCATCTGCACGGAAATCTGTTTCGGCGTCACGCAGTCATGGCTCAGCACGACCTGAAGCACCCGGATCTGCACCGGAGTCAGCCCCGCCTTGCGCGCCAGCTCGCGTCCATAAAGCTCGGTGGCGCGCAGAATACGGCGCAGCGCGATGAGGGAGATATCAGTGCGGTCCACGCGCGACCCCCTGCGGCAGATGCGGAGGCCAGCTTACCGCCTCCCGAGGCGAGGGCAAGGCGGAAAAATGATTAGCTTAACTATTTATTAACGCCGAAAAACCTGTGCGCACCCTCGATTCTGCTACGCCATGCGATACGCTAAACCATTAATTTTCCTCGGTAAAATAATCCACAGAGCCGAATTAATTAGCCTAATTGATTTTCTACCGTGAGTGAGTATATCTATCTGTGCAAACGAAACAGCCGCAAGGGTACCCGTGTCCGACATCCGCCAAATCAATTCGCGCCGAGACGACGTTCGGTTCCGCAAGCCGGACGCCGAAGACGGCGCGTCCATCTGGGAGCTGATCAGGTCCTGCAAGCCGCTCGACGAGAATTCCATGTATTGCAATCTGATCCAGTGCGATCATTTCCGCGACACCTGCATTCTGGCCGAGCTTGGCGGCGCCCCGGTCGGCTGGATTTCGGGCTATGTCCTGCCGAACGACCCCGAGACGTTCTTCGTCTGGCAGGTCGCCGTCTCTGCGAACGCGCGTGGTCTGGGGCTGGCGAAGCGGATGCTGACGCGGCTTCTGGCGCGCGACGTTTGCGCGGGCGTCTCCAAGATGCAGACCACGATCACCCGGGACAACGACGCCAGCTGGGCGCTTTTCCGCAGCTTCGCGGACGCGCAGGACGCCGAACTGGACCATGAGGCCCATTTCGAGCGCGACACGCATTTTCAGGGCGAGCACGCCACCGAGCACATGGTGACGATCAGCCTGCCCGCGTCCGGCGCGCTCGAGTCGGCGGCCTGAGCCCCTCCCCCCGGGCCTGAACCAAAATCGAAGGAACTGACATGACGACTGAGATTTCAGCCGACACCGCCATCTTTGAGCGCCGCGAATCCGAAGTGCGGAGCTATTGCCGCAATTTCGACACGGTCTTCACCCGCGCGGTCGGCGCGACCCTCCATGACGCGAAGGGCCGCTCCTACACCGACTTTCTCGCCGGCTGCTCGTCGCTGAACTACGGCCACAACGACCCGGACATGAAGGCGGCCCTCATGGCCTACATGGCCGGGGACGGCATCACCCACGCGCTGGACATGTACACCGCGCCCAAGGCCGAGTTCCTCGAAGCGTTCGAGCGCCTGATCCTCGCCCCGCGCGGCATGGATCACAAGGTGATGATGACCGGCCCGACCGGCGCCAACGCCGTCGAGGCGGCGATCAAGCTGGCCCGGAAGGTCACCGGGCGCACCAACATCATCGCCTTCACCAACGCCTTTCACGGCATGACGCTGGGCGCGCTGTCGCTCACCGGCAATTCGGGCAAGCGCGCCGGCGCCGGCGCGCCGCTGACCGGCGTGACCCATCTCCCCTTCGAGGGCGCGCTCGGCGACGACGTGGACACGCTCGCGCAGATCGAATTCATGCTCGACAACGGCTCCAGCGGCGTCGACGCGCCCGCCGCCTTCATCCTCGAACTGGTGCAGGGCGAGGGCGGGCTCAACGTCGCCTCGCGCCGCTGGGTCGAGGGCGTCGCCCGCCTCGCCAGAAAACACGGGGCGAAGCTGATCGTCGACGACATCCAGGCCGGAATCGGCCGCGCCGGGAGCTTCTTCAGCTTCGACGGCATGGATGTCGAGCCGGACATGATCACCATGGCCAAATCGCTCTCCGGCTTCGGCCTGCCCTTCGCGCTGATGCTGCTGAAGCCCGAGATCGACGTCTGGAAGCCGGCCGAGCACAACGGCACGTTCCGCGGCAACACCCACGCGTTCGTCACCGCGAAGGTCGCGCTGGAGAAATTCTGGGCCGATGACGCCCTCAAGGACGAGATCGCCGCGAAGGCGGAGGTCCTGACCGAGCGGCTTCGGCGCATCGCCGACATGATCCCCGGCTCAAAGCTGAAGGGGCGCGGCATGATGCAGGGCGTCGATGTCGGCTCGGGCGAACTCGCCCGCGCGATCTGCGCGGAGGCCTTCACCCGCGGGCTGGTGATCGAGACCTCCGGCGCCGACGACGAGGTGGTCAAGGTTCTCGCGCCCCTCACCATCCCCATGGCCCAGTTCAAGGCCGGGCTCGACACCCTCGAAAGCGCGGCGCGCGCCTGCGCCGCCATCAGCATTGCAGCGGAGTAACCCCATGATCGTTCGCGATTTCGAAAAGCTCAAGAACACCGACAAATGCGTCAGCGACGCGAAGTGGAAATCCATCCGGATGCTGCTGGCCGACGACAAGATGGGATTCTCGTTCCACATCACTGTTCTCGAAGCCGGCTCCGAGCACACGTTCCACTACAAGAACCATTTCGAGAGCGTCTATTGCATCTCCGGCAAGGGCTCGATCACCGATCTCGCCGCCAACGAGACCCACGCGATCCGGCCCGGGGTGATGTATGCGCTGGACCAGCATGACAAGCACACGCTCCGCGCCGAGGAGGAGCTGGTGATGGCGTGCTGCTTCAACCCGCCCGTCACCGGAAACGAGGTCCACCAGGCGGACGGCTCCTACGCCGCCGCCGACTGAAGGCCGCATCCCGGCCGACGCGCCGCCGCCGGCGGCGCGAGACATACCCAAACAGAGGCGCCCCGGCGGAAGGGGCGAAGAATATGAGCACCCCCACACACACCGTCGAAAAGATCGGCGGCAGCTCGATGAGCCGCTCGGCGGAGCTGTTGCAGCCGCTGCTGCTGAACGGCGGCGCCGATCCCTACAACCGGGTCTTCGTCGTCTCCGCCTATGGCGGGATCACCGATCTGCTGCTCGAGCACAAGAAATCCGGCGAGCCGGGCGTCTACGGCCATTTCGCCAACGCCGACAACGATCATGGCTGGTCGGACGCGCTGAACCGCGTGGTGCGCGCCATGAACGAGGCGCACCGCGCGGTGCTGGAGGCGCCGGGCGACATTCAGGAGGCGGACGATTTCGTCCGCGAGCGCATCGAAGGCGCCCGCTCCTGCCTGATCGACCTGCAACGCCTCTGCTCCTACGGGCATTTCCGCCTCAGCCAGCACATGGGGATCATCCGCGAGCTGCTCTCGGGCCTCGGCGAGAGCCATTCGGCCTATGTGACGACCCTGCTCCTGCGGCGGGCCGGGGTGAACGTCCGGTTCATCGATCTGAGCGGCTGGCGCGACGAGCGCGAAGTCACCCTCGAAGAGCGGATCGAACAGGGGTTCCGCGACGTCGATCTCGCCAGCGAACTCCCCATCGTCACCGGCTACGCGCAATGCTCCGAAGGGCTGATGACGCTCTATGACCGCGGCTATTCCGAGGTCACGTTCAGCCGCATCGCCGCCCAGACCGGCGCGGCCGAGGCGATCATCCACAAGGAGTTCCACCTCTCCTCCGCCGACCCCAAACTGGTCGGGCTCGAGAATGTGAAGAAGCTCGGCCACACCAATTACGACGTCGCGGATCAGCTTTCGAACATGGGGATGGAGGCGATCCACCCCTCGGCCGGCAAGACGCTCCGCCAGGCGGGGGTCCCGCTCCGGGTCACCAACGCCTTCGAGCAGGCCGATCCCGGCACCCTGATCGACGACGCGGAGGCCGAGGCCCCGCAGGTCGAGATCATGACCGCGCTCGACGTCTTCGGCCTCGAGGTGTTCGAGCAGGACATGTTCGGCGTCAAGGGCTACGACGCGACCATCCTTCAGGCGCTCACCCGCCACCGGGTCCGCATCGTCTCCAAATCCTCGAACGCCAACGCGATCACCCATTATGTCGACGCGTCGCTGAAGCTGGTGAAGCGGGTCGAGAACGACCTGCACGCCGACTATCCGACCGCGACGATCACCACCCGGGGGCTCTCGGTCGTCTCCGCGATCGGGCGCGACCTGAAAGGGCTGAACGCGCTCGGCCGCGGCCTCGCCGCGCTGGAGCGCGCCGGGATCGAGCCGGTGGCGGTGCATCAGGGCTCGCGCAACGTGGACATCCAGTTCATCTGCGCGCGCGAAGACGCGGCCCCCGCCATCAAGGCGCTGCACAAGGCCCTGGTCGAGACCAGCGCCGAGGCGCGCGGCGCGTCCGGGCGGCCCGAGCCGGACCCGGGCGAAAAGCCAGCGTCGCAACTGGCCGCCTGACCCCCGCCCATGAACGGATAAAGCCGGCGCCCCGCCTCGGCCGCCGGCTTTTTGGCGGGCCCCGCCCCGGTCACAATGGCGCCCCCCCCAAAGCCCCCCGAGATTGCGCCCGGTCCCGCCATCGCCTACACCCCAGCGGGTGATCGATAACGAAGGCTGACCGGTATGCGTCTCTCCCGCTATTTCCTTCCCGTGCTGAAAGAAACGCCGGCCGAGGCGCAGATCGTCTCGCATCGGCTGATGCTCCGCGCCGGCATGATCCGGCAGGCGAGCGCCGGGATCTATTCCTGGCTTCCGCTCGGCTTCAAGGTGCTGAAGCGGATCGAGCGGATCGTGCATGAGGAGCAGCAGCGCGCGGGCCATATCCCGATGCTGATGCCGACGATCCAGTCCGCCGATCTCTGGCGCGAGAGCGGGCGCTACGACGATTACGGCGAGGAGATGCTGCGCATCACCGACCGCCACAAGCGCGACATGCTCTTTGGCCCGACCAACGAGGAGCTGATCACCGACATCTTCCGCTCCTATGTCGGCTCCTACAAGGCGCTGCCGCTGACCCTCTATCACATCCAGTGGAAATTCCGCGACGAGGTCCGCCCCCGCTTCGGGGTGATGCGCGGGCGCGAATTCCTGATGAAGGACGGCTATAATTTCGACCTGACGAAGGAGGCCGCGCTCCACGCCTATAACCGCCATCTGGTCAGCTATCTCAGGACCTATGAGCGGATGGGGCTGAAGGCGATCCCGATGCGCGCCGACGGCGGGCCGATCGGCGGCGACTACACGCATGAATTCCTCGTGCTGGCCGAGACCGGCGAGTCGGAGGTCTTCTATGACAGCGAGGTCGCGGACCTCACCTTCGGCGACCGCGCCGTGAACTATGACGACGAGGCGGAGCTTCAGGGCATCCTCGCGGAATTCACCAGCCGCTACGCGCGCACCGACGAGACCCATGACGCGGCGCTCTTCAACGCCATCCCCGAGGAGCGCCGGAAAAGCGCCCGCGGCATCGAGGTCGGCCAGATCTTCTATTTCGGCACCAAATATTCCGAGCCGATGGGCGCGACCGTGACCGACGAGACCGGCGCGCGGGTTCCGGTGCACATGGGCAGCCACGGCATCGGCGTCAGCCGCCTCGTCGGCGCCATCATCGAGGCGAGCCATGACGAGAAGGGCATCGTCTGGCCCGAGGGCGTGACCCCCTTCGGCGCCGGCATCGTCAATCTCCGCCAGGGCGACGCCGCCACCGACGCCGCCTGCGAGGAGATCTACGCCCGGCTCACCGCCGCCGGCGTCGATCCGCTCTATGACGACCGGGAGGAGCGCGCGGGCGCGAAATTCGCGACCATGGACCTCATCGGCCTCCCCTGGCGCGTCACCATCGGCCCGCGCGGCGTGAAATCCGGCAAGGTCGAGCTCACCCAGCGGCGCACCGGCGAGACGGTGGAGCTTTCCGCCGAAGACGCCGTGGCGCGCCTCGCCGAGACATACGCGGCGCGCTGATGGCCCGCAGCGGCGGCACGCGGCCCTTCGCCGGGTTCGAATGGCTGATCGCGTTCCGCTATCTCCGCGCGCGCCGGAAGGAGCGGGCGATCTCCGCGATCACCGGGTTCAGCCTCGCCGGCATCGTGCTCGGCGTCGGCACGCTGATCGTGGTGATGTCGGTGATGAACGGGTTTCGCGATGAGCTGGTCAGCCGGATTCTCGGCGCGAACGGCCATGTCCTCGTCCTTCCCGCCCGCGCGCCCGACCTGACCGATTACGCCGCGCTGGCCGCCCGCGCCGCCGCGACGCCGGGCGTCGTCCGCGCCGCGCCGATCGTCGAGGGGCAGGTCATGGCCTCCAGCGGGCGCGGCTCCGCCGGCGTGCTGGTGCGCGGCGAGAGCATTGAGAACGCCCGGACGCTGGAGGCGCTCGTCCACCCCGAAAGCAGCGTCGGCGATCTGGCGGATTTCGGCCCCGGCGGCGTCGCCATCGGCGCCGGCGTCGCGGACGCGCTCGGCGTCGGCGTCGGCGACATGGTGAAGCTGATCTCGCCGAAGGGGCTTCGCACCGTGCTCGGCCCCGCCCCGGCGACGGTGCGCAGCTTCCGCGTCGCCTATATCTTCCGCATCGGCATGAGCGAATACGACAAGATCCTCGTCTACATGCCGCTGGACGAGGCGCAGAAATTCTTCCTCAAGGCCGGCGCCGCCGACATGATCGAGGTGATGGTGGACCGCCCGGCCGAGATCGAGAAGGCGGCCGAGCGGCTCTCGCGCGCGCTCGGCCCCGATGTCCGGCTCTGGACCTGGAAGGACCAGAACGGCGGCTATCTGAAGGCGCTCCAGACCG
Source organism: Paludibacillus litoralis (assembly GCF_037646705.1). NCBI lineage: Bacteria > Pseudomonadati > Pseudomonadota > Alphaproteobacteria > Rhodobacterales > Paracoccaceae > Paludibacillus > Paludibacillus litoralis. The sequence continues at coordinate 316,589 of NZ_JBBHER010000006.1, forward strand.
AGCGGGTGGTGATGTTCCTGATCCTCTCGCTGATCATCCTCGTCGCCGCGCTCAACATCATCTCCGGCCTGATCATGCTGGTGAAGGACAAGGGGCCGGATATCGGCGTCCTGCGCACCATCGGCCTGACCCGGGGCGCGGTGATGCGGGTCTTCTTCATCTGCGGCGCGGCGATCGGCGTCGTCGGCGCGCTGCTCGGCGTGGTTCTCGGCGTGCTCTTCACCCTCAACATCCGCTCGATCCAGGTCGCGGTGGAATGGGCGCTCGGCGTCTCGGTCTGGGACAGCTCCGTGCGCTACCTGACCGAGATCCCCGCGCAGCTCCATGCGGACGACGTCGTCTCCGTCCTCGCCCTCGCGCTCGGGCTTTCGTTCATCGCCACGCTCTATCCCGCATGGCGCGCGGCGCGGCTCGACCCGGTGGAGGCGCTTCGCCATGAGTGAGCCCGCGCTCGCGCTCACCGGCGTGACCAAGAGCTACGGCTCGGGCCGGGCCGCGGTCCATGTCCTTCGCGGCGTCGATCTGGCGATCCGGCCGGGCGAGATCGTGGCGCTGGCCGCCCCCTCCGGCGCCGGCAAGTCCACCCTCCTCCATGTCGCGGGGCTTCTCGATCAGGCCGATTCCGGCGAGATCCGCATCGGCGGCGCGCTGATGACCGGGCTCGCCGATGCGGGCCGGACCGCGGCGCGGCGCGCCGAGATCGGCTTCGTCTACCAGTTTCATCATCTCCTGCCGGAATTCACCGCCGAGGAGAACGTGATCCTGCCGCAGCTCGCCGCCGGGACCCCGCGCGCCGCCGCTTTGGACCGCGCGCGCGCGCTTCTCGCCGCCGTCGGCCTCAGCGGCCGGGCGGGGCATCGGCCGGCCGCGCTGTCGGGCGGGGAGCGCCAGCGCGCCGCGATCTGCCGCGCGCTCGCCAACCGGCCGCGCCTTCTTCTCGCCGACGAGCCGACCGGCAATCTCGATGTCGAGACCTCCGCCAACGTCTTCGACCTGCTGCTCGGAATCGCCCGGGACGAGGGGCTGGCGGCGCTGATCGCCACCCACAACCCGGATCTCGCCGCCCGGATGGACCGCACCATACGGCTGGAGGCGGGGCGGTTGAAATAAGGCGGGCGCGCCGTTTCCTTGACCGGATTTCCGTTCGTCAATATCCACTTGGCGACAGATGGATTGGAGAAGTGGAGCCACAATGACCGGACTTCTGCTCACCAACGCCGCCATCGCCACGATGGCCGTCGGGCTCGATCCCGCCGGCGCGGCCTACGGCCTGATCAACCGCGGCGCCATCGCGATCGATGGCGGGCGGATCCGCTGGGTCGGCCCGACCGAAGAGGCCGGCGCCTTCCCCGATTTCGAACGCCGGGACCTCAAGGGCCGGCTGGTGACGCCGGCGCTGATCGATTGCCACACCCATCTCATCCATGGCGGGCATCGGGCGTGGGAGTTCGAGATGCGCCTGAAAGGCGCGAGCTACGCCGAGGTCGCGCAGGCCGGCGGCGGCATCCTCGCCACCGTGCGCTCGACCCGCGGCGCGACCGAGAAGACCCTGATCGAGAGCGCCCTGCCCCGGCTCGACGCGCTGATCGCCGAGGGCGTCGCCACGATCGAGATCAAATCCGGCTACGGGCTGGATATCGACACCGAGCTGACCATGCTTCGCGCCGCGCGGCAGCTCGAAAAACACCGCCCCGTGCGGGTGCGCGCCAGCTTTCTCGGCGCGCACGCGGTCCCGCCCGAATACAAGGGGCGCGCCGACGCCTATCTCCGCGAGGTCTGCCTGCCCGCGCTCGACGCGGCGGCGGAGGAGCGCCTGATCGACGCCGTCGACGGCTTCTGCGAGGGCATCGCCTTCAACCCCGAGCAGATCGCGGCCGTGTTCGCGCGCGCCGCGAAACATCACCTGCCGGTCAAGCTCCACGCCGAGCAGCTGACCCATATGGGCGGCGCGCGGCTGGCGGCGCGGCACGGCGCGCTCTCGGCCGATCATCTCGAATACGCCGACGCCGGCGACGCCGCCGCGCTCGCCGCTTCGGGGACCGTGGCGGTGCTTCTTCCCGGCGCGTCCTACACGCTGAACGAGCGGCGCCGCCCCCCGGTCGAGACCTTCCGCGAGGCCGGGACGCCGATGGCGGTGGCGACGGATTACAACCCCGGCTCCTCGCCGATGACCTCGATCCTTCTGGCGATGAACATGGCCTGCACGCTCTTCCACCTGACCCCGGAGGAGGCGCTGGCCGGCGTCACCCGCAACGCCGCCCGCGCGCTCGGCCTCAGGGACGTGGGCGCGGTCACGCCGGGGCTTCGCGCCGATCTCGCGATCTGGGATGTCGAACATCCGGCCGAGCTCGCCTACCGGATCGGCTTCAACCCGCTGCACGAACGGCTCTTCGCGGGCCCCGAGAGCTGACCCCGCGCGCGCCGCGCCGCCATCGGCGCGCTTGCGCCCGCGCGGGCCCCGCCGCTAGACTGGCGGCGGGAGGCGCCGAACATGGCGGAGACGGGCCTGGACCTGAACGCGCCGCCGCCTGACGGGCTCGATGCGGTCGTGCGCGGCCTCTCGGACGGCGCCGCGCCGCTCACCGCCTATCTCGACATGATCTGGCGCACCGTCTCGCCGCAGATTCTCTCGACCGAAGGGCTGGTCGAGCTGGCCGTGATCGTGGCGGCGGGCGCGCTCGCCTTTCTCTTCGCCGGCGCCGCGCGCCGGCTGATCGGCCGGCTCACGCCGCGGACCGACGACCATGAAATCTCCCGGGTCGGGCGGGCGCTCCGCGGCCTCGCGCCGCCGCTCCTCTGGCTGGCCGCGCTCTGGATCGGCGCGGCGGCGCTGGCGGGGGCGGGCTGGCCGAACGGGCTCGCGCGGCTCGCCGCCAGCCTCCTCACCGCCTGGGTCGTGATCCGCCTCGTCTCCACCGTGGTCGCGGATCCGGTCTGGTCCCGGCTCTTCGCGGTCGCGGCCTGGACGGTGGCGGCGCTGAACGCGCTCCGCCTGCTGGGGCCGACCATCGCGCTTCTCGACGGCGCGGCGATCTCGGTCGGCGATCTCCGGGTCTCGCTCTATCTGGTGCTCAAGGCGACCGCCCTCGTCGTCGTCCTCCTCTGGCTCGCGACGACGCTGGCGCGGATCGTCAACCTGCGGGTGACCCGGGCGGCGCGGCTGACCGAATCGGTCCGCACCCTGATCGCGCACGGCGTCCATTTCGGCCTGATCCTGACCGCGATCCTGATCGCGCTGAACGCCGTCGGCATCGACCTCACCGCCTTCGCGGTCCTCTCCGGCGCCATCGGCGTCGGCCTCGGCTTCGGGCTGCAGAAGATCGTCTCCAACTTCGTCTCCGGCGTCATCATTCTGCTCGACGGCTCGATCAAGCCCGGCGACGTGGTCGAGGTCGCGGACACCTATGGCTGGGTCACCAGCCTCGGCGCCCGCTTCGCCGCGGTCAGGACCAGGGACGGCGTCGAACATCTGATCCCGAACGAGGAATTCATCATCAACCGGGTCGCGAACTGGACCCATTCCGACCGGGCGGTGCGCCAGCGGCTGCCGATCGGCGTCGCCTACGACACCGATCTCGACGCCGCGCTCGCGCTGATCCGCGCCGCGGTGGCGAAGACCCCGCGCGTGCTCGGCGCGCCGCCGGTCAACGTGCTGGTCAGGGGCTTCGGCGACAGCGCGATCGAGCTCGAGGCCCGCTTCTGGATCGCCGATCCCCAGAACGGGGTCTCGAACGTCGCCTCCGATTGCTATCTCAACGTCTGGCGCGCGCTGAAGGCGGCGAAGATCGAAATTCCGTTTCCCCAGCGCGACCTGCACGTCCGCAGCCTGCCATCCGCCCCGGACGCCGCCCCCGACGCGGGGGCGGACGGCGCGGGCGGCCGATAGCCCGCCGCCGCCGGCTCAGAAGTCCTTCTTCCACTTCACGCCGATCGAGGTGCCGACATCCGGCCCCACCTCGCTGTCGATGGTGATGTTCTTGATCACCTCGAGCTCCACGATCACGCTGCCGGAGCCGCTCCCGATCGGCTGTTTCGCGCCGACGAACACGCCCTTGGCGACATTGGAGCCGACCGTGACGCTCGGCCCGTTCTCGCCCTCGTCGATCCTGAGAACGTCGAGCCCGATCGCGCCCCGCACGCTGTCCGTGGTCCCGCCCGCGCCGTCCAGCAGGGTCGCGACGCCCACCGCGAGCGAAAGCGCCTCGGATGGGCTGAGCGACTGTTTCGATTGCCCGAACAGCACCCGCGGCAGCACCTCCTCCTCCGGCAGGCTCGGGCGGGAGATGAAGTTGACCTCGGGTTTGAGCGCCGAGCCGGAGACGGCGATTCCGCCCCGCACCCCGTCATTCTCCCGGAGCAGCTGCACATCGAGCGCCGGGTTGATCTCGGTCCCGCCGTTGAAGCGGATCGCGCCGCGCTCAAGGTCGAAATCGCGGCCGAGGAGGCTCAGCACCCCGCGCCGCTTCAGGATCGCGCCGGTGATCACCGGCGCCGCCGCGGTCCCCCGGACCTCAAGGTCGATCTCCCATTCGCTGTCGAGCCCGCGCCCGCGGACATAGATGTCGTCATCCCCGGAGACATCGATATGCAGCCCGATATCGCCGCCGCTCGCCTTCGGCTCCGGCTTCGGCGGCTCGCCCTTGATCCGCACCTCGCCGAGATCGGCGACGCCCGGCGGCGTGGCCGCGACCAGCCGCACCTCGGCGCGGTCGATATTCACCGTTCCCGAGATATCCGGCGCCGCCAGCGGCCCCGCCGCCCTGAGATCGAGGGTGAGCGCGGCGGTGACGTCGTCGCGGCGCACCAGCGTCGCGCCATTGGCGCTCACCGTCGCGTCCAGCTCCCCGTCCGCCAGCGCGATCCGCGCCGAGACCGGCCCGCCCGAGCCGTCCTCCGCCGTCATGTCGATCAGGAAGGCGCCGTCCGCGCCGACGGTCGAATTCACGTTCAGCTTGACCAGAATCGTGCCGAGATCGAGATTCTGATATTGCCCGTCGGTCAGCCGCACATCGCCGCCGACGACCGGCTTCGCCACCGTCCCCGAGAGCCTGAGCGCGACGCGGGCGTCGCCGTCCAGCACATGCCCCGGCGCCGGAACCAGCGCCCAGAAATCGCCGAGCCGTCCGGCCCAGTCCACCGCGCCCGACAGCGCGCCGCCGCGCGGAACCGCCGGCAGCAGCCCCCCCGTCGGCCGGAGCGGCGCGGCGGCCGAGAGCCGGACCGGGTCCTTGAACGGGCCCGAAAGCGTGGCGTCCACGTCGGCCTCGCGGCCGTTCCAGCCGAGATCGGCCTCAAGATCCAGCGCGCCGATATCCGCCACCCGGTCCGCGAAGCGGAGCCCGTCGGCGGAGAGCTTCAGATCCGCGCCCGCGCTCCCGGCGCGGGTGTCGAACCGCGCGTCGAGCCGGAGCGCGCCCTGCTCCAGCGGCAATTCGGCCAGCGCCGCCAGCGGCCCGAGATCCGGCGCGTCCAGCAGGAGATCGCCCGAGATCCCGCCGCCATGCAGCGCCGCCCGCCCGGTCAGCGCGCCGCCCGGCAGCCCGAGATCGATCCCGTCGAAGCGCGTCGTCCCGCCCGCCGACGCGATGCGGAGCGGCGCGCGAAGCGCGATTTCGTCCTCGCCCAGAGTGAGCGCGAGCCTCGAGACCGTGGCCTTCGGCCCCTCCGCGTCCAGGAGATCGGCGCGCGCCGCCGCGCTGAGCCGGAGCGGCGTCTCGCGCGCCTCCAGCGCGCCATTGGAGTCGAGCGTGAGCGCCAGCGCCGAAAGCCGCCCCTCCGCGGTCAGCGCCGTCTCGCCGAGGCGCCCTCCGGCGAAGCCGAGGGCGCCGACGCGAAGCGTCGCGCCGATCAGAGGGTCGCCGCCCGCCGCCTCGCGGATGCGCGCGTCGAGCGTCGCCGTCTCCGCCGCCGCGCCGTCCGCCGCCAGCCCCCGCGCCCGGATCGTCGCGGTCAGATCCGCGAGATCGCCCTTCAAGGCGATCGCGGTCGACGCGATCCGCCCCGCGCCGAAATCTGCCCCGTCGATCTCGCCGGAGATGTCGAAACCTGGCGCCCCGGTCAGATCCGACGCCTCCCCCGAAAGCGCGATCCGCGCCGCCGAATACTGGCCGAGCGCCGAGACCCCGCGCGCCTCCAGCGCGCCCGTCGCCGCCGGCGCCCCGAGCGCGTCGGAGATTTTCGCGTTCAGCGTTCCGGAGGCGACGCGCATGTCGGCGGCGTCGATCCCGTCGAGGGTGAGATCGAGATCCACATTCTGCTTTCCCGCCTCGGGCGCGAGCGTGACCCGGCCCGCCGCCGCGCCCGAAGCCGGCGCGCCGGTGACGGCCTCGAGCGGCGCGAGATCCGGCGCGTCGAGGGTGACGGCGCCGCTGATCAGCGTGGTCTTGAGATCGACGTCGAGCGCGCCTTCGATGGTCGCGCCAAGCCCGGTCGCGGTCATGTCGCGGAGCGCGAGAGCGTCGCCGTCGAGCCGGAATCCGCCGTCGAACCCGATCGCGCCGAAGCGTGAGCCGCTCGCGGTCAGCGTCGCCGTCCCTTCCGGCGCCGCGCCGAAGGTCGCGTCATGGGTGAGCCGCACCGCGCCATAGCTCTCGCCCTGATAGCTCAGCCCCTCGAGCGTCAGCCCGCCGTCGAGCCGGGGAAGGGAGAGCGGCCCGCTCACCCGCCCCGCCGCGCTCAGCGCGCCCGCCGCGTCCTGATCGTAGGCCGCCGCCAGCGGGCCGAGCTTCGGCGCCTCCAGCCGATAGCTGAAATCGAGCGTCTCCGCCGTCAGATCGGCCGCGCCGCGCGCCTCCAGCGTGAGCGGCGCGGCGTCGAAGCGCAGAATGTCGAGCCGCGCGGCCGCCCCGTCATAGACGCCCTTCACCGTGATCTTCGCGTCGCCGAGAAGCTCCGGCGTCAACCGGTCGAGCCGGACGCCCATCGCCGCGCCGCTCACATCGACCGTGATCACTTCGCCCTTCACCCGCGCCTTCGCCATCAGATCGGCGGCCCCGACATCGGCGGCGGCGGTCTTCAGCCCGCTGAGCGTGACCGCGCCGTCGGCCGACAGATCGTCGAGCGGCCCTTTCAGCGCGCCTTCGAAGCCGAACCCGGCGAACTCCACCCCCTCGACCAGCGCCGCGAGCCCGGCCCGCGCCTCCAGCCGCACGTCGAGATCCGCGATCTTCCCGTTCCGGTCATAGGCGCCCTCCGCCGAGAGCGAGAGATCGGCGGCCTTGAGGGTCCCCTCCTGAATGTGGACGATCCCGTCCTCATCCTCGGCGATGTCGAATTTCAGCCGCGCGGCGGGGGAGAGCGCGGCGGCGACCGCCTCGCCATAGGTCTCCGCCAGCGCCGGGCCCGGCGTCACGGTGAGATCGGCCAGCGCGGAGAGCCGGCCGGCGGCGTCCACCCGCGCCGTTCCCGCCGCTTCGATCACCCGCTCGACCTCGCCGTCGAGGGTCAGCGCCCATTCGGTCAGCGGGCCCTCGGCCTTCAGCCGGAGCCGGCTCGCGCTCTCGTTCGGGATTCCGGCCAGCGCCGCGACGAGCCCGCCCGCCGCCTCGTCGGCCTCCAGCGTCAGGTTCAGCCGGTTGTCGGCGAAATTCCGCAGATAATCGATCAGGATCCGCCCCGCGACCGCGTCGGTCCGGGTGATCTCGAACCGGAGCGACTGCTCGTCGCCCTCGTCGGTCAGCGCGCCTTTCGCGTCGAAATCGAGGCTCTGCGCGGCGACGATCCCGCCGGCGACCGCGACGCGCGTCAGCTCCAGCGCCTCGATCTTCGTGGTGATCGGCGCGCGCGGCCAGTCGAACGGCTCCCGGTCGGTCTGGGCGATCGGCGCGCCCTCCTTCACCTCGATATCGACGGCGGAGGCCGCCGGCGCCCGCAGCACGTCGACCCCGATCGCCGCCAGCCGGTTGATCGCCAGCTCGCCCCGAAGCACCCGCGACGGGGTCCAGCGCACCGAAAGCCGCTCCACCGTCATCCAGACCCCGTCGCCATCCGCGACCTTGAGCCCGACGATCTCGGTCGCGCCGTCCTCCGCGTCCTCGACCCCTTCGGCCGTGATCTCCAGCTCGCCCGGAACCGAGATCTGATCCAGCACGAAGTCGACCAGCGAATTCTTCAGCCCGAGAAAGGAGAACGCCATGGCCGGCGGCGCCGCGAGCAGCGCCAGAACCAGCAGGAGAGACGCGAGGCGGCGCATCAGAACGCCTGCCCGATGGAGATGTAGAACTGGAAGAAATCATCCACCTTTCGCGGGTTCACCGGAACGCCGATATCGAACCGCAGCGGCCCGATCGGCGAGAAATACCGCACGCCGCCGCCGGCCGCGACCTGCACGCTCTCGTCGAAGGCGGGGAAGGTCTCGGTCGAGACCGCGCCCGACTCGACGAAGGCCGCGAGCCCGATCGTGTCGGAGACCCGCGCGCGCATCTCCAGCCCCAGCTCCACCACCGAGAGGCCGCCGGTCGGATCGCCATCCGCGTCGAGCGGGCCGATGAACCGCTCCCGGTAGCCCCGGACCGAGCCGCCGCCGCCCGAATAGAGCCGCTTGTTGGCCGAGACGATGTCGAAATCCCCCGAAATGACCGAGCCGAGCCGCGCCCGCGCCGCCAGGATATAGCGTTTCTGGCCGGTCAGGTCGAAATAGGTCGAAGCTGAGCTGTCCAGCACCGCGAAACTCGCCGGGGAGCCGTCGACGAGGCCGGCGTAGGGCGTGGCGGCGACGCGGGCGCGGATCCCCTTCGACGGGTCGAGCCAGTCGTCCGTCGTGTCGAAGGCGGCGAAGACCGGAAGGCCGACAAGGGTGGAGTTGATGAAGCCCGATCCGTCGTCGACCCGGCTGTACTCCACCAGCCCGCCGGCGCCGACGGTCAGCCGCCGCGAAATCTCCCGCTCCAGCCCGGCGGCGATGGTGGCGCCGTATTCCTCGAAGGCGGCGTCGTTGACGTGCCGGGGGTTGAACCCGAACACCAGATCCTGCCCCGGCCGGCCCCATTGCGGAATCCGGTAGCGCGTGTCGAGCGACTGCTCGTCCAGCCCGATCAGCGCATCGAGCGACAGCGTCTCGTTCGCGCCATAGAGATTGCGATGCTCGAACCCGCCGGTGACGGCCGGGCCGGCGTCCGACGAGTAGAGCGCGCCGGCGGAGACGGTCCGGGGCTTCGCCTCCTCCAGCGTCACCTCGACCGGGGCGACCCCGCCCTCCGGCGGCGTCTCCGGAAAGCGCGCCGAGCCTGCGTTGAACAGCCCGGTCGCGATCAGATCCTGCTGAAATTCGGAGAGTTTCTCCGGGTTTGCGGCGGCGCCCTCCTCGAACGGAATATAGGTGTCGAGATAGGCCGGATCGATGCTCTCCACCCCGGTGTAGCTCACCGGGCCGAAGACATAGGCGCCGCCGGCGGCGATCGTCGTCTCCACCTCCAGCTCCGCCCTGGACGGATCGGCGACCGCGTCGCGGCCGATGAACTTCGCGTAAGGGCGCCCTTCGGCGTGAAGCCTGGCGACGGCGGCGCCCTCGGCCGCCAGGATCCGGTCCGCCCGCGCCGAATCGCCGACCGGAGAGCCGAGGAGGCCCGCATCCGGGAGCAGCGGCGCCGCGCCCGCGCCGGTCTCGATCATCAGGAACCGATGCGCGGCCAGCGTGTAGCGCCGGCGCGGCTCGACCATGACCCGGACGAGGGCGCGCCCCTCCGCCGCCGCGTCGGTCTTCTCCGCCGTCGCCGTCGACGGGCCGTCCTTTTTCCTGGCGGGCGTCTCGGCGGGCTTCTCGCCGGGCGCGGCCGCGGGCCGGTCCTCCGGCGCGATCACCTCGATCTCGGCCTCCGCCTCGAAAAACCCGTCCGAGCGCATGATCTTCAGCACGGTGGCGACGTCGCCCTCCGCCCGGCGCCGAAGAAAGGCGAGGCTCTGCGCGCCCTTGTCCTGCTGCCGGTAAAGTTCGAGCGCCTGTTTCATCAGGCTGTCGATGCTCGCCCGCTCGACGCCGCTCAACTCCACGTCGTAGTCGACGGCGGTCTCGGGCCGCTCGAAATCGACCACGGCCGGCGCGAATTCATCCACGCAGCCCGAGAGAAGAAACCCCGCGATCAGCGGGATGAGAAGGACCACGCGGCTCATGTGCTCACACTTAACGTGTTAACCATTGCAAGCCGAGCGATTCCGCGTTCACGTTCATGTCGCGATCCGAAATATTCCACGTTTCGAGACGGAATTTACGGGTCCGCCCGGGCGGCCTCGCCCGGCGCGCCCCGCCCCGCCTCCGCCATCCAGTCCGAGAGCGCCGCGACCTCCGCCTCCGACAGCCGCAGCCCGAGCTTGGAGCGCCGCCAGACGATGTCCTCCGCCTCCCGCGCGAACTCATGGTCGATCAGCCAGCGCGCCTCGCGCTCGGTCAGCGTCGCGCCGAAATCCCGGCCGAGATCCGCCGCCTCCGTCGCGCCCTCCAGCATCGAAAAGGCGTCGGTTCCATACGCCCGGATCAGCCGGCGCGCCCATGCCGGCCGCAGAAACGGGAACGCCGCCGCCAGCTTCCCCGTCAGCGCCTCGACGCCGTCATGCGGAAAATCTCCGCCGGGGAGCGGCGCGCCCGCGGTCCAGCCCCCCGGCAGATCCGGGAAGAACGCCGCCAGCTTGCCCAGCGCCGCCTCCGACAGCCGCCGATAGGTGGTGATCTTGCCGCCGAAGACGTTCAGAAGCGGCGCCGCCCCGGATTCGTCCGAAAGGCTGAGCACGTAATCGCGCGTCGCCGCCGTCGCCGAGGACGCGTGATCGTCATAGAGCGGGCGCACCCCGGAATAGGACCAGACGATATCCGCCGCCGTCGCCGGCTCCCTGAAATAGCGCGCCGCCGCCGCCAGCAGATAGTCCCGCTCCTCCGGCGTGCAGACCGCGGCGCCGGGCGGGCCGTCATGATCCTCGTCGGTGGTGCCGATCAGGGTGAATTCGGTCTCGTAGGGAATGGCGAAAATGATCCGCCCGTCAGGCTGTTGCAGGAAATAGGGCTGATCGTGCTCGAAGAGCTTCCGGGTCACGATATGGGAGCCCCGGACCAGCCGCACCCCTTCGCTGCTGTTCTGATGGAGCCGCCCGTTCAGGATCTCGCCGACCCAGGGTCCGCCCGCGTTGACCAGCGCGCGGGCCCGCGCCACCCGCGTCTCCCCGCTCGCCAGATCGGTCAGCTCCGCCTCCCAAAGCCCGCCGACGCGCCGCGCGGACTCGCACCGCGTCCGGGTGCGGATCTCGGCGCCGCGCAAGGCCGCGTCCCGCGCGTTGAGCGCGACGAGCCGCGAATCCTCCACCCAGCAATCCGAATATTCGAACGCCCGCCGAAACTCCGGCTTCAGCGGCCGGCCCACCGGATGCCGGGTGAGATCCAGCGTCCGCGTCGCCGGCAGGATCTTCCGCCCGCCGAGATGATCGTAGACGAAAAGCCCGAGCCGCGTCAGCCAGGCCGGCCGCCGCCCGCGCAGAAACGGCGCGACCCGCCCCAGAACCCGCCCGAGGGACGACTCGTCATGGCCATAGCGCAGGCCCGGCATGACCGGCAGCACGAAACGCAGCGGCCAGGAGATATGCGGCATCGCCCGGAGCAGCACCTCGCGCTCGATCAGCGCTTCGCGAACCAGCCTGAACTCGAAATATTCGAGATAGCGCAAGCCGCCGTGAAAGAGCTTGGTCGAGGCCGACGAGGTCGCGCCGCCGAGATCCCCCATCTCGACCAGAAGCGCCGAAAGCCCGCGCCCCGCCGCGTCCCGCGCGATCCCGGCGCCGTTGACGCCGCCGCCGATGATCAGCAGATCGAAGACCACGTCCGGCCCGGCCGGCGGCGCGCTGGAATTCCGTTCTGTCACAGCGTCGGCTTCATGGCGGCTCACCCCGAATTCATCTTCGCCTATCGCTCCGATGCCGGCTTTGCAAAGATAAAGTTTCAATTTCGCGTCATGGGTGGTCCAATGCCGCCCACCATCGGCAGGGGCCGCGCGCGGCCGCGTCAGGAACGGAGAGGGCGGGGATGACGGACGGAATTCTGGCGATCGATCAGGGCACCACCTCGTCGCGGGCGATCCTGTTCGACACGGGCCTCGCCCCCGTCGCGACCGGCCAGCAGGAGTTCCAGCAGATCTTCCCCCAGTCCGGCTGGGTCGAGCATGACCCGGAGGAGATCTGGTCGACCACCGCCGCGATGTGCCGCGCCGCGCTGGAGCAGGGCGGCGCCCGGCCCGCCGACATCGCCGCCATCGGCATCACCAACCAGCGCGAGACCACCATCGTCTGGAACCGCAAGACCGGCCGCGCGGTCTACAACGCCATCGTCTGGCAGGACCGGCGGACCGCCGCGCTCTGCGCCCGCCTGAAGGCCGACGGCCATGAGCCGATGGTCACCCAGAAGACCGGCCTCCTGCTCGACCCGTATTTCTCCGGCCCCAAGCTCGCCTGGATCCTCGACCATGTGGAGGGCGCCCGCGCCGCCGCCAGGGCTGGCGAGCTGCTCTTCGGCACCGTGGATTGCTTCCTCATCTGGCGGCTCACCGGCGGCGCGGTCCACGCGACCGACGCCACCAACGCCGCCCGCACCATGCTCTACGACATCCGCCGCGGCTGCTGGGACGAAGACCTCCTGCGCCTGTTCGACATTCCCGCCGCGATGCTCCCCGAGGTGCGCGACAGCGCCGCCGATTTCGGCGAGACCCGCCCCGATCTCTTCGGCCGCCCGCTCCCGATCCGCGGCGTCGCCGGCGATCAGCAGGCGGCGACGGTGGGCCAGGCCTGCTTCACGCCGGGCATGATGAAATCCACCTACGGCACCGGCTGTTTCGCCCTCCTCAACACCGGGGCCGAAGCGGTCGTCTCCACCAACCGGCTTCTCACCACCATCGCCTATCAGATCGACGGGACGCCCACCTACGCGCTCGAAGGCTCGATCTTCATCGCCGGCGCCGTGGTGCAATGGCTCCGCGACGGGCTGAAGATGATCCGCGACGCCAGCGAGACTCAAGGCCTGGCCGAGGCCGCCGACCCCGGGCAGCGGATCTACATGGTCCCGGCCTTCACCGGCCTCGGCGCGCCCTGGTGGGCGCCGGAGGCGCGGGGCGCGATCTTCGGGCTGACCCGCAACACCGGCCCGGCCGAATTCGCCCGCGCCGCGCTCGAGAGCGTCGCCTTCCAGACCCAGGATCTGCTGGAGGCGATGCGGGGCGACTGGCGCGCGCCCGACGCTCTGGACGCGACCGTGCTTCGCGTCGACGGCGGCATGACCGCGAGCGACTGGACCATGCAGGCCCTCGCCGATCAGCTCGGCGCGCCGGTGGACCGCCCGGTGGTGACCGAGACCACCGCGCTCGGCGCCGCCTATCTCGCCGGGCTCAGGGCCGGGCTCTGCCCGCCGCCCGAGGAGTTCGCGAAAACCTGGGCGCTGGAGCGCCGCTTCGAGCCGAAACTCGCCCCCGAGGAGCGCGCGCGCCGCTACGCCGGCTGGCTCGACGCGGTGAAGCGCCTGCTGGACTGAGCACGGTTTCGTGGCCTCTGGGCGGGCCGCGGCCCCTTGACTCCGGCGCGCCGCGGGCGCCCAAATCTGGAATTCCCGGCGAACATCCCCATTATCAAGGGGCGTGGCGAGCGCGAGAGCGAGCAGGAGGGCGCGCGATGATTCATGATCTCGACATCAGTCTGGCTGAGCCGACCGAGGCCGGCCCGCCCATCGCCCCCCCGGTCGCCCCCCCGATCGCCATGTCCGTTCTCGAAGTGCTCGCCTCCCCCGCCGAGGGCTCCGTGCTCGCGGTGATCACCGGCATCGTCGGCTCCGCCTACCGCCCGCTCGGCGCGATGATGCGGATCACCCCCGACCATCGGCGCATCGGCAGCCTCTCCTCCGGCTGCATCGAGGGGGATCTGGCGCTCCACGCGGACGAGGCGCGCGCGGCCGGAAAATCGAAGATCATCCGCTACGGGCCCGGCTCGCCCTATATGGACATCCAGCTCCCCTGCGGCGGCGGGCTCGACGTGCTGCTGATCCCGAATCCGGACGAGGATGAAATCGCGAAGGCCGTCGCGCTCTTACGCGCGCGCGAGCCCGCGACCCTCCGCTTCGATTTGGAGACCGGCGCCATCGCCTGCGGCGACGATCAGCCCGAGGCCCGCGCCGGCGTCGATTACGACGTCGCCATCCAGCCCGAGCCGAAATTCTACATTCTCGGCAAGGGGCCGGAGGCCTGCGCGTTCTCGGCCTTCGTCCGCGCCCTCGGCTATCCCCATCTCCTGCTCTCGCCCGACGCGGAGACGGTGGAGACCTGCCGCGCCGCCGGCTGCGACGTCAGCCCGCTGACCTCGAGAGGCGCGGATCTCGGCTGGATCGCCCCCGACCGCTTCAGCGCCGTGGTGCTCTTCTTCCATGACCACGACTGGGAGCCGGAAATCTTGAAAACCCTGCTGCCGACCCCGGCCTTCTATGTCGGCGCTCAGGGCAGCGAGACGACCCGCGCCAACCGCGTCGCCGCGCTCCGCGCGCTCGGCGTGAGCGAGCGGGAGCTCGCCCGCCTCAAGGGCCCGATCGGCCTCGTCCCCTCCGCCCGAGACCCCAGAACCCTCGCCGTCTCGGTCCTCGCCGAAATCCTCCACGAATTTCCGTCGCGAAGCGAGGTGCATTGAGGGGGGAAAGCGGGAGTCGGGCCGGGTTTTCTCAGACGGAAGCGATGAGATTTTGGTTCAGGGGCCTCGATGCTCCCTGTTCCGGCCGCGAACATTTCGGTCATGGCGCCCTCGCCGCCTTCCTCCGGGAAATGCGCGAGTCTCGACTCCAATCTCACTCCAATCTCCGCCCGGTTCGCCCTCGCGTTCCGGCGATGGAGCTTGCGAGGCGCCTGGTTTCGCAATCAGATGGTGAAAAAAGCAGCGGGTGGCTCCCGACGTTTCTTGAGCTATGCTCAACAAAAACGAATCTCGCCTGACGGAGAAAACGCCAATAATAGGTGGAACTTGCAAAGCTGGAATTTTTCCCCGATATTTGGATTCTATGCGATTTGCGCTACGGCCGCCGCAGCCGACTCCCTGACCCCAGACCAAATGTGCCGGGCCACCGACGCCACGGGCCTGCTGTCCAGGCCCTGCGCATATTCCATATCGCGCAAGACCGTGGATATGGTTGTTGACACCAATCAAGAAGAAGCGACGAAGATGGCGATCGGACTGGCCAAGTACGCGGTGGAGGGAACGATGGTTCGTATTTCACCGCCTCATGCGCATGATGAACCAGTAGCCATCTCCGTAAGCCGGTAGGCGGCGCGTCTGGCGAGCGCGACGCCTCTCGGCGGGCGACGGTCAGACCGAACCATGCGGAGACAGCCGCCCCACCCACGCGCCTTCACTTTCGCAAGATCCGGGTCGCATGAATCCGGCATTCGTCTAGAGAGAGGCCACCGACCCGAAACAGGTGGACAATGGCCCATAAACCCGCGCCGACGATCGATCTTCGCTCAGGGCTGATGTTGCTGACGCTGGCCGCCGTATGGGGCGGGACCTTCTTCTTCGTGGAGATCGCGCTGGAGGAGGTTCCGCCGCTGACGATCACGCTTTACCGGGTGATCATGGCCGTCCCCATCCTCTTTCTCGCCGTCTTGTGGCGCGGCGTCAGGTTTCCGCGCTCGCCCCGGATCTGGGGCGCCTATCTCGTGATGGGGGCGTTGAACAACGCGATCCCGTTCTCGCTGATCTTCTGGGCCCAGACCACGATCGAGGGCGGCCTCGCCTCGATCCTGAACGGGACGACCGCGGTGTTCGGCGCCGTCGTCGCCGGACTCCTGCTGGCGGACGAGCCGCTGACCCGCCGCAAGATCGTCGGCGCGCTCTTCGGCGTCCTCGGCGTCGCGGTGATCATGGGGGTGGACGCCCTCACCGCGCTCGACCCCCGGAATCTGGCCCAACTCGCCGTATTGGCCGGGGCGCTCTCCTATTCGCTCGCGAGCGTCTGGGGCAAGACCGCGCTCGCCGGGCTTCCGCCGGAAATGAACGCGCTCGGGATGCTCGCCGGCAGCACGCTCCTGATGATCCCGCTGGTTTTCTGGGTCGACGGCGCGCCCGACCTGACCCTCTCGCTCGGGGTGTGGGCGTCGATTCTCGCGCTCGCGGTCCTGTCGACGGCGTTCGCCTTCCTGCTCTACTTCGCCATCCTGGCGCGGGCCGGCTCGGCCAATCTCATGCTGGTGACGCTGCTGATCCCGCCTTTCGCAATCGGCCTCGGCGTCGTCTTTCTCGGCGAGCGGCTCGGCGTCGAGGCCTGGATCGGCTTTGGGATCATCGCGCTCGGCCTCATGATCACGGACGGGCGGATCGTGGCCAAAATCACCGGCTGGCGGGAAAGCCGGCGCCACGCGCCGGCGCCGACGCCCTGACTTTTCGTGCGATAACGCGGCGCCCAAAAATACGGCTATTTTCGATTATCTAACAATATCAACTGGTTGACTACCTTATCGCGTGCGATAACGCACCCCGGCGGCCGCCGGACCCGCTCATTTCATCAGGTTCGGCAGCCAGGTCGCGATCTCGGGGAAAGCGAAGATCAGCGACAGCCCGATAAACTGCAACACCACGAACGGCCCGACCGAGCCATAGACCGCCCCCATGCTGACATCGGCCGGCAGCACCCCCTTCAGCCAGAACAGCACGAAGCCGAACGGCGGCGTCAGATAGGCGATCTGGATGTTGACGATGAACAGCGCCCCGAACCAGAGCTTGTCCACGCCGAGCGCGTCGACGATCGGGATGAACAGCGGCGTGCAGAGCATGATGATCGCCCAATCGTCCATCACCATGCCGAGAACCAGGATGATCAGCGTCATCATCAGCAGGACGCCCGTGGTCCCGCCCGGCATCGACAGCACCAGTTCGGTCAGCAGATCCTGGCTGCCGAGCGTGTTGAACACGTTGAGAAAGATATTCGCGCCAATCAGGATCCAGAGCCCCATCCCGGTCAGCTTGAGCGTGGCGGCGAGGGACTCGCGCATCACATACCACGTCAGGCGCCCATAGATCAGGTTGATGACCACCGCCCCCGTCGCCCCGAAGGCCGCCGCCTCCGCCGGCGTCGCGACCCCGCCCCAGATCACGCCGAGCACGATGACGATCAGCACGGCGAAGGGCCAGATATTCACCACCGCCCGCGCCTTCTCCCGGGTGGTGAACTTCATCTCCGCCGGGAGCGCCGGGCCGAGGGTCGGCTGCAGCCGGCACCGGATGCCGATATAGAGCACATAGAAGCTGGCCAGCATCAGCCCCGGAACCACCCCCGAGAGGAACAGGTCCCCGATCGAGACCTTGGCCAGCAGGCCGTAGAAGATGAACGGCACGCTCGGCGGGATCAGCGCGCCCAGCGCGCCGCCCGCCGCGATCGCGCCGATCGCGATGGAGCGGTCATAGTTGTATTTCATCATGGAGGGATAGGCGATCTGCCCCATGGTGATGGTGGCCGGCGGCGTGATGCCGGTGACCGCCGCGAAGACCGTGCAGACCAGCACGGTTCCCATCGCCAGCCCGCCGGCGATATGCCCGATCAGCTTGTAGACCGCGTCATAGGCCGCCTCGGCGATGCCCGAAAACCGGATCAGGCTGCCCATGAACAGGAAGAGCGGCACCGTCACCAGGATCGAGTTCCACGGCGTGTAATAAAACGCGCTCGGCACCGCCAGCAGCGAGCGCGGCTCGAAAATCAGCGCGAACAGCGCCGCCGTGCCGCCAAGCCCGAACGCGACCGGCAACCCCATGAACAACACGGCGAAAAGAATGACGAAATAGAGCGCGGTGATGATCTCGAGGCTCATGGCATCCCTGCGACGATGTTTCAGCAGAGGCCGCGATCAGCCATCAGCGCGAGGCGCGTCCGGTTGAAGACGGTGAGGAGCGCCCGCCCCCGGAACGGGAGGCGGGCGCGGGCCGGCGTCAGTAGGCGCCGATATCCTTCAGATAGCGGGTCCAGATCTCGACCCCCTTGGCGGTGCGCTCGGAGAGCGCCGCCACCTGGGGCCAGACCTCCGTGATCGACTTCTCGCGCATCCGGGCGACCTCTTCATCCGAAAGCGTGATGACCTCGCCCCCGGCGTCCCTCAGCACCTGAAGCGCATGCTCCACGCCGTCGGCGTGCATCTGGCTGGTCTTGAAATAGACCGGCTTGAAGATGCCGTCGATCCGCTCGCGCTGCCAGTCGGTCAGGGCGTTCCAGGCGTCGAGATTGACGAAGATCTCCTGATGCTGGGCGGGATTCCAGCCCGGCATGATGGCGTAGTCGATCACCTCCTCATAGGACATGTCGTCGATTCCGCCGGTGTCCCAGTAGGTGCCCTCGATCGTGCCGAGCTTGATCGCCGTATAGATGTCGCCGGCGTTCAGCGACACCGGCGCGCCGCCCATGGTCGAATGGAAGATCGCCTGCGGCCCGCCGGCCCGCATCTTGTGGCCCGCCAGATCCTCGAGCTTGTGCACCGGGAACTTGGTGAACATGGCGTTGGGGCCCTGATTGGTCCAGCCGGCCCAATGCAGGTTGCGCTCCCGCGCCGCGGCCTCGACCAGGTCGCCGATGCGGTAATCCTCGCCCCACATCGCCTCCCAGGCCTGCTCGGAATTGTTGGCGCCCATCGCCATGCCGAAGGCCAGCATGCCCTCCGGCATGTCGCCGCCATAGACGGTCGCCCAGCCGGCGTAGCCGTCCGTCTGCCCGGCCGCGGCGGCGCCGAACGCCTCGGAGCCGCTGGTCAGCGCGCCGGCCGGCTCGACCCGGATCTTGACGGTTCCCTCCGTCGCCTCCTCGACGGCTTCGACCCAGGGGATCAACCCGTTGTCCCAGCCGGCGTCGGTCTGGTCGAAGGCGGGCTGGAAGATCCAATTCGTGACCTTGTCCGGCGGGCCGTCGGCCTGCGCCAGAGCGAGCGACCCCGAAAAGGCCAGCGCTCCGACCGAAACCAGCGCCGTCATCATCATTCGTCTCTTGGTGTTCACGAAACTATTCCTCCCTTGGCTTCGTTCGTGTGGGCCATTCATCTGGCCCGTTCTTCTTCATCGCGCGTTCATCACGCGCACGGTCCGGGCGGCCGCCCGGCGATCACGGTCCGCACGTCGCGCACGATCTGCTTCACGACGACCAGCAGAACGACGGCGGCCGAGAGCGGGATGATCGACTTGATCGGATAGATCGGAATCGGAACCGCCGTCGGCGTCACCTGATTGAGCTTGATCGACATCAGCGCCGCGTCCACGCCCTTCCAGATCAGGACGCCGAGAAACAGGACCGCGAACGGCGCCGTCAGCAGGTCCAGCACGGCCTTCCGCCGATCCGGCAGACCCGCGTAGAACAGATCGAGCTTGACGAAGGCGTCGTGCTTCAGCGCGTATACTCCGCCGACGCAGGCGATCAGGACCATGGCGGCCTGCAAGGTCGTGCCGATCCACATCGAGGGCGCGTTCAGCACGTAGCGCATCATGACATCCGACACCCCGAAGATCATGCAATAGAGGATGAGGAGCCACCCCACCCGGCCCATGACTTCGCAGGTGACGTCAATCGTCTTTTCAGCGGCGCGCCACAATTTCGGCCCCTTCCCTTTCAATTTCACCTGAATAACACAGGCGCCGCGAGGACGCGCAAACATTTTTTTCTTGAAGGCGCGACTTTTGCGGCGCGCGGCGCATGCGCCCCCCGGGCGGAGGGGGGGGCGACCGGTCACGGCGGGGCGGCCCGCGCGAGCCTCGCTCAGGCCCGTTCGCGCGTCCGGGCGCCGGTTTACATCATGCAGGCGCGATGCCATGTCCCCCTGACGGCCCGACAACCTGAGTATCTGACATGAGCCTGCTTTTCACGCCCACCCGGCTCGGGCGGATCGACATCGCCAACCGGGTGATCATGGCCCCGATGACCCGCTCCCGCGCGACGGATGACGGCATGGTCCGCCCGATCACCGCGACCTATTACGCGCAGCGCGCCGGCGCGGGCCTGATCGTGACCGAAGGCGTCTTTCCGGAGGCGCGCGGCAAGGGCTATGTCCGCACGCCGGGCCTCGCGACCGAGGCGCAGACGGAGGCCTGGAAGGCGGTCACCGGCGCCGTCCATGCGAAGGGCGGCAAGATCGTCGCGCAGCTGATGCATAGCGGGCGCATCTCGCATCCCTCCTTGCAACCGGACGGCGGCCTGCCCGTGGCGCCCTCGGCGATCCGCCCGAAGGGCCGGGCCTGGACGGCTGAAGGCCGGAAGGATTTCGTGACGCCGCGCGCGCTCGGCCTCGATGAGATCGAAGGCGTCGTTCAGGGCTACCGCGACGCCACGCGCCGCGCCCTCGCCGCCGGTTTCGACGGGGTCGAGCTTCATGGGGCGTCCGGCTATCTGCCCGAACAGTTCCTCTCCTCCGGCGCCAACGCCCGCACCGACGCCTATGGCGGCTCGATCGCCAATCGCGCGCGCTTCCTGCTCGAGGTGCTGAACGCGATGATCGCGGAGGCCGGGCCGGGCCGGGTGGGGCTGAAACTGTCGCCCGAGATGGGCTTCAACGACATTCACGACGCCACGCCGGTGGACACCTACACCCACATCGTGGACCGGCTGGACGGCGCGCGGATGGCCTATCTGCACGTGACCGCGACCGGCGAGAGCGAGACCGATTACCACGCCCTTCTGCGCCCGCGGTTCGACGGCGCCTATCTGATCGGCGGCGGCCTGACCAAGGAGGCGGCGGAGGCGCTGCTCGCCGGCGGCGAGGCGGAGGCCGCCGTCTTCGGCTCGTTCTTTCTCTCCAATCCCGATCTGGTGGACCGCTTTCGCCTCGATGCGCCGCTCAACGAAGCCGACCGCGAGGCGCTCTATTCCTCCGGGCCGGAAGGCTACACGGACCACCCGACGCTGAACGACTGAAGACTTTTTTCAGCGCGCGGCGCGCATCCGCCAATCCGGACGCCCGCGCCGGACCGCCGCCAGCCCCACGCCGCCGGCGATCCTTCGCGACATGTTCAGCTTCCTTTGCCTGGCGCTTCGATTCCTCGGCGGTAGATCGCGAAGACGCCGCGGGCGGTTCGGGGCAGGCCGCTCATGTCGCCCGCGATCAGCGACTGCATGACCAGGCCCTGGATCGTGCCGATGAACAGCGTCGCCGCCGCGTCGCCGTCCAGATCCGCCCGGATCTCGCCGCGCGCCTTTCCGGCCGCGATCATCCGGCGAAGCCGCGCCGCGTAGCGCCTCAGCATCGCCTGCGCCACCCGCCGCGCCGGCGTCTCCCGGGTGGTCTGAAGCTCCCCCAGAAGCATCCGCGGCGCGCCGGGATGCTCCGCGACGAACGCCGCGTGGGCCATGAACATCGCCTGCATCGCCTCCAGAGGCGACCCGATCCGCGCCACCGCCTTCTCGATCCGGGCCATGTGGCTCTCCGCCACCCAGGTCATCGCCGC
>NZ_JBBHER010000007.1:0-17500 GCF_037646705.1 Paludibacillus litoralis
GCCAGAAGAATGTGCTCGCGCGTCTGCGGCATCGGGCCGTCCGCCGCGCTCACGACCAGGATCGCGCCGTCCATCTGCGCCGCGCCCGTGATCATGTTCTTCACGTAGTCCGCGTGCCCGGGGCAATCCACGTGCGCGTAATGCCGCTTCTCGGTCTCGTATTCGACGTGAGACGTCGAAATCGTGATCCCGCGCGCCTTCTCCTCCGGCGCCGCGTCAATCGCGTCATACGCCTTGAACTCGCCAAACTGCTTCGTGATCGCAGCCGTCAACGTCGTCTTGCCATGGTCGACATGGCCGATCGTCCCGATGTTGCAATGCGGCTTCGTCCGCTCAAATTTCGTTTTCGCCATCGTTCTCGTGTCCTTGGCTTGCACCATATGGCGCGCCGTTCGCGCCGATCGCTTCTCGCGCGGCGAGATAGGCGATTAACAGGTGGGACGCAACAGAGAAACCCCGCCGCGGGGGCTCCGCGCGAATTCAGGGGCGCGGGGCGCCGACGAAAGACCGGTCGGAGAGATGGCGTGGAGCGGGTGAAGGGAATCGAACCCTCGTCGTAAGCTTGGAAGGCTTCTGCTCTACCATTGAGCTACACCCGCAGAGAGCGGCCGGCGGACGCCGGCCGCGCGCACTCAGTTGACCGCGTCGGTCGCCGCCTTGGCGGCCTTGAACTTCACGCTCGTCTTGGCGGCGAAGGTCATCGTCTCGCCAGTGCGGGGATTGCGCCCCTCGCGCGCTTCCTTGTGGGCGGAGGTGAATTTCCCCATGCCCGGAAGAACGACCGCGCCGCCCGCCTTCAGCGCGGCGAGCGCCGCGCCCGCGAACGCCTCGAGCGCGGCCGAGGCCTGCGCCTGCGTCAGCCCTGCGCCTTCGGCGACCGCCGCCACGACTTCGGATTTCTTGTCCATGATATCTCTCCTGCCTCTTGTTCCGCGGCGAATGCGCCCGCTCGCGTCGGCCCTTCATAGTCAAGATTTTTGTCAAGAAAACCGTCAAATCGCAAATCATGCCGAAAATTTCGTTCAATCGGGCGAAACGCCGCGAATCTCCTCCCGCTATTGCCCTCGCTCGCGCTACGCGCGAACCATATGGGGCGTTTAGAGGAGTGCATCAATGCCGACATCGCTCATCACCGGGGCCAATCGCGGAATCGGCCTCGAAATCAGCCGCCGCCTCGCCGCGCGGGGCGAGACCGTGATCGCCTGCGCCCGCACCGACCCGCCTTCCGCGCCGGGGCTGGAGCCGTACAGGCTCGACGTCACCGACGCCGAGGCGCTGGAGGGGCTGACGGTGGCGCTGGAGGGGCGGGCGCTCGATCTTCTGGTCTGCAACGCCGGGATGCTGATCGGGCGCGGCGGCGTCGACGACGCGTCCTACACGCAGGAGGCCTTCGCCGAGGTGCTGGCGGTGAATGTCACCGGGGTCTTCATGACCATCCGCGCCTGCCTCCCCGCGCTTCGCCGGGCCAAGGGCCGGATCGCGGTCATCTCATCGCAGATGGGATCGAGCGCGCGGGCCAAGGGCGCGGCCTATCTCTACCGGGCGTCGAAGGCGGCGGCGACGAATCTCGCGGTCTCGCTCTCGAAGGAGCTGGGCGCGGAGGGGATCGCGGTCGGCGCCTATCATCCCGGCTGGGTCCGGACCGGCATGGGCGGGAGCGGCGCCGACATCTCCGTCGAGGAGAGCGCCGAGGGGCTCATCGCCCGCTTCGACGAACTGACGCCGGAGACCGCCGGCTGCTTCCGCTTCTACTCCGGCGAGACGATCCCGTTCTGAGCGCGCCAGGCGGCGCCCGCCTCCTCCACCGCGGCGATCAGCAGCTCCAGCTCCCGCGGGCCGGAGAACCGATGATCGGCGCCCCTGACCAGCGTCAGCCGGACATCCGGCCCGTCGAGATGCGAGAGAAGCCCGAGCGCGACATCCACGCCGACATCCTCGTCCGCGGTCCCTTGCAGCAGCCGCACCGGAAAGCCGACGGGGAAGGGCCGGTCGAGAACGCGGTTCCGCGCCCCGTCCTCGATCAACCGCCGGGTGATCGGATAGGGCTCGTCCGAATAGGCCGACGGGCGGAGCCAGACCCCGCTTGACGCCATCTCCGCTTTCGCCGCCTCATCCATCGCCGCCGCCATCTCCAGCGTGAAATCCGGCGCCGCCGCGACGCCGACCAGCGCCGCCACCCGCTCCGGGGCCGCGCGCGCCAGCAGAAGCGCGATCCAGCCGCCCATGGACGAGCCGACGAGAATCTGCGGCCCTTCGGTCAATCGCGTCACCGCTTCGCGGGCGTCGTCCGCCCAGTCGCCGATGCAGCCATCCTCGAACGCGCCGGAGGAGCGGCCATGGCCCGAATAGTCGAACCGGAGAAATCCGCGCCCCGCGCGCCGCGCCCATTCCTCGAGCGCGAGCGCCTTGGTTCCCTCCATGTCGGAGCGGAACCCGCCGAGGAAGACGACTCCCGGCAGGTCCCGCCCCGCCGCGGCGGGCGCGGTCAGCGCGTAGGCGAGCCTGCGGTTCGGGCCGAGATCGAGGAAGGCGGGTCTGGTCATGGGCGGGCTCATCATCATGCATGCGGTCCTGGGCGAGCTTAACCGGTTCGCCGCCGGGGCGAAACCGCCGCTCAGGGCCGCGTCATGCGGCGGGTGATCAGATGAAAGCGCGCCGTCAGGAGACACGCGGTCACGATCAGCCCCGTCGCCAGCCCGACCCAGAGCCCGGTCCCGCCCCACCCGAGCGGGAACGCCAGCAGCCAGCCGCCGCCGACGCCGAGCACCCAATAGCCGAACGCCCCGATCCAGAGCGGGAAATAGGCGTCCCGCACCCCGCGAAGGGCGCGCGCCATGATCGCCTGCGCCCCGTCGAAGACCTGAAAGATCGCGGCGACGATCATCAGCCGCGTGACGATGGAGGAGACCTCCGCGAACCCCGGATCGCTGGCGGAGATGAAAAGCTGCGTGATCTCTTCCGCCAGCAGGAGCGGCGCCGCCACCAGAGCGGCCAGAATCGCGCCGCCGATGGTGAGCGCGACCAGCCCGGCCTGCCGCGCGCCGGCGGGGTCTCCCCGGCCCACGCCATGCGCGACGCGGACCATCCCCGCCTCCGCGACGCCGAGCGCGAGGACGAACGGGATTCCGACCCAGCCGACCAGCACCTGATGCGCCGCCAGCATCTCCGCGCCGATCACGCCCGAGAGCAGGCCGACCACCGTGAAGAGGCCCGCCTCCAGCCCGACCAGCCCGGCGATCGGCAGACCGAGACGGAAGATCACCGCGATAAGCCCGAGATCCAGCCGCAGCCGCGAGCGGAACAGCCCGTAGCCGCGGAGCGCCGGCTTTCGCCAGATATACGCCGTCAACGCCGCCAGCATCCCCCAGGCGACGATGGCCTTGGCGGCGCCGGCCCCGGCGATCCCCATCTCGGGCAGGAGCCAGCGGCCATGCACCAGCCCCTCCGCCAGCCCCCAGTTGACCAGAACCGCGACGGTGGTGATCACCATCACCGGCCCGGTCCGCGACAGGGCCGCCACGAAATCGCGCAGAACCGTGAAAAGCAGCGCCGGCAGAATCCCGAACGCCAGCGCGTGAAGATAGGGCCGGGCCAGCGCCGCGACCTCCCCGTCCTGCCCGGTCCAGCGCATGATCACGTCGAGATTCCAGACCAGCGCCGAGAACGGCGCCGAAATCAGCGCGGCGACCATGAGCCCGTGCCGCGCGGCGCGCCCGGCCTCCGTCTTCCGCCCCGCCCCTTCGGCCTGCGCCGCGAGAACCCCGGTGATGGACAGCAGCCCCATCGCCACCGCCAGCGCCTCGAAGGTCATCGAGCCGCCAAGCCCCGCCCCCGCCAGATGCTTGTAGCCGAGCCCGCCGACGACGAAGTTCGTGGTCTGGAACATCATGTATTCGGCGACATAGGCCGCCATCAGCGGCGCCGCGATCAGAAGAAGCCGCCGCGCCTCCTCGCGCCGCGAAAATTGCGCCCGCCCGGTCATCGCAGGCTCCCTTCGGTCCACCCATGCGGCCGGGATCGGCGCAGGGCGTTCGCGTCTCCACTATTTCAGCGCCGGGCGCCACCCCCCGGGGCGCCTCCGGTCAGGGCGCCCAGGCGAGAAAATTGGCGATCAGGCGCAGGCCCGTCTCCTGACTCTTCTCCGGATGGAACTGCGTTCCGGCGAGGTTGTCGCGGCCGATGGCGGCGGTGACCGTCCCGCCATAGTCCACATGCGCCAGCCGATGCGCGGGCGCGCGCGGCAGCATCTGATAGGAATGGACGAAATAGGCGTGCGCGCCCGGAGCCAGCCCGTCGAAAAGCGGATGAGCGCCGAAATGCAGGTCGTTCCAGCCCATATGCGGCACCTTCAGGCCGCCCTCGGGCGCCAATCTGGCCACTTCGCCCGGAATCCAGCCGAGGCCCGGCGTCTCGCCATGCTCGCGCCCGACCGTCGCCATCAACTGCATGCCGACGCAAATGCCGAGAAAGGGCGCGCCGCCCCTCAGCGCCCGCTCCTCCAGCGCCTCGACCATCCCCGGCGCGGCGTCCAGCCCCGCGCGGCAATCCTTGAACGCCCCGACCCCGGGAAGCACGATCCGGTCGGCGCGGCGCACCGCCTCCGCGTCGGCGGAGACGAGGATCCGCTCCCCCGCCCCCTCCCGGCTCATCCGCTGAAAGGCCTTCTCCGCGGAATGCAGATTGCCGGAGCCGTAATCGACGATGACGACAGTCATGAGCCCAGCCTTCCTGTCACAAGACCCCTTTGGTCGACGGCACCGCATCCGCGCGACGCGGGTCCGTCTCCAGCGCGTCCCGGAGCGCGCGCGCCACCGCCTTGAAGCAGGTCTCGGCGATGTGGTGCGAGTTGACGCCCGAGAGCGTCTCCACATGCAGAGTCATGCCGGAGTTCATCGCGAAGGCGGTGAAGAACTCCCGCACCAGCTCGGTGTCGAACGCGCCGATCTTGGGGGCCGTGAAATCCACCTTCCAGACCAGGAACGGCCGGCCCGAGAGGTCCAGCGCCGCGCGCGTCAGGCATTCGTCCATCGGCAGATAGCAATGCCCGTAGCGCCGGATCCCGCGCTTGTCGCCCACCGCCGCCGCCAGCGCCCGGCCGAGAAGGATGCCCGTGTCCTCGACCGTGTGATGATCGTCGATATGCTGATCGCCCTTCGCGCGCACCTTCATGTCGATCAGCCCGTGCCGCGCCAGCTGGTCCAGCATGTGGTCGAAGAAGCCGACCCCGGTCCGGTTGTCATGGGCGCCGGTCCCGTCGAGGTCGATTTCGACATCGATCTCCGTCTCGGCGGTGCGGCGGGTCTCTTTCGCGCGGCGGCTCATCGCCATTCCCCTTCAGCTGCTTTCCGGGGCATATAGCGGCGCCGGCGCCGGCGCCACAAGTTGCGGCGCCCGCGCCTCGGGCCTATGTAGCGCAGGAATGGAAAGCAGGAGGCCGGATGACCACCGTCATAGCCGTGAAAAAGGATGGACAGACCGTCATCGCCGGCGACGGGCAGGTCAGCGTGGGCAACACGGTGATCAAGAGCACGGCGCGGAAGGTCCGCCGGCTCTCGCCCGGCGGGCGCGACGTGATCGCGGGCTTCGCCGGCTCCACCGCCGACGCCTTCACCCTTTTCGAGCGTCTCGAAGCGAAGCTGGAGGCCGCGCCCGGCCAGCTCACCCGCGCCGCGGTCGATCTGGCGAAGGAGTGGCGGACCGACAAATATCTCCGCAACCTCGAGGCGATGCTGGTGGTCAGCGACGGGCGCGATCTTCTCGTCATCACCGGCGCCGGCGATGTGCTGGAGCCTGAAGGCGGGGTCGCCGCGGTCGGCTCGGGCGGGAATTTCGCGCTCGCCGCCGCGCGGGCCCTGATCGACGGCGGCCAGTCCGCGGAGCAGATCGCCCGCCGGGCGATGGCCATCGCGGCGGAGATCTGCGTCTTCACCAACCAGAGCATCGTGGTGGAGACCATCGCCGCCACGGAGGAGTGAAGGCATGGGCTGGGTCCATACCGGCCTCGCCGGCCTGAAACCCGCCTTCGACTGATCGACAAGGGAGCGGCGCAATGGATGACCTCCTCAAGATCGTGATCGGCGCCGCCGCCGGTGGCGTCATCGGTCCGATCATCCTGGAGCACTACCGCTCCTGGCGGCGCGAGCGCGAATGGGAGCGGCCGCGCAAGGCGCTCCTGATGAAGCTGCTCTCCGGGCCGTTGGTCTTTCGATCGCTCGACATCCTGAGCCGCACCACCGGCACGACGCATGAGGAGTGCCGATCGCTGTTGATCGCGCTCGACGCGCGCGGCGGGCTTCTCAGCGACGGGCGCGAAGCCTGGGCGCTGATCGCCCGCGCGCCGCTGAAGGACGCGGACGACCCCGAACTCATCGAACGCAACCGCACGCAGAGCGGCGGAGAAGACACCGAGGAAGAATGACCGAACTCACCCCCCGCGAAATCGTCTCCGAGCTCGACCGCTACATCATCGGCCAGAAAGAGGCCAAACGCGCCGTCGCCGTCGCGCTTCGCTCGCGCTGGCGCCGCCAGAAGATCGAAGGGCCGTTGCAGGCGGAGGTGACGCCGAAGAACATCCTGATGATCGGCCCGACCGGCGTCGGCAAGACCGAGATCAGCCGCCGGCTCGCCCGGCTGGCGGGGGCGCCCTTCATCAAGGTGGAGGCGACGAAATTCACCGAGGTCGGCTATGTCGGCCGCGACGTGGAGCAGATCGTCCGCGATCTGGTCGAGGCGGCCATCGTCATGGAGCGCGCGAAGAAGCGCGAGGGCGTGAAGGTCCGCGCCCATGACGCCGCGGAGAATCGCGTGCTGGCGGCGCTGGTCGGCGAGAACGCCAGCGAGGCGACCCGCGCCGCTTTCCTGAAGAAGCTTCGCGACGGCGAGCTTGACGGGAAGGAGATCGAGGTCGCCGTCGCCGACACCACGAACCCGCTCGGCATGCTGGACCTTCCCGGCGGCGGCGCGCAGATGGGCATGGTCAATATCGGGGATATTTTCGGCAAGGCGTTCTCCGGGCGCACCAAGAAGCGCCGGATGAAGGTCGCGGACAGCTACGAGCTTCTGATCGCGGAGGAGGCGGACAAGCTCGTCGATCAGGAGGAGATCACCCGCGACGCGATCCAGGCGGTGGAGAACACCGGCATCGTCTTCATCGACGAGATCGACAAGGTCTGCGCCCGCGCCGAGACCCGCGGCGCCGACGTCAGCCGCGAGGGCGTGCAGCGCGATCTTCTGCCGCTGATCGAGGGGACGACGGTCACCACCAAGCACGGCGCGGTGAAGACCGATCATATCCTTTTCATCGCCTCCGGCGCCTTCCATCTGGCGAAACCCTCGGATCTTCTGCCGGAGCTTCAGGGCCGGCTGCCGATCCGGGTGTCGCTCCGCGATCTGACCGAGGCGGATTTCGTCCGCATCCTGACCGAGCCCGACAATTCCCTGGTCCGGCAATATCAGGCGTTGATGGCGGCCGAAGGCGTGACGCTGGACTTCGCCGATGACGGCGTCGCGGCGCTGGCGCGAATCGCGGCGGAGGTGAACCGCGCGGTCGAGAATATCGGCGCCCGGCGCCTCTACACCGTGATCGAGAAGGTTTTCGAGGAGATCAGCTTCACCGCGCCCGACCGCGAAGGCGAGACGGTGACCATCGACGCCGCGTTTGTCGAGAACCATGTCGGCGATCTCGCCTCCTCCGCGGATCTCAGCCGTTATGTGCTTTAGGCGCGGCCGCCGGGGCGCGCCCTGATGCGCGTCATCGCGGTTTTCGCGGCGCTGGCCTTCGCGCTCGACCAGGGCGCGAAACTTCTGGTCATGTACGGGCTCAACCTCGTCGATCGCGGCGCGATCGACATCGCGCCGCCCTTCCTCCGCTTCGTCATGGCCTGGAACCGCGGGATCAATTTTGGCGTCTTCGCGTCGCATGCGGAGCTCGCCCGCTGGTCGCTTGTCGGGCTGTCGCTGGCGATTTCCGTCGCGCTGCTGATCTGGGCGCGGCGGAAGGACGGCTTCTGGCTCCATGTCGGCGCCGGTCTGGTGATCGGCGGCGCGCTCGGCAACGCGCTCGACCGCATCCGTTATGGCGCGGTCGCGGATTTTCTGAACATGTCTTGCTGCGGGCTGAACAATCCTTATGTGTTCAACATCGCCGACGCCGCGATCTTCGCGGGCGCCGGTCTGATGATCCTGACGAGCGGCGAAAAGAAGCGCTCCGTCGGACATTGAGCCGCCGCCCGCCCGCATTGCGGCGGGCGCGGGTTCGGGGCATGATGCCGCCGATGAAAGATATACGGAGCCGGTCAATGCCGCACTCATCACTGGCTGCATTCCTGCGTCGCGCCGCGCCGCTGGCCGCGGCGGCGGTTCTCGGCGGTTGCACGATCAGTTCGAGTGACGGCGGCGGGTCCATCGGCGAGCAACTCGGCCTCGTTCCCGGCACGCCGGACGCGTTCATGATCATCGCGCGCGCGCCGCTGGAGATTCCACCCGATTTCACCCTGCCCACCCCGCAGCCCGGCGCGGTGAGCCCACGGGACCCGGATCCGCTCGCCGAGGCGGAACAGACGCTTTTCGGCCAGCAGGAGCCGGCGCCCACCGCCACCGCGAGCGCCGGCGAACAGGCGCTGCTCGCCGGCGCCGGCGCCAATGTCGACAACAGCGCCGCGCGCACCGAGCTTGAGAGCAGGGCCGCGCCGGAGCGGAGATATGGTTTGACCTCGGTCCTCGGCTACAAGATTCCGGCCGGCCCCAACGACCGCAACTACACCGTTGAAGCCCTCGAAGAGAATGAGCGCCTGCGTCAGCAAGGCCTGCTGACGCCCACCGCGCCGCCAATCGAGGACGACGACAAGTAACGGATTGCCGGCCCGCCCGACCCGGCGCCGTCGGCCGCTCGAGCGTTTTTTCACCCTCCGCGCCCGCGCTTGCGGGCCAGAACACCGGAGACGCCGCATGAAACTTCGCGCGCCCGCGCTTCTCGTCGCACTTTTCTGCACGCCGGCGACCGCGGCGCCGGCGGTCTCCACCTTCACGTTGGACAACGGCATGCAGGGCGTGGTGATCGAAGACCACCGCGCGCCGGTCGTCACGCACATGGTCTGGTACCGCGTCGGCGCCGCTGACGAGGCGCCGGGCGAAACCGGCGTCGCGCATTTTCTCGAACATCTGATGTTCAAGGGCACGGACAAGATCCCCGAAGGCGCGTTCTCCAAGGTCGTGGCGGAGAATGGCGGGCAGGACAACGCCTTCACCACTCAGGATTACACCGCCTATTTTCAGCGCATCGCCGCCGACCGGCTCGATCTGGTGATGGGGATGGAGGCGGACCGGATGCGCAATCTCCGCCTGACGGACGCGCTGGTCCTGCCCGAGCGCGACGTGGTGCTCGAAGAGCGCAACCAGCGGACCGAGAACGACCCCGGCGCGCTCTTTCGCGAGCAGATGAGCGCCGCTCTCTATCTCAACCACCCCTACGGCTCGCCGGTGATCGGCTGGCGCTCCGAGATCGCCGAATTGACGCTGGACGACGCGCTCCGGTTCTACGCCGCGCATTACTCGCCCGACAACGCGATCCTCGTCGTCGCCGGGGACGTCTCCCCCGAAGAGGTCGAGCGGCTGGCGAAGATCCATTTCGGCCCGATCCCCGCCGCCGGCGTCTCACCTCGCCATCGGCCCGAGGAGCCGCCGCAACTCGCCGCGCGCCAGCTGGAGATGGCGGACCCGCGCGTGCGCCAGCCTTACGTGATCCGCCGCTATCTCGCGCCCTCCCGGCGCACCGGCGGCGACGAGACCGCGGCGGCGCTGTCGATCATGGCCGAGGTGCTCGGCGGCGGCGGCGTGACCTCGCGACTGGCGAAAAAGCTTCAGATCGAAGACCGGATCGCGATCGGCGCCGGCGCCTACTACAATGGCGGCGCCTATGATTACGGCGAATTCGGCGTCTACGGCGTTCCGGTGGAGGGTGTGGATCTGGCCGATGTCGAGGCCGCTTTCGACGCTGTGATGGCGAAGCTCGCCGCCGAAGGGCCGACCGAAGAGGAGCTTGCGCGCGCCCGAACCATGGTCCGCGCCTCGGAGATCTACGCGCAGGACAGCCAGCAGACCCTCGCGCAGCGCTACGGCGCCGGCCTCGCCGCCGGCCTCACCATCGAGCGGATCGAAGCCTGGCCCGAGGCGCTCGAGAAGGTCACGGCGGAAGACGTGAAGACGGCGGCCGCTCTTCTCCGCCGGGAGGCCTCCGTCACCGGGCGGCTGGTTCAGGCTCTGGAGGCGCCGCAATGATCCGCTTTTCCTTCGCTCTCGCGCTCGCTCTTCTCGCGCTTCCCGCCTTCGCCGCCGCGCCGATTCAGCGCGTCGTCAGCCCCGGCGGAATCGAAGCCTGGCTGGTTCATGAAGACACGATCCCCATCGTCTCGATCGAGATCGAATTCAGGGGCGGCGCCACGCTCGATCCGGACGGCAAGGAAGGGCTCGCCAATCTCTTCGCCGGGCTGCTCGATGAAGGCGCCGGAGATCTCGACGCGGTCGGCTTTTCCGAGGCCGCCGACGCCATCGCCGCCCGGTTCGGATTTTCGGCCGGGCGCGAAAGCCTCACCGTCTCCGCGTCGATGCTCGCCGAGAACCGCGACGCCAGCGTCGATCTCCTGCGCCTCGCGCTGACCGAGCCCCGTTTCGACGAAGAGCCGGTGACGCGCGTGAAGCGGCAGATCCTCTCCTCGCTCCGGTCCGACGAGACCGACCCGAACGCCGTCGCGGCGAAAGCCTGGTTCGAAGCCGCCTTTCCCGGAGATTCGTATGGGCGCAAGAGCGCGGGCGACATCGAGAGCGTCTCGTCGATCACGGCGGCCGATCTTCGCGCCGCGGCGCCCGCGCTTCTGAATGTCGGCGCGGCGCATATCGGCGTCGTCGGCGCGATCGACGCGGCGGCTCTCGGCCCGCTTCTCGACCGCCTCCTCGGCGCGCTTCCCAACGCCGCGCCGGCGCCGGTCGAGCCGGTGGCGGTTCAGGCGCCGCCGGGGCTTCGCGTCATCGACCTCGACGTGCCGCAATCGGTGGCCGTCTTCGGGCAGAAGGGGATTCTTCGGAACGATCCCGACTTCATCCCCGCCCATGTGATGAACTATATCCTCGGCGGCGGCGGCCTCTCCTCCCGGCTGACGGTCGAGGTGCGCGAGAAGCGCGGGCTTTCCTATTCCGTCTATTCCTATCTCCTTCCCCTCGACCGCGCCGGGCTGATCATCGGCGGCGTCGCCTCGGCGAACGCGTCGATGGCGGAGGCGGTCCGCGTCATCCGCGACGAATGGCGCAAGATGGCGGAGGAGGGCGCCGCGGCGGAGGAGCTGGACAAGGCGAAGCGGTATCTGACCGGCGCCTACGCGCTGAATTTCGACTCGAACGCGAAAATCGCCAATCTTCTCGTCGGCCTGCAGGCCGCGGGTCTACCGATCGACTACCCCGAAAACCGCAACGCGATGATCGAGGCCGTGACGCTCGACGACATTCAACGCGTCGCGCGGCGCATTCTCGACGCCGACGCGCTCAGCTTCGTCGTCGTCGGCCGACCGGAGGGGCTGGCCGACGAATAGCGCCATGCGCATGCTCACCCGCGCCGAGGCCCCGCCTTTCGCGCATCGAATCGGAACCGCCGCCAATGCCTCGCACCGATAGCGCAGAGCCCAGCCCGGGCGAAATTCCCGCCCCCCGACCAGGCGGAGCGACGGATAACGCCGGCGGCGCGTCATGGATGATGCTGTCGGTCTTCACCGCATCGGTGATGACCGTCGCGGTGAAATGGGCCGCGGGGGAGGTCGAAAGTTCGGTGATCGTGGTGCTTCGCTCGGCCGGCGGTCTCACGCTTTGCCTTTTCGCGCTGATCGCGGTGCGCGACCTTCGGTCGGAGCTGCGCTTCT
Organism: Paludibacillus litoralis; assembly: GCF_037646705.1. Classification (NCBI taxonomy): domain Bacteria; kingdom Pseudomonadati; phylum Pseudomonadota; class Alphaproteobacteria; order Rhodobacterales; family Paracoccaceae; genus Paludibacillus; species Paludibacillus litoralis. The sequence continues at coordinate 11,904 of NZ_JBBHER010000007.1, forward strand.
CGGCCCCATGGCTCCATATCTGGCGCGGGCTGCTCGCCGGCTGCGCGACCCAGTTCGGATTCTACACGATCACGGAGCTGCCGCTGGCGACGTCCACGGTTCTCTTCTTCACCGCGCCGATCTTCACCGCCGTCATGGCGATTCCGCTGCAGGGAGAGCGGGTCGGCGTCCGCCGCGGCGGCGCCATCGTCTTCGGCTTTCTCGGCATCCTGATCGTGATGCGGCCGGGGGCCGAGAGTTTCGAGGTGGCGATTCTCACCGGGCTCGCCTCATCGCTCCTCTTCGGGCTGGCGCTCCTCTCGTCGCGCGGGTTGGCGAACCGCGACGGGGTCTTCGCCTCCTTCATCTCGTCCACTCTGCTGACGCTGCTGATCGCGATCCCGTTCGCGGCGCCGGTCTGGAGCCTGCCGGTCAGTTGGCTCGGCTGGACCGCGATCGGGCTGGTCACAGCGACGTCGCTGGTGCGGAACATGGCCGACATCCAGGCGTATCGGTTGGCGGAGGCGGCGATTCTGGCGCCGCTCTCCTATCTCCGTCTGATCCTTCTCGCTCTCGCCGGCTACATCTTCTTCAGCGAAACGCCGGACCTCTACACGGTGATCGGCGGCGCCGTGATCATCGCCTCCGCGCTCTATATCGCGCGCCGTGAGCAACTGGTGCGAAAGAGACCCCCGCCCCCGCCGCTCGATCAGAACCTCTGATACCGCGCCCGCGCGCCCCGCTCGATCGCGGCGGATGCGAGACGCCCGACCTTGAGCCCGTCGCGGAGCATCTCCAGCAGCCGAAGCTCGGTCATTTTCGCGGCGCCGTCCGCCGCCACGATATCGCAGGCGATCGCGTAGGCCGTCTCGTTGAACCCATCGGGCAACGCCTCGGCGACGAGCCCGATCAGCGCGTCGAGCCCGTCCTCCTCGGAAAACAGGTCCCGGACGATGCCATTGACGCGGGCGACGCGGTCCTTGTCATATCCATCGAACGCCGGCAGCGCGTCGATGATCCTGTCGATGGTCAAAAGCTCCTCCGTCGACTGAATCTCATCGGCGGCGGAGGTCGCGATCATCACGGCGATGAGCGCGTCCTGGGGATTGAGTGCAGTCGGCATCAGCTTGCTCCTGGCTCCTATGCGGCGCCGCAACTTATTGACCGGCTTGCTGCGCCGCAATAGGAGAGGCGCGGTGTCTGAAAGGAACGAGGACCATGACCAACCTTCGCGCGCTCGCCGAAACATCCCGAGCCTGGCCTTTCCAGGAGGCGCGCCGGCTGGTCGAACGCTATCGGAAAGCCCCGCCCGCCAAGGGGCATGTCCTGTTCGAGACCGGCTACGGCCCATCGGGCCTGCCGCATATCGGCACCTTCGGCGAGGTCGCGCGCACGACGATGGTGCGCCGCGCGTTCGAGGTCCTTTCGGACATCCCGACGCGGCTGCTCTGTTTCTCCGACGACATGGACGGGCTGAGGAAGGTCCCCGGCAATGTGCCGAACCGCGAGGCGCTGGCGGCGGATCTCAACCTCCCGCTCACCCGCGTGCGCGACCCGTTCGGCACGCATGAGAGCTTCGGCGCGCACAACAACGCGCGGCTCCGCGCCTTTCTCGACAATTTCGGTTTCGAGTACGAATTCGCCTCTTCGACCGACTATTACCAGAGCGGCCGCTTCGATGAGGCGCTCCTGAAGGCCCTCGCCGCCTATGATCGGATCATGGAGCTCATGCTGCCGACCCTCGGCGCGGAGCGGCGGGAGACCTACTCCCCGTTCCTTCCGATCAGCCCCAAGACCGGCCACGTCCTGCAGACGCCGACGCTGGAGCGCAACCTGAAGAAGGGGACCATCGTCTATCAGGAGCCGGACGGCGAGAAGATCGAGGTTCCGGTCACCGGCGGCGCGGTCAAGCTGCAATGGAAGCCGGACTGGGGCATGCGCTGGGCCGCGCTCGGCGTCGACTACGAGATGTACGGGAAGGACCTGATTCCCTCCGCCGTTCTTTCGGCCAAGATCTGCGCGGCCCTCGACGCGCCGGCGCCCGAGCTTTACAATTATGAGCTGTTTCTCGACGGCGACGGCCAGAAGATCTCGAAATCGAAGGGCAACGGCCTCTCCATGGAGGAGTGGCTGACCTACGCCGCGCCCGAGAGTCTCTCCTATTTCATGTATCAGAAGCCGAAGACCGCGAAGCGCCTGTTCTTCGACGTGATCCCGAAAACGGTGGACGAATATCACCAGCAGCTGAACGCCTTCGTCGCTCAGGACGACGCGGCGCGCCTCGCGAACCCGGTCTGGCATGTCCATCAGGGAACGCCGCCCGCCTCCGACATGGTGGTCAGCTTCGCCATGCTGCTCAATCTCGCCGCCGTCGCCAACGCCGACGACCGGGAGACCCTCTGGGGCTTCATCCGCAAATACGCGCCGAACGCCGCGCCGGAGACCCATCCCGCGCTCGACGCGGCGGCGGGCTACGCGCTCCGCTATTACGAGGATTTCGTGAAGCCCGCGAAGGTCTACCGCACCGCCAACGAGCAGGAGGCCGCGGCCCTCGCCGCCCTCGCCGCCCGGCTGCGGACATGGACCGGCGGCGCCGACGCCGGCGCGCTTCAGGATCTGGTCTATGAGATCGGCAAGAACGCGAAGTTCGAGCCGCTCCGCGCATGGTTCGGCGCCATCTACGAAGTGCTGCTGGGCGAAAAACAGGGCCCCCGCTTCGGCGGCTTCATCGCCCTCTATGGCGTGGAGGAGACCGCCGCCCTGATCGACAGAGCCCTGGCGGGCGAACTGGCCCACCAAAAACCCGTCTGAAAGGCCGGGCTTTTCGCTGGACCCAAGCGCCTTGAAACCGCCTCGCGCGCACGGACGGCGCTCAGGCGCCGCGATGATCCACGACGGTCGATCGCCCGCCCGGAAGGGCGGCTCTCAATCGGCGCGGAAAAGCGGCTCCGACGCCGACGCGCGCGGCTTGTGCCCCATGAGCTCAATCCCCCACCCATTCCGATTGTTCGGATGCGCCATGGGCGCTCGGTGACCTTGCTCCAGGCCCCGCAGCAATGACCGAGAACGTCGTCGCGGCTGGCGGAGACGCGGTTGGCGAGCCAGTCGCCGCGCAGGAACGACCGTGCGGTTTAGTCAGGGCCGAGTTTCGGCGTCGTAGGCCAGGCGACCTGACCTATGAGGCTGACGGCGCGCGCGCTTCGCCTTAAGCGCCGATCGGCGCCAGATCATCGCTCCAGGCATGGGCGTCGCCCCAGGTCGCAACGGATCCGGCGCGCTCCCGCCCTTCGTGGGGCGGATAGCCTCGAAGATAGACGCCGACTTCGCCCGCCGATCCTTTTGCGAAGAAGGGCGTGAGCCGCATCCGGCTCAGCCCTTCCCAATCCTGAAACTCCGGCCCGGTCCGGCGCCATCCCGCCACCAGATTCCGCTCCCCACTTCAGGGCCGAGGCCGCGCCCGGATCATTCGCCCATTCAACCAGGCGGGGCACCAAAGCCTCTCCACCGCACCGTCATTCCGCGCATGGCGGCGTGGACAGCCAGAGAGCCCCCACGCCGGCGCGCTACTCCATGGATCGCCACAGCCGCACCGCGCTCCCCATCTCCGCGAGCGCCGGCAAACGCCGCTCCACGACCTGCCAAAGAAGATCCGAAGCCCGCTCCCGCCGCCCTGCGCGGCGGCCATGCGACATGCGCCGCCAATGCCCGGGACCGACGCGCCTGAACGCTATCGCGGCCCCAGCGGGCAGGTCGCAGGAGATCGCCGCCATCCTGCTCCCCCAGGCTCCGAACCGCGCCGCCCATCAACACACGCTGCTGGTACAAGGAACGCCGATTCAGATCGCCAAGGCGTCGGGTCTCTCTCGTTGGTCAATGGCCGCGCAAGCTGGCGGGCTCCACACCTGCTACAGCCCAGCCGCCAAGAGTTGCGAATTTGATCGAAGAAGCGGGGGTCTGCCGAAGAAAGACGGGAGCGGAGCCGGGACGAATGGTATGGTATGCGCGCCGACGCACGCCCCGCCGCATTTACAAAAGGATTTCCGGCCCTCTCGCTTTCGCGGCGCCTGCAAGGCGCCCACAAACGCAAACGCCGCCCCGAAGGGCGGCGCTCGAGCGTTTGATAACGCGGAATATTTTGGTTGCGGGGGTAGGATTTGAACCTACGACCTTCAGGTTATGAGCCTGACGAGCTACCGGGCTGCTCCACCCCGCGACAGCATAAGGGCCCAAACGCGTCATTTAATGGGCCAAGCATCATAGAGAGAAATGCTTCAGCATGATTTTTCAAGGCTTGGCAGTGACCTACTCTCCCACGTCTTGAGACGCAGTACCATCGGCGCTACGGGTCTTAACGGCCGAGTTCGAGATGGGATCGGGTGTTTACCTCGCGCTATGACCACCAAGCCTGAAAAAATCATGCTGCTTCCAAGTCCGTCTTTCGTCTACTGGATCAAATCAAGCCTATCGAGCGATTAGTACTGGTCAACTGAGCGCCTCACAGCGCTTACATCTCCAGCCTATCGACGTGGTGGTCTTCCACGGCTCTCAGGGAGATCTGGTTTTGAGGGGGGCTTCCCGCTTAGATGCCTTCAGCGGTTATCCTTTCCGTTCATAGCTACCCTGCACTGCGGCTGGCGCCACAACAGGTCCACCAGTGGAACGTTCACCCCGGTCCTCTCGTACTAGGGGCAACTCCTCTCAAATCTCCTACACCCACGGCAGATAGGGACCGAACTGTCTCACGACGTTCTAAACCCAGCTCACGTACCTCTTTAAACGGCGAACAGCCGTACCCTTGGGACCTTCTCCAGCCCCAGGATGAGATGAGCCGACATCGAGGTGCCAAACGATGCCGTCGATATGGACTCTTGGGCATCATCAGCCTGTTATCCCCGGCGTACCTTTTATCCGTTGAGCGATGGCCCATCCACGAGGGACCACCGGATCACTATGGCCGTCTTTCGACTCTGCTCGACTTGTCAGTCTCGCAGTCAGGCAGGCTTATGCCATTGCACTCAACGAGCGATTTCCGACCGCTCTGAGCCTACCTTCGCGCGCCTCCGTTACTCTTTAGGAGGCGACCGCCCCAGTCAAACTACCCGCCACAAAGGGTCCCGGAACCGGATTCACGGTTCGCGGTTAGACGCCAAGCAGGCCAAGGGTGGTATCTCAAGGGCAACTCCACCGAGACTAGCGTCCCGGTTTCAAAGTCTACCACCTATCCTGCGCAAAGCATACCTGACGTCACTCTGAAGCTGTAGTAAAGGTGCACGGGGTCTTTCCGTCTAACCGCGGGTACCCCGCATCTTCACGGGGAATTCAATTTCGCTGAGTCGATGTTGGAGACAGCGGGGAAGTCGTTACGCCATTCGTGCAGGTCGGAACTTACCCGACAAGGAATTTCGCTACCTTAGGACCGTTATAGTTACGGCCGCCGTTTACTGGGGCTTCAGTTCGGAGCTCTCACTCCTCCCTTTAACCTTCCAGCACCGGGCAGGCGTCAGACCCTATACGTCGTCTTGCGACTTCGCAGAGCCCTGTGTTTTTAGTAAACAGTCGCCACCCCCTGGTTTGTGCCCCCGACCCACAGTTGCCTGCAAGCCGGGCCTCCTTCTCGC
>NZ_JBBHER010000007.1:22500-332342 GCF_037646705.1 Paludibacillus litoralis
GGGAGAGGAAGTGGAGGAGATTGTGCAGGTCCACCTTCCAGTACCATTGCGTATAGATGTTCGCCGTCAGGTTCATCCGCGCCAGCTCCCGCGCGAGGCCGGCGCGCCCGGGGTCGATCGTCTCGCCGGCGTAGGTCTGGTTCAGCATCCGCTCATATGTGTCGTAACACCGGTTCGCGTCGGCTCGAAGGAGCCGCAGCACCTCCTCCGCCTCCGCGCCCTCGAGCACCGCGCCGCGGCCCTGCCGGTTGGAGCTGGCCTGCGCCGCCAGATTTTCCGGCGCGGGGATATAGAACTCCCGGTCCATCACCGAATAGCGGGCGGAATATTCGTTCACGTTCGCGGTCCGGTGCCGGATCCACTGCCGCGCGACGAAGATCGGCAGCTTCACATGCAGCTTGATCTCGCACATCTCGAACGGCGTCGAATGGCGGTGGCGCATCAGGTAGCGGATCAGCCCGCGGTCGTCGCGCGCCTTTCTGGTGCCGGCGCCGTAGCTCACCCGCGCCGCCTGCACGATGGCGGAATCGTCGCCCATATAGTCGATGACCCGGACGAACCCATGGTCGAGACAGGGGATCGCCTCGTAAAGCCGCGCCTCCAGCCCGTCCGAGACCGCGCGCCGCGTCGGCCGCGCGTCGGCCCGCGACTTTTCGATTTCGTTTTGCTGTTCCGCCGTAAGCGCCATATCGTGTCCCTGATCTCCTGTCGCGCGCTGCGAGACGCCGCATCTTGCGCGTGAGAGCGAGATATTCAAGCCGACGCGACGGCGATGAGAGGCGGCCCGCCGCCGGCGGAAGGCGAATGAACCGAACAAGGAGCGCAATGTGAAAATCAAATATCTGCACACCATGGTCCGCGTGAAGGACCTCGACGCCTCGAAGCGCTTCTATTGCGATCTTCTGGGGCTGGAGGAGACCCGCCGCATCGACAACGAGGCCGGCAAGTTCACCCTGGTCTTCCTCGCGCCCCCGGGCCAGAGCGACGCCGAGATCGAACTGACCCATAACTGGGGCTCGGAGGAGGCGTACGGCGAAGGGCGGAATTTCGGCCATCTCGCCTATGAGGTCGAGGACATCTACGCCATCTGCGAGAAGCTCCGCGCCGCCGGCGTCACCATCAACCGCCCGCCGCGGGACGGGCGCATGGCCTTCGTCCGTTCGCCGGACGGGATCTCGATCGAGCTTCTGAACGCCGGCGGCGCGCAGGAGCCGAAAGAGCCGTGGAAGAGCATGGAGAACACCGGCAGCTGGTGAGCGATTCAGGCGCGCCGGCCCCTTCACAACCGGGCGCGGCGCGCCTATGTTCATGGCGTCCCCTCGGGGACTATGGTGATAAACGCGCACGTAATACACGGATCGGACCCGGGGGCGGTACCCGGCGGCTCCACCAAAATCCCGTTCATTGGCGGGCGAGGGGCCGAAACAGGATCGACGGACGTCTAAAGGTGTTTGCTTTCACCCGGTGAGCCACCACCGTTATCGGTGCAAAAAGTACAGTTGCCAATGACAACCGTGCTCCGGTGGCCGTCGCTGCGTAAGCAGCGCCCAAACCGAAACCTAAGTCCTGCAGCTTAGCAGTTGCAGGCGGGGCCCGCAGGCGCCTGGCAACAGAAGCCTGCACCTTTACCTCCCACATCAAAATCCGTCTCTATCTTGCGTCAGGTCGTTCCCTGCGACGGCGCACCGTCTATGATCGACCGGCGAATCGGATATGTTTCGCAAAACGGAAGAAAGAGACTGGATGCCCAGAGACGGCTTGAACTACGGCCAATTGATGGAGCGCGCGCTTCGCGGCGTCATGGCGGAGGCGTTGACGGAAGTCGCGGCGGAAGGCCTTCCGGGCGACCACCATTTCTACATCACGTTCTCCTGCGCCCATGGCGCGGCGCGGATGCCCGACTGGCTTCGCGAAAAATATCCCGACCAGATCACCATCATCATTCAGCATGAATATGAGGGGCTCGAGGTCGAGCCTGAGGGATTCCGCATTCGGCTCAGCTTCACCAACCGCCCGGCCGATCTCTATGTGCCTTTCGACGCGGTCCTCACCTTCGTCGACCCGTCGGTCGAATTCGGCCTGAAATTCGACGCGACCGAGGTCGAGGAGGAGGCGGACGCCGCGGCCGAGGACGCCGCCGCCGGTGAAGAAGAGAAGGAGCCGAAAGGCTCCGCCGACGTCGTCAGCCTCGACACGTTCCGCAAACACTGAGTCCGCACGCGCCGGACCACGAACATCAGATCAGGGCCCCGAGGGCCCACGAAGAAGGGAATCGCTTATGTCCGCCACCCGCACCGAGACCGACAGCTTCGGACCGCTGGAAGTGCGGGCCGACCGATACTGGGGCGCGCAGACCCAGCGGAGCCTGATGAACTTTCCCATCGGCGGCGAACGTCAGCCGGTCGCCATCGTCCGCGCCCTCGGCGTGATCAAGCAGGCCTGCGCCGAAGTGAACATGGAGCTCGGCGCGCTCGACCCGAAGATTGGCGACGCCATCGTGAAAGCGGCCGCCGAGGTCGCCGCCGGCGACCTCGACGATCATTTCCCGCTCGTCGTCTGGCAGACCGGCTCCGGCACCCAGACCAACATGAACGCGAACGAGGTGATCTCGAATCGCGCCATCGAGATGCTCGGCGGCGTCATCGGCTCGAAGGATCCGGTGCACCCGAACGACCACGTGAACCGCTCGCAATCCTCGAACGACACCTTCCCGACCGCCATGCATATCGCGGCGGCCACCATCGCCACCTCGGTCCTCCTTCCCGGCCTGAAGAAACTTCACGCCGCGCTGAAGGAAAAGTCGGAGGCGTTCAAGGACATCATCAAGATCGGCCGCACCCACACCCAGGACGCGACCCCGCTGACCCTCGGTCAGGAATTCGGCGGCTACGCCCATCAGGTCGCGCAGGGGATCAAGCGCGTGGAGCGCGCCCTCCCCGACCTGTACGAGCTGGCGCAGGGCGGCACCGCGGTCGGCACCGGGCTCAACACGAAAGTCGGCTTCGACGCGGCGGTCGCCGCCGCGATCGCGCGGATCACCGGCCTTCCCTTCGTCACCGCGCCGAACAAGTTCGAGGCGCTGGCGGCGCATGACGCCGTGGTGGAGGCGTCCGGCGCGGTCCGCACCGTCGCCGCGTCGCTGTTCAAGATCGCCAACGACATCCGCTTTCTCGGCTCCGGACCGCGCAGCGGGCTCGGCGAGCTTCTCCTGCCGGAGAACGAGCCCGGCTCCTCGATCATGCCGGGCAAGGTGAACCCCACCCAATGCGAGGCGCTGACCCAGGTCTGCGCCCATGTCATGGGCAACGACGCCGCGATCGGCTTCGCCGGCAGCCAGGGCCATTTCGAGCTGAACACCTATAAACCGATGATGATCTACAATCTTCTCCAGTCGATGCAGCTGATCGGCGATTCCGCCTCCGCGTTCACCGACAACTGCGTCGCCGGCATTCAGGCCAACGAGGAGCGGATCTCGAAACTGATGCGCGAAAGCCTGATGCTGGTGACCGCGCTCGCGCCCGAAATCGGCTATGATAAGGCGACCACGGTTGCGAAAACCGCGCTGAAGAACGGCTCCACGCTCAGGGAGGAGGCGGTTCGCCTCGGTTTCGTCGACGCCGAGACCTTCGACCGCGTGGTCCGCCCCGAGGACATGATCGGCCCGAAAGCTTGATCCGGCGGCCGGGTCGCCCCGGCCCCGCGCGCCCGGCCGAGCCGTTTCGCATGACCACATACGCCCGCCCCGAGAAACATTCGCTGACCCTCTCGGGGCACCGCACCAGCGTGACCATGGAGGCCCCGTTCTGGCGGGCCTTCCGGAACCTCGCGCGGGCCGAGGGGGTGTCGGTCAACGCGCTCGCCGCGCGAATCGACGCCGCCCGCCCGCTCGATGTCGGTCTCGCGTCGGCGATCCGGGTTCATGTGCTGGCCGCCGCGCTCCGCGATCCGAGCGCCCTCGCAGACTCCGACAACGCCGGGTGAGCGCCGCCCCCGGCCCGCCTAGCCGATGGACCCGAGCACCGGGAACGTCTCCAGCAGCCAGTAGGCCGCGCGGTTGAACGCTCCGGTGATCATCGCGACGCCGACCGCGATCAGCAGCAGCCCCATCGCCTTCTCGACCAGGCCGAGATAACGGCGAAAACCGCGCATCCAGCGCAGGAACGGCCGCACGAACAGCGCCGCGAGGATGAACGGCAGGCCGAGCCCCGCCGAGTAGACCGCGAGCATCGCGACGCCCCGGCCGATGGTCTCCTCCTGCCCCGCCAGCACCAGGATCGTGGCGAGCACCGGCCCGATGCACGGCGTCCAGCCGAAGGCGAAGGCGAGCCCGATGACATAGGCCCCGGCGTAGCTTCCCGCCGTCCGCCCGGCGTCGAGCCGCGCCTCCCGATAGAGAAACGGAATCCGGATCACGCCGAGGAAGTGCAGCCCGAGGATGATGATCACCCCGCCGGCGATCCGCCCGAACAGGATCTTGTTCTGCAACAATATCTGCCCGAGCGCGGAGGCGGTGGCGCCCAGCGTGATGAACACCGTGGCGAGCCCGAGCACGAAAAAGATCGACGAGACCAGAACCCGGCGCGCCAGCGCGTCGTCGATCTTCTCGTCTTCGGTCAGCTGATCCAGCGTGGTCCCGGCGATGAACGCCAGATAGGGCGGCGCCAGCGGCAGCACGCAAGGCGAGAGAAAACTCAAGAGTCCGCCCGCGAAGGCCGTCAGGATTTCCAGCATTCATCCACTCCGTTCATCGCCCCATAGCGCAAGCGGAGCCGGGGGTCCTCTCACGATTTCGCGCATTCCCCGTCAAGGCGCCGCGCCGGCGGTGAGAAACGCCACGATCTGCTCGATCTCGAGCGCGGTGAGCCGCGTGCGCCCGACCAGCTCGTCCGGGGCCTCGCCCGCCTTTCCCGGCGTGTAATAGGCGGGCATCGCCGTCTCGGGATCCACGATTCTCGGCTCCACGATCATCAGCCTGATCTCGCCCGCGGAAAGCCGCGCCCCCATCTCGGCGAAATCCGGCGCGCCGTCTCCGTCATGGCATCCCGCGCAGCCCGCCGCCGCGTAAAGCGCCGCCCCCGGCCCCGGATCGCCCGACCACTCCGCGAGGGGCGCCGGAATCGACGCCGCATCCTCGACGACATAATCGACCAGAGGGGCCGCCAGCGCCGCGACGGGCGCCAGCGCGAGGGCGGGGAGGAACGCTTTCTTCATCACGCGCGCCACCCTAGCGGATTGCCGCCGCGCCGCAACGCGGCTAATCAGGCGCCGCACGACACGGAAAAGGGGCGGAAATGGGGTTCAAATGCGGAATCGTCGGATTGCCGAACGTCGGCAAGTCGACTCTCTTCAACGCGCTGACCCGCACCGCCGCGGCGCAGGCCGCCAATTTTCCCTTCTGCACGATCGAGCCGAATGTCGGCGAGGTCTCCGTCCCGGACGAGCGGCTGGAGACGCTGGCGAAGATCGCCGGCTCGAAGGAGACGCTCCCGACCCGGCTGACCTTCGTCGACATCGCCGGGCTCGTGCGCGGCGCCTCGAAGGGCGAGGGGCTCGGCAACCAGTTCCTCGCCAATATCCGCGAGGTCGACGCCATCGCCCATGTCCTCCGTTGTTTCGAGGATGACGACATCGCCCATGTCGAGGGCCGGATCGACCCGATCGCCGACGCCGAGACGATCGAGACCGAGCTGATGATCGCCGATCTCGAAAGCATCGAGCGGCGGATGCAGAATCTCGTCCGCAAGCTGAAAGGCGGCGACAAGGACGCCCTGCAGCAGCAGCGCCTGCTCGAAGCCGCGAAAACCGCGCTCGAAGCCGGGCGCCCCGCGCGCACCGTCGAGATCGACGAGGAGGACCAGAAGGCCTGGACCATGCTCCAGCTTCTGACCGCGAAGCCGGTGCTCTATGTCTGCAACGTCGCCGAGGCCGACGCCGCGAGCGGCAACGCGCTCACCGCGAAGGTCGAGGCGCTCGCCGCCGCGGAGGGCGCCGGCGCCGTCATCATCTCCGCCGCGATCGAGGAGGAGATCGCGCAGCTCGAACCCGACGAGCGCGCGCTCTTTCTGGAGGAGATGGGCCTTGGCGAGGCCGGGCTCGACCGGCTGATCCGCGCCGGATACGAGCTGCTCGGGCTCATCACCTATTTCACCTGCGGCCCGAAGGAGACCCGCGCCTGGACGATCCAGCGCGGCTGGAAGGCGCCGAAGGCCGCCGGCGTCATCCATGGCGATTTCGAAAAGGGCTTCATCCGCGCCGAGACGATCGCCTACGCCGATTACGTCGCGCTCGGCGGCGAGCAGAAGGCGCGGGAGGCCGGAAAGCTCCGCGCCGAGGGCAAGGCGTATGAGGTCGCCGACGGCGACGTCATGCATTTCCTCTTCAACCGCTGAGCGGGTTCAGCGCGCCGCCATCAGCGCGTCGAACCGGCGCAGAAACGCCGCCGCCGCCTTGTCCGGCGGAAGCGGCGCGAGGCGGATCTCCCGCCAGCCGGCGAAGCGCGGCCGCGAAAACAGCCGCCCCGCCTCCTGCTCGTCGAATCCGGCGAGCTGCACCGCCTCCAGCCAGGCCGAGGCCCGGTCGGCGCGCTTGATCCGCGCCGCCACCGCCTCCGGCGTCGCCGCCGGCAGCCCGAAGCTGAGATGGACCGCCTTCTCCAGCCGCGCCTCGAACGCGTGATAATCCACCCCGAGCGCGGCCTTGAACGGCGAGATCATGTCCCCGATCACATATTCCGGCGCGTCATGCAGCAGCGCCATCAGCCGCTGATCGGCGCTCGGCGCCGGTTTGAGCTTCGCGAAGATCCGCTCCACCAGCACCGAATGCTCCGCCACCGAATAGGCCCACTGGCCCCGCGTCTGCCCGTTCCAGCGCGCGACCCGCGCCAGCCCGTGCGCGATATCGCCGATCTCGATGTCGAGCGGCGACGGATCGAGCAGGTCCAGCCGCCGCCCCGACAGCATCCGCTGCCACGCCCGCGGCGCCGCGTCCCGCCTCATCGCGCGGCGACCCGCCGCGGCGGATTCGGCATGTGAGATTCTACAATTTCCATTAGTTCTTTCTTAACCTTTAGATTGATTTTCGCGCATTGTCGCATATACCCCCGGCGAGCTTTAGGCCCCGAAGGAGACAAAATGAACATGCCGCATCTGATCAAGTCCGCGCTTTTCGGCCTCGCCTGCCTCGGGCTCGGCTCCACCGCTCAGGCCGCGGTCGTCGGCGGCGCCAGCGTCGACATCACCAACGGCGTTTTCCTGTCGGCCACGGCGCCCGGAGGATACGACATCGACATCACCGGCGACTTCTTCGCGGAATCGCTGATCGCGGATTTCGACGCCGTGCGGACCTATCGGGTCTCCGCCGACTTCACGCTCAACAACGATCTGATCCTCGATGAGGCGGCGCTCCTGCCGCCGATGTCGATCAACGACATCCTCGATTTCGCGACCGGCTCCGGCCTCGCCGCCCTGTTCGCGCCGGTGCTGACCCAGAACCCCGGCACGATCGAGATTCTCGGCGTCGACGTCGACTACAGCTACAGCGACATCGTGACGACGGCCAACTCGGTCTCCGGCATGTTCGCCATCGGTCTGCTTCTCCCGCAGGGGGCCGGGAACCTCCTCGGGCTCGCGTCTCCCACCGACGGGGCGACCTTCTCGGCGTCTCTGGCCATCGCGCCGGTGCCGGTTCCGGCGGCGCTGCCGCTGGCGCTCGGCGGCTTCGCGCTTCTCGGCTTCATGGGCTGGCGGCGCCGCGCCGCCGCCTGATCCGACGGCGACGGAATGATCGGGCGGTCCCATGGGGCCGCCCTTTTTCATTGTCGGACCCGCCGCATTGCTGGCCTCGGATCACGCTGCTATAGCGACCGCAATCCCAGAACCCGCGCCGAACGGCGAAAGCAGGAGCCCCAAATGGCCGACTACATCGTGAAAGACATCGCGCTCGCGGAATATGGCCGAAAGGAGATCGCGATCGCCGAGACCGAGATGCCGGGCCTGATGGCGCTCCGCGAGGAATACGGCGCCGAGCAGCCGCTGAAAGGCGCGCGAATCGCCGGCTCCCTGCACATGACGATCCAGACCGCCGTGCTGATCGAGACGCTGGTCGCGCTCGGCGCCGAGGTCCGCTGGGCCTCCTGCAACATCTTCTCGACCCAGGATCACGCCGCGGCCGCGATCGCCGCCGGCGGCACCCCGGTTTTCGCCATCAAGGGCGAGACGCTGCCGGAATACTGGGCCTACGCCGACCGCATTTTCGACTTCAAGGATGGCGGCGCCAACCTGATCCTCGACGATGGCGGCGACGCGACGATGTATATCGTCATCGGCGCCGAGGTGGAGGAGGGCCGCGAGGAGCTGATCGCCACCCCGACCTCCGAGGAGGAGGAGGCCCTCTTCGCCCAGATCCGCAAGCGCATGAAGCAGAGCCCGGGCTGGTTCAAGAAACAGCGCGCCATGATCAGGGGCGTCTCCGAGGAGACCACGACCGGCGTGCACCGCCTCTACAAGCTGATGGAGCAGGGGCGCCTGCCCTTCCCCGCGATCAACGTGAACGACAGCGTCACCAAGTCGAAATTCGACAACAAGTACGGCTGCAAGGAATCCCTCGTCGACGGCATCCGCCGCGCCACCGACACGATGATGGCCGGCAAGGTCGCCGTGGTCTGCGGCTACGGCGATGTCGGCAAGGGCTCCGCCGCCTCGCTCCGCGGCGCCGGCGCCCGCGTGAAGGTGACCGAGATCGACCCGATCTGCGCGCTGCAGGCGGCGATGGACGGGTTCGAGGTCGTGACGCTGGAGGACGTGGTGAAGACCGCCGACATCTTCGTCACCACCACCGGCAACAAGGACGTGATCCGCATCGAGCACATGCGCGAGATGAAGGACATGGCCATCGTCGGCAATATCGGCCATTTCGACAACGAGATTCAGGTCTCGGCGCTGAAGAACCTCAAATGGACCAACATCAAGGACCAGGTGGACATGGTCGAGATGCCCTCGGGCGCCCGGCTGATCCTGCTCTCCCAGGGGCGACTCCTCAATCTCGGCAACGCCACCGGCCACCCGTCCTTCGTGATGTCCGCCTCGTTCACCAATCAGGTGCTCGCCCAGATCGAGCTCTGGCTCCGCGGCGACGCTTACGCGAAGGAGGTCATCATCCTGCCGAAGCATCTCGATGAGAAGGTCGCCCGCCTTCACCTCGAGCGGATCGGCGTGAAGCTGACGGTTCTGAATCCGGATCAGGCGGAGTATCTCGGCGTTCCCGCCGAAGGCCCCTACAAGCCGGACCATTACCGCTACTGACGCTTCGGAGGGCGCGCCGCGCCTTTGTCACGGAAACGAACGCCCGCCGGCGCGCAGATGCGCCGGCGGGCGTCTTTCGATCAGGCCGCCGTCGCCGCCATGGACGGGCGCTTCAGGAACGCCTCGCCCCACGCCGCGAGCCCGGGCCGGCCGTCGCGCCAATCGCTCCAGCCGCCCATCTCCCTGCGGAAATCGAGATAGCCGAGCATGCAGCCGATCCCGATCACTCCCATGTCGAGCGGGCCGGCGAGATGGGCCAGCCAGCGCTCCTCCAGCGCGTCCAGCCCGCGGGAGATCTTCGCGCGCTGCCCGTTCACCCACGCCTCGGAGCGATGCTCCTCCGGCCGCATCCGCGTCTCGTAGATGCAGAGCAACGCGGCGTCGAGCACGCCGTCCGCATGCGCCTCGAGCGTCATCGTGGACCAGAGCGCCTCGCCCGTCGGGTAGAGGCCGGTCCGGTATTTGGCGTCGAGATAGCGGGTGATGACGCGGCTGTCGTAGAGCGCGGGGCCGTCATCGCGCACGAGACAGGGGATCTTGCCCACCGGATTGGCCGCGATCAGCGCCTTGTTCGGATCGACCGGCGTCGTGGCCCCGTCGATCAGCGCGACATCGCCGGTCTTGCCGGCCTCTTCGAGCAGAACCATGACCTTCCGGACATAGGGCGACGGGCCAGCGTGAAAAAGCTGCATCTATTCCTCCTTCGGCGCGGAGGGCTGACCCCAGCCGCGCTGGCGCTCCCCCCACATTTGAAAGCGCCGAGAATGAGCCGGAAGCCGCGCCCGCGCAAGCGGCTCCGAAGCGGCCCGCCCCGCGCGCGGCCGGACCGGTCAGACCGCGTCGGGGAAATGCTTCATCACCAGCCGGATCGGATTCGGCGCCGCCTGGCCGAGGCCGCAGATCGACGCGTCCTCCATCACCTCGCAGAGATCGGAGAGAAGCTCCCGGTCCCAGCGCTCGGCCTGCATCAGCTTCACCGCCTTCTCGCAGCCGACCCGGCAGGGCGTGCAGCGGCCGCAGCTCTCATCCTCGAAGAACCGCAGCATGTTGAGCGCGGCCGCCTTCACGCTGTCCGTCTCGGACAGCACGACGACGGCGGCGGAGCCGATGAACGAGTTGTGCTCCTGCAATATGTCGAAATCGAGCGGGCTGTCGTTGATCGACGCCGGCAGGAGCCCGGCCGAGGGCCCGCCCGGCTGGTAGGCGGCGAAGACATGCCCCTCCGCCATGCCGCCAGACGCCTCGATGATGTCGAGGATGGTGGAGCCGGCGGGAAGCAGCTTCACCCCCGGCGCCTTCACCCTTCCCGACACCGAATAGGAGCGCAGGCCCCGGCGCCCGTTCCGCTCGACGGCGTTCAGCACCTCCGGCCCCTCGCGGCAGACCCGCGCGACCCAATGCAACGTCTCGATGTTGTGAACCAGCGTCGGGCGCCCGAACAGCCCGACCGCCGCGACATAGGGCGGCCGGTGGCGGGGCATGCCGCGCTTGCCCTCGATCGATTCGATCATCGCGCTCTCTTCGCCGCAGATATAGGCGCCGGCGCCGCGGCGCAGCTCCACATATCCCGGCGGGACCAGCGCCGCCGCCTCCAGCGCCGCGATCTCGCGCCGGAGAATCTCCAGCACCGCCGGATATTCGTCCCGCATGTAGATATAGCAGCGCTCCGCCTCCACCGCCCAGGCGGCGATCAGCATCCCCTCGAGGAAAAGATGCGGGACCCGTTCGAGATGATACCGGTCCTTGAACGTCCCCGGCTCGCCCTCGTCGCCGTTCACCGCGAGATAGCGCGGGCCCGGCGCCCCGCGCACGAAGGACCATTTCTTTCCCGTGGGAAAACCCGCGCCGCCAAGGCCGCGAAGCCCGCTGGCGAGAAGCGTCTCCTGAACCTCGTCCGGCGTCTTCGCCCCCGCCCGGAGCGCTTCGAGCGCCTCGTAGCCGCCGGCCGCGCGATAGGCGCCGAACGGCTCGTAATCCGGGATCGGCGGGGTGAAGTCTCCGGCTTTGATCGCGGCCCGCACCTTCTCCGGCGTCGCCTCGTCGATATGGAGATGGCCGATCTGCAGCGTCGGCGCGGTGTCGCAGCGCCCCATGCAGGGCGCGCGGATCACGCGGACCTCCGCCGGGTCCAGCCCGGCCTCCAGCGCCGCCTTCAGCTCCCGCGCGCCCGCGAGCTCGCAGGAGAGGCTGTCGCAGACCCGGATCGTGAGCGCGGGCGGCGGGGCCTCGCCCTCCTTCACCACATCGAAATGCGCGTAGAAGGTCGCGACTTCATAGACCTCGGTCTGCGAGAGCCGCATCTCCTCGGCCAGCGCGCAGAGATGCGCCGCCGAGAGATGGCCGAACCGGTCCTGAATCAGATGCAGATGCTCGATCAGCAGGTCGCGCCGGCGCGGCCGGTCGCCGAGCAGCGCGCGGATCTCCGCCAGCGCCGCGTCTTCGAACTGCCGCCCCTTCGGCGTCGCCCGCCCCTTGCCGCGCCCGGACTTCCAGACGCCTTTGCGCTTGTCAAAGGCCATGCCGCATCCCTCGCTTCTCCGCACCCGAACGGAAGGCTACGCCCGCGATCCGCGTCTGTCGATGATCGGAGCGCGCGCGCGTTTCCGGCGGCGAATCTCACCTACTCTTGAATTTTTCACCATGCCATCGCAATAGGCCGCAAGAACCCAGTTGGCGCCGGCCGGCGCCATTCCCATAGTACTAAGGTCATTTGACATGTCCGCGAACATCGCGCCGATACCAGAACTTTACGTCTCCGCAGAGAGCGCCGCCAAATTGAAGATCGAGGCGGCGGATCTGCCGTCCTGGGATCTTACGCCGCGCCAGATCTGCGATATCGAATTGCTGATGAACGGCGGCTTCAGCCCGCTCAAGGGCTTCCTCGGCGAGTCGGACTACAATTCGGTCCTCGAGACCATGCGCCTCGGCGACGCCTCGCTCTGGCCGATGCCGATCACGCTCGACGTCTCCGAGGCCTTCGCCGAGACGGTCGGCCCCGATCAGGACATCGCGCTTCGCGACCAGGAGGGCGTGATCCTCGCGATCATGTCGATCACCGACAAATGGGTCCCGAACAAGTCGCGCGAGGCCGAAAAGGTCTTCGGCGCCGACGATATCGCGCACCCGGCGGTCAATTACCTCCACAACACCGCCGGCCCGGTCTATCTCGGCGGGCCGGTCACCGGCATCCAGCCGCCGGTGCATTACGATTTCAAATCGCGCCGCGACACGCCGAACGAGCTTCGCGCCTTCTTCCGCAAGCTCGGCTGGCGCCGGGTCGTGGCGTTCCAGACCCGCAATCCGCTCCACCGCGCCCATCAGGAGCTGACCTTCCGCGCCGCGCGCGAGGCGCAGGCCAATCTCCTGATCCATCCCGTCGTCGGCATGACCAAGCCGGGCGACATCGACCATTTCACCCGCGTGCGCTGTTACGAGGCGGTGCTGGACCAGTATCCCGCCTCCACCACGCATCTGTCGCTGCTCAATCTCGCCATGCGGATGGGCGGCCCGCGCGAGGCGGTCTGGCATGCGCTGATCCGGAAGAATCACGGCTGCACCCATTTCATCGTCGGCCGGGACCACGCCGGCCCCGGCAAGAACAGCCAGGGCGAGGATTTCTACGGGCCGTATGATTCGCAGAACCTCGTCGCCGAACACGCCCGCGAGATCGGGGTCGAGCTCGTCCCCTTCAAGCAGATGGTCTATGTGCAGGACCGCGCCGAATACCGGCCGGTGGACGAGGTGCCCGAGGGCGCGACCGTCCTCTCCATCTCCGGCACCGAGCTTCGCCGCCGGTTGCAGGAGGGGCTGGAGATCCCCGAATGGTTCTCCTTCCCGCAGGTGGTGGCCGAGCTTCGCAAGACCCGGCCGCCCCGCGCGAGCCAGGGCTTCACCGTGTTCTTCACCGGGCTTTCGGGCTCGGGGAAATCCACCATCGGCAACGCGCTGATGGTGAAGCTGATGGAGCTTGGCGGGCGCCCGGTCACGCTTCTCGACGGCGACGTGGTGCGCAAGCACCTCTCCTCCGAGCTCGGCTTCTCGAAGGAGCACCGCGACCTCAACATCCTCCGGATCGGCTATGTCGCCTCCGAGATCACCAAGAACGGCGGCATCGCGATCTGCGCGCCGATCGCGCCCTACGCCGCGACCCGCCAGGCGGTCCGCGAGATGATCGAGCAATACGGCGCCTTCATCGAGGTGCATGTCGCGACCAGCCTCGAGGAATGCGAGCGCCGGGACCGCAAGGGCCTCTACAAGCTCGCCCGCGAAGGCAAGATCAAGGAATTCACCGGCATCTCCGACCCCTATGAAGCGCCGGTGAACCCGGAGCTGGTCTGCGACACCATCAAGGTCACGCCCGACGATTGCGCGCAGGACGTGATGCTGAAGCTGGAAAGCATGGGCCTGATCTCCGCCTGAGGCCGAATCCGCGCGATGGCCGCTCCCGCCGGGGCGGCCATCGCGCGGGTATGCCGATGGCCGCCGCCGCGGCAGGCGCGATCATCGTCGCGATGGCGGCCTGGAGCCCATGTTGTCGAAACGGTCGCCGTTGCGGCTGATACGCCGGCGGAACACGTCCCGCCACAGCCTCCTCACCGCGCAAGGCCCCAGAAATCCGCGATGTGGCGGGTCGAGGAAATGCCGACTTCCAGCATATACTCGCCTTCTTCTCCGAGGCCCTCGTCTCCCGCGGCGCTGATCGGCGTGCCGTGGCCCATTCCTTCGATGATGTATTCCTCGATTACCTCCCGCCCGTCCGCGTCGCACCAGACCTTCCGGGGAAAGCTGTCAACCGTCTCCACACGTGTCGGCGATTCCTCGACCTTGTGGATCTCCCGCCACTGACTGACGATGGAACCGGCGTTGGAACTGTCGACGGTCGTATCGCTCCCGCCATGCCAGACCGAGATTGTCGGCCAGGGGCCGGTGGATTTCGAAGCTCCACGGACAAGTTCGTCGAGTTGTCCGTCCGACGGGCCTCCGAAGCCGTTCATGCGAACGATCGCCTCCATCATGTTGTTCGCGCTCCCGTAGGGCAGCCCTGCGATGATCGCCCCTCCTGCGAACACTTCCGGATAGGTCGCAAGCATCACGGATGTCATGGCGCCACCCGAGGACAGCCCCGTAATGAAGATGCGCGACGGGTCTACCGCATGATCATCAACGACCTGTTTGATCATATGTCGGATAGAGAGCGGCTCGCCCCCGCCGCGTTGGCTGTCGCTGGTCTCGAACCAGTTGAAGCTGCCAAGGAGGTTGTTGGTCAGTCTTTGCCCCGGGAACAGGAGCGCTATCCCGCATTCGTCGGCGAGAGTGGACCAGCCTGATCCGACATCATAGCTTTCCGCCGATTGGGTGCTGCCATGCAGCACGACGACAAGCGGACCGTTCTTCTTGAAATTCTCCGGAATATAAATGTCCGCGCTCAGCGCCCCGGGATCCGATCCGAAGTCGCCCAGGTCCGTCAGGTGATTGCTGGTATTCGAGAAAATTGACATACTAATCCTTATTGCGCTTTCAGCGCAGTTGTTGATAAGCTTGTATTTGACGAAGGCGCTCCCCCCCTGCAGATAATGCTGCAATGCAGCATATCCATATGGGCGACAAACAAACTTACCCTAACCTAACGGCAGGTCCGTCCGCTGACCTGACCTTCTGAACATTCGGCCCCCCCCCCGCATGGTTCTGCGATGGTCCCTTCCCGCGCCGCACCCCACACGCGCGGCGCCGAAAGAGGATTGAGCCGCCGGCGGCGCGGGCGCATGATCCGCCCATGCCCAGCCATTCCACAGAAACCGCCCTCGGCCGCTTCACCATCGACGCGGCGGGGGGCGCGATCACCGGGCTGCGCTGGGGCGGCCCGGTCGAGACGTCGGAGGACCCGCTCCTGATCGAGGCCGCGGCGCAGCTCGGCGCTTATGCGGACGGGCGGCTTCGTGCGTTCGATCTCCCCCTCGCGCCCGCCGGCGGCCCGCTCCAGCAGGCGGTGATGGCGGCGATGCGCAGGATTCCCTTCGGCGAGACCCTCACCTATGGCGAGATCGCCGCCCGGGTCGGCGCGCCGGCGCAGGCCATCGGCCAATGCTGCGGCGCCAACCCGATTCCGGTCATCATTCCCTGCCACCGGGTGACCGGAACCGGCAAGCTCGGCGGGTTCTCGGCGCCGGGCGGCGTCGAGACCAAGGTGGCGCTTCTGCGCCATGAAGGCGCCTATTCGCTGCTGATCTGAGCGCGCCCGGCCCGCGCCCCCTCAGATCGCGGTCTTCCGGCTCTCGTCGATATAGACCTCCCGCAGCCGCGCCGCGATCGGCCCCGGCGCGCCGCCGCCGATCGGGGCGCCGTCGATCTCCACCACCGGCGTCACGAACCCGGTGGCCGAGGTGTAGAACGCCTCGTCCGCCGCCTTCGCCTCCTCGACCGAGAACGCCCGCTCCTCGATCTTCATCTGCGCCTCCCGCGCGAAGCGGAGCACGGCGGCGCGGGTGATCCCGTGCAGGATGTCCTGCGAAAGGCCGCGGGTGACGATCACGCCGTCCTTCACGATATAGGCGTTGTTCGAGCTGCCCTCGTTCACCAACCCGTCGGTCACCAGCCAGGCGTCGTCCTTGCCGGCCGCCTTCGCCTCCATCTTGGCGAAAGACGGGAAGAGAAGCTGGACCGTCTTGATGTCGCGGCGCGCCCAGCGCTGATCCTCGACCGTGATCACCTTGATCCCGGTCTTCGCCTCCGGCGCGTTCACCGGGTCCGACGCCTGCGTGAACAGCACGATCCCCGGCTCCGCGTCTTTCGGCCAGACGAAGGAGCGGTCGGCGGCGCCGCGGGTGATCTGAAGATAGACCAGGCCGTTGGCGAGGGCGTTCTTCTCGATCAGGCTCCGGTGGATCGCCAGCAGCTCCTCATCCGTGCAGGCCGGCTTCAGCTTCAGCTCGGTGAGCGAGCGATGGAGCCGCGCGGCGTGGCCCGGAAAATCGATCAGCTTGCCGTCCAGCACGGCGGTCACCTCATAGACCGCGTCCGCCATCAGGAAGCCGCGATCGAACACCGAGATCTTCGCCTCCTCTTCGGGAACGTAGTCTCCATTCACATAGACCGTGCGGCTCATCTTCATCCCCATAGCTCCGGCGCGGGCGGATGCGCGCCGCGCTCATCGAATGTCAGTCCCGGCCGCCGGTCCCGCGCCAGCAGGAGCGGGCCATCGAGATCGGTGAAATCGGCGCCCTGCGCCGCCAGCACGGCCGGCGCCATCGCCAGCGACGAGCCGATCATGCACCCGACCATCACCTTAAGCCCGGCCGCGCGCGCCGCGTCGCGGAGCGCCAGCGCCTCGGTCAGGCCGCCGGTCTTGTCGAGCTTGATGTTGATCATGTCGTATTTGCCGACCAGCCCGGGCAGCGACGCCCGGTCATGGCAGCTTTCATCGGCGCAGACCGGCAGCGGCCGCAGGAGCCCGCGAAGCGCCTCGTCTTCGCCTGCGGGGAGCGGCTGCTCGACCATGGCGACGCCCAGCTCAAGCAAAAGCGGCGCGATCGCCGAGTAAAGCTCCACCGTCCAGCCCTCGTTGGCGTCGACGATGATCCGCGCCCCCGGCGCCCCGGCCCGCACCGCGCGAAGCCGGGCGATATCCTCGTCGCCGCCGCCGAGCTTGATCTTCAGGAGCGGGCGATGCGCATGCTCGGCCGCCTTCGCGCCCATCTCGTCGGGCGCCGCGAGCGAAAGCGTGTAGGCGGTGATCTCCGGTCCCGGCGCCGCCAGCCCGGCCAGCTCCCAGACCCGTTTTCCCGCCCGCTTCGCCTCCAGATCCCAGAGCGCGCAGTCGAGCGCGTTTCGCGCCGCGCCCGGCTTCATCTCCGCCTGCAGCGCCGCCCGGTCGCCGCCGCCCGCCGCGAGCCAGCCCTCGATCGCCTCGATCACGCCCTCCTGCGTCTCGCCGTAGCGCGCATAGGGCACGCATTCGCCCATGCCCCGATGCGGGCCGTCGATCAGCTCGACCGAGACCACCTCCGCCACCGTCCGGCTGCCGCGCGAGATGGTGAAGACGCCGGCGATGGGGAAAAGCTCGCGCCGGACCACCCCCCTCACGACAGCGCCTCGACCAGCGCGCCCGCGCCATGCCGGAACGGGTCCACCGCCGGCAGGCCCATCTCCCGCTCCACCTGGCGGAGATAGGCGTCCGCCTCCGCCTCCGGCAGCGCGGCGGTGTTGATCGAGCAGCCGATCGAGACGCAATCGGGGTTCGCCACCCGCGCCAGCGTCTCCGCCAGCGGCCGGAGCGCCGCCAGCCCCGGCGAGACGTAATGCGGCAGGCCGCGCATATGGGTCCGGGTCGGCTCATGGCAGAGCACGAGATAATCCGGCGCGCCGCCATGGATCAGCGCCATGGTGACGCCGGAATAGGACGGGTGGAAAAGGCTCCCCTGCCCCTCGATCAGGTCGTAATGGTCGTCGTCGTTCGGCGGGGTCAGCGTCTCCACCGCGCCGGCCATGAAATCCGCCACCACCGCGTCGAGCGGGACGCCGCCGCCGGTGATCAGGATGCCGGTCTGGCCGGTGGCGCGGAAGGTCGCCTTCATGCCGCGCGCCAGCATCTCCTTCTCCATCGCCAGCGCCGTATACATCTTGCCGCAGGAGCAATCGGTGCCGACCATGAGAACGCGTTTGCCGCTCCGCCGCCGCCCCTCGCCGATCGGGTATTTCGTCACCGGCAGGCGCACGTCATGGAGCGTCCGCCCGGTGCGCGCCGCCGCCTCGACCAGCGCCGGCTGATCCCGGAGCAGGGTGTGAAGCCCGGCGGCCACGTCCATCCCCGCCTCCATCGCTTCGACCAGAACCTCGATCCAGGCGTCGGAGATCAGCCCGCCCCGATTCGCGACCCCGATCACCAGCGTCTTCGCCCCCGCCGCCGCCGCCTCCGCCACGGTCGTATCCGCCAGCTTCATGTCGGCGTTGCAGCCCTTGAGCCGCAATTGCCCGACCGAGGCCTCGGGCCGCCAGTCCTTCACCCCCTGCGCGACCTTCGCCGCCAGCGCGTCGGGCGCATCGCCCAGAAACAGAAGATAGGGTTGTTTGAGCATCGAGCGGCCTCCCCGGAAAAGATGCGTCATTGCGACGATCCGGGGCGGGTGTGTCAAGCGGAGAGCACGGGCCAGGAGCGCGGTTTGCGCCGAGCGGCGCGGCGCCAGCGTCCGCGATCACAGTCCGCGCATCCAGAATCCGTGCGGGGCGCGCCTCTCATGTGCGACGGAAAAGGGGGCTGTCTTCGTAACTCTCCCGATGGGGCCCGCGGGGCGCGTCCGCGACATCGTGCGTCAGAAGATCGTCGCGCCGACGGGTCGCGCCCGCGCCCGCGACCCCGTAAGGAGAGGCGGCTGAAATTTGCGCGAGGCTGACGAATGACCAGGATCAACATCCGCTTGTTCTGGGGGTTCTGGGCCGTGGCGGCGGCCCTTTGGCTGGCGCTGAATCCCGAGATCTTCAGCGCGACCTCCGTCTTCACCCTGCGCGGCCCGATGATGCAGTTCAGCGGGGCGCTCGCCATCGCCGCGATGAGCGTGGCGATGATCCTCTCGTTGCGCCCGCTCTGGCTGGAGGCGCGGGTGAACGGGCTCGACAAGATGTACCGGCTTCACAAGTGGCTCGGCGTCGGGGCGCTCGGGCTGGCGGTGTTCCACTGGCTTTGGGCCGAAGCGCCGAAATGGGCCATCGAGCTGGGGCTGCTGACGCGCCCGGAGCGGGGGCCGCGCCCGGAGATCGTCGACCCGATTCAGAACTTCTTCGCCGGCTTTCGTCACACGGCGGAGGGGCTGGGCGAATGGGCTTTCTACGGCGTCGTCATCCTGCTGCTCATCGCGTTGATCAAGTTGATACCTTACAGGATTTTCCGTTACAGCCACCGGCTGATGCCGCTTGTCTACCTTGTCCTCGTGTTCCATTCCGTCATCCTGATAGACTTCGCGATGTGGGCGACCCCGCTCGGCGCCGCGCTGGCGCTGCTCATGCTGGCCGGCGGCTACGCCGCTCTGGCGTCGATATTCGGGCGGATCGGCGCCGGGCGCCGCGTCGCTGGCGAGATCGTCGAGATGCGCACATATCCCGGCGTGCGCTCCCTCGAGACGGTGATCCGGCTCGGCGCGGGCTGGCGAGGGCACCAGGCGGGGCAATTCGCCTTCGTGACGTCGAATCCGGTCGAAGGCGCGCATCCCTACACCATCGCCTCGGCCTGGTCCCCGGACGAGCGGACCGCCGCCTTCGTCGCGAAGGAGCTCGGCGACCACACCACCGGCCTCGCCGACCGCCTCAAGCTCGGCCAGAGGGTGACGGTGGAAGGCCCCTATGGCCGCTTCACCTTCGATGACGGCCTGCCGCGCCAGATCTGGATCGGCGCCGGCATCGGCATCACCCCCTTCCTCGCCCGGATGAAGGAGATGGCGACCGAAGCCCCCGACGGGGTGCGGCCCGAAATCGATCTCTTCCACACGACGCGCGAAGTGGACGAGGCGGCGCTGGAACGCCTCGCCGGGGACGCCCGCGCGGCCAAGATTCGGCTGCATCTGCTGATCGACGCCCGCGACGGCCGGCTGACCGGACAACGCATCCGCGACGAGGTCGCGGGCTGGCGCGAGGCGAGCCTCTGGTTTTGCGGCCCGAGCAAGTTCGGCGCCGCGCTGCGGGCGGATTTCGCCGCCCAGGGCTTCCCGGTCGATGAACGGTTTCACCACGAACTGTTCGAGCTGCGCTGAACGCGAAACCCGGTCCGCGGCGGGCGCGCGCCCGCCGCGCCGCCCGTCCGGGCGCCGTCAGCAGGCGCGGCGTCGGCCTGATCGCGACCGGCGTTCCCGAAGGGATGCGCCGCGCCGGCCTCCGCCACGCCTTTCCATGCCTCCCCCGCGGGCATATAACCCTCCGAACGAGAACAGAGCCGCGCTGACGGAGGAAGCCAGATGCCCCAATACAGATCCCGCACCACGACCCATGGCCGCAACATGGCGGGCGCCCGCGCCCTCTGGCGCGCCACCGGCATGGGGGAAGGGGATTTCGGCAAGCCGATCATCGCCATCGCCAACTCCTTCACCCAGTTCGTGCCCGGCCATGTCCACCTGAAGGACATGGGCCAGCTGGTCGCCAGGGAGATCGAGCGCGCCGGCGGCGTCGCCAAGGAGTTCAACACCATCGCGGTCGACGACGGCATCGCCATGGGCCATGACGGGATGCTCTATTCGCTCCCCTCGCGGGAGATCATCGCCGATTCGGTCGAGTACATGTGCAACGCGCATTGCGCCGACGCCGTGATCTGCATCTCCAACTGCGACAAGATCACCCCCGGCATGCTGATGGCGGCGATGCGGCTCAACATCCCCGCCGTCTTCGTCTCCGGCGGGCCGATGGAGGCCGGCAAGGTCGTGCTCGACGGGACCGAGCGCAAGGTCGATCTGGTCGACGCGATGATGAACGGCGTCAACCCCGACATCTCCGACAATGACAGCCTCAAGACCGAGGTCTCCGCCTGCCCGACCTGCGGCTCCTGCTCCGGCATGTTCACCGCCAACTCGATGAACTGCCTCGCCGAAGCCCTCGGCCTCGGCCTGCCCGGCAACGGCTCGCTGCTGGCGACGCACAGCGCCCGCCGCGAGCTTTTCCTCGAAGCCGCGCGCACCATCGTCGCCCTCGCCAAACGCTATTACGAGGAGGACGACGAGACCGCGACCCCGCGCGGCATCGCCAATTTCGAGAGCTTCGAGAACGCGATGACCCTCGACATCGCCATGGGCGGCTCCACCAACACGGTGCTCCACCTCCTCGCCATGGCGCGCGAGGGCGACGTGCCCTTCACCATGGCCGATATCGACCGGCTCTCGCGGCGCGTCCCGCATCTCTCCAAGCTCGCGCCCTCGACCTCGCTCTTCCACATGGAGGACGTGCACCGCGCCGGCGGCATCATGCGCCTCCTCGGCGAGCTGGACCGACTCGGCCTCATCCACCGCGACCGGCCGACCGTCCACACGAAGACCCTCGGCGAGGCGCTCGACAAATGGGACATCATGCGGAACCCCTCCCCCGAGGTTGAGGAATTCTACCGCGCCGGGCCCGGCGGCGTCCGCACCATCGAGGCGTTCAGCACCTCCAATCTCTGGAAGGATCTCGACCGCGACCAGAAGAACGGCTGCATCCGCTCCGGCGAGCACGCCTATTCGCAGGATGGCGGGCTCGCGGTCCTCTTCGGCAACATCGCCGAGGACGGCTGCATCGTGAAGACCGCCGGCGTGCCGGAGAAATGCCTCGAATTCACCGGCCGCGCCCGCATCTTCGAGAGCCAGGACAGCGCCGTGAAGGCGATTCTCGGCTCGAAGATCAAACCCGGCGACGTGGTGGTGATCCGCTACGAGGGGCCGCGCGGCGGGCCGGGGATGCAGGAGATGCTCTACCCCACCTCCTATCTGAAGGCGGTCGGGCTCGGCGAATCCTGCGCCCTCATCACCGACGGGCGCTTCTCCGGCGGCTCCTCCGGGCTCTCCATCGGCCATATCTCGCCCGAGGCGGCGCTCGGCGGCGCGATCGGCCTGATCGAGGAGGGCGACGAGGTGGTGATCTCGATCGCCAACCGCAAGCTCCACCTCAATGTCGAGCCCGGCGTCCTCGCGGCGCGGCGCGCGGCGATGGACGCGAAGGGCGCGGCCGCATGGGCGCCGACCGAGAAGCGCGCGCGGAAAGTCACCCAGGCGCTCAAGGTCTTCGCCGCCTTCGCCACCTCCGCCTCCGAAGGCGCGGCGCGCGACGTGGAGGGCTCGATGTCGAAGGCCCGCCTCGCCGCCGAATGATCCCGGCGGGCGGGCGGGGGCCTCTCCCCCGCCCGCCGCGCGCCCCCGGCCCGCGCCGGAGTTTCCCCTATCGCTTCACCCCGGTTTGCGGCAAAATCCGCGCCGATGGAGCTGACCGAAAGCGTTGAGGATCTGATCGCCGCCGCCGCGCGCGGCGACCGCGGCGCGTTCCGCGCGCTCTATGATCGGACGGCTGCGAAACTTTTCGGCCTCTGCCTTCGCATATGCCATGACAGGGCTCTGGCGGAGGATGCGGCGCAGGACGCGTTCATCGACATCTGGCGCAAGGCCGCCGAGTTCGACCCCGCGCGCGGCCGCGCCGGCGCCTGGATGGCGGTGATCGCGCGCAACCGCGCCATCGACATCGTCCGCCGGCGGGGGCGCGCCCCCGGCTGGGGCGGCGCGGACGACGCCTTCGCCGCGCTCGCGGACCCGAAGGCGCGCGCGGATGGCGGCGCGGAGGCGATGGCGCTCTCCCAATGCCTCGCGCGGCTGGAGGAGACCCCGCGCCGGATGCTGGTGCTGGCCTATGTGGAGGGCTTCACGCGCGATGAGCTGGCGGCGCGGTTCGGCGCGCCGGTGAACACGGTCAAGACGTGGCTGCGCCGGGGGCTCGCCGCGCTGAAGACCTGCCTCGACGACGGGGCGGGCGTCTAGAAGAGCGGGCGCCTGGACCGGCGGCCCGCGCAAGCAAGGGGTGCGAACGGGACATCCGATGGACGAGACGGAGTTTCAGGCCGCCGAACGCGCGCTCTCGCTGGAGCCGCCCTCGGCCGAGACCGCGGAGGAGGCCCGCCTTCGCGAAGCGTGGGAGCGACGGCTCGCCCCGCTTCTCATCGCCCCCGCCGCGCCGCCGCCGCCCGATCTTTTCGCCCGGATCGAAGCCGCGCTCGACGCGTCGGACCGGGAGGGCGCCGCCCCCCCGCCGCAGATCCTCCGCCTTCGCCGGCAGGTCCGGCGCTGGAAGCTGGCGACCGGCGCCGCGCTCGCCGCCGCCGCCGCGCTGGCGCTCTACATCGCCGCGCCCGCCAAGGCGCCGCCCCCCGCCGCCCGCTATGTCGCGGTCGTCGCCGACGAGACCGGGCGCACCGGCCTGATCATCCAGTTCGACGCCGAGACCGGCGCCGCGACCGTGATCCCCACCGCCACGCCCCCCGACAGCAAATCCTACGAAATCTGGACCGTGCCCGCCGGCGCCGCCAAACCGGTCTCGCTCGGCCTCCTGCCGCGGGAGGCCGTCGTCCGAACCGGCCTCACCCCCGCCCCCGACCAGATCTTCGCCGTCAGCCTCGAACCCAAGGGCGGCTCCCCGACCGGCGAGCCGACGACGCTGGTTTATCAGGGCCGTGTGGTGAAGGTGGAGTGAGAAAGCGTTTTTATTCGGCGTCGATAATCAGGGCCGGGTCGCGCGCGCCTGACAGCCAAACGCTATCGTCACCATCATGCGGAGGACATACTTCCAGAGTTCCTTTCAACGCTTCGATCATTGCCCTGAACGTCGTCTAGAAAGCGTCGAGATCCCCAAACTCGCCTCATATTTGGCAATAAACTAGGCAGATTCGCTCGCCTCTCTTGCTTACAGAGGCTAATTTCTTCACAAGTCAAGTATCTAGGATTCTCTGTTTTGATTCAAGCGCTTGAAATAACTGATGATTAGGCTGAACTGCGGATTCATGCTATGGTGCCGTCAGGCTAATTTTACATGACTGATCAGCAGATGCTCCCTACCAACGGCCAGATGAAGGATTCGCGCCGCAAGTGGCTTTCCGGCCTTGCCATCACATTGACGACGATCATTGCGTATCTAGCATTCTGGCGCCTGTCTCCAGTCACCACCTTTATCATAGGGTGCCTCGCCCTCTTTGCTATGGCCGTAGCGGCGTGGGTTTATGGTGGCAAGCCGGCGGCTAAGCGCCAACCGAAGGCGAAATCACCTCGACGACAGACCGACCGCCACGGGTAACTTTCCATTCCCCACCGTCCAGTCGCTGCCTGATTCTTAACCTGATACGCATGGGGATGTTGGCTCGCAGCGTTTCCCGGATCGCGCTCTGCTCCAACGCAGCAAGAAACGATTTATCCTTCATCACCGCCCGAATCCTCCCAGAAATACCTTCCTGCCTGAATATCCAGACCCGCTCCGCATTTTCGAGCTGAGGAGATACAAGTATCACATCCAATTCCTGCGTGATAACACGTTCAGCTGCTACCTTTTCTTGAACGTCGAACAGCCCGTCAAATTCCGCGAACTGCTCGGCTGGGATTGTCCGCCGTGGCTTCCAGTCTTTTTTGTCGGGTGCACCGGCCCCTAGGCCCGTTATCTTCCGATCTTGTTGCACACGTTTGAAGACGGCTTTTCTGTGAGACTGCACCACAGGGTCTATCGTCGCTTCTTTCACAGCCGCTTTGATCTGTTCAAACTGGGCTTTACTAAATTCCTCGCTATCAAACCAATAATTGATTGTCGGCACTGCAGTAATAGGGATAACGATCACCAAACCGATCGCCATACGAAATAACAAAGGAACCGCCTGCCAACCATCTTTGATGCGTTCCGCAGTCTGATTGATCTTGGATGTCTCGATTTTTCGAAATGACCGATCAATTTTCGCAATCCATCTCGATGAACCAGGCTCTGCTGCAATCAGAGTGATACGATATTCAAATAACGGATCGATAACTGCCGCAGCCGCCTTCATGCCTCTCGACCATTCGATCACAGCCGCCGCTGCGACTTCGATATCGATTAACTCTGAAGGTCGTATCTGAAAATATAATCCAACCGTCGATTCCAGGTCATCGTCAAGCAAAATTGAGTCAGGCATGTGCCGCCCCCCCTAGGTTAGCTATGCTGACTCGGTAACTTACGTCAATTGCGCATGCTAAGGAGATATATTATCCAAAAAGACAACCGCTGCATCTAACCTCGCCTCAGAGGCAAGAATGAGTATAGAATTACTTTTCGCCCTTACGCCTCCTCCTCAATCAGCTTCTCGCCCTTCACCCCCAGCTCGTTCAGCGCCTTGCGGACCGCGGTCATCATCGGCGGCGGGCCGCAGAGGTAGCAGCGGCTGTCCGCGTCCACGAATTTGGCCAGAAACTCCCGGTCGAGCCTTTGCTGCGGGACGCTTGCGCCCGCCTCATCGACCACGAACACCGTCTTGAGGCCCGTCATCGCCTCGAACCGGTCGCGCCAGATGATGTCGGCCTCGGTCTTGTTGGCGAAGATCAGCGTCGAGCCTTTGAGCGTCCCCCGCTCGCGAAGCCGCTGGCGCAGGATCGCGATCATCGGCGTCACCCCGGCGCCGCCGGCGATGAACACCCCCGGCCCCTGGTCCGAGAGCGCGCCGAAGGGCCCGTCCATCTCCATCTCGTCGCCCGCCGCCATCTTGCCGACCTGCGCGGTCATCCCGTCATGATCCGTATAGGCCTTGATCACGAACTCCAGATCCGGCTCATCCGGGAGGCTCACCGGCGTGAACGGCCGGCCCTCCTTCTCCCAGCCCGCCGCCCTCACCAGAAACAGCTCCACTCCCTGCCCGGGCGCATAGGCGAATCCCTCGGGCCGGTCGAAGATCAGGTGGTGCGTGTCATGCGTGGCGCGCTCGATCCGTTTCAGCTTCAGTCGATATGTCATGGGAAGCTCCTTTTCTTCGCCATCCGATGCGCGGCGAAGGCCCGGAGTTCCCTGAACGGGCGCGGCGTGACGCCGCAACCGGGCGCCCGGCGCCCGCCGGCTCGGCGGCGCCGAGAGGCCGGGAAACGCCCGGAATCACCCCCCGGCGGCGCCTATCGCACGAACGAACATTTGGCTTATTCTTTTATATCAATAAGATAACACCCTTATCGCACGCGATAACCCCCGCCTCATCTCTGATCGAACCGGACCTTCACATAGGATCCCGGCGCCGGCTCGATCACGCCGAGCCTCGCGCCGGGCTCCCGCGCGTCGATCTTCTTGCCGGAGCGCTGGGCCAGCCAGCGGTCCCAATCCGGCCACCACGACCCCGGGACCTCCTCGGCCCCCGCCAGCCATTCCTCGGCGTCGGCGGCCTCCACCCCTTCCCGCACCCAATGCTGGTATTTGCCGAGCGCGGGCGGGTTCACCACCCCGGCGATATGCCCCGATCCGGCGACGACGAAGCGGTTCGCCGCCTTCTTCAGCAATTTCGCCCCGCGATAGACCGAGGCGACCGGGGCGATGTGATCCTCCCGGCTCGCCAGGTGATAGACCGGGATGGCGACGTCCCCGAGATTGATCCGCTCCCCGCGCACCTCCAGCTCGCCCTTCGCCAGCGCGTTGTCATTATAGAACCGCTGCAGATAGAACCGGTGCACCTTGGCCGGCATCGAGGTGCTGTCGGCGTTCCAGTAGAGCAGATCGAACGGAAACGGGGCCTTCCCGAGCATGTAGTTCTGCACCACATAGCCCCAGACCAGATCCGACGACCGGAGCATGTTGAAGGCGTTGGCCATCACATCCGCCGGCAGGAAGCCCTCTTCCATCTGCTCGTCGAGGAGTTGAAGCGTCTTCTCGTCCGCCAGCACCTGCAACTCTCCGGCGGAGGAGAACTCCAGCTGGCCGGTGAACATGGTCGCCGAGGCGACGCGCCGGTCCTTCTTCTTCGCCATATACGCGAGCATGGTGCCGGTCATCGTCGCGCCGATGCAGTAGGAGGCGACGTTGACCTTCTTCTCGCCGGTCTCCTCCAGCACCTTGTCGATCGCCTTCATGATCGCGGTCATGTAGCTGTCCCAGGTCTCGTCCTTCTGGGCGGCGTCGGGGTTCACCCAGGAGATCATGAAGACTCGATGGCCCTGCTCCACGAGCCACCGCATCATCGATTTCTCGGGGTTGAGATCGAGGACGTAGTACTTGTTGATCCAGGGCGGCACGAAGAGCAGCGGGCGCGCCCAGACCTTCTCGGTCTTCGGCGCGTACTGGATCAGCTGCAGAACCTCGTTCTGCCAGATCACCGCGCCCTCGGTCAGCGCCAGATTCTCGCCGACCTTGAACGCCTCCATGTCCGTCTGCGAGATCAGCAGCTTGCCCTTCCCCCGCGCGACGTCCTTCGCCAGCGCCTCGACGCCGCGAACGAGATTGGCGCCTTTCTCCTCCACCGTGGCCCGAAGAACCGCCGGGTTCGTCACCGCGAAATTCGAGGGGCTCATCGCCTCCATGATGTTGCGCATCACGAAATCGAGCTTCCTGCGGTCGCGCTCCGGCATGTCGCCGGTGGTGTGGGCCACGTCCTGCGCCCAGCGCGAGGTGAGGAGATAGGTCTGCTTCATGTAGTCGAAGAACTGGTTCTCGGACCATTCCTTGTCGGCGAAGCGTTTGTCTCCACGCTCCGGGCGCACCAGCGGTTCGGCCTCCTCCGCGCCGATCCAGCCGGTCATCGAGCGCCGCCAGAGTTCGGCCTGCGCGGTCCAGAGCTCAAGCGACTTTTCCGCCAGCGCGAGAGGGTTGCTCAACATCTCCTGAGTCAGCCCGGCGAAGAGCGGCCCGATATTGATCGGGTCGGCCTGATATTCCTGCGCGTCCTTCACGCCGGCGTCGGCCATCTGCGCCAGGATCTCCTGCGTGCGCTGCATCACCGTCGCCATGTTGGCCGCGAATTCGGCGCTCTCCTCCGCCCCGGGAAACTCTGTCATCGGCTCGCCCGCCTTCATGGTCATGCTCTTCTCCCGCGTTTCAACGCCCTGCGCCGCGCCTGGCGCTGGCGGCCCGCGCCCGGTCCGGTTAATCTCACGCCAACCATAACACGGGGCGGCTTCAATGGCGCATTTACTTATTCGTTTCCGAGGCGCTCGCCTAGGATTCGCGCTCATGGCGGGCGGCCTTCTCGCCGCGTGCATGGGGCAGGGCCCGGAGGTGTTCGACAAAGCGGCGCCCGTATCCGGCGCGGATGGGGCGGACTGGCCGCGCCTCGCCGACATTCCCCCCACGCCGCCGGCCGGGGTGTACACGAAATCCGCGCCCGATCCGGCGCAGGGCGAGGCTGTGCGCGCCGAGCTCGCCGCCGCGGCGGAGGCGTCGGCGCGCCGCCGGCGCGCGCTCGAAGGCCCGGTGGAATGACCCTCGCTCCCCGGCGGCCGAGGCCGCCGCGACCGCCTCGCGCGTTGCTCCCGGCCGGATTTTGCCGCAAGAGAGGCGCCGACGACGCAATCTTGAGCGAGGCCCGGCATGGCTGACCCTTTACGCATCGGAATCATCGGGCTCGGCACCGTCGGGGGCGGCGTTCTGAAACTTCTCTCCGACAATGCGGCGCTGATCGCGGCGCGGGCGGGGCGGCCGCTCTCGGTCGTCGCGGTCTCGGCGCGGAACCGGGGCCGGGACCGGGGCGCCGATCTCTCCGCCATCGACTGGGAGGATGATCCCGTCGCCCTCGCGCGGCGCGACGACATCGACATCGTCGTCGAAGCCATCGGCGGCGAGGACGGCCCGGCGAAAGCGGCGGTCGAGGCCGCGCTGGGCGCCGGCAGGCATGTCGTCACCGCGAACAAGGCGATGCTCGCGCATCACGGGCAGGCGCTCGCCGAGATGGCCGAGGCGCGCGGCGCCGCGCTCAGGTTCGAGGGCGCCGTGGCGGGCGGCATCCCCTGCGTGAAGGCGCTCGGCGAAGGCTTGGCCGGAAACCGGATCGCCCGGGTGATGGGCGTGCTCAACGGGACCTGCAATTACATCCTGACCCGGATGGAGGCCGAAGGCGCGCCCTACGCCGATGCGCTGGCCGCCGCGCAGCGGCTCGGCTATGCGGAAGCCGACCCCGCCTTCGACGTCGGCGGCGTCGACGCGGCGCACAAGCTCGCGCTGCTCGCCGCGCTCGCCTTCGGAACGCGGGTGGATTTCGCCAATGTGAAGACCGAAGGCATCGACCAGATCAGCCTCGCCGATATCGAGCACGCCGCGGAAATGGGCTACCGCATCAAGCTGCTCGGCGTCGCGCGGCTGCACGAGGACGGGCTGGAGCAACGGATGCAACCCTGCCTCACGCCCGCCGCCAGCCCGATCGGCAAGCTCGACGGCGTGACCAACATGGTGGTTCTGGAGGGCGACGCGGTCGGCCGCATCGTTCAGGAGGGGCCGGGGGCGGGCGCCGGGCCGACCGCCTCCGCGATCGTCGCCGACCTGATCGACATCGCCCGCGGCGCGCGCACGCCTGCGTTCGGCGTTCCCGCGGCGACGCTCCGCGCCGCCCCGCGCGCGATCGGGCGCGCCCCCGCGGCCTATTATCTCCGCCTCGCGCTTCGCGACGAGCCCGGCGTTCTCGCCACGGTCGCCGCCGCGCTCGGCGCCGAAGGCGTCTCCATCCATCAGATGCGCCAGACCGCGGGCGACTCTCAGGGCGACGAGGCGACGGTGCTGATCACCACGCACGAGACGCGGCGCGAAAAGCTCGACGCCGCCCTCGCCACCATCGCGGCGAGCAATGTCGAGACCGGCCCGCCGGTCGCGATCCGGATCGAACAGGTCTGAGAAGACGGAGCGAAACTCCATGGAACGCGGATTCGCGCAGATCCCGCCGCCCGGCGCTTTGCGCATCGGCGTTCAAGCGCGTATGAAACCGACGACACGCGGCGAAAGGCGACACGCATGACCCAGAACACCACCGAATTCGCTGACAGGATGCTTTCCCTCGGCCTCGCGCGGGTTTCGGAGGCCGCGGCCATCGCGTCCGCCCGCCTCGTCGGCCGCGGCGACGAGAAGGCCGCCGACCAGGCCGCCGTCAACGCCATGCGCGAGCAGCTCAACCTTCTGAACATCCGCGGCGTCGTCGTCATCGGCGAAGGCGAGCGGGACAAGGCGCCGATGCTCTATATCGGCGAGAAGGTCGGCGCCGGCGACGGGCCGGAGGTCGATATCGCGCTCGACCCGCTCGAGGGCACGACGCTGACCGCGAAGGACATGCCGAACGCCCTCACGGTGATCGCCATGGGCCCGCGCGGGACCATGCTCCACGCCCCCGACGTCTACATGGACAAGCTGGCGATCGGCCCCGGCTATCCGGCGGGGCTCCTCGATCTCGACATGTCGGTGACGGAGCGGGTCGGCGCGCTGGCCAAAGCCAAGGGATGCGCGCCCGAAGACATCAAGGTCTGCGTGCTGGAGCGCCCCCGCCATGAAGAAATGGTGGAGGAGCTCCGCGCCGCCGGCGCGCAGATCCGGCTGATCACGGATGGCGACGTCGCCGGCGTCATCCATTGCGCCGAGCCGGACAAGACCGGGATCGACATGTACATGGGCGCCGGCGGCGCCCCGGAGGGCGTGCTGGCGGCGGCGGCGCTGAAATGCATGGGCGGGCAGTTTCAGGGGCGGCTCCTGTTTCGCGACGATGACGAGAGAGGCCGCGCGGCGGCCGCCGGGATCACCGATCTCGACCGGAAATACAGCCGCGACGACCTGGTCACCGCCGATGTGATCTTCGCGGCGACCGGCGTCACCGACGGCTCGATCCTGCCCGGCCTGAAGCGGCGCGGCGGCTATATCGAGACCGACACGATCCTGATGCGCTCGCGCACCGGCTCGGTGCGCTGGCTGCATTACCGCACGAAGCAGGACTGATGCCGCGCGGCGCCGGCCCTGACGCGGCGCCGGCGCCGAGGCGCCCGGCGTTCATCGTCTTTCTCCTGATCTGGCTCGCGATTCTGACGGGCGGCGTCGTCTTCGTCGGCCGCGCGCTCCTGTCCGGGCCTGACGAGGGCGCAGGCGTGATGATCCTCTGGCTGGCGGTCGCCGGCGGCGCCTGGTGTGTCGGCGTGTGGCTCCTGGCGCGGGCGCTGCGGCCCCGAAGACGGCGATCGCAGCCTTGACCGACGCCCCGCCCCCACCCGCGTTCCTGAATGTCGAAAACTCGCTTCTCGGGCGGCGCTGGACCGGGCCGGGGGAGCCGGCGGAGCGGATCGGCGCCGCCATCGCCCAGCGGCTGGAGGCGCCGGAGATCGTCGGCCGCGTTCTGGCCCTTCGCGGCGTCGCCCCCGAAGACGCGGCCGATTATCTCAACCCGACCCTGAAGGCGCTGCTGCCGGACCCCTCCACGCTCCGCGATATGGACGTCGCCGCCGCGCGGCTGGTCGCGGCCGTGTCTTCGCGCGAGAGAATCGCGATCTTCGGCGATTACGATGTCGACGGCGGCGCCTCTTCGGCGCTGCTGGTCGATTGGCTTCGCGCGCTCGGGCGCGCCGCGACGGTCTATATCCCCGACCGGATCGACGAAGGGTACGGCCCCAACGTGGAGGCGATGGCGGCGCTGGCGCGGGAGCATGACCTGATCGTCTGCGTCGATTGCGGCACGCTCAGTCACGCCCCCGTCGCCGCCGCGACCGCCGCCGGCGCGGAGGTGATCATCGCCGATCACCATCTGGCCGGAGAGACGCTTCCGTCATGCGCCGCCGTGGTCAACCCCAATCGCCACGACGACGAGAGCGGGATGGGCCATCTTTGCGCCGCCGGCGTGGTCTTTCTTCTCCTGGTCGCGGCGAACCGGCTCCTGCGCGAAAAGAGCGTGGCGCCGCCCGACCTCATCGCCGCGCTCGATCTCGTGGCGCTGGCGACGGTGGCGGATGTCGCGCCGCTCATCGGCGTCAACCGCGCTTTCGTCCGGCAGGGGCTGAAGGTGATGGCGGGCCGGCGCCGGCCGGGTCTTCGCGCGCTCGCCGATATCGCGAAGCTCACCGCGCCGCCGAGCGCCTTTCATCTCGGCTACATGCTCGGCCCGCGGGTCAACGCCGGCGGCCGAATCGGCAAGGCCGATCTCGGCGCGCGGCTGCTCTCGACCCTGTCGGGCGAGGAGGCCGAGGGAATCGCGCATGAGCTTGACCGGCTGAACGCCGAGCGGCGGAGCATCGAGGCCGACGTGCTGGCCGCCGCGATCCTCCAGGTGGAGAGCCGGGGAGTGGACGGGCCCCTGGTCTGGGCCGCGGCGCCGGGCTGGCACCCGGGCGTCGTCGGGATCGTCGCGGCGCGCCTCAAGGAACGATTCGATCGGCCCGCCGTGGTGATCGGGATCGACGGCGCGGAAGGCAAGGGCTCCGCGCGGTCGGTCGAAGGGGTGGATCTCGGCGCGGCGGTCGGCGCGCTGGCGCGCGAGGGCCTGCTGCTCAAGGGCGGCGGCCACCGGATGGCGGCGGGGCTCACCGTCGCCGCGAACGAGATCGACGCGGCGATGGCGAGGCTGGCCGACAAACTCGCGCGCTCGGTCGGCGCCCGCCCGGCGGCGCGGACGCTTCGGATCGACGGCGCGCTCTCCGCCGCCGCCGCGACGCCGGACCTCATCGCGCTGCTCGAAGCCGCCGGCCCGTTCGGCCAGGCCGCGCGCGCGCCGCGTTTCGCCCTCCCGGCGATTCGCGTCGCCTTCGCCAAGAGAGCCGGGGAAAGCCATTTGCGCCTCACTCTGGCGGATCCGGCCGGCGGCCGGCTCGACGCCATCGCCTTTCGCGCGTTCGAAGGGCCGCTCGGCCCGTTCCTCGAAGCGACCGGCGGCGCTCCGGTCCACATCGCCGGGCGGCTCGAGATCGACGATTGGGGCGGGCGGCGAAAAGCCAAGCTGACCGTGGAGGACGCGGCGCCGGCCGATTAGGCCGATGCCGAAAACGGCTTGAAACCCCCCGCGCGCCGCATTATGACCCGCGGGGCTTCAGAGGCTCCCTTCGTCTATCGGTTAGGACGCCAGATTTTCAATCTGGAAAGACGGGTTCGACTCCCGTAGGGAGCGCCACTTCCCGGCGCCGGAAACGCCCCCCGCCACTTCGAGAGAGTGCAAGAGCCTGGCGAGGGCGCGCGCCCGGCGCGTCCGGTTCCGGGCGCGCATCGGGTCAGGCGGAGACGAATTCAATGATCGCCCCGCTGGCCGCCTCCGGTCCGACGGCGAGCCCCGCCGAAGTCTCGACCGGCGCGACGCCGCCCTTCTCCAGCGCGGCGCGCGCCCTGGCCATGTCCGAGACGCGGATGCGCAGCGCCGCATAGGCGTTCCGCGGGGTCGCGCTCACGTCGAAATCGGGATAGCGCGCCGCCAACTCCTCGCGCGTCAGGAACTCCATCGGGGCGGAGCGCCGGCCCGTCTCCACTCGCGCGCCGCCCTCGATGGCGGAGGCCTTCCCCGCCGCGAAAAGCCGTGAGAAACCGCGCGCGGCCGCATCCGGATCCTCCGTCCCGGCCACGACCGCGGCGAGGCCTTCGGCGCTGTTGGGATGCTCCAGCAATTCGGGGATCCATACGTTCTCGCGCGTCAGATGCTGGCACATGAAGCAGATGCCGAGCGGAACCTCCTCCGGCTTGAACTGGAACGTGCGGAACGACGCCATCGCCTCGCCGCCGCCGGGAAGCGGCACCGGGCGGGAGAAGCCGGTCGGCGTCTCCGTCGCGATCCCGAGCGCGTCCAGCGCCGCCTTCGCCGCGTCGGCGTCGTCGATTCGGCAGGCGACGGCGTGGAGGCCCTGCCCCTCGCGCGCCAGCGTTTCGCGGCGGCCGAGATTGCCCGGGGTCTCCGCGATCAGGCCCAGAATCTCGAAATAGTCGTCTGGAAACATGATGGTGTGGTTCGCGGCGCCCTTGCTGGCGCTATGGACGCCGCGCGGCGACAGATTGAAACCGAGGCGGGCGTAGGCGTCGCGGCTCTGGTCGAGATCGTCGACCAGAACGAAGACATGGTCGACGCCCTTCACGGGATGGGTCATGGGGAAGGCTCCTGATTATCTGCGGACGGGCGCGACGGTGATTTCGTGAATGGCGACATTGGGGTTCATCCGGGCGACGAAGAGAGCCGCGTCGGCGAGATCCTCGGGTTGGATCATCGTCGCCGCCGCGGCCGGGTCGTAGCCCGGGCGGCGCGCCATGAGCGGCGTCGCGACCTCGGCCGGGCAAAGCGCGGTGGAGCGAACGCCGTTCGCGCCCTCCTCCGAGTTCAGGCTGGCGCTGATGTCGGTCAGCGCGTGTTTTGAGGCGCCGTAGGGCACGCCGCCCGCCGCCGAATGGAACCGGCCCGCCCAGGACGACGTGTTGATGACGACGCCGCCGCCTTGCGCCCGCATGATCGGCAGGGCCGCGGCGATGGCGTTGAGCGCGCCCTTGACGTTCACGTCGATCACCGCATCCCAGCTTTCCCAGTCGATCTCCGCCCAGCGGCGTTTCGGAATATTCAGCCCGGCGTTGTTGCAGAGCAGATCGAGCCGCCCGGTTTCATCGGCGATCTTGCGCGCGATGCGCGCGAGGCCGTCGCGGTCGCGCACGTCGGCGGCATGGACGAGGGCGGTTCCGCCGGCCGCCGCGATCTCCGCGGCAAGCGCGTGCAGAGGGTCGGGCGAGCGCGCGGTGAGCGCGACCACGCAACCGGCGTCCGCGAAGGCGCGCGCCATCGCCGCGCCGATCCCCGAGCCCGCGCCGGTGATCCAGATCGTCCATCCGGTGATGTCGTGTCGCATCGATTTCCCATCCACAGAGGATTTCGTCAAAATCGGACTTTTGGAAGCATGTCCGAACGGGGGCGCCATGCTGCCACTGGAATGCGGCGATTGACAAGCCGTCCACTTGGTCGCGATAGTCAAGCGCATAGTCAACTCCGCAACTGAAGCGGGGAGGTTTCTTATGCGCGACAGGAGAAAACTATGATGACGCCGTTCAGGCTTGCCGGGCCCGTAGCCGTCGGCGCGACCGCCATTTTGATCGCCGCCGGCGCGTCCGGACAGGAAACGCCGAAGCGTGGCGGGACCGTGGTTACGCAGATGAGTTCCGAGCAGCGCATCCTGAATCCGGCGCTGCGCGCCTCCACCGGCGTCTACAACATATCCGGCAAGATCGTGGAGCCGCTGATCGACAAGAGCTATGACGGCTACGTGCCGGTTCTGGCGACGGACTGGTCCTCCTCCGACGATGGGCTGGAGATCACGTTCAAGCTGCGTGAGGGCGTGAAATGGCATGACGGCGTGGATTTCACCTGCGAGGATGTGTCCTACACCGCGATGAACATGTGGAAGGAGTTGCTGAACTACTCCTCCACGCTTCAGCAGAACCTCGAAGCGGTGGATTGCCCCGATCCGCATACGGCGGTGTTCAGGTATTCGAAGCCGATGCCGCTGGACCTGATGCTCGCCGCCATGCCGGATCTCGGCCATCCGATGCCCAAGCATCTCTATGAAGGCACGGATATCCTCAAGAACGAATACAACACCGCGCCGGTCGGCACCGGGCCGTTCAAGTTCGTCGAGTACAAGCGCGGCCAGTATGTGATGATGGAGCGCAACGAGGAGTACTGGCGTGGGGAGCAGTACCCCTATCTTGACCGGATCGTGATGCGATTCATCAAGGACAAGTCGGCCGCGGCCTCCGCGCTCGAAGCCGGCGAGGTGCTGGAATCGAGCTTCAACGGCATTTCCATGTCCGATGTCGAGCGTCTCAGGGAAGATCCGCGCTTCGATGTGGGCACCAAGGGCTACGAGAACAACGTCGCCCACTCCACCGTCGAGTTCAATCACCGCAATCCGGCGCTGGCCAATCTGAAGGTGCGTCAGGCGATCTATCACGGGCTCGACATCGATTACGCCATCCAGACGATCATGCGCGGCTTCGCCAAGCCCGGCCGCGGCCCGATCCCCTCGACCGCCGGCGCGAACTACACCGACGAGGTGCCGACCTATCCCTATGACGTCGAGAAGGCGAAGGCGCTGCTCGATGAAGCGGGTTACCCCGAGGACGAGAACGGCGTGCGGCTGCGGCTGCGGCATCGGCCGGCGCCCTGGGGGGAGTACACCCAGCTCTGGGCCGAGTATTTCGCTCAGGCGATGAAGGAGATCGGCATCGAGGTGGAGATCCTGACCAACGACGCGCCGGGCTTCCTCAGCGGCGTCTACCGGGACCACGACTTCGACACCGCGAACGGCTGGCATCAGTTCCGCTCGGACCCCGCCGTGTCGACGACGGTCTGGATCCGCTCCGGCGCGCCCGTGGGCACGCCTTGGTCCAACCAGTTCGGCTGGCAGTCCGACAAGATGGACGGGATGATCGACGCCGCCGCTCAGGAGCTCGATCCCGAGGTGCGCGCGCAGATGTATCATGACATTCAGGTCATGGCGATGGAGGAGCTGCCGGTCATCTTCGCCATCGAACATCCGTTCATCTCGGCGACGTCGAAAAGGCTGCGCAATCATCACAACACTCCGCGCTGGGTGTCTTCGAGCTGGTACGATCTCTGGCTCGCGGACGAGTGACCTGATGGGGCGGCCGCCGCGCCGCCCCATCGCGGGAGAACGAAGATGCCGATGTTGAAATACGCGCTTCGCCGCGCAGCGCAGGCGATACCGGTGATCCTGTTGATCATGGTCGGCGCCTTCCTGCTGCTCAAGCTCGCGCCCGGGGACACGGTGGACGCGCTGGTCGGCGACATGGGCGGCGCCGATGCGCAATTCATCGCCAAGCTTCGCGCGGAATACGGGCTCGACCAGCCGGTCTGGGTGCAGCTCTGGCGCTACCTGATCAAGATGGCGAGCTTCGATTTCGGCTGGTCCTTCGTCTATGAGCAGCCGGTGGCGACGGTGCTGCTCGACCGGCTCTGGGTCACGCTGACGTTGATGTGCGCCTCGCTCTTTCTGGCGTTCACCATCGGCGTCGCGCTGGGCGCCATCGCCGCGCGGCGGGCCTATTCCGCGACCGACAACGTGATCTCCACGCTCGGGCTGGTGTTCTACGCCACGCCGAGCTTCTTTCTCGCGCTGATGATGATCGTGCTGTTCTCGGTCAAGCTGGGCTGGCTGCCGGTGGGCGGGGTCAAGAGCATCGCCGCCTTTTACACCGGCTGGGACTATTACGTGGATGTCGCGCTGCACTTCGTCATGCCGACGGCGGCGCTGTCGCTGATCTATCTCGCGTTCTATCTGCGCCTGATGCGCGCGAGCGTGCTGGAGGTCGCGGAGCTCGACTATGTCCGCACCGCCCGCGCCAAGGGGGCCGGGGAAGGGCGGCTGATGATCCACCACATCATGCGCAACGCGCTCCTGCCGGTCGTGACTCTGCTCGGGCTTCAGTTCTCCACGCTGCTCGGCGGGTCGGTGGTGGTCGAGACCATCTTCACGCTGCCCGGCCTCGGCCAGCTCGCGTATCAATCCGTGATTCAGCGCGACATGAACACGCTGATGGGCATCGTTTTCCTGAGCTCGGTCATTGTGATTCTCGTCAACTTCCTGACGGATCTGCTTTACGCCCGGCTCGATTCGAGGATCGAACTGTCATGAGCCTCGCCGAACCTGACGCCCTGCCGCCGGCCGAGCCCTCCCGTCTTCTGGTCTTCTGGCGGCGCTATCGCCGCAACCGCGCGGCGGTGCTGGGACTGGTCCTGCTCCTGGGCGTGATCCTGATGGCGTTGCTCGCGGGGGTCTATGAGCCGGTGGACCCGCTCCGCCGGGCGGGCGTTCCCCTCACCTGGCCGTTCATCGACCGGGCGACGCCGCTCGGCACCGACCAGCTTGGCCGCGACATCCTCGCCGGCATCCTCTACGGCGCGCGCATTTCGCTTCTGATCGGACTGGTGGCGACGTTGATCTCGATCACCATCGGCGTCGTCATCGGCGCGATCTCCGGCTATTTCGGCGGATGGATCGACGATGTGCTGATGCGGGTGACCGAGGCGTTCCAGACCATCCCCAGC
Organism: Paludibacillus litoralis; assembly: GCF_037646705.1. Classification (NCBI taxonomy): domain Bacteria; kingdom Pseudomonadati; phylum Pseudomonadota; class Alphaproteobacteria; order Rhodobacterales; family Paracoccaceae; genus Paludibacillus; species Paludibacillus litoralis. The sequence continues at coordinate 60,247 of NZ_JBBHER010000007.1, forward strand.
TTCGTTCTGCTGCTGGCGCTGGTGGCGATCCTCGGCTCGTCGATCGAAAATATCGTGCTCGCCATCGGCATCGTCTCATGGACCGCGCCCGCGCGGCTGGCGCGCGCGGAGTTCATGTCGCTGCGCAAACGCGAATTCGTTGAGGCGGTGCGCAATCTCGGCGTCGGCGACGCGGCGATCATCTTCCGCGAGATCCTGCCGAACGCGCTGCCTCCCGTCGTGGTCTACGCGTCGGTGATCATGGCGCTGGCGATCCTGATGGAGAGCGCGTTGGCGTTCCTCGGCCTCGGCGATCCGAACTATGCGAGCTGGGGCAACATGATCGGGCAGGGCCGCGCGGTGCTGCGCAGCGACTGGTTCGTGGCGGCGATCCCCGGCGTCGCCATCGTGCTGACGGTGCTTTCCTTCTCTCTGCTGGGCGAGGGCTTGAACGAGGTTCTGAACCCGAGGCAGAAGAAGGGATGAGCGACACGCCCGGATCCGAAAGCGAAACGCCGATCCTCGAGATCGAGAATCTCCGCGTGGCGCTGCCCAAGGGCGCGGACAGGCCCTATGCGCTCGATGGACTGAGCCTGACCGTGCGGCCGGGCGAGATCGTCTGCCTCGTGGGCGAGAGCGGCTCGGGCAAGAGCCTCGCCGCCGGCGCCGTGATGCGGCTGTTGCCGGAGCCGCAGGTGCGGATGACCGGCGGGACGATCCGCTTCGACGGGCGCGACCTCTCCGAGCTTGACGAAGCCGGGATGCGCGCGCTGCGCGGCGACCGCATGGCGATGATCTTTCAGGAGCCGATGACGGCGCTGAACCCGCAAAAGACCGTGGGCTGGCAGATCGACGAGGTTCTGATCCTGCACACGGATCTGAACCGCCGCGCCCGCCATGCGCGCGCGCTGGAGATGCTGGAGCGGGTGCAGATCCCGGACCCCGCCTCGGCCCTCAACGCCTATCCGCACCAGGTCTCGGGCGGGCAGCGCCAGCGGGTGATGATCGCGATGGCGCTCGCCATGTCGCCCATGCTGGTGATCGCGGATGAGCCGACCACGGCGCTCGACGTGACCACGCAGCTTCAGATCCTCCGTCTCATCCGCGAGCTTCAGAAGGACGCGGGCTCCGGCATCCTCTTCATCACTCATGATTTTGGCGTGGTGGCGGAAATCGCCGACCGTGTCGCGGTGCTGCGGCGCGGAGAGCTGGTGGAGCATGGCCCGGCGGAGGAGATCCTGAACCGCCCGCGCCATGAATACACCCGCGCCCTGATCGCCGCGGTGCCCGGGCTGCGCCCGCCGCCGCCGCGCGATTTCTCGGGCGCGCCGGTGGTGCTGCGCGCCGAGAACATGGTCAAGACCTTCAAGGCGAGCGGCGGCTTTCTGAGCGGCAAGCGCAAGGCGGTGCGGGCGGTCGACGACGTCTCCTTCGATCTCCGGCGCGGCGAGACGTTGGGCGTCGTCGGCGAGAGCGGCTCGGGCAAGACCACGGTTTCGCGCTGCGTGACCCGGCTTCTGAAGGCCGATAGCGGCAAGGCCGAACTTGACGGCCGCGACATTCTCCACGCCGACGCGCGCACGCTCCGCGCGATGCGCTCCGAAATCCAGATGGTGTTCCAGGATGCGATGGCGTCGTTCAATCCGCGGAAGCGGGTGGTGGACCTGATCGCTCAGGGTCCGATCACGCATGGGATGAAGCCGGCGCTGGCGCGGGAGAAAGCGCGCGAGCTGCTGGCGCTGGTCGAGCTCTCCCCCGCCGCCGCCGAGCGCTACCCGCATGAGTTCTCCGGCGGCCAGCGCCAGCGCATCGGCATCGCCCGCGCGCTGGCGATGGAGCCGAAGGTGATCGTGGCGGACGAGCCGGTCTCCGCGCTCGACGTGTCGGTGCAGGCTCAGGTGCTCAAGCTGCTGACGGATCTCCGGGTGCGGCTCGACCTGTCGCTCCTGTTCGTCACCCATGATCTGCGGGTGGCCGCGCAGATCTGCGACCGGGTGGCGGTGATGGAGAAGGGGCGGATCGTCGAGATCGGCGTCACCGCCGAACTCTTCGCCGATCCGCAGCACCCCTACACGCGCAACCTGCTCCGCTCGATTCCCGGCCGCGACTGGACGCCGCCCACGCTGCCGGGCGACGCGGCATGACCTGTCCGGGGACATCATGATCGAATCCTTTCCTCCCTCCATCTGGGCCGAGGTCTCGGCGCCCCGCCCGCCCAAGCCGAAGCTGCAGGGCGAGGTCGAGGCCGACGCGGTCGTGATCGGCGGCGGCTTCACCGGCCTCTCATCCGCGCTGCACCTCGCGCGGCGCGGCCTGAGCGTCGTTCTGCTGGAGGCGAACGCGGTCGGCTGGGGCGCGTCGGGGCGCAACAACGGGCAGGTGATCCCGATTCTGACCGCCGCCGAGCCGGATGCGATGATCGCCCGGCACGGCGCCGCCGGCGAGCGGTTCGCCCGGCTGGTCGGCGCGAGCGCCAGCTACCTCTTCGACACCGCGCGCGAAGAGGGGATCGAGGCGGAGGCCGAGGCCGAGCAGGCCGGCTGGTTCCAGCCCGCGCACTCCCCCGGGCGCATCCGGCTCAGCGAGAAGCGGGTGAACGCCTGGCGCCGGCTCGGCTTCCCGGCGGAATTGCTGGATGCGGACGCAGCCGAGAAGGTGCTCGGCTCCCGGTTCTGGCATGGCGGCATGTTCAACCCGACCGGCGGCCATGTGAACCCGCTGGGGCTGGCGCGCGGCCTCGCCGCCGCCGCCGAGCGCCGCGGCGCGGTGATCCACGAGGACAGCCCCGCGACCAGCTGGGCGCGGGAGGGCGATTTCTGGCGCGCGCGGACGGCGGAAGGCTCGGTGAAGGCCCGCGCACTGATCCTCGCCACCAACGCCTACACCGATCAGGCCGCCCCGTCGCTCGCCCCAAGGCTGGCGCGGAGCATCGTGCCGGTGCTCTCCTGGCAGATGGCGACCGAGCCGATCGGCGACAATCTGCGGAAGGCGATCCTGCCGGGGCGGCAGGCGGTCTCAGACACCCGCGGCGATCTCCGCTTCTTCCGCTATGACGCGCGCAACCGCCTCATCACCGGGGGCGCGGTGCTCGGGCCGTGGAACGCGGCCGAACGCGTGAAAGCCACCGCCGCGGGGCGCCTGGCCGAGGCGTTCCCGGATCTCGGCGCGCCGAAGATGACCCATGTCTGGTCCGGCTATGTCGGCATGACCTGGGACCGCTTTCCGCGCATCCATCGGCTCGGCCCCGACGGCTGGGCCTGGATCGGCTGCAACGGGCGGGGCGTCGCGCTCTCGATCTCGCTTGGCCGCGAAATGGCCGCCGCCGTCGCGGGCGCGCCGGAGACGGAGCTGGCGCTGCCGCCTTCGGAGCCGCGCCCGCTCGCGGCCCATGCGATCGCGCGCCGCATCGCGCCATGGTATCTCGCCTGGCTGAAGCGCGCCGACCGCAGAGAGCCGAATTTCGACTGATCCTTTCGAGAGGAGACGCAGATGAACGACATGGGCATTCTGGAGCGGCGCCGCATCGAGGCGCTGATCCTCAAGCACGTCTATGAAGTGCTGAAGGCCCGCATGGGCGAGGAGGAAGCGCAATCCGTGATCGGCGAGGCCGTCTCCAATTCCGCCATCGAGCACGGCAAGGGCTTCGCCGAAGCGCTGGGGCGGGAGCCGACGCTCAAGGATTTTCTCGACATCATGCCGCTCTGGACCAAGGACGACGCGCTTCAGATCGAAGTGCTGGCGGCGGACGAGGAGAAGCTCGACTTCAACGTGGTCCGCTGCCGCTACTCCGAAATGTACAAGGAGATGGGCCTCGGGAATATCGGTCATCTTCTGTCCTGCAACCGGGACGGCGACTTCTGCGTCGGCTACAACCCCGACATGGAGCTGACCCGGACGCAAACCATCATGAAAGGCGCCAGCCACTGCGACTTTCGTTACCGCATGAAGAAGGATTGATCTCAATGGCCGTTGAAAACTGGGTATCGAAACAGATCGCAGACCTGACCGAGTTCCGCCGCGACCTGCACCGCAACCCCGAGTTGCTCTACGATGTCACCCGCACCGCCAGCCGCGTCGCCGAGGCGCTGCGCGCGGCGGGCGTCGACGAGGTGCACGAGGGGATCGGGCGCACCGGCGTCGTCGGGATCATTCGCGGGCGCACCGACGCTTCGGGCCGGATGATCGGCCTGCGCGCCGATATGGACGCGCTGCCGATCCTGGAGGCGTCGGGCGTCGAGTGGGCCTCCGAGGTTCCCGGAAAGATGCACGCCTGCGGCCATGACGGGCACACCACGATGCTGCTGGGCGCCGCGCGGGAGCTGGCCGAAAGCCGCAATTTCGATGGCGCGGTGGCCGTGATCTTCCAGCCGGCCGAAGAAGGCGGGGCCGGCGCCAAGGCGATGATCGACGACGAAATGCTGACGCGCTTCCCGATGCAGGAGGTCTACGGCATGCACAACAAGCCCGGCCTCGCGCTGGGCGAATTCGCCGTGTGTCCCGGACCGATCATGGGCTCGGTGGACGAGATTCGCATCACCATCGAAGGCGTCGGCGGCCACGCCGCCTTCCCGCACCAGACCACGGACCCGCTGATGGCGACCTCGGCGCTGGTGCAGGCGGTGCAGTCGATCGTCTCGCGCAATCTCGACCCGCTGAAATCGGCGGTGATCTCGATCACGACGATCCACGGCGGCGACGCCTTCAACGTGATCCCGCAGGCGATCGAGCTGACCGGAACCGTGCGGACGCTGGACGAGGAGGTCCGCACCATGGTGGAGCGCCGCCTGAGCCGCGCGGTCCAGGGCATCGCCGACGCGTTCGACGCGAAGGGGACGCTCGACTACATCCGGATGTATCCGGTCACGGTCAACGACGAGGTGGGCGCCGAACGCTCCGCAGCGGCCGCCGCCGAGGTCGCGGGGGCCGAGCGCGTGGACACGGCCTGGTCCCCCTCCATGGGCGGCGAAGACTTTTCGTTCATGCTGAACGAGCGGCCGGGCGCGATGATCTTCGTCGGAAACGGCCCGAGCGCGGGGCTCCATCATCCCGCCTATGACTTCAACGACGAAGTCATCGCCTGGGGCTGCTCCTACTGGACGACGCTCGTGCGCCAGCGGCTTCGCGTCGGCGGATGAAGCGCCCCCGGCGGGGGAGCGATGTCTGGCGGCGGCGCGATCGCGCCTAGGATAGGTCGCCAGACATCTTCTCGTCGCTGAAGGAGCGGCGGTACTTGCCGGGCGACATCCCGAACCGGGCTTCAAATTGCTGTGTGAAATGGCTCCGGCTGGAGTAGCCGGACAATTCCGCGACCCGCGCGATCCCCACGCCGCCGTCAAGCAGAAGGCGCGCGGCGTGCTGAAGCCGCAGGTTGCGGACAATCTCCATCGGGGCCGCTCCGAAGCTCCGATGGAAATGCTCGGCGAACCGGGACCGGCTCATGCCGACCAGCTCAGCCATCGATTCGACGCTGTGCGGCGCGCTCGGATTGCTTAGAACAGCCGAGAGCGCCGGCCAGAATCGCAGATCCGCCAGCGCCGCGATCCAGCGCATCGGGCCGCTCCGCGCTTCAACGCGCCGCCGGATCGCTTCGATCACGCATTGCAGAAGCAGCGCGCGAACCATCGCCCGAGAGCCGATCCGCGGCTGCATGATCTCGGCGACGATCAACTCAAGGGCGGAAGCGGTCACCGACGCGTCGCGGCCCGGCTCGATGACCGGCTCGCGAAGAAGATCGATCACCGGACCGGCGCCGCGGATGCCGATCGAGACGCTTGCGCACAGAACGACGAGTCCGGTCGCATCTCCGTCCGCGTCGTCGCCGCCCGACCGGTGATGCGCGAGGCCGAGGCCGGCGGGCTTGCATTCGGCGAAGGATACGAACTTCCCGTCGGACGCGCCAAGCGAATGGCTGCCGCCCGCCGGAACGAAAATCAGGTCGCCCCGAGCGATTCCGACCGGCGGAACGCCGGGCATATGCAGCGCGCCCTCGCCCGACAGGACATAGTGCAGGCTGGCGGCGGGAGCGCGGGGCATGGACAGCCATCCCCGCGGCGCCAGTTCGCAGAGCGAGAACGGGGTGGTCTCGACCACCATCGCCTCAAAGACCGAATCCAATCGCGTGTCTGCCACAGCCCGCACATCTTCGAGACGAAACCGAACATCTCGAGGTTTATCTATCAGGTCTCGCTTAAGCAAGGAGACCAGAATGTGCTCTGATCACGATCACACCTCTCATCATGACGTCACCCGCCGCGCCGCGCTGTTGGGAACCGCCGCCACGCTCGCGGCGGCCACGGCGACCGAGGCCGTCGCGCAAAACGACGCCTACGCGCCCCCGGCGGAGCCGGCGCTTCCGCCTTCGACGATGAAACTGCGGGCGGGCGAAGTCGCCGTCGTCGTCACCGATCCTCAGATCGACTTTCTCAGCCCGGATGGCGTGACATGGGGAGTCGTCGGTGAAAGCGTCCAGGAATTGGGGACCGTCGCCAATATCGGCCGCCTGTTCCGCGCGGCGAAGGCGAAAGACCTGACCGTCGCGGTTTCTCCCCATTATTACTACCCCACCGACCACGGATGGAAATTCGAGGGCGCGCTCGAAAAACTGATGCACGCCATCGGGATGTTCGACCGGAAAGGCCCGCTCGACCTTGAAGGCTTCGCCGGCTCGGGCGCCGACTTCATGCCGGAATACAAGGAGTTCATCGAGGACGGGAAGACCATCGTCACCTCGCCGCACAAGATCTACGGGCCCGAGACCAATGATCTCGTCCTGCAATTGCGCAAGCACGGAGTGAACCAGGTCGTGCTGGCGGGGATGTCCGCGAATCTCTGCACGGAATCGCATTTGCGCGAATTGCTCGAGCAGGGGTTTGAGGTTGCGGTCGTATCTGACGCGACGGCGGCGGCGAAGCTCCCCGAAGGCGACGGCTACCTCGCGGCCCTGACCAACTTTCGCTACATGGCCAATGCGCTCTGGACGACGGATGAGGCGACGGCGCGGATCGAGGCGCTGTAATCTCCACGCCCGCCATGGGGGGAGCCGCCCGCGCGGCTTCCCCACGATTCCCTCCGCTCGCCTCAACGCCGAAGGCGGCGGCGCGATCCATTTCGCAGCCGATGACCGCGCCCTTCGCCCGCCGGACGGCGTCCGACCCTGCCGGCCCGCGCGCATCCCGACCATCAGGACATATCCGCCGAGCCGCCGAAGCTGTCGCCGCCCATGGTCCGGGCGGAGGGCGGCGGGCGCCCCCTGCCGGCGGGTTCGACGACGGCGCCGACGTCTGCGTAACTTGAGGGCTCCGCGCCGACAGCCATTGCGCGCGCCACAAAATAATGGCAGCCGTGGAAGGATGGGTCCTTCTCACTTGCGGCCCCCGAAACGGGGGCGGGTCAGCATTCGTCGCCGAATGACGCCAGAAAGGAGATAACCGCGTGACACTGACACTTGACGGCGTGACGCTTGTCGTAGGCGGCCGGCCCCATATCCACGAGACGTCCCTGACGTTGGAGAAAGGCACCATGAATGTGCTTCTCGGGCCGACGCTGGCGGGCAAGACGTCGCTAATGCGGCTGATGGCGGGGCTGGATCAGCCGACGAAGGGCCGCATCATGTGGAACGGCGCGGACGTGACCGGCCAGCGCGTGCAGGACCGCAAGATCGCGATGGTATATCAGCAGTTCATCAACTACCCGTCGATGAGCGTCTATGACAACATCGCCTCGCCCATGAAGCTGATGGGGATCGGCCGCGCCGAGATCGACGCCCGCGTCCGCGAGACCGCGGAGTTGATGCAGATCACGCCGCTGCTGGACCGCAAGCCGCTGGAGCTGTCGGGCGGGCAACAGCAACGCTGCGCGTTGGCGCGCGCCCTGGTCAAGAACGCGGGCCTCGTCCTTCTGGACGAGCCGCTGGCCAACCTCGACTACAAGCTGCGCGAGGAGCTCCGCGCCGAGATCCCGCGCATCTTCGAGAAGACCGGTTCGATCTTCGTCTACGCCACGACCGAGCCGGAGGAGGCGCTTCTGCTCGGCGGCAATTGCGCGACGCTCTGGGAGGGGCGGGTCACGCAATTCGGCCCCACGGCGCAGGTTTATCGTCAGCCGGCGGACGCGACGACCGCGCGGGTGTTCTCGGACCCGCCGATGAATTTCCTTCAACTGGAAAAGCGCGGCGGCGCGATCCGCCGCGCCGGCGTGGATTTCAAAGGACTGGAGATCGAGCAAGGGCTGCCCGAGGGGCGCTATCTGGCCGGGTTCCGCCCCAGCCACCTGACGCTGGAGCCGAGCGCGGGCGCGATCCGCTTCGACACCACGCTGAGCGTGACCGAGATCACCGGCTCGGAAACCTTCATCCATCTCGACCACGGCGCCGACCGCTGGATCGGATTGATCCAGGGTGTCCGCGATCTGCAGCCGGGACAGCCGCTTCCGGTCTATCTCGACCCGAGCCGCGTCTATCTGTTCGCCGAGGACGGCGCGCTCGTCGCCGGCGCCTCCTACGCGAAGGTCGCGTGATGGCGAAGATCACCCTCGACAACCTGGCCCATTCCTACCTGCCCAACCCGCGCTCCGAGGACGATTTCGCCCTCAAGGAGCTGAATCACGACTGGGCCGACGGCGCCGCCTACGCGCTTCTCGGCGCGTCGGGCTGCGGCAAGTCCACGCTGCTCAACATCATCTCGGGGTTGCTGATCCCGTCGCAGGGCCGCGTTCTGTTCGACGGCCGCGATGTGACGACCGCGCCCACCGCGGACCGCAACATCGCGCAGGTGTTCCAGTTTCCGGTCGTCTACGACACGATGACGGTTCGCGAGAACCTGGCCTTCCCGCTCAAGAACCGGGGCCTCGACGCAAACGAGATCGAGCGCCGGGTGCGGAAGGTCGGCGCGATGATCGCCATGGAGGCGCAACTCGACCGGAAGGCCCGCGGCCTGACGGCGGACGCCAAGCAGAAGATCAGCCTGGGGCGCGGCATGGTCCGCGAAGACGTGAATGCGCTGCTGCTGGACGAGCCGCTGACCGTGATCGACCCGCATATGAAATGGGAATTGCGCACGCAGCTCAAGACGCTGCATCGCAGCCTCGGGCACACGATGATCTACGTGACCCATGACCAGACCGAGGCGCTGACCTTCGCCGACAAGGTGGTGGTGATGCATGACGGGCGCGTTGTGCAGATCGGCGCCCCTCAGGAACTGTTCGAGCGGCCCGCGCATACGTTCGTCGGTTATTTCATCGGCTCGCCGGGCATGAACCTGTTCGACGCGCGGATCGACGGGCGCACGGCTCTCGTGGCCGGCGCGCCGGTGGATCTCGGCGGCGTCTACACCGCGTCCGGGCGCATGCAGATCGGCGTGCGCCCGGAATTCGTCCGCCTGCGCGAAGGCGGGGACGGCGTCCCCGCCCGCGTGCGCCGGATCGAGGATGTGGGGCGCCACAGGATCGTCCGGCTGGACGTGGAGGGGAGCGAGGTGAACGCCATCGTCGACGAGGGCGAGGCGATCCCGGCCGGCGCCGACCGCATCACGTTCGAGCCGGGCGCCATCAACGTCTATGCGGACGACTGGCGCGTGGCGGCCTCGGAGGAGCAACCGCAATGAACAAGACCGTCAATCAGAAGGCCTGGTTCCTGGTCCTGCCGGTGGTGATCCTCGTCGCCTTCGCCGCCGTCATTCCACTGATGACCGTGGTGAACTACTCGGTGCAGGACACGTTCGGGCAGAACGTCTTCTTCTGGGCCGGGCTCAGCTGGTTCGAGGACATGCTGTCCTCCGACCGGATGTGGAACGCGCTGGGGCGGCAGGCGATGTTCTCGACGATCATTCTGGCGATCGAGGTGCCCCTCGGCATCTTCGTGGCGCTCAACATGCCGAAGAAGGGCGTCTGGTCGTCGGTCTGCCTGGTGACCATGTCGCTTCCGTTGCTGATCCCGTGGAACGTGGTCGGCACGATCTGGCAGATTTTCGGGCGCGTCGATATCGGCCTGCTCGGCTACACGCTTGACGCGCTGGGCGTCGATTACAATTACACGCGGGACACCGTCGACGCCTGGGTGACGGTGATCGTCATGGATGTCTGGCACTGGACGTCGCTGGTGGCGCTTCTGGCGTACGCCGGCCTGCGCTCGATCCCCGACGCCTATTATCAGGCCGCCAAGATCGACCAGGCCAGCCGCTGGAGCGTGTTCCGCCATATCGAACTGCCCAAGATGTCCGGCGTTCTGATGATTGCGATCCTGCTCCGGTTCATGGACAGCTTCATGATCTATACGGAGCCCTTCGTCGTCACCGGAGGCGGGCCGGGCAACGCCACCACGTTCCTCTCCATCGACCTTGTGAAGATGGCGCTGGGGCAGTTCGACCTCGGCCCGGCGGCCGCCTTCAGCCTGATGTACTTCCTGGTCATTCTGGCGATTTCCTGGGTGTTCTACACGGTGATGACCACGCTCGATCAAAGGGAGGGCGGGTGACATGACCGACACCGCGCTTCCCGGCGCCGGCCCCGCGAACGGCGCCATGACCATCGAGAAGCCGCGCACGGCGCCGCGCCGCTTTCGCCCTTCGGGGTCCGCGGTGACGATGGGGCTCTATCTTCTGTTCCTGATGCTGCCGGTCTACTGGCTGGTGAACATGAGCCTGAAGACCAACGCCGAGATCCTCGGCGCGTTCTCGCTCTGGCCGCAGGACCTGACCTTCGCCAACTACGCGCTGATCCTGACCGACGCCAGTTGGTACATGGGCTACGTCAACTCGTTGATCTACGCGGTCCAGAACACGGTGATCAGCCTCGTGGTGGCGCTGCCGGCCGCCTATGCGTTCAGCCGCTACAGCTTCATGGGCGACAAGCACCTGTTCTTCTGGCTGCTGACCAACCGCATGGCCCCGCCGGCGGTGTTCGCGCTGCCGTTCTTCCAGCTCTATTCCTCCATCGGCCTCTTCGACACGCATATCGCGGTCGCCCTCGCGCAATGCCTGTTCAACGTGCCGCTGGCGGTCTGGATTCTTGAAGGCTTCATGCGCGGCGTGCCCCGCGAGATCGACGAGACCGCCTATATCGACGGCTACTCGTTCCCGCGGTTCTTCATCCGCATCTTCATGCCCCTGATCTCCAGCGGGATCGGCGTCGCCGCGTTCTTCTGCTTCATGTTCTCCTGGGTCGAACTGTTGCTGAGCCGCACCCTGACCAGCGTGGACGCCAAGCCGATCGCCGCGGTCATGACCCGAACGGTCGGCGCCGCCGGCGTGGACTGGGGCGTGCTGGCCGCCGCCGGCGTGCTGACCATCCTTCCGGGGGCGTTCGTGATCTATTTCGTGCGCAACTACATCGCGAAGGGCTTTGCGTTGGGGCGCGTGTGATGCGCCCATCGTCGTTCGTCGCCTTTATCGGGTTCGCCGCATCCGCAGCCGCTGATGACGCCGAAGTGATCGAGGCGCATTCTGACGCCGGGTGGCGTTCCGATTTCGGGATGATAGCCTGACGCCGGGGCCGGCGGACATCCACATGGAGGAAACGTCGATAATGCTTGACTGGATGGCCTGGACCTGGCCCACGGCGGCCTTCTTCGCGGTGATCGCCCTGCTTCTGATCACCTTTTCGATTCTCGCCGTGAGGTTCCCCGAAACGCCCCGCAAGGGCGTGCTCCGGATCGCGACGACGCGGGGCGACCGGCTCTTCATCACGCTGCTCGGCTCGGCCTTCATCAATCTCGCGTGGCTCGGTCTGACGCCTTTTCCGCAGGCCTGGGCGCTGGTACTCTGTCTCGGCTTCGCCGCAGTGGTCTTCCGCTGGGTCTAGGTCGCGCGAATCCCGCTCCGGCGGCCGTCGCCGGGGCGCTTCGTTCCGCCTGCCGAATAACAAAGGGAGGAATAATAATGAACGTCTTGTTGAAGTCTTCCACCGCGATCGGGCTCGCCCTCGGGCTGGCCGGTCCGGCGTTCGCCGACATGGACGCCGCGAAGGCGTTCCTCGACGCGGAGATCGGCGATATCTCGACCTTGTCGCGCGCCGAGCAAGAAGCCGAGATGCAGTGGTTCGTCGATGCGGCCCAGCCCTTTCAGGGCATGGAGATCAACGTCGTTTCGGAAACCATCGCGACCCATGAATACGAGGCCCAGGTTCTGGCCCCGGCCTTCACCAGGATCACCGGCATCAAGGTCAACCACAGCCTGATCGGCGAAGGCGACGTGGTGGAGAAGCTGCAAACGCAGATGCAGACGGGCGAGAACATCTACGACGCCTATGTCAACGACAGCGACCTGATCGGCACGCACTGGCGCTATCAGCAGGTGCGCAGCCTGACCGACTGGATGGCGAACGCGGGCAAGGACGTCACCTCCCCCACGCTCGACCTGGAGGATTTCATCGGCACGCGGTTCACCACCGCGCCCGACGGCGAGCTATATCAGCTCCCCGACCAGCAGTTCGCGAACCTGTACTGGTTCCGCTACGACTGGTTCAGCGATCCCGAGATCCAGGCCGACTTCAAGGAGAAATACGGCTACGACCTCGGCGTTCCGGTGAACTGGTCCGCCTACGAGGATATCGCCGAATTCTTCACCGGCCGCGAGATCGACGGCGTGAAGGTCTTCGGGAACATGGATTACGGCAAGAAGGACCCAAGCCTCGGCTGGCGCTTCACCGACGCATGGATGTCGATGGCCGGCATGGGCGACAAGGGCGAGCCCAACGGCCTGCCGGTCGATGAATGGGGCATCCGCGTCAATGACAAGTCCCAGCCCGTCGGCGCCTGCATGGACCGGGGCGGCGCCGCCAACTCGCCCGCCGCAGTCTATGCGGTGAACAAGGCGATCAAGTGGCTCCACGACTACGCGCCGCCCGCCGCCGCCGGCATGACCTTCTCCGAAGCGGGCCCCGTTCCCGGACAGGGCAACATCGCGCAGCAGATGTTCATGTACACCACTTTCGTCGCGCCGCTGGTGGCCTCGGACGCGGTGATGAACGAGGACGGCACGCCGAAATGGCGCCTCGCGCCCAGCCCGCACGGCGTCTATTGGGAAGACGGCATGAAGGTCGGCTATCAGGACGTGGGATCCTGGACGCTGATGAAATCCACCCCCGAAGAGCGCGCCAAGGCCGCCTGGCTCTATGCGCAGTTCGTCACCTCCAAGACGGTGGACGTGAAGAAGGCCGACGTGGGCCTCACCTTCATCCGCGAGTCGACCATCGCCTCGGACCACTTCACCAATCGCGCCGACAAGCTGGGCGGCCTCGTGGAGTTCTACCGTTCGCCCGACCGCGTGCGGTGGTCGCCCACCGGCACCAACGTGCCCGACTATCCCAAGCTGGCGCAGTTGTGGTGGCAGAACATCGGCGACGCCATGTCGGGCGCCAAGACCTCGCAGCAGGCGCTGGATCAGCTCTGCGCCGACATGGAGGACGTGATGGCGCGCCTGGAGCGCGCGGGCGTCCAGGGCGATCTCGGCCCCGTGCTGAACGAGAAGGAGTCGGCCGAACACTGGCTCGGACAGCCGGGCGCCCCCAAGCCCAAGCTGGAGAACGAGGACGAGGAGCCCAAGACCGTCAGCTATGACGAGCTGGTCAAGTCCTGGAACCAGTAAGAGCCCGATCCCGGCCGGGGCGCGCTCTCGCCGCGCCCCGGCCACACCGCCCCGACCCGCCGCAAGATATCGCCTGAACAGCGCCGCCGAGGCTTGGCCGGCGATCAGACCAGGCGTCGATCCGACGGGCGCGCCAGGTCGGGCGCCCCGGTTGCGGCGAGAGCGAGCCTCCGCTCGACCCCGGCCACCTGCTGCTCGGGGAGCCTGTCGAAATCGGCCTCGCCGGCGAATCCCTGTCTCAGAGCGCGGTCGAGCGTCTCCAGCGTGACGAGCGCGGGCCGCCGCGCGATCTTGCAGTGCTTCTCGATCTTCGCCGCGAGGTTCACGACCTCCCCCAGCACAGTGAATTCGAGGCGGCTTTCTTCGCCGGTGACACCGACGAGCGTCTCGCCGGCGGTCACGCCGACGCCGATGCCGATCTTCTCCTTCCCCGCCATGGCGCGCTCGGCGTTCCACGCCTCGACCGAGGCGAGAACGTCCTGAACGGTGCGGAGCGCGTCCGCGGCGTAGGTCTCGCTCGTCAGCGAGGCCCCAAACGTCGCGAGGACCCCGTCGCCGAGATATTTATCGATCGAGCCGCCGTTGTTCTGCACCGCCGGCACGACGCGCCGATGAAACGCGCGGAGGAGAGCGAGGGTCTCTTCCGGCTGGAGGCGCGCCGAAAGCCCGGTGAAATCCCGCAGGTCCAGGAACATCACCGCAGCCTCCCGGCGCACCGCCTCGCCCGGCGAGAGGCCGATCTCGGCGTGGCGGATCTCGCGCGCCACCTCCGGCTCGAAGAATTTTGAAAGCGCGTTCGCGGCGTAGGCCTCGCTTGCGGATCGGATCATCAACCGGCGCGCGCGGACGACCGCGGCGGCGAGGATCACCGTGACGGCGCCGATCGAGATCAGCTTGTCGACCTCCGCGCCGATCAGGATCGTCTGCGACGTCATGTATTCGGCGAAGCTGCGCGTGATCTTCATCTCGCCCGCGGTCACAACCGCATAGACGACCAGCACAAGCCAGCCGATGATCGCCGTCGCGCCGGCGAGAAGGACGTAGCCCGCCTCGAATCTCAGCGTCCGGAGCGCGATGAGGATGAAGACGTAAAGCAGCGTCGGCGCTTTCAGATAGATTGTCGCCGGCTCCTCGTACTGGAGATGGAAGCTCCAGATCGTCAGCATCAGGACCCCGACATCCATCACCACCGAGAGGCTCAGAAAGAGCGGGGAAAGCTGGTTCCGCAGCGCCAGCCGGAGCCTGAGCGCCGTGAAAAGACCATAGACCGCGAGCGCCCACGGCACCGGCTCGAAAGACACGCTCGCCGGAAACGCCTTTGGCGTAAGCGCATAAAAGACGCCGAAGAAAGCGACGGCCGCGAATTGCGAGACACAGAGGAAGATCTCGCTGAAGCGCTGATCCTCCTGGATCGCGGCCCGCACGATCAGCGGCAGGTCATCGGGCGGCCGGCGTCCGAAGACAAGCTCAATGGCGCTTGCGAATGAGGATCGGACCCGCGGAAGCGATGAAAACCATCTCCGCGCCGGTTGCGTGCGTGAATTTAGAACGACGGCCTCCTGTCGAATCCTCTCAATTCCATATGATCCGGCGACCAATATAGGCCACGCCGATGGATTGGCGGCCATCAAGTCTTGTTGTCAACACAATTTCGTGATTAATTGCTATATTAAGGAGATATAAATATCCCCATACAGACAATACAAATCTCTCTGTATTATATAATAGCAAAACTATACTTTATGAACAGCGAAATACTGACCGGCTCCGGTTGAGATCTCCAGCTCCAAAGCCGTCCGCCCTTGGCGTAGAACTCCCGGCCCTCGCCATCTCAAGCCGGTGCGTTCGGGCGCGCGCCGCAACGTCTCGAAACCCATGACGCCGCAGAGATGTTCATGTGGACCGCTCGTCTTCAATCGCGCCGCATGGCGCGGATCGAGATCGGGAAAGACGCCGGCCCGAATGCGACGCATCGGGCCGGCTCTGTCGGGCGCCGCGGCGCCCGAGGACGTTACTTGTTCTTCTCGCGCTCGGCTTCCGCGCCCTTCACCACGTTGTCGTAAAGGGTGATGATCCGCGAATGGTAGGGATAGACCAGCTTCGCGAACTCTTCCTGTGACTGGTAGACCTTGGCGAAGAAGGGATTGCCCTCGAGATACCCCTTGACCACCTTGTTCTGCGCCTCGATGAACAACGGGTAATACTCATCGGGCGTGTCGAGAACGTTGATCCCGCCCTTCTCGTAATATTCGACCGCCTTGGCGTTCTCATAGAGATTGGTCGCGTTGGTCATGGTGGCGTTGGCGCGCACCGCGTTCTCGATGATGGCCTTCAGATCGTCCGGCAGATCCTCCCAGAAGTCCTTGTTGATCAACAGCTCGCCGATATCGGTCTGCTGATGCAGGCCCTGCAGGTAGTAATAGTCCCAGATCTTGTCGAGGCCGAGATTCCTGTCGTCGGCCGGGCCGATCCACTCGGCGGCGTCGATGGTGCCCCGCTGCGCGGCCGGCACCAGCTCTCCGCCCGGCATGGCGACGGCCGGCACGCCCATCTCCTTGTAGGTCTCGCCGGCGATGCCCGGCGGCGTGCGGAACTTGATGTTGCGGAATTCGTCCATGTCCTTGAACGGCTTGGAGAACCAGCCCAGCGGATCCGGCCCCATCGGCTGCATCAGGAAGGGCTGCACGTTGAAGCCCATGACATCCTGCATCAGCTCGTCGTAAAGCTCCTTGCCGCCGCCGACGTAATACCACGACATCAGCGATTGCTGGTCCATGCCGGTGCTGGCCGGAACGTTGGAGAACAGCACATAGGCCGAGTTCTTGCCCGACCAGTAGTGCGGCCAGGCGTAGCCCGCCATCACCACGCCGGCGCTGACCGCATCGAGGATCTCGAACGCCGAGACCTCGGCGCCGTCGGGCAGCACCTTGATGTCGAGGCGGCCGGCCGACATGCGCTGCACGTTGTCGGCGAAATCCTGCGTCAACTTGAAATAGAGGCTCGAATTCGGCACGGCGGTCTGGATCGACATCTTGTAGACCTTGTCCTGCGCCTCTGCGGACGGGACCGTCAGCGCGCCCGCCGCGAGGCCGAACGCGACGGCGCCCAGCATCCGTTTCATCTGATATTTCATTTTTTCATCCTCCTCTGCTTTTAGTTGTAGTCACTGCACGTCACCGGGCCAGCGCTTCGGGCAGCCACAGGATCAGGCCCGGAAAGGCGATCAGCACTCCGATCACCATAAGCTGGATCACGACGAACTGGCTCATCCCGATATAGATGTCGCTCATGCTCCATTGGGGGACGACGCCTTTCAGGAAATACGCCGAAAGCGCCATTGGCGGGGTCAGCCACGACGTTTGCAGCGTCACCGCGACAAGAATGGAGAACCAGAGCGGATCGTACCCCATCGCCTTCATCGTCGGCAGGAAGATCGGCACGATCACCAGCACGATCGGGATCCACTCCAGCGGCGAGCCGAGCAGAAAGACGATCGCGAGGATGATCAGCAGCATCACCATCGGGCTGACCGGCAGCGCCAGAAGCGCCTCCGTCAGCACATCCCCGCTGCCGAGCCGCGAAAAGACGGCGCCGAAAAAATTCGCGGAGCCGAGAAGGAACATGATCATCGCGGAGACGACCGCGGTGTTGTAGACGCAATATTTCAGCGACGCCCAATCCATCCTGCGGTAGGCGAAGGCCAGCAGGAGCGAGATCAGCGCCCCCGAGGCGGCGGCGTCGGTCGGCGTCGCGACGCCGGCGATGATCACCCCCAGCGTCGCCGAAATGACGATGAAGACCGGGATGACGCCCAGAAACAACTCGCGGAGCTTCTCCAGCCCGGTGGTCTCGTCGATTTCGGCGCGGGTCAGCGGCGGGCCGAGCGCGGGGTTCAGATGGCTTCGGATCAGCGTGTAGACGATATAGGCGAGCGCGAGCAGCAGCCCCGGAATGATCGCGGCGGTGAAGAGATCGGACACCGGCACGCCGATCACCGGGCCCATCACGATCAGCATGATCGACGGCGGAATGAGGATGCCCAGCGTGCCGCCGGCGGCGATCGCGCCCGCCGACAACCGCGTGTCGTAGCCGGTGGAGCGCATGATCGGCGCGGCCATGACCCCCAGCACGGTGACCGACGCGCCGACGATGCCGGTGGCGGCGGCGAAGATCGTCGCGACCAGCAGCACCACCAGAAAGAGCGCGCCCCGCAGCCGGCCGAGCAGCAACCGGAGCGCGGTGAACATCCGCTCCATCAGCCCCGAGCGCTCCAGCACGAACCCCATGAACAGAAACAGCGGGATCGCGGCCATCGTCGTGTTGCGCATCAGCGAAAAGAACTGGAACTGCATCAGGCTGACGACGCGGTCGCCCATCCCGAAATAGCCGAACACCAGCGAGATGAAGATGAAGGTGAACGCCATCGGATAGCCGGTCAGCAGGCCGACGAAGACCAACCCGAGGGAAATGAAACCAAGGACCGGTTCGGTCATGACGGCGTCGCCTCTTCCCGGAAACGTCGATTGGACAGGATGCAGAACAGGCTTTTCACCAGTTCGCTGACGCCCTGGATCAGCAGCAGCGCCCCGGCGATCGGCATCGTGGCCTTCAACGGATAGATGATCGGCATCCATGGGCTCGACGGGATGCGCTCGCCCCGCTCCCACGAGATCGCCGCATAGCCGATGGTCGATTCGGTGAAGAGGTACATCGCCGGAAAGAACAGCAGCACGATGAACAGCGCGTCGATCACGCCCTGCCAGCGCGGCGGCAGGATGTTGAACAGGAAATCCGCCCGGACATGCGCGTCGCGCCCGAGGGTGTAGGCCGCGCAGAGCATGAACATGGCCCCGTAGAACATGTAGGTCACGTCGTAGGCCCAGATCGTCGGCCGGTTGAAGCCGAACCGCGCGACGACCTCATACGCCAGAGCGCCGACCATCGGCAGGATGAGCCATGCGGCCGCCTTGCCCACCAGCATGCCGGGAAAATCCAGAACCCGCGCGATCCGGCGAAAGCGGGCCTCTCGCTCGGGCGTCATCCAGACGCGCGGGTCGGTCGAGGCCGAGATTTGACTTCGCATCGCTCACTCCCTCCCAGAAATGAGACTTGTTGTCTCAACTAAAAGCGGACTAGAATCGCAATGCAAGGAGAATCTGGCCCCGGGAGGGCCCGCGATATGGACGAGGGCGCGTTCGATTACATCATCGTCGGAGCCGGGTCGGCGGGCTGCGTGCTGGCCAACCGGTTGAGCGCGGACGGCCGCAGCCGCGTGCTTCTGCTCGAGGCGGGCGGGCGCGACAGCAACCCGTGGATCCATATCCCGGTCGGATATTTCAAGACCATGAACAACCCCGCGGTGGACTGGCGCTACCGCACCGAGCCGGACCCGGGGCTGGCGGGCCGCGCGCTCGACTGGCCGCGCGGCAAGGTTCTGGGCGGCTCGTCGTCGCTGAACGGGCTGCTTTACGTTCGCGGCCAGCCGCAGGATTACGACCGCTGGGCGCAGATGGGCGCCATCGGCTGGGCGTGGGACGACGTGCTGCCGCTGTTTCGCCGCTCGGAGGACCAGCAGCGCGGCGCGGACGCGCTGCACGGGTCCGGCGGGCCGCTGGCCGTCTCCGACACCCGCGTCGCGCGCAAGATCTGCAGCCAGTGGATGGAGGCCGCCGAGGCCGCCGGCTATCCGCGCAACCCCGACATCAACGGCCCGGTTCAGGAGGGCATGACCTATGCGCAGCTGACCGCGCGGGGCGGCTGGCGCTGTTCGGCGGCGACGGCGTTCCTGCGCCCGGCGATGAAGCGGGCCAATCTGCGCGTCGTCACCCGCGCCCAGGTGGAGCGGGTCGAGATCTCCGGCGGCCGCGCCACCGGCGTGACCTATGTGGACGCCGCCAACCACCGCCATAGCGCCCGGGCCGAGGGCGAGGTGATCCTGTCGGCCGGGGCGATCGGCTCGCCGCAGATCCTGATGCTGTCCGGCGTCGGGCCGGCCGAACATCTGGCGAATATGGGGATCGAGGTGCGGCGCGATCTTGGCGGCGTCGGCCAGAACCTTCAGGACCATCTTCAGGCCCGGCTGGTGTTCAAGTGCCGCGAGCCGACGCTGAACGACGAGGCGCGCAGCCTCCTCGGCAAGGCGAAGATCGGGCTGCAATACGCGCTCACCCGGCGCGGCCCGATGGCGATGGCGGCGTCGCTGATCATCGGGTTCGTCCGCACCCGCGACAATCTGGAGACCCCCGACATCCAGTTTCATATCCAGCCCTGGTCGGCCGACAGCCCCGGCGAAGGCGTGCATCCCTTCTCGGCGTTCACCGCCTCGGTCTGCCAGCTTCGCCCCGAAAGCCGCGGCGCGCTGGAGCTGAAGAGCCCCGACATGCGCGACCATCCCGTCATCCGGCCGAATTATCTGGCGACGCCGACCGACCGGCGCACCGTCATCGACGGCGTCCGCATCACGCAGGCCATCGCCGCGAAGCCGCCGCTCCGCGACAGCATCACCGAAGCGCACAGCCCGACGGAAGAAGTGCGGAGCGACGAGGAGATTCTCGACTGGGTGCGCCGCACCGCGACCACGATCTATCACCCATCGGGCACCTGCCGGATGGGAACCGACAGCCGCGCGGTGGTCGATCCGCGGCTACGGGTCCACGGCGTCGAGAGGCTCCGCGTCGTCGATTGCTCGATCATGCCCGACCTGACTTCGGGCAACACCAACGCGCCGACGATCATGATCGGCGAGAAGGGGAGCGATCTGATTCTGGCGGACCGGCGATGACGGCGCGGCAAGGCGCCGGACCGGGCCGGAAGCCCGCGCAGGGCAACATGCGCCTCCTGACCCTGCTGGAGGAGATCGTGCGCATCGGGGCGCCGGTCGCGCCTCATGAACTGCTGGGCCGGGTGGATCTGCCGAAGGCCACGCTGCACCGGCTGATGGGCGCGCTCCAGGATCAGGGTTTTTTGCAGAAACTTCCGGACGGGCGCAGCATCCCCGCGCGCCGCACCTTCGGCATGGCGGCGAACATCCTGTCGGCGATGCGGCTCTCCACGGCGGCTTCAGCCGCGCTCAGGGCGCTTTCGGAGGAGATCGGCGAGACCTGCAACATTGCGATCTGCCGGGACGGCCGCATGATCTACACCGACCGCGCCGAAACCAAATGGCCGCTGCAGATCTCGCTGCCGGTCGGCTCGGAGGTGCCGCTGCATTGCTCCGCCAGCGGCAAGACCTGGCTGGCCAGCCTGCCTCCGGGGGAGGCGCACCGGCTTTTTTCGGCCGGCGCGCTGGAGCGCTTCGCGCCCAACACCATCACCGAGCCCGAGGCGCTTCTCGCCGAGATCGAACGAACCCGGCGCCGCGGCTGGGGCGAAGACAACGAAGAATTCATCGAAGGCATGACCGCGCTCGCCGTGCCGATCCATGACGCGGAGGGGCGGCTCTTCAGCACCCTGTCGTTCCACGCCCCCGTGCAGCGCATGCCGATCGCTCTCGCGCGCCAGCAGGCCGGCCTTCTGCACCGCGCCGCCCGCAACATGACCGCCCTGCTGTTCTCCGGCTAGACATGCGCCCCGGCGCCCCGCCGAAACCAGGCCGGGCGCGCAAGCGGCTGTTGCAAGCCCGCCATGGATCGCGCCAATCTGAGCGTGGAATTCTGCAACGGGACACGCCATGAAGCTGGACGCCATCGATCTGCGTATTCTGGATGCGGTTCAGCGCGACGGCCGGATCACCAAGCTGCGGCTGGCCGAACAGGTCGGCCTCTCGCCGACCCCCTGTTGGGTGCGGCTCCACAGGATGGAGCAGGCCGGGTTGATCGAGGGGTATCACGCCCGGCTGGACCCGCGCCGCGTCGCGCCGGTGGCGAGCGTCATCATTGAAGTGACGTTGGCCAATCATCGTCAGGCCGATTTCGAGCGGTTCGAGAAAGCCATCGCCGGGCGGCCCGAGATCACCTCCTTCTGGTCGGTCGGCGGCGGGGTGGATTATTTCCTCATGGCGAAGACCCGCGATATCGACGCCTATCAGCGCATGATCGACCAGATGCTGGCGGACGATATCGGCATCGATCGCTATTTCACCTATATCGTGACCCGAACCCTGAAAGAGAGCTCACGCATACCGGTTGAATTGCTGGCGCCGATCTGACCCCGCCATCGAAAAAACGGCGCCCAATAGAGACTCTGTCTGATTCGGCGTGATCCGATAGCTGGAATGGCTGATCGCGCGCCCCGATACAGCCCCCTTCTCCGAAGCTCCGGCGCCATGATGCGGCGAGATCACCCGGAGCGCCTCTGATGAACATTGAAACGCCCCGCGCCTCGCGGCACGCCGCGCTTGGCCGAATTTCGGACCGGCGCCTGTTGCGCAGCCTCGGCTATATCGACGATCGCTGGGTGGCGGCCGCCGACGCCGCCGATTTCGTGGTGACCGATCCGGCCTCGGGCGCGTTGCTCGGGCGGGTCGCGCGGCTTGGCGCGGCGGAGGCGGACGCCGCCATCGCCGCCGCCGTCGCCGCCTTCCCGCCCTGGCGGGACCGCCCGCCTCAGGAGCGGGCGCGCATTCTGCGGCGCTGGGGGGAGCTCATGCTCGAGGCCCGCGAGGATCTGGCGCTGATCATGACGCTGGAGCAGGGCAAGCCGCTGGCCGAGAGCCGCGGCGAGATCGACTACGCCGCCTCCTTTTTCGACTGGTATGCGGACGAGACGCGGCGCATCAACGTCGAAAGCGTCACGAGCCATCTGCCCGGCGCCGAGATGATCCTGCGGCGCGAAGCTCTGGGCCCGGTCGGCGTGGTCACCCCGTGGAATTTTCCGTCGGCGATGATCGCGCGGAAGGTCGCGGCGGCGCTGGCCGCGGGCTGCACCGTGGTCGCGCATCCCTCCTCCGAGACGCCGCTTTCCGCCCTGGCGCTGGCCGAGCTGGCCGGGCGCGCCGGGGTTCCGGCCGGCGTCTTCAACGTGCTGACCGGGGACGCCGCGCCCCTTGTCGGCGCCCTCTGCGCCGACCCCCGGCTCAGGGGCATGTCCTTCACCGGGTCGACCGCGATCGGCCGGCTGATCGCGGCTGAGTGCGCGCCGACCATGAAACGCCTGGTGATGGAGCTTGGCGGGCACGCGCCACTGATGATTTTCGCCGACGCCGACCTCGATAAAGCCGTCGATATCGCGATGGACGCCAAATTCGCCACCTCCGGGCAGGATTGCCTCGCGGCGAACCGGATCTATGTCGAGCGCCCGATCCTCGAGCGGTTCACCAAAGCCTTCGGCGCGCGCATCGCCGCGCTCCGCGTCGGCCCCGGCGTCGAACCTGCGAGCGAGATCGGCCCGCTCATGCACCGGCGCGCGCTGGAAAAGGTCGCGGCGCAGGTCCGGGATGCGGTCGCCAAGGGGGCGCGGGTCGTCGCCGGGGGCGCGATCGACGCCGCGATGCCGCTCGCCTACCGGCCCACATTGCTGGTCGACATCCCGGAGGACGCGTCGATCCTGAGGGAGGAGACCTTCGGGCCGGTCGCCGCCGTCATGCCGTTCGACACGGAGGCGGAGGTGATCGGGCGCGCCAATGACACGGAATACGGGCTCATCGCCTATGTCGTGACCCGCGACGGCGTGCGCCAGCTCCGGCTCTCGCGCGCGCTCGATTTCGGGTTGATCGCGATCAACCGGGTCAAGATCACCGGCGGGCCCTTGCCCTTCGGGGGCTGGAAACAATCCGGCCTCGGGCGCGAGGGCGCGCGCCAGGGGCTCGAAGCCTTCACCGAGCTGAAATGCGTCTGCGTCGACACCGCCGCCTGACGCGCGAACACATGGGACCAAAAGGAGACTGCGATGCTGGACCGGGACGACAATGAACTGAACGCGTGGGATCGGGATCACTTCTTCCACCCCTCGACCCCGAGCGGCCAGCATGCGCGCGGCGAAAGCCCGCGCCGGGTCATCACCGGCGGCGAGGGCGTCTACATCGTTGACAGCGAAGGCGGGCGCAGCCTCGACGGTTTCGCCGGGCTTTACTGCGTGAATGTCGGCTACGGCCGCACGGAGATCGCCGACGCGATCTCGAAGCAGGCGCATGAGCTGGCCTATTTCCATTCCTATGTCGGGCATGGAACCGAGGCCAGCATCACCCTCGCGCATATGATCATCGAGCGCGCGCCGGAGCATATGTCGCGGGTCTTCTTCGGCCTCGGCGGCTCCGACGCGAACGAGACCAACATCAAGCTGGTCTGGTATTACAACAACATTCTCGGCCGGCCCGAGAAGAAGAAGATCATATCGCGCTGGCGCGGCTATCATGGCTCCGGCGTGATGACCGGCTCCCTGACCGGATTGTCGCATTATCACGAATGTTTCGACCTGCCGCGCGCGCCGATCATGCACACCGAGGCGCCGTATTACTTCCGCCGCGAAGACCGCGGCATGAGCGAGGAGCAGTTCAGCGCCCATTGCGCGGCGAAGCTGGAGCAGTTGATCCTCGCCCAGGGGCCGGAGACCGTCGCCGCCTTCATCGGCGAGCCGATTCTCGGCACCGGCGGCCTCGTTCCGCCGCCGAAGGGCTATTGGGCGGCGATCCAGAAGGTCCTGAACAAATACGATGTGCTGCTGATCGCCGATGAAGTCGTCACCGGGTTCGGCCGCCTCGGCTCGATGTTCGGCTCGCCGCATTACGGGATGAAGCCCGATCTCATCACCATCGCCAAGGGCCTGACCTCGGCCTATGCGCCGCTCTCCGGCTCGATCCTGTCCAAAGACATGTGGGATGTCGTGGTGCAGGGCGCGGACCGGCTGGGGGAGATGGGCCATGGCTGGACCTATTCGGCGCATCCGCTCTGCGCCGCCGCCGGCGTCGCCAACCTGAAACTGATCGACGAGCTGGATCTGGTCAGGAACGCGGCGGAGGTCGGCGCCTACCTGAACGCATCATTGGCCGAGGCGATGGCGGATCATCCGAATGTCGGCGAGGTGCGCGGCGAAGGGCTGATGGCCGCCGTCGAATTCGTGGAGGACAGGGACGATCGCCGCTTTTTCGACCCGAAACGCGGGGTCGGCAAGGCGATCTCGGCCGAGCTGCTGAAGCGCGGCGTGATCGGGCGGGGCATGCCGCAAGGAGACATCCTCGGCTTCGCGCCGCCGCTCTGCATCACGCGCGAAGAGGTGGATATCCTCGTCTCCGCGACGAAAGAGGCTGTGAACGCCGTCCTTCCACGCTGAGGCGGTGCGGCGGGCCGGGCGCGTGTCTCGGCGCCCCGCCCGGCGCGTCAGCCGCCCTCGACCGCCACCACCGCGACGCAATCGCCCATCTGCACGAGCCCGGGAACATGGCGCGCCGCCAGAACGCCGGAGCGGCGGGCGTGAACCGGGATGGCGGCCTCGCCGCTCCGATCCACCGGCCAGAGGCGGGCGAGGGGCTGGCCTTCCGCCACCCTGCCGCCGAGATCGATCATCGGCTCCAGCAGCGCGGCCCGTTCGCAGAAGACGAAGCACCGCTCATCCGGCATATCGAGCATGACCGAGGGCGCGCGCTCGGGCGCGCCGCTCAGGATTCCGGCGTGAATCAGGAGATTGCGCGCGCCCTTCCGGGCGATGGCGACGGAGGCGGCGGTCGAGGTTCCGCCGCCGCCGAGTTCGGTCGTGACGAACACCTTTCCCTGCCTCTCGACCTCGGTGTCGAACATGCCGCGATTGTCGATCTCCAGCATCCGCATCGAATAGGGGGCGTTGAACGCCGCCATCGCCGCCATGCAGGCGGCCTCCTGTTTCTTGTCGGGCAGAATATGGGCGGCGGCGAAGGGCAGAAAATCGAGCGTGCGCCCGCCCGAATGATAGTCGAGCACGATATCGGCCATCGGCGTCAGCCGGGTGGCGATGAAATGCGCGATCTTCTGCGTCGCCGCGCCGCCCGCATCCCCGGGAAAGGCGCGGTTCAGGTTGCCGCCGTCGATCGGCGAACAGCGCCGCCCGGCGGCGAAGGCGGGGAGATTCATCATCGGCAGCAGGATCACCCGCCCGAAGATCCTTGCGGGATCGAGGGTCGCCGCCAGTTCCTGCAGGGCGATCGGGCCTTCATATTCATCGCCGTGATTGCCCCCGGTCAGCAGCGCCGTCGGCCCGTCGCCGCGGGCGATGACGCTGATCGGGATCATCACGGAGCCCCATGCGCTGTCATCGCGGCTATGCGGCAGGCGCAGGAAGCCATGATGGACTCCCTCCGCGTCGAGCGGAATCGTCGGGGTGATCGGGCTCTCCGTCATCATTTGACGAAGAGTTTCCGGGGCGTGGAGCAGAAGCACTCGACCCCGGTTTCGGTGATGAGGATCGGCTCGGTGATCTCGAGCCCGCCATCGTCGAGCCAGAGCGCGGGCATGAAATGGAAGGTCATGCCGGGTTCGAGCACCGTCTTGTCGCCGCGTCTAAAGGAGATCGTGCGCTCGCCCCAATCGGGCGGATAGCTGATCCCGATCGGATAGCCGCACCGGCTGTCCTTTTCGAAACCGGCCTTGTTCAGCGTCGCGTTGAAGGCGTTGGCGATGTCCTCTGCGAGGTTGCCGGGGCGCGCCTGCTCCAGCCCGGCCTCGATCGCGTCGAGCACCGCCGCTTCCGCATCGCGGTATTTCTGCGGCGCCTCGCCAAAAAAGAGGGTGCGCGATTGCGGGCAATGATAGCGCCGATGCGCGCCCGCGATCTCGAAAAAGGTCGCCTCATCGGGCTGCATGGGCCGGTCGTCCCATGTCAGGTGCGGCGCGGTCGCATCCATCCCCGAGGGGGTCATGGGCGCGATGGCCGGATAGTCGCCCCAGAAGCCATGGGCGCCGCGAATGGAGGCCGAGTAGATCTCGGCGACAAGATCGTTCTTGCGCATCCCCGGCTCGGCCACGTTGAAAATATGCTCGTGGACCATCTCGACGATGCATGCGGCGCGGCGCATGTATTCTATCTCTCGCTCGGATTTGACGGCGCGTTGCCAGTTGACCAGGCCGGTTGCGTCCTGAAACGAGACCTTCTTCATCTGCGTGACAAGCGTCGCGTGCGCCCGGGCGGAATAATAGTAATTGTCCATCTCGACGCCGATGCGCGCCTTTTCGAGGCCCAGCCCGACAAGGAGGCGCGAGAGATCCTCCATCGGGTGCTTTTCCGGGTTCTGAACGTAACTGTCGTCATAGCCGTGGATGCAATCGTCCTCCATGAACACGGTGCGCCGCGCGCCCATCGCGTCCATGTCGCGGCCCCACCAGATCGGCTCGCCGTCCTGCTTCAGGATGACCGCCTGAAACGTGTAGAACGACCAGCCGTCATACCCCGACAGCCACGATATGTTGGAGGGGTCGCAGACGACGATCGCATCCAGCCCCTTGGCGGCCATGGCTGCGCGGGTCTTGTCGATCCGGCGCAAATATTCGCCACTGGTGAAATTCGCCTCAAATGTCGTCATATGCGCCCTCTTTCACCCCCAATAGCGGCCGAAGACTCCGACTCGGGCCGCTATTCTTCAGCCTCTGAGGTGAATGTATAAGCTACGGGCGATCAAAACGCCGTCAGAACCCGACCAAAGGATGGAGCGAGCCGACCATTCCGGCGCCGCCGCGCGCAGGACGGGCGCAAGGCGGCGGTCCGGTCTCTCCCGGCTAGAGAATGGCCTTGAGGAATTCGCGGGTGCGCTGCTCCTGCGGATCGGTGAAGATCTGCTCCGGCGGACCTTGCTCACATACCCGGCCGCCATCGAAAAAGCAGATCCGGTCCGACACCTCGCGCGCGAAACGCATCTCGTGCGTGACCAGAAGCATCGTCAGATCATGTTCGCGCGCGAGCTTGCCGATGGTCTCCAGCACCCCGTCGACAAGCTCGGGGTCGAGCGCTGAAGTCGGCTCGTCGAACAGCATGATCTTCGGGCGCATCGCGAGGGCGCGGGCGATGCCGACGCGCTGTTGCTGCCCGCCGGAAAGCTGGTGCGGATATTTCTTCGCGTGGTCGGTGAGATCCACGAGGTCGAGAAGCTCCATCGCCCGTTCGTGCGCCTCGCGCTTCGACATGCCCAGCACCGCCATCGGGGCCTCGGAGATGTTGCGCAGGACAGTCATGTGCGGAAAGAGGTTGAACTGCTGGAACACCATGCCGAAAAGCTTGCGCATCTCGCGCAGATGCGTCTCGGACGCGGGAACGAGCTCGCCGCCCCGTTCTTCATGCCAGAGCGGCTTTCCCTGCACGCGGATGACGCCGCCCTGGATGGTTTCGAGCGTCATCAGGATACGAAGCACCGTGGACTTTCCCGACCCGGACGGGCCGATGATGGTGACCTTCTCGCCCGGCGCCACCTCGAAATCGAGACCGTCGATAACGACAAGATCGCCGAACTTCTTCATCACATTCCTGAAGCTGATGATCGGTTCCGTCATTTCAGGGGCACCCCTGTTTTTGGCAGGCTTTTGTCGATGAATCGCACCGCCGCCGAAGCGATGAGGGTGAGAATGAGGTAGAGGCCGCCGACCATCGTGAACGGCACGAAATAGTCGAAGGTCTGGTCGCCGATGATCCTGGCCACGTTCAGCACCTCGAGCACGGTGATGACCGAGAGCACGGGCACATCCTTCATGATCGAAACGGCGTAATTGCCGAGCGCGGGCACGATGCGCGGCACCGCCTGCGGCAGGATGATCCGGGTGAAGGTCCGCCAGCCGGTCAGATCGAGCGAGCGCGCCGCCTCCCGTTGCCCGCGCGGCACCGCGTCTATTCCCGCGCGGTAGCACTCCGACGTGTAGGCGCTGTACTGGATGCCGAGCGCGAGCGCGCCGGTGAGGAACGCGGGCAAGACGACGCCATATTCCGGCAAGACATAGAAAAGGAAGAAAAGCTGCACCAGCAGCGGCGTATCCCGGAAAAACTCGACGACGAGGATCGTCGGATAGGAGATGAAGGGCGATTTAGACTGCCGCAACACCGCGAACACGAGGCCGAGCGCGAGGGCGATGAAGAACCCCGCGAACGACGCCTGTATGGTGACCACAAGCCCGATCAGCAGCATCGGCAGGATCGAGATCGCGAAGGCGAGATCGCCATTCATCGCGTCCCATTCGTATCCGAACAACATCAGCCGCGCGCCCCCCGCCAGCGCGTGACCCAGAATTCGAGGCCGCGCATCATCACCATGAGGACCAGCGCCATGCCGAAATACATGAGCAGGACCATGGTGTAGATCGTTGTGCTGTCTTGCGTGAAATTGCGGATCTGCTCGGCGCGAAACGTCAGATCGCCGAGGCTGATCAATGAGACGAGCGCGGTGTCCTTCAGGTTCTGAACCGCCAGATTGTTGAACGGAGGCATCATCTCGGGGATGGCCTGCGGCAGCGCGACCCGCCAGAGCGCCTGCCATGGGGTGAAGTTGAGCGCGCGCGCCGCCTCATGCTGCGCCGGGGAGACCGCCTGAAGCGCCCCCCGCACCACCTCGGCCCCATAAGCGCCGATATTGAGCCCGAGCGCGAGCACGCCGGCGGTCACCGGCGGCAGCCGCAGGTTGACCCCGATATAATCCCCGGCGATCGGCAGAGCGAAATAGAGCCAGAACAGCTGAACCAGAAGCGACGTGCCGCGGAAGATCTCGATATAGGCGACGCTGAGCCCCCGGATCGCCCAGCTCCGGGAGATCTTTCCGATCCCGGCCGCGAAGGAGAGGATGGCGCCGAGGATCGTGGACCAGACCGTGATCTGGACCGTGACCCAGGCGCCCTCCGACAGCGGCTTCAGATAATCGATCCACGTCATGCGGAGTCGCTCCCCGAAGGCCCGGCGCCGTCCGCTCCGGGAGCCGCGGCGCCTCGTCCCGGGGCGGCGCGGCCGCCCCGGCTGTCAGGTCGATTCACCCGCCCGCGCAGAGCTGCTGCGTGGTCACCTCCGACGAATGCTCGATGTCGGCGGTCGTGAAGCCGTATTCCTTGAGGATCTCGCTCCACGCGCTGGTCTTCTTGAACTCCACGAGCGCCTCGCTGACCGCGTCGCGCAGATCGGCCGAGTCCTGGTTGAAGGCGAACCCGCCCCAGCTCCTCACCGGCTTGCCGTCGATCACCGGATCCTTGAACGTGTCCACGACGGCGACCTTGTCGCTCTTGCCGGCGAGGCCGCTCGCGGTGAGGCTGGTCGCCGCGTAGGCGTCGGCGCGGCCGGTCGAGACCGTCGAGATCGCGTCGGCGTTGGTCGCGATGGTGACGATGTTGTCCTCCGACACGCCGAGATGCTGCAACATCTGCAACTGGTCCGCGCCGGCCATGACGGCGACCTTGCTGTCGCCCTCCTTGAAGTCGGTGAAGGCGTGAAGATCCTTCGGATTGCCTTCCGCCACCAGAAGCCCCTCGCCATAGGAGGTGTTGGGCTCGGAATAGATCACCTTCGTGCAGCGCTCCGGCCGGATCGCGAGTTCGGCCGCGACCATGTCGAACCGATTCGCCTGCAGACCCGGGATCAGCGAGCTGAAATTCGTGACGATCCACTGGATGTCGTCGGACTCGATTCCGAGCCGCTCCAGAACCGCGCGGGCGACATCCGGGCCGGCGCCTTTCGCCTCTCCGCTCGGATCGACATAGCCGTAGGGAATCTCGTTCGCGACCGCGACGCGCACGAAGCCCCGGTCCTTGATGTCCTGCAAGCTCGCCGCCTGCGCGGCGGCGGCGCTCAGCGCGACAGCCCCGGCGGCGGCGACAAGACGTACCGATATGTTGAACATGCTCCACTCCCTTTGTTTTTTATAATCCTTGTCGTCAGACAAACTGAAACAGACCTCCATCCAGCCGTCAACCCCAGGGATATTACCCTATAAATACTTGTATATATGGGCCATTTACATACCTTAATTTCTTTTGATCAACTGGCGATCGAACTAATAAATAAAGCTCATGAAGCCAAAGGGAGAGGTTGACATTCAATACTCTTTATCCGCTCGAAAAAATTGAACGGCGTCAGGCGCTCGCCCCGCCACGGGGGCGAGGGGCCGCGCCGACGAGCGGAGCGCCGCGCGCGGCGCCCGTCGGCGCGGCGGACCAATGTCCGGATCGGCGCTTGCTCAGTAAGAGCGGGGCATGCCGAGAACATGCTCCGCGAGGTAGCTCAGGATCAGGTTGGTCGAGATCGGCGCGACCTGATAGAGGCGGGTCTCGCGAAATTTGCGCTCGATGTCGTATTCTTCCGCGAAGCCGAAGCCGCCATGGGTCTGAAGGCACGCCTCCGCCGCGTCCCAACTCGCCTCCGCCGCCAGCATCTTGGCCATATTGGCCTCGGCGCCGGGGTTTTCGCCGGCTTCGTAGAGCCCGATGGCTTCGCGCAGCATGAGCTCCGCCGCGCGCATCCGCGCGTAGGCTTTCGCGATCGGGAACTGGACGCCCTGATTCTGGCCGATGGGCCGGCCGAACACCTCGCGCCCACCGGCGTAGGCCGACGCCTTCTCGATGAACCATTTGGCGTCGCCGATGCACTCGGAGGCGATCAGGATCCGCTCGGCGTTCATGCCGGAGAGGATATAGCGAAAGCCCTTCCCCTCCTCCCCGATCAGGTTTTTCGCCGGCACGCGCACATTGTCGAAGAAAAGCTCCGTCGTGGCGTGGTTCATCATGGTGCGGATCGGGCGGATGGTCAGGCCGTTCGTCCTCGCCTCGCGCATGTCGACGAGCAGAACGGAGAGCCCGTCGGTCTTGCGCGCCGCCTCCTCGCGCGGGGTGGTGCGGCAGAGCAGGACCATGAGGTCGGAATGCTCCGAGCGGGAAATCCAGATCTTCTGGCCATTGACGATGAAATCGTCGCCGTCGCGTTTTGCGAATGTGCGGAGCGAACCGGTGTCGGTGCCGCTGGTCGGCTCGGTCACGCCGAAGGCCTGAAGCCGGATCGAGCCGTCCGCGACGCCGGGGAGATAGGCCTGCTTCTGCGCGTCCGAGCCATGACGAAGGACGGTGCCCATCGTGTACATCTGCGCGTGGCAGGCGCCGGCGTTGGCGCCGCTGCGGTGAATCTCCTCAAGAATCGCCGCCGCCGCGGAGAGGGGGAGACCGGAGCCGCCGTATTCCTCCGGGATCAGCGCGGAGAGGAAGCCCGCTTCGGTCAACGCCTTCACGAACTCGGTCGGGTAGGCCTGCCTCCGATCCAGATCCCGCCAGTATTCCCCGGGGAACCCTTCGCAGAGCTTGGCCACCGCGGCGCGAATGTCGTGATGCAATTCAATCGTCATGGCGCATATCCTGCGATGTCGGCGGGCTCATCACCTTGCAAGACGCGAATAACAGCCCAGCCCTGATGAAGCTAGTGAACCGCCGCGTACATCAGCTTCTCGTCGGTCGCGTCGAGCGGCGAGAACTCCTCCACCACCTTGCCCTGGCGCGAGACCAGAATCCGGTCGGAAAGCTGCATGATCTCCGGCAGATAAGAGGATATCACGACGACCGCCTTGCCCTCGTCCGCGAGCCTGTTGATGATGTCGTGAATCTCCGCGATCGCGCCGACATCGACGCCCCTTGTCGGCTCGTCGAAAATGATGAGCTCCGGCTCCTGAACCAGCGACTTGGCGATCACCACTTTCTGCTGGTTGCCGCCTGAAAGCTCGTTCACGCTCGCGGTCGGCGTGACCGACCTCACCTGGAGCGACTTGACCCATTCCTCGCCAAGCGCGTCCATCTCCCGGCTTTTGAGCCAGAACCGCCCGCGTTTCAGCTTGGAGAGCAGGCCGATGAAGATGTTTGCCTTGATCGACATGGTCTCGAAGAATCCCTCGACCTTGCGATCTTCCGTGATGTAGGCGATCCCGTCCCGCACCGCCGGGGCGGGCACGAGATAGCGCACCGGCTTTCCCTTCAGGATCACTTCGCCGCCATTGCGGTAATTGCGCTTTATGACGCCCGCGACGACCTTGAACGTCTCCGTCCGGCCCGCGCCGACAAGACCGAACATGCCCGTGACCTGGCCCTTGAAGACCGAAAGCGAATTGTTTTTCACCATTCCGGCGACGCGGAGATTCTGAACGCTCAGAATCCGCTCCCCCGCCTTGCGGATCTTCTTCTTTCCGGCGCCGTAAAGCTCGGTGGAAAGCGCGCGCCCGACCATGGCCTGAATGATCCGGTCGCGATCGAAATTCGCGGTGTCGTCGGTGACGACGCGCCGCCCGTCGCGCAGAACCGTGATCCGGTCCGAGACCGCAAGCGCCTCCTCCAGCGCGTGGCTGATGAAGATCACCGAGACGCCATGTTCCTTCAGCGTCTGGACGAGGTTGAAAAAGTGGCGTTTCTCTTCCGGGGTCAACGAGGCGGTGGGCTCGTCGAAGACGATGATCCGCGCGTTCAGGAGCATGGCCCGGGCGATCTCCACCATCTGCTTCTTGGCCGCGCCCAGCGCCGCCACCAGAAGCGTCGGATCGACATCGAAACTCAGCGATTGCATGAACTGCTGGGCGGCGATGTTCACGCCCCTGATGCGGTTGAAGAATTTCTCGTTCCCGAGGAACAGGTTCTGCGCGACGGTCATCGAGGGCACGAGGCTCGTTTCCTGAAACACCATCGCGACGCCCGCCGCGCCCGCATCCGCCGGGGTTTTCAGGTTGAGCTCTTTCCCGTCCAGCAGCATGACGCCGGAGGTGGGGGTGACGACGCCGGCCATCATCTTGGTCAGGGTCGACTTTCCAGCGCCATTTTCTCCGAGAAGCGCGTGAACCTCGCCTTTTCGGAGCGTGAAATCGACATCCTCGACAGCCGGCGCCCGGCCGTAAAGTTTCGTGACGCCGCGCATTTCGAAAATGACATCCATCACCCATCCCCATCGAAAAGCGTCTTTTCGATCTCCGCCAGGGAAAGCCGCACGATCCGCCCGGCCCCCTTGGACAGGACCAGAAGAGCGTCGCCGGTCTCCGCCGCCGCGGCGGCGCCGTGATTGAGCCCGCCGACGCGGCTGTGCAGCGCATAGACCGGCGTGAAATCGGCGGCGTAGCGCACGACGAGCCCGTAGGAGCGCGGCGGCGCCCATGGCTTGAGAACGCCCATCTGCTTCACGCCGCCGCCCTGAAGCGGTTCGAGAAAGTCCCGGCCCGAGCCGAAGGAAGGTGAAATCCAATGCCGCTGGTCGATGGTCGCCATCATCTCCCGGCGGTAGTCGTGCTCGGTCAGGACAAACTCGACCAGCTGCGTGCGGCTGCAGAACAGCGTCAGCCAGAAGCCGCCATCCGCCGCCGGCGCGAACCGGCAGGGGTAGCCCGGCAGGCGCTCGATGGCGGGCGCGGCCCGGCCGTCCCGGGCCTTGGCGACGCCATGCGCCCAGCTTTCCGAGACCAGGATATCGCCGTTCGCGTGCTCGAACGCGCCAAAGGCGTAGGCGAGCCCGGAGGCCAGCGTGGTCGCGGCGCCTCCGTCCGGCGCGATCCTCAGCAGGCGCCCGCCGCGATTGCGCGACATCAGGTCGTGCGCCCAGTCTTGATACGCGAACCGGTCGGAGGCGTCGGCGACGAGGAGCGCCCCATCCCGCGCGGCGTGGATCGCGGTGATGGCGACGAACGGCGCGCCGTCCGCGGCCCCGATCCGCCGCTCGGCCGTGGTTCCGGCGTTGATCAGAAGCGCGGCGCCAAGGCCGACGGCGAAGCCCCCGTCCCCCTGAATGGCGAAGGCGGTGACCGGCGCGTCGAACGCGGCGATTTCGCGCGCCTCGCCGCCCGGCGCGATCCTGTAAAGGGCCGCGCCCGCCGCCGCGAACAGCTCTCCCTCCCGGTTGACGGCCATGTCTTCGAGGCCGGGCATGGCGACCAGGACTTCGGCCTCCTCCAGCAGGTTGTTCGGCTTCAGCGCCCCGTCGAAGACCGGGATCGAGAGGCTCTGACCGCGGCGGTTGCCGAAGGCGGCGACCTTTTCGAGGAGCCGTTCAAGCATGGTATTTTCCGCTCGACACGAAGGTTTCATCCACATTGTCGAGCTTCAGCCGCCCGATCCGGTTGTTGGAGATCCCGCCGATATAGAGATAGCCCTTGTGCTCGCGCATCGAGGTGATCATCGGGTGGTTGGTCCCGTCGAGATCCCAGAGCACGTCCAGCACCTCGCCGGCCTCGTTGATCTTCACGATGCAGCCGGTGTTGATGTTGGGGGCGAGCCATTCGTCCCCCGGCAATTGTTTCGCCATGCGCCGCCGGAAGCCGGGTTTGCGCATCGCGAGATCGAAGGCCGGGCTCCGCATTCCCATGATCGCCAGCCAGTAATTGCCGTCCGATGCGCGGTTCAGATTGTCCGGATAGCCCGGCAGATTGTCGATCACGGTCTCGACCTCGCCCCGCTTCGGCCCGTCGAACCAGTAGCGGCAGATCGAGCAGCGCCAGCTCTGCGCGAACAGGATGCTCTGATTGTCGGACGCGAGAACGATGCCGTTCGGGAAAATCAGGTTCCGCAGGACCGTCGTGGTCTTCTTCAGCTTCGGGTCATAGAGGATGATCCGGCCGTTGCCCCGCCCCTCCAGCGCGTCCGTCGGCCATTCGTGCATTTCATAGCGGATCGTCGCTTCGGAGAAGAGGATGCGCCCGTCGGGCAGAATGTCGAGATCGTCCGCGAGGCGGAGACGGCTGTCGTCGATGATCGAGGTGAGCGAGCGGTTGGTCTCATCCGTCACCAGCTCGACCTTCCGGTCGTTCGTGACCCGGTAGAGCCCCATGCCGCCGACGCAGACGTAAAGATCGTGCTTGGCGTCGAAGGTCATGCCCAGCGGCTGCCCGCCGATCCGGGCGTAGACCTCGCTGGTTTTGTAGTCGGGCGCGAAGAATCGGATGATCTCGCCGTGGCGATCGCCGCAATAGAGATGATCGTCGTCATCCAGCACCACGTCCTCCGGCGCCTCCACCTGGCCGAGGCCGATGGTCTCGACATGTTTCAGCCGGTCGTTCGGGGCGTAGGGCGAGCCGGGGCCGGTCGCATCCTCGGGGAGGCGCGGAAGCTCCAGCAGCGCCGGGCTGACGTAAAGCTCCTGAACCGCCTTGTGGCGGTTCTTGAACCAGCGGATGTCGAGCGTCGCTGCGCCGAGAAGAATGACGGCGAGGATGATGCGCGCGCCGCCGGCGTCCATCGCCATGCGCAGCAGGCCGTTGGTGACGAGAAGGATGATGAGCGTGCCGAAAATGGCCTTCATCACCGAGCCCTTGCCGCCGCCGAGGCGGATGCCGCCGAGAATGGCCGCCGTCAGCACCGTGATCTCGAGCCCCTTGCCGGTGTCCGCGCCGGGGCTGGCGAGGCGGGAGGCGTAGAAGATCGCGGAGGTCGCGGTGAACACGCCGCAGGCGACATAGGAGAGCGCCACCGTCCGGTTCACCGGCAGGCCGGTGTTGTAGGCCGAACGCCGGTTGCCGCCGATCGCCATGACCCACCAGCCGGCGCGAAGCCGGGTCAGGAAGATATGGCTGAAGATGGCGACCACCCCGAACACCCAGACCGCGGAGGGGATCGAGAGAAACCCGCCGATGCCGAGCGCGTCCCATGTCGGCGAATCCGGAAAATCGGAGGAAATCGCCACCGCCACCTTGAAGTTCAGAAGATCGTGGATCGCCTTGAAGATGATGAGCGTGACCATCGTGGTCAGGAACGCCCGCATCCGCAAATACCCGATGAGGACGCCGTTCACCGCGCCGAGAAGCGCGCCGAGGCCAAGCGTGAGCCCGACCGCCGCCGGCCACGGCATGTGCAGGACATGCATGCAATACAGGATGAGCAGATTGCAAAGCGCGAACATCGACGCGACGCTCAGATCGATGCCGCCGACGATCAGGACCAGCGACATGCCGAGAACCACGAAACCGAGCTCGCTCGCCTGCCGGAACGTGTCCGAGAGACTGGCGATCGAGATGAAATTGTCGATCCGGGCGCTGAAAAAGACGATCGTGAAGATCAGAACGAAAAGAGGAACCGCGGTTTCCATCCACGGCTTCTGCAAAAGCTCGCCGAACACATGGTCTGGCCAGTATTTGTAGCGAAGCCTCTGAAGCGTGTTCGACATGGTGCAACTTTTCGATCTGCCGGAAGGCCGGGTTGGCGGCGATCCCCGCTGGCGCGCCGCCGGCGCCAGCGGGAAGGGCGTCAGCGGATGGTGTCGAGCGTCCAGCAGAACTGCTTGTCGATATTCTCCGGCGTGTATTCGACCAGCGGCGTGTACAGGATGGTCTTGGTCGAGCCGACCTCGTTCTTGTCCTGGAGCGCCGCCAGGATCAGGCCGTTCAGGTCGCGCGACTGCCCCGGCACGTCATAGCTGACGTAGTGCTGCCACATGTTCTCGCGGATGCCCTTGCAGGCCAGCTCGCCGCCGCCGCCCGAGGTCGAGACCATGACCTGATCGGTCTTGCCCGCTTCGGCCAGCGCCGCCGCCGTGCCGATGTCGGCGTTGTCCCAGACCCCCATGATGCCGCAGAGATCGGGATGCTGCTGCAGGACCACCTGGGTGATCGACTTGGCCTTGGAGGATTCGTAATCCCCGGTCGATTGGGTCGAGACGACCTCGACGCCCTTCTCGTCGTTCAGGACGTTCTCGTAGCCCTTGAGCATGTAGGCGGAGAACGGGCTGGTCGGCGGGCCGGCGAGGATCAGCACCTTGCCGGGCTTATCCGGGTTCGCGCATTTCGCCGCGATGGCGCGCGCCTGGGTCTCGCCAATCCCCTCCACATCCGCGCCGACGAAGCCGGTGGTCAGGATATTGGTCTTCATGTTGAGCTGGATGACGTGAATCCCCGCGTCCTCGGCGCGTTTCAGGAGCCGCGCGTAGGACTGCACATCCGGGTTCTGCACCACGATCACGTCGGGCTTTTCCGAGATCAGCGAGGTGATGGTCTGCGCGCCGGCCGCCGTGTTGAAGTTCGAATTCCGAACCTCGTAATGATAGCCGAGCGCCTCGGCCTCCCGCGCCATCATCTTCGACCAGCCCTCGGTCAGGTCGAGGCCCATGAAGACGGGAACGAAGACCACGCTCCGGTCCTTGAGGGTGGCGTAATAATCATCGCGCGCGGGATCGTCGATGCTTTGTTGCGCGAACGCGCCGCCGCCGATCGACAGCGCGACGGCGGCCGCCGTCGCCGCCGCCAGTTTCTGGAGCAAAGTCATATGGTCCTCCTGTTGGTCGCCGCCGGTTGAAGCCGGCGTCGTGGGTGTTTGCGTTCGGCGCCTTGTCGCTGCGCTCTTCTCTCAGATGTCCCCTTGCTGGGGGTCAGATATCCCCTTGCTGGGCGGTCTCTTCGTTGCGGGGGTTCACGATGCTGTCGAGCAGGAGCGCGCCGAGCAGCACCACGCCCTTGATGAGATTCTGCGCCTCGAAGGAGACGCTGAGGATGGTCATCCCGTTGACGATGGTGCCGATCAGCAAGGTGCCGACGATCACGTTCGCGACGCCGCCGCGCCCCCCCGACAGCCCGATTCCGCCAAGCACCACGACGAGGATCACGTCATAGATCCAGGTCAGGTTGAAGATCCGCGTGTCCATGTTGCTGGACGACGCCGAAAGCACCAGCCCCGCGAAGAGCGCGATCGAGGCGGAGAGGCAATATTGAAGAATGATGATCGGCCTGACCGGGATGCCCGAATTCCGGGCCGCGGCGGGATTGTCGCCGATGGCGTAGATGAAGATGCCGAGCCTGGTCTTTTTCAGGAAGACATGCGCCGCCAGCGCCGCGCCCAGAAAGGCGAGGATCGAATAGGGCACGCCAAAGAGCGCGCCGCGCCCGATCCACGCGATCACGTCCAGTTCGGCCGGCCACGAGACGATCTCGTATTCGAAAAGCCCGCTCTGCCCGATCCCGGCGAGCCCGATGCCGACCGCGAGCGTGGTGAAGAGCGCGGGAATTTCGGCATAGGCGATCAGCGCGCCGTTCACGGCGCCGACCGCGATCGCGAAGAGGAGGCCGGCGAGCAGCGCGACGACCGGCGGATATCCGCTCCCCGCCATGGTCAGCACCAGCGCCGACGGAACCGCCAGCGCCGCGATCATCGCGAGGTCGATGCCCCGGCCGATCACCACGATGGCCATGCCCAGCCCCAGAATGCCCAGCACCGAGACCGAGCGCACCAGCGTGAGCAGATTGCCGACCGAGGCGAACCCCTCCAGCCCGACGGCGAACCCGGCGAAGATCAGCACGAAAAGCGCGGCGACGATGGTCTGCTGGTCGAATTTCAGCTTCTCGCCG
Source organism: Paludibacillus litoralis (assembly GCF_037646705.1). NCBI lineage: Bacteria > Pseudomonadati > Pseudomonadota > Alphaproteobacteria > Rhodobacterales > Paracoccaceae > Paludibacillus > Paludibacillus litoralis. Next base: position 98,941 of record NZ_JBBHER010000007.1, read on the forward strand.
AGCCTGGTCATGACGTCAGGTCCCGCGGCCGCCATCCGCGACCGTAGAAACATGGGCGATGAACCAGGCGGCGTCCTAGCACGGACCGCGCGCGGCGCCCGCCACGTCCGATGGGCGGCCCGATCGACCGGGCGGATCAGCCGCGGGAAAGGCGGCGAAGACGGCGCGGTTCTCCAGTGTGTCGACCCCCATGATTCCCTCCGGCGCGCCGGTCTCGCAGCGCCTCGCCCCAATAGCGTTAACCCGGATTATCCGCGGCGCCAACTCCGCATCCGCGCCTTTTCATCAGACCCGGCGCGGGCCCCGGAGCGCGCCCGGGCGGCGCGGGGCGGGCCGATCCGCGCCGACCGGCCGTTCGTGACGCCGCCCGGACAGGCGCGCCGACGGCGTCATTTACAGCGGCGCGCCGATCCGCAACAGTAACCCCGCCTGAGTCTTACGCTGGAGCTCCGCATGACCATTTCCGAGACCATCGCCGCGTTTCTGTGCGGGCTGACCCGCGACACGATCCCGGAGCCGGTCAGGCGCAAGGCGGAGGCGTGCCTGCTGAACGGCTATGGCATCGGTCTCGGCGGATATTCGACCCCCTACGCCCCGGTCGCCCGGAAGGCCGCGCTCGCGATGGATCCGGCGGGGGACGGGGGCGCCACGCTTCTCGGCGACGGCCGGAAGGCGGGGCCGGGCGGCGCGATGCTGGCCAACAGCGCGCTGTTTCACGGCCGGGCGCAGGAGGACACCTGCGGCGCGGCCCATCTCGGCGCGATCGTGATTCCGATGCTGACGGCGCTGATCGAATCCGGGCGGGGCGCTCAGGCGAATTTCATTCCCGCGCTGGTCGCCGGTTATGAGGCGGGGGGCCTCTTTGAGGAGCTTTTCGCGGTCGACACCACGCCGGCGGGGTTTCGCGCCTCGACCATCTATGGCGTGATCGGCGCGGCGGCGGCGGCGGGCCGGCTGCTCGACCTCGCCCCGGCGGAGATGGCCGCGGCGCTGGCCAACGCGGTCTCGTTCAGCGGCGGGCTGCTGCAATCCTTCACCGATGGAACCGATGAGTGGCGCTATCAGGTGGGCGTGACCGCGCGCGCGGGCTGGACCGCGGCCGAATTGGCGGCGGCGGGCTCCACCTCCGCGCCGCACGCCTTCGAGGGGCCGAAAGGGCTGATCGCCGCCTTCGCGCGAAAGGAGCTCGATCCGGCGGCGGTGCGGGCCAAGCTCGGCCGCGACTGGCAGACGCTGCGCGTCGCCTTCAAGCCGTTCCCGGTCTGCGCGTTCAATCAGACGCCGGTGATCTCGGCGCTGGAGTTGAGGAAGCGGCTGGATCCGGCGAAGATCGCCGCGGTCGAAGTGTTCATGAACCCGTATGAATGCGGCTACGCCGGCATGGATTCGGTCGGCCCGTTCAACTCCATATCGGGAACGCTGATGAGCATTCCCTTCTGCATCGCGCTGACCCTGGCGCGCGGCGCGCCGACGATGGATGCGATGCAACGCTATGACGACGCCGAGGTGAACGGGCTCATGACCCGGATCAAGCTCACCCCGTCGCCGGAGATCCCCGTGCTGAGCTGCCGGATCGATGTGGCGCTGGAGAGCGGGGCGAACCTTCGCGAGGATACGAAGATGCGCGCCGAGGATTACGCGTATTCCTTCGAACAGGTGTCCGAGATGGTGCGGCGGATCGGACGGGAGCAGGCGCTGCCCGACGCCGCCTATGACCGGCTGGAGCGGTTTGCCGCGGACGCGGCGCGCGAGCCGATCTCCCTCGTGACGGAGGCGTTCGCCATGCTGCCGGAGAGGGTGAAGGCGGCCTAGCGGAAAAGCCCGTCCTTCATCAGCCCGAGATAGGCCTGGATCGCCGATTCGGGAATCACCGAATCCGTCTTGTACTGCATGGAGATATAGGCGCGGGCGCCGAGGAGGATCGCGACGATCGCCTTCAGCTCGTCATCCGGCATCCGCCGGACATGGCCGGCCTTCATGCCGCGGCGAAGCGCGCGGCAATACCCATCGGTCAACCGCCGGATATGCTCCGCATGGGCGACGGGGGCGAACACCTCCGCCTCGTATAAAATGCGGTAAAAGCCCGGATTGTCCTTCAGATAGCTGCAATAGGACCGGATGCGGACGGCTTCGCGCTCCAGCCCGGTCGCCTGCGTCGCTTTCAGGTCCCTGGTGATCCGGTCGGTCATCTGCTGGCCGACATAAGGCAGCAGAATGTCGAAAAGGCCCTGCCGGTCCTTGAAGTAATTGTAGAACGTGCCCTGAGCGACGCCGGCCTCCTCGGTCAGCCGCGCCACCGACGTGCCGGCGTAGCCGTGCTCTCCGACCACCCGCGCGCCCGCTTCGAGCAGGTTGCGATAGATCTTCCGCGCCTTCTGATCGCGAGTCAGCTTCCTCGCCGGCCGTTCAAAGGCCAGCCGATCTTTTCCGGCGTCCGGCGCCGGCTTCACATTCGACACGGGTCACCTCCCCGATTGCTCAGGCCCCGCGGGAGCCGCGAGATCCCGCAGCACCCTTTTCAACACTTTTCCGGACGGGTTGCGAGGGAGGGACTCCACGATTCGGAGCGCCTTCGGGCATTTGAACCCCGCGAGGCGCTCTCTGCAAAATGCGTTCAGCCGGTCGAAATCCAGCTCCGCGCCCGGCCGGAGGACGACCACCGCCAGCGGAACCTCGCCCCAGCGCTCGTGCGGCTGCGCGATCACCGCCACGTCGAAGATCTCGGGCATCGTGAAAAGCACCCGCTCCACCTCGGACGAGGCGATGTTCTCGCCGCCGGAGATGATCATGTCCTTCTTGCGGTCGGTGAGAAAGAGGAACCCGTCCTCATCCAGATATCCGACATCGCCGGAGCGGAAGAACCCGTCCGCGAACAGCGCCGCCGCCGTGCGCTCCGGGTCTTTCCAGTAGCCTTTCGTGACCTTGGGGCCCCGCATGCAGATCTCGCCCGCCACGCCGGCGGGCAGCGGCGCGCCGGTCTCGTCCCGGATTTCGAGCTCCACGAGGCTGACCGGGCGGCCGACGGAGCCGATCTTGTCGATCTCCCGGCCCGGCTCCATCAGCGTGTCGCCGGAGACGGTTTCGGTCATGCCGTAGGCGTCGATATAGCGGGCCGAGGGGAAGGTGGCGGCGAAATCCCGGATCCGGTTCTCCGGCGTGCGCTCGCCCCCGGCGACGCACCATCTGAGCGAGGTGAGATCGGGAAGAGCGGCCCGGTCGAGCGTGAGAATGGCGCTCGTCATCACCGGCGCCAGCCAGATTCCCGTGATCCGCTCCGCGGCGATGGTCTCGACCACGGCGCCGGGGTCGAAATCCCGAAGCACCACCAGCGCGCCGCCGGCCTGATGCACCGCGAGCCCGGGCAGATCGCAGGCCCCGACATGATAGAGCGGCCCAGCGACGCAAAGCCGGTCCTTCGCCGTCAGCTGCAGCGCCTGAATCAGGTCGTGATTCTTGAAATAGAAGTTCTCATAGCTGTGGGTCACGCCCTTCGGCCGGTCGGTCGTGCCCGAAGTGTACATCAGGCGCATCAGGTCGCCGCTTTCCCGCCGCTCCGGCCGCGTCGCCGGCGCGGCCCTGGGAAGCGCGCGCGCCGCTTCGGCCTGCGCGGCCGCGTCGAGATGGATCACCGGCGTCTCAAGCCCGGCGAGGGTGGGGCGGAACTCCTCGTCCGCGAGGATCAGCGCCACGCCGGCGTCCCCGGCGATATAGGCGACCTCTTCGCCCGAAAGCCGGAAATTGATCGGCAGGATCACCGCCCCGAGATGGGAGGTCGCATAGAGCAGCTCCAGAAAGGCGACGCTGTTCTTCATCACCAGCGCGACCACGCTGTCAGGCCCGATCCCGGCGGCCTTCAGCCCCCCCGCCGTCGCTTCGACGCGCGCCAGAAACTCCGCCCAGCTCAGCCGCAGATCGCCGTAGATCACCGCGTCTTCGCCGGGCCGGACCCGGGCGTGAAACCGAACGTGCGAGGTCAGATTAAGCATTTCAAACGTCCGTCAGTAGGATCGGGGCAGCCCCAGATTGGCCGTTGCGATGAAGTTCAGGATCATCTCTTCCGAGATCGGCGCAAAGCGGAAAAGCCGGGCGTCGCGCCAAAGCCGCTCGACATGCATCTCCTTGGCGTAGCCCATGCCGCCCATCACCTGCATCGCGCGCTCCGCCACCGCCGACGCCGCCTGAGAGGCGATCAGCTTGGCGGCGTTGCTCTCCGAGCCGAACGGCAGCCCAGTGTCGAACAGCGAGGCCGCCTTCAGATTCAGGAGCTTCGCCGCCTCCAGCTCCGCCCAGTGCTGCGCCAGCGGAAACTGGATCGCCTGATAGGCGCCGATCGGCTTGCCGCCGAAAACCGACCGGTCCTTCGCATAGGCGACGCCGAGCCGGATCGCGAGCCGGCCGGCGCCGACAAGCCCGGCCGTGGTCACGATCCGCTCGGTGTTCAGCACGTCGAGAAGCTGGCGCCAGCCCTGATCGACGTCGCCGATCAGCTCCTCGCCCTCGACGCGGACATTGTCGAAAAACACCTGGCTCGAAGGCAGGGTGTTGGTGCCGAGCTTGCCGATGCTGGCGTGCGAGAGGCCCTCCCGCTCCTTGTCGATCATGAACAGGCTGATGCCATGGGTCTTTTTCGGCGCGTCCTCGATCGGCGTCGTGCGGGCGACGACCAGCATCTTGTCCGCCTGCGGAACCCCGGTGATCCAGATCTTCTGCCCGTTCAGCCGCCAGCCGTTGCCATCCGCGGCGGCGGTCGTCTTCAGCTCCAGCGAGTTGGTCCCGGCGTCCGGCTCGGTCAGCGCCATGCAGAACCGCATCTCGCCGGCGCAGAGCTTCGGGAGCCAGTCGCGCTTCATCGCGTCGGTCCCGTATCGGGAGATCGAGACGCCGCCGAAGATCGGGTTGAGCATGAACACCTGGCTGAGCGTGGAGCCGGCGCCGGCGGCGCAGAGCTCCTCGATGATCAGCGCCGAATCGACCATGCCGAGCCCCGAGCCGCCATGTTCCTCGGGCAGCATCGCGCCGGCGAGCCCGGCGTCGCAGATCGCCTGCCAGCATTCCGTCGGGAACGCTTTCGCCTCGTCCTTCTCCCGCCAGTACTCAGGCCCGAACCGCTCCCCGACCTTGCGGGCGGTCTCGATCATCAGGCTCTGCTCTTCGGTGAGGGAGAAATCCATGTCCGGCTCCTGGCTTGTCAGTTCGGGCCATGCGCAGGGCGCAAAAGGCGAAGGGGGGATTCCAGAATCGCGACGACGCCGGAGAGAAACCGGGCGGCCTCGGCGCCGTCGACGATGCGATGGTCGCAGGCGAGCGTGAGGGTTAATTCGCGCCGGAGCGCAGGCGCGCCGGCCGCATCGGGCCGGAACAGCGCCCGGTCCGCGCCAACGCCGAGCATCATCGCGTTCGGCGGGTTGATGATCGGCGCCAGCGCCGAGGCGCCGAACATGCCGACATTCGAGATCGAGGCGACCCCGCCGCCGACATCCGCCGGCGTCAACGCGCCAGCGCGGGCGCGTGCGGCGAGATCGTCGGCGCGCGCCGCGATCTCGTCCAGCGCCGCGGCGCCGGCGTCGCGGACCACCGGGATCCGAAGACCCTGCGGCGTCTCCACCACCATGCCGATATCGACGCGGTCGAAGGCGATGATCCGCTCCTCCGCCCAGACGCGGTTCAGCGCCGGCGCCTCCGCCAGCGCGACGCCGAGCGCCCGGATCAGCATATGCGTGAGGGAGACCCGCGCGCCGCGCCGATCCGCATCCGCGTTCAGCTCCGCCCGGAGCGTCGTCAGCGCGGTGATCTCCGCCTCATGCGTGACGTGGAAATGCGGAACCTCGCGCCAGGACGCGGCGACCTTGCGCGCCGTCGCCAGCCGCGCGGCGTCGGGCGCGATTCCGGCCCCGGATCCGGCGGCGGCGCCGGGCGGCGCGGCGGCGGGCCGGGGCGCCGGGGCGGCCCCCTGAACATCTGCCGCCTTGATCCGCCCACGCGGGCCGGAGCCGCGCAGCGCGGCGAGATCCACGCCCGAATTCCGCGCGAGCCGGCGCGCCAGCGGCGTGGCGAGGATACGCGCGGGCCGCGCGCTCTCGGGCGCGGGCGACGGCGCCTTTTCACCGCCATGCGCGGCGCCGGCCAGCCGCGCGACCGGCGCGCCGACCGGCGCCGACTCGCCCTCCTGAACCAACACTTCCGCCAGCACCCCGTCCGCCTCCGCCTCGACTTCGTTGGCGACCTTCTCCGTCTCGACCGTGAAAAGCGGGTCGCCGGCCTTGAACGCGGCCCCGGGCGCGATACGCCACTCGGTCAGCAGCCCCTCGGTCATGGTCAGCCCGAACTTGGGCATGAGAAGGTCGGCCATCGGTCAGACGCCCTTGAAATCGGGGCTGCGCTTTTCGAGAAAGGCGCCGCAGCCCTCATGCGCGTCGTCGCTGTCCAGAACGAGGCCGATCATCGCCTGCTCATGGCGGAGCGCCGCGGAGAGCGGCATGTCGGCCCCGTCGGACAGGGTGCGCTTCAAGAGCTTGAGCACCAGCGGCGATTTCGCCGCGACCTTCCCGGCCAGCTCTCTCGCCGCGTCCATCAGCGTCTCATGCGGGACCACCCTGTTGGCGAGGCCGACGCTCACCGCCTCCTCCGCCGTCAGCATGTCGCCGGTGAACATGATCTCCTTCGCCCGGCAGAGCGGAAGCTGCCGGATGATCCGCTGCGTGCCGCCGGCGCCGGGGAAGAGCCCGAGCGTGATCTCCGGCAGGCCGAGCCTGGCCTTGTCCGAGAGGATGCGCATGTCCAGCGTCAGCAAGAGCTCCGTCCCGCCGCCGAGGGCGAAGCCGTTCACCGCGCCGATCGTGGGTTTGTCGAAGGTCTCGATTCGGCGGAAAAGCTTGTGAATGTCCTCCGCGAACTCCTGATAATGCGCGAGCCCCCGGCGCGAGTTCAGATCGGCGATGTCGCCCCCCGCGACGAAGGCGCGCCCGGCGCCGGTGAAGATCAGCGCCCGGACGCCCGCGTCGCGCTCCACCTCGTCGAGCGCGCCGTTAATGGCGCGGATCGTCGCGGTATCGAGCGCGTTCAGCGTCTCGGGGCGGTTGATCGTGAGCGTGGCGATGGCGCCGTCCCGGCTCAGCAGAATCGGATCTTCGGCCATGGGGGTATCCTTTCGGTCAGGCGAGCGTGCGCCGGAGCGCCGCGATGATTTTGTCCGCGTTCGGGCGATAGGCCTCTTCGAGGGTCTTGCCGAAGGGGGAGGGCGCGAACGGCGCGCCGACCCGCACGATCGGGCCGTCCAGTTCGTCAAAGCCGATATCGGCCATCCGCGCCGCGATCTCCGCGCCGACGCCGAACGCCTCCACCGCCTCGTGCGCCACCACCAGATTGTGGGTGCGCGACAGGCTTTCGAGAACGGTTTTCTCGTCCCAGGGCTGGAGCGAGCGCAGGTCCACCACCTCGACCGAGACGCCCTCCCGCGCCATGGCCTCCGCCGCCGCCTCCGCCATGCCGACGGCGGCGCCATAGGCGACGACGGTGGCGTCGGCGCCCGGCCGCGCGATCCGGGCTTCGCCGATCTTCATCGGCGCCATGGTCTCCGGAAGATCGCCCTTCATCGCGTAGAGCGCCTTGTTCTCGACGACGACCACCGGGTCCGGATCCTCGATCGCGGCGCGGAGCAGACCGTAAGCGTCCGCGGGATTGGAGGGGCAGACCACCTTCAGCCCCGGCACATGCGCGAGCCACGCCTCGAGGCATTGCGAATGCTGCGGCCCGGCGTTCAGCCCACCGCCATGCGGCGTCCGCACGACCATCGACGCCGAAGCCTGGCCGCCGAACATGGAGCGCGCCTTCGCCGCCTGATTGACCAGCATGTCCATGGCGAGAGTGACGAAATCCATGAACATGATTTCCGCCACCGGGCGCATGCCGGTCAGCGCGGCGCCGAGGCTCATGCCCACGATCGACGCTTCGGCGATCGGAGTGTCGTAGACCCGGCCGGGCCCGTAGATGTCCAGAAGGCCGCGCGTCGCCTTGAACGAGCCGCCGGCGGCGCCCACGTCCTCGCCGATGACGAAAACGGTCGGGTCCGCCGCCATCGCGTCCTTGAGCGCCTGATTGACGGCCCTGATGTATCTGACTTCCGCCATCGCTCAGCCCCCGGCCCGTGTGTAGACATCCGCCGCGAGATCGCCGGCCTCCGGCAAAGGCGCCGCCAGCGCGGCCTCGACCGCCGCCTCGATCGAAGCCTCGACCTCTTCATCGATGGCCGCCAGCGTTTGCGCGGAGACCCCGGCCTCGGTCAGCGCCTCGGCGGCGAGGCGGATCGGGTCGCGGGCGTCGAGCGATTCGATCTCCTCGCTGTCGCGGTAATCCTGACGGTCGCCCTCGAAATGGCCGCGCACGCGGGTCGTGCGGCATTCCAGAATCGCCGGCGCCGAGGTCTTCCTCATGCGGGAGACCAGCCGCGAGGCCGCCGCCGCGACTTCGGCGACGATATTGCCGTCGACGCCCGCATATTCGATGGAGAAGGCGGTCGCGAGCTTCTCCACGCTGGTCGCCAGCTGGTTTTCGGTCGGGCTGAACTCGGACCAGCCGTTGTTCTCGCAGACGAAAAGCACCGGCAGCGACCAGAGCGCCGAGATGTTGAGACATTCGTGCACCACGCCTTCGGCCAGCGCGCCGTCGCCGAAATACACCACCGCGACATGGCCCTCGCCCTGCATTTTCAGCGCCAGCGCGCTCCCCGTCGTGATCGGGATTCCGGCGGCGACGATTCCGTTCGCGCCCAGCATCCCCTTGCTGAAATCCGCCACATGCATCGAGCCGCCGCGCCCCTTGCAGAGCCCGGTCGCGCGGCCGAGGATCTCCGCGAAGAACCCGGTGAGATCGACGCCCTTGGCGAGCGTATGGCCATGGCCGCGATGGTTGGAGGAGACCGTGTCGCGGTCCCCCAACACGCTGGAGACGCCGACCGGGATCGCCTCCTGCCCGATGGAGAGATGAAGAAAGCCGGGCACCCGGCCATCCAGAAAGAGCTTTTGCAACCGCTCCTCGGCGCGTCTTATCAGCAGCATGCGCCGGTAGAGAGCTGTCCGCTCATCAGATGTCATGGCCATATCCTCCCTGAGGGAGAGTGCCGCGCCGCGGCGGCGGCGTCAATCAAGAATGAATGGTGAGTCATGAATCATATACTATGCAGGCCGCCGCCGCGCTGATATGCTATGGATGGATCAGGAGGCGCCGATGACGGATTTATCCGGCGAACACGCGGTCGTGACAGGCGGCGGAAGCGGCATCGGCCTTGCGGTGACCAGGGCCCTGCTGAAGCAGGGCGCGGCCGTCACCGTTCTGGACCGGGCGCCCGCCGCGCTCGAAACGGCGGCCGAGGTTGGCGCCGCGGCGGAGCTGGCCGACGTCGTCGACGCCGAGGCGATCGAAGCGCTGGCCGCGCGCCTCGCCCCCGCCGACATCCTCGTCACCTGCGCCGGCGTCCTTCAGAGCACGCTCCCGCCCGAAGAGCTGAGCTGGAGGGAATGGGACCGGATCGTGGCCGTCCATCAGCGGGGAACCTACGCCTGCTGCCGCAGTTTCGGCGGCCGCATGGCGGCGCGCGGCCATGGGGCGATCGTCACGATCTCGTCGGTCGCGGGCATCGGAACCGGGCCGCTGCACTCCTACGGGCCGGCGAAGGCGGCGATCGCGCACATGTCGAAATGTCTGGCGGCGGAATGGGGGCCGCGCGGGGTGCGGGTGAACTCGGTCGCGCCGGGCTTCACCGAAACCCCCGCGCTCGACCGGGGAGTCGCGGCGGGGGTGCTCGGCGCCGACCGGCTCCGCGACGGCGCGGCGCTCGGCCGTCTCGTCGCGGCGGAGGAGGTCGCGAATGTAGTCGTCTTTCTCGCCGGCCCCGCGGCGTCCGCCGTGACCGGCGTCGTGCTGCCGGTCGACGCCGGCTACCTCGTTTCCGGAGACTGGGGGGTCTACGGCGGCCTGCGCTGAGATGGCGTGAAAAAATGAATTATGAACCATCAGTCATATTTATTGACTCTCATTCAGGTTCGATAAACTGTGCCGAAAAGAAAACGATCAGGAGGAAGCCACCCATGAAGATTTCGCACATGAAGGGCGCAGGCCCGCACCGCCGTCAGGTTCTCAAGTTCGGCGCCGCCGGCGTCGGCGTGCTCGCCGCGCCGGGCATCCTGCGCGCCCAGACCGACAACATCCGCATCGGCATGCCGACGATCCTCTCCGGCCGGGTCGCGGTCCTTGGCGAGACGGCCAGCGTCGGCGCCAGGATGGCGGTGAAGGAGGCCAACGACGCCGGCGGCGTCAACGGCCGCATGCTCGAGCTTGTCATCCGCGACAGCGCCGGCAAGCCGGACGACGCCGCGCGCATCGTCCGCGATCTCGTCAACAACGACGGCTGCGAAGTGATCCTCAACGCCGAGGCCTCCGGCGCGTCGTTCGCGGTCAACGAGGTCGTCCGCGACATCAAGCGCTACTGCATGCACTCGATCTCGGAGACCTCCTCGCTCACCGCGGATCCGGCGAACCGGATCCCCTGGGCGTTCCGCTCCGCGCGTCAGGGCATCCATGACGCCGTGGCCGGCGGGATCTACGCCGCCGAGCTGGTCAAGTCGCACGGGTTGGTCCGCTGGGCCACCTGCTCCCCGGATTACGCCTATGGCCGCGACACGACCCAGCAGTTCATGGAGTATGTGAAGATCTTCGCCCCCGAGGTCGAAGTGGTGGCCGAGACATGGCCGAAGATCTTCCAGCCCGATTACACCGAGAACATCACCGCGCTGCTGAACACGTCGCCGGACGCTCTCTACACCTGCCTCTGGGGCGGCGATCTCGTGGCGTTTTTCGATCAGGCCAGCCTTTACGGCCTCTTCGACCAGTTCGAGTCGGTCGCGGTCAATCTCGGCGACTACCCGGTGATCGAGGCGGTGAAGAACCTGCCGGGCGGGATCCACATGGGCAACCGCTATCACAAGGACGTGCCGGACACCGAAGCGAACGAGGACTGGAACGCCGCCTATCGCGCCAGCGGCGACGTCTCGCCCACGACCTGGGCCTGGCAGACCTATTCGGGGATGAAGTTCATGATCGCGGCGATGGCCGAAACCGGCGGCGATCTCGACGCCGAAAAACTGGCGGCGGCGACCGCGGGGCGCACCATCGACTCGCCCTTCGGAGTCTCCGGCTCGCTGACGATGCGCGAGGAGGACAACACCGTGATCGACTACGCCCTCGGTTACGGCAAATCTCTCCCGAAGCCGCCTTATCTCACGGATTACCAGGCTGCGTCATGGGAGCAGATCCTGACCAATGAGAAAGAGTGGAAGAAGCGGAACGGCTACATCTGATCCGCGCCGCGCAATCCGGAAGACGCGTCAGGCGGCGGTTCAGGCCGCCTGACGCGACCGACCGAAGCCGCACGTCCGCCGCAAAAGGATCGTCATGATTGATATTGACGCCATAACAAGCTGCTTCTCGGTTTCGGCCTGTATGGTGAACCAGTTGAGCAGCGGCCTGATCATCGGCATGCTGCTGTTCCTCGTCGCGTCGGGCGTGACGCTGATCTTCGGCATCCTCAACATCATCAACTTCGCGCATGGCGCGTTTTACATGCTGGGCGCCTATTTCGCCTACACCGCCTATGTGATGACCGGGAATTATTACATCGCCGCCGCCGCCGGCGCGGTGGGCGCGGCGCTCGCAGGCGTCATATTCGAGCGCCTGATCATCAGCCGGGTCTATGGCGAGAACATCCTGATGCAGCTTCTCGTCTGCTACGCGACGATCCTGATTCTGGATGATCTGGTGAAGATCGTCTGGGGCAGCGAATATCTCTCCATGGGGGTTCCCGACCAGTTCAGGGTGCCGCCGTACCGGATCATGGGCGGGTTCGTGCCGCCGTTCTATGTCTTCATGGTCGGCGCGACGGTGGTCGTCGCCATCTCCTGCCTGGTCATCATCAACTACACCCGCTTCGGCAAGATCGTGCGCGCGGCGGCGCATAACCGGGTCATGGTCTCCGTGCTCGGCATTCGCGTTCCGCTCTATTTCGCGCTGCTTTTCGGGCTCGGCTGCGGGCTGGCGGGGCTGGCGGGGGCGCTGGCGGCGCCGGTGCGCTCGCTGACGCCGGGAATGGGGATAAGCATCCTGATCGAGAGCTTCATCGTCACCGTGATCGGGGGCATGGGCAGCATCACCGGGGCCTTTCTCGCGGCGCTCCTGCTCGGCCTCGTGCGCTCGATCGGCAGCCTCGGCTTCCCGCTCTTCGTCGACGGCGCGATGTTCGGGATCATGGCGCTGGTGCTGATCTTCCGGCCTCAGGGCCTTCTCGGCCGGAAGGAGCAGAAATGAGGCTTCTGAGCGAGTTCAGGCGCGATTTCGCCATCGCGGCCGCGGGGCTGGTCCTGCTTCTGCTCGGGCTCCTGCCGGAAAGCGGCTGGGTGCGGGATTTTCTGACATCGCTGTTCGCCTACGGGCTGCTCGGCATGTCGCTCAATCTGCTGATCGGCTATACCGGCCTCATCTCGTTCGGTCACGGCGCCTTCTTCGCCTTCGGCGCCTACGCGTTCGGGCTGCTTCTGCAATGGAACGCCTTCACGGCGGCGCTCGGCGGGGCCGCGGCGCCGGCGGCGCTGGTCCTGACCATCGTGCTGGGCGCGCTTTACGCGCTCATGATCGGCGCGATCTGCTGCCGGCTTTCCGAGATCTATTTCGCCTTCCTGACGCTGGCCTTCCAGATGTTTCTCTACAGCGTCATCCTCAGCTGGGTCGCGCTGACCGGCGGCGACCAGGGCCTGATGGGCGGGATCCCGCGGCCTCCCTTCCTTGGCGTCGATCTCGCGGACCCCAATCATCGCTACGCGTTCTGCGCCGTGCTCTTCGTCCTCTGCCTGCTTCTCCTCCGGGTGCTGGCGCAAAGCTCCTTCGGCTACACGCTGCGGATGATCCGGGACAATCCCAAACGCGCGGCGTTCCTTGGCGTGAACGTGCTGCGCGTCAAGGTGATCTGTTTCGTGATCTCGGGCTCGGTGGCCGGCGTCGGCGGCGTGATCCTCGCGCTCTTCACCTCGGGCGCCTACCCCGAATGGGCCAATTGGGAGCAATCGGGCGAAGCGATCTTCATGATCATGCTCGGCGGCGTGAACGCGTTCTTCGGCCCGCTGCTCGGCGCGCTGCTGCTGCGCGTCCTGAACGACCTGGTGCTGATCTACACCACGCATACCGAACTGGTGACGGGCCTGGTGATTCTTCTCGTCGTGCTGGGGCTGCGGATGGGCGTGCTCGATTTCATCAGCGTCCAGCGTCAGAACCGGAGGGAGGCGCGGGCCAGCGCGGAGCGGAAAACCGCGGAGAGCGGGAAAGAGAGCGTCTGATGGGTGAACCTGCGCTGGAGTTGCGCCATCTCGAAAAGCGGTTTGGCGGCGTCGTCGCGACGAAGGATGTCTCGCTGAGCTTCCCCGCCGGGTCGCTCTCCGCGATCATCGGCCCGAACGGCGCCGGGAAAACCACGCTTTTCAATCTCATCACCGGCAACCTCGCGCCGACGAGCGGGCGCATCCTGCTTGAAGGCGAGGATATCGGCGGGCTCGATCCGGCCTCGATCGTGCGCCGGGGGGTGGGGCGGGCGTTTCAGGTCGCCAGCATCTTTCCCTCCCTGACCGTCGAGGATTCGCTGACCGCCGCGGTCTCGGCCCACATGCGCCAGAACGAAAAGATGTTCACCGCCTTCGCTCCGCGCGAGGTGCGCGAAAAGGCGCAGGAGCTGCTTGAGCTGCTCGGCATGGAGGCGGTGGCGAAAGCGTCCAGCCGCACGATCTCTCACGGCGATCAGAAGCTGCTGGACGTGGGCCTCGCCCTCGCGATGGAGCCGAAGGTGCTGCTTCTCGACGAGCCGACGGCGGGCATGGGGCCGGAGGAGCGCTGGCGCATGATGGACACCGTGCGCGAGCTCTGGAAGCGAAAGAAGATGACCCTGATCTTCATCGAGCATGACATCGAGATCGTCTTCAAGACCGCGCAGAGGATCCATGTGTTGAAATATGGCGCGGTCCTCGCGGAAGGCGCGCCGGAGGAGATCCGGGGCAATCCCGACGTCATCGACGCCTATCTCGGCACGGACCACGCGCTTGCCGAGGAGCATGCCTGATGAACGACGCGGTGCTGGAGCTTGAGGGGCTGGAGGTGTTTTACGGCCGCTCGCAGATCCTCTTCGGGCTCGACCTGACCCTTCGGCGCGGGCGCACATTGGCGCTCCTCGGGCGAAACGGCGCCGGCAAGAGCACGACGATGAAGGGAATCGCCGGCGTCGCGCCCCCGGCGAAGGGCGTGGTGAGGATCATGGGCCGGGAGATGCAGGGCGCCGCCCCCCATGTGATCGCCCGGGCCGGGGTCGGCTATGTGCCGGAGGACCGGCAGGTCTTCCCGTTCCACACCGTCGAGGAGAACCTTCTTCTCGGCGTCAAGCCCGGCGCGAATGGGGAGACGTCCTGGACGCTGGAGCGGATTTACGAGACCTTCCATCTTCTCGCGCGCCTGAAGGGGCGCCAGGGCGGGCTCCTTTCCGGCGGCGAGCAGCAATTGCTGACCATCGCGCGCACGCTGATGGGCAACCCCGATATCCTGTTGCTGGATGAGCCGTCCGAGGGGCTGGCGCCGATCATCGTGCAGGAGATCGGCAAGCTGATCCGCCAGCTGCGCGAGACCGGCGTCACGATTCTTCTGGCCGAGCAGAACATGCATTTCTGCCTCGGGCTCGCGGAGGACGCGGCGGTGATCGACAAGGGCCGGATCGTCTACACCGGGACGATCGACGAGCTTCGCGAGAACACGGCCGTGACCGATCAGTATCTCTCGATCTGAGCTCAGCCCGCCGGGCGCACCCCGCCATAGGGCGCCCAGGACCCGGCGCAATAGAACCCGGCGTCGACCGGGAGCGCGACGCCGGTGATCGCCGACGCTTCATCCGAGAGCAGGAACGCCGCCGCCTTCGCGATCTCCTCGGGGGCGACCATCCGGCCAAGCGTCGAATTCTCCTCGAGGAGGCTGGGGTCGCGCAAACCCCTGTCGATCTGATCCTGAAGCGCCGGGGTGAGGGTGTAGCCCGGCTCGATGCAGTTCACCCGGATCCCGCTCCTCCCCCATTCTCCGGCGAGGTTCATGGTGAGGTTGGTCACCGCCGCTTTCGTCGGCGCATACGCATGGAGCGGAACGGAGCGGCCCGCCGTGATCGAACTGACCGCGACCATCGCGCCCCTGCCGCGCGCCTTCATCGGCCTGGCGAAGGCGCGAAGGCACAGGAACGTGCCGCGCAGGTTGATCGCGTAGATCCGGTCATAGAGGTCGAGGCCGATCTCCTCCGGCGGCAATGGCGGCTGAACGATTCCGGCGGAGGTGATCAGCCCGGCCACCGGGCCGGTCTCACGCTCGACCCTGGCGGCGAACTCCACGATCCGGGCTTCGTCGCGCACATCCACCTGATGGGCGACGCCCCCGATCTCGCCGGCCACATCCTCCGCCGCCGCCCCATTGATGTCCGCGATCACGACGCGCGCGCCCCGCGCCGCCAGAAGCCGGGCGCAGGCCGCGCCGATGCCGCTGCCCCCTCCCGTGACGACGATGACGGGATGGTCGGCGTTCGCGGCTGGGGCTGTCATGGCGAGGACCTGTCTGCTCTTTGCTGGCGGGCGCGAGAGTCGAAATAAATGAATGGCGAGTCAACAATCATTTTCGCCGGATCTTCGCTCGCGCCCGCCCCTCGCTTACGCCGCCACGCCTTCCTTCGACCGCACCGGCAGGCCGATGCCGCCCTCCGAGGCGAGCTGCGGAACCGGCCCGGTCCCGTCGCCGTCGCCCTCGTAGAGAAGCCCGTGCTGAAGCCGGAGCGGCTTGGTCGTCTCGCCGTAGTTGAGCGGCCCCATCGCCGCGTAGCGCCACATGGTCCCGGCGGCCCATGTCCCGGCCGCGCGCGTCAGCACCACGCTGGAGCCGACGATCTCCGCGCTGAACTCCGGCGAGGCGGAGGCGGCGGAGGCGCCGTTGCTCCAGGTCGCCCCGCCATCCTCGGAGACCTCGAAGCCCTGAACCGTGGTCCAGCCCGCCGGCGGCGTCACGCCGGCGATGCTCCACGCGGTTTGCAGCGTCCCGCCATTCGGCAGCGTGGCCGGGATGGTGATGGTCGCGCCGGAGCGCACCGCCGTTCCCAGCGTCGGGTCGGTCGCGCCGGAGATGCCGAGCGCGCGGAACCCGGTCTCGGCCATGCGGATCAACAGGCGCTCGCTCCCGTAGGGAACGGCGCGGTCCTGATGGGTGTTTCCGCCCGCCTCCAGCACGAAGCCGGGGATCTCGGGGCCGTAAACAAGCCCCTCATCCGCGCACCACGCCTCCATCTCCTTATTGATGTTGTAGGCCGACACCGGCTGGAACCAGAACGTTGACGGATTAGACGCGAGAGGGCCGACCTCGCCCTTCGAGAAATGCGGGGTGATCGGAGAGATCGCGAAGGTGGTCTCCGGCGGGAAATCGCCCCCCTGAATATGGTGATCCACCGAGTAGGTCTGCGTGGTCGGCGCGGCTCCCTTCCAGAGAGGATCGAGGAAATTCCCGGCCTGATCCGGCACCGACAACTGAGCGGTCCCCCAGTTCATGACGACCGCGCCGGAGGTCGGCTTCGCGAGGTCCAGCACCCGCACGAGGTCCGACCAGTTCCGCCGCGTGTCGCTGTCGTCCAGAAGCCACGCGACGCCGGTTCCGCTCTCGGCGAGGGAGATGATCCGCACCGGCGCGTCCGTGACCGTCTCCGCGTAGGACGCCATGGCGGCGAGCCCGTCGGAGACGGGCCGGCCCGGCGAGATCGGCGTCTGCGAGACAATGTCGATAGGCACGGTGCCAGACCAGATCCGCTCGGCGATGGACAGCGCCGCCGTGGCGGAGGGCGTCACGCCGCGACTGGCCTCCGTCAACGCGATCTCCACCTGCGACTGGCCGAGCGGGTAGATGTCGTAGCCGACGCCGCATTCGGCCCGGCTGCGCTGAACCATGGCCGGGCTCGAAACCGGCCGCGCCTCGACATGGCCCCATCCCTTGCCGAGCGGCGCCTCCATGGTCCCCTCCCATGCGCCGCCCGCGATGGTGGAGCCCGCGAGAACGGTCCAGTCCTTCCGCACGGTTCCGTCCGCATCGAAATAGCGCGCCTCGACCTGGCCCGTCACGCCGCTCGCCTTGCCCGAGAGCGTGATCAAAGCCGTGGACGCGCCGGGCGCGACCGACCAGACATGCCCCTCGAAGACCGGATCGAGCTTGAACCACGCCGCGCCGGAGCGGGTCGGATGAATGTCGCCGCCCTTGCGGAAGCCCGAGCCGACGAAGGTGAAGGCGCCTTTCCCCGTGGGATCGGCGAAGGGCGCCGTGTTGCTCGGATCGGTGAATTTCGCGGCGTAGTGCCAGCCGGTGATCTCGGCCGCCGGGTCGGCGCCGGCGCTGATCGCCTCGCATTGCGCTTGCGTCACCGTCCCGTCGATATAGCCGAAGAAGCCGACCGAGCCGTCGAAAGCCCCGTCGCCGCCGAAGGAGACCGGCAGGCCGTCGGAGCCGCGCCCCTGCGCGCCGATCTTGAAGCCGTTCCGGAAATTCTCCTCCGGCATCGCGGCGAGCGTCGACGAGTGGAACCGGACCCCGTCCTTGTAAAGCTCGATGAAGAGATCCGATCCGACCTGACGGGCCACGGCCAGAAAATCCCGCTCCCGCCCGATGTCGATCTCCGCCCGGCGGCCCGAGCCGCTGACGCTGATGACCAGCTCATTGCCGCGCTCATCGAGATTGCGGGTCGGGCGCGCGAAGATGGAGAAGCTCTGGTTGGCGCTCCCTCCGGAATTGCCGTTGCCAAGGATGTGCGTGTTGGTCTTCATCCACCCTTTCGTCGTGTCCGACCAGCTCTGCGCGGGCATGGAGATCGACGCCATGAAACAGGCGTCGCCCGCCCACACCGTCTCGACGCCGATCGGCTTGAAATTCGGCAGCGCGATATAGGCCATGTCCGCCGATGCGGCCATCGGGTTCGAGACCGGGAAGCGCACCGACGCGCTGTCCACGGCGATGGAGGAGGGCGCGGCCTTGACGGTCACGCTGAACGCGCTGGACGCCGCGCCGCCGGAATTGGCGTACTCGACGATCACGCTGGCGTCCGCGAGCGGCGCGTCGGTCGGGATCGACACGACCCCGGCGGCGTCGATCGTCGCGCCCGCGCCCGAGACGGACCATGCGCCGCCGACCGCGCCGATGAAATCGGCGGCGGCGTCCACCGTCCGCGCGCCGCCGCCCAGGCTGAACTCCTGATCCTGAAGCCCGCCCTCTGCGAACGGCGCCTGATAGCGGACGACCGCGCCCGCGCTTGCGGCGGCGGCGCTTCCGGATTCGTTCGTGGCCGTCACCCGGACCGCGATCTCGGCCAGATCGTCCGAGGCGGCAAGGACATACGCGGCGCCGGTCGCGCCGGAGATCGGCGCGCCGTTTCGGAGCCACTGGAACGCGAAGTCCGGCGCGCCGGTCCATGTTCCCGGCTCCACATTCAGCGTTTCGCCGATCACGGCGGCGCCGATGATCGATGGCGGCGCGGTGTTCTCCGGCGCCTCGATCACCGTCGCCTCCTCGACCAGCCAGTTGAACGCGCCGACCGCTTCTCCCGCCTGATTCGAGGCGGTCACCGTCACCACGCTCGCGCCCGGGGCGGCGAACGCGCCGGTGACGACGCCCGTGGCGGGATCGATCTCGAGCCCGTCGGGCAACCCGGTCGCGGAGTAGCTCAGCGCGGCGCCCGAGAAATGAATGGAAAGGTCGAGGGGAAGCGTCATTGCATGATATCCATCTGATCGGGAATTGGGCCGAGAAGCACGGGCGCCGCCAGAGAACGGCGGACCGTCGCCACGACGCGCGCCTGCGTGACCGAAACGCCGTCGGTCACCGGGATCGAAGCCGCGGTCGACACGCTCTCGCCTTCCGCGAACGCGTCGCCGAGCCCCTTGCGGTCAAATAAGATTTCGATCTTCGATCCCGATGTCGCGAGGGTGAAGAGCCCTCCCTGGTCGCCGGGCGCGTCGACCGTGTCCCCGCCGACAAGGGAGACCGGGCCGTCGGCGCCGGCGGCGCGGATTTCACCGATGACCGCTGGCGCGGCGTCATGCGCGACCACAGCGGAGAACGAGGCGGTGAAGCCCGAGTGACACTGGAGCACTATGAAGGCTGGAATCGGGATGATTTGCATCTTGCGCCCTCAGCTGACGACGACTGCGTGGATCCCGTCAGCGGTCGTCCCGGTCGCGTGAACCGCCCTGACGCCGCAAAGCAGCCAGCCGAAATCCGGCACCGCCACGGTCCGGCTTTCACCTTTCTGGCTGACGAACGCGATCGTGCCGCCGATTTCGGCGTAAAGGGCGATGGCGACGTCTTTCAACGACTCCGTATCGGACGGAGTGACCGGCGCGTAATCGATTCCCGGTCCGGACAGAGCCGAGGACCGGCGCGAAAAAGGGTTGGTCATCTTGCGGCCTCCATTGCGCCGCGGCTAGAGGGATAGCGTGCGACGAGCTTCAGAAGGCGGAACTATTCACAAATTGAGCTAATATTTTCTTATACCAGCGCGCGTTGCGCGCAACAGCGGCCGCAATCCGGCCGGCGCGGGCAGTATGAAAATAGATTCAGTAGGCTCTCTTCTGGAAAAGAAGCACAAAACCCGTCATGAAGAGAATTCTGAGGTCGAACAGAAGAGACCAGTTCTCCGCATAGTAGATGTCATAGCGGATGCGCTCCTCCATCATGTCCAGCGTCTCGGTCTCGCCGCGAAGCCCGTTCACCTGCGCCCAACCGGTGATTCCCGGCTTCACCTTGTGCCGGGTGAAGTAGCCGCGGATTCGCCTCCCGTATTCCTCGTTATGGCTGAGCGCGTGCGGGCGCGGCCCGACCAGAGACATCGAACCGTTCAGAACATTCAGCAACTGGGGCAACTCGTCGATCGAGGTCGCGCGGATGATGCGGCCGACCCGCGTCACGCGCGGGTCGCCCTTCGTCGCCTGCCGCACCGCGCCATCCCCGTCGCCGCACTGATACATGGAGCGGAACTTGTAGATCTTGAACACGCGGTTGTTGAAGCCGAGCCGCTTCTGCATGAAGAAAACCGGCCCCTTGGGGTCGTCGATCTTGATCGCGATCGCCACGAGGATCAGCAGCGGGCTGAACGCCAGGAGCGCCACGCTGGCGAACAGATAATCCTCCAGGCTCTTCATGAGCGAGCTCCAGCCGGAAATCGGCCGGCGCTCGACCTCGAACATCGACAGATGCGACAGCGAGCCCAGAACAGGCCGGAACCGAAGCCGGAATCCGACCAGATCGCTGGAGATATGGACGTTGACGGGCAATTCCTTCAATTGCTCGACGATCCGGACCAGCTTCAGATCCTCATTCCAGGGCAGCGCGATGACGACATCGTCGATCAGCCCGGCCCGAACATCCTTGAGCAGCCGGTCGGAGCCGCCCGCTATCCTGCGCCCGCCGATCTCGCCGGAGGCGTCGTCGGAGTCGTCGGCGTAAACGCCGATCACCCTGGTGAAATACGGCTGAACCTCGTCGATCCGCGACAGGAAGCGCCGCGCCTGCTCGCCGCCGCCGAGAACGACAAGGCTGCGGCTGCCCCGGCCCGACCGGGCGAGGCGGCGGAGCGTGAAATAGACCAGCATGCGCATCGCCAGAATCGCGACGATGCTGAACCCGGCGAACGCGATCACCCATTTGAGGTTGAACTTCCCGGAATCGTCCAATGCGAAGATGACGGTCAGGAAAAACAGGAACGCGGTCACGATCCCCGCGATGATCGCATCCGAGAAATGGATCGGCCGCATGAGCGCGTCGAGTTCGTAAAGCCCGGCGCGCTGAAACAGCAGAAAGGTTATGAAGCAGATGAAGACGGTGGCGAAAAGATACTGATTGGCCTGTCCGTCACCCAGGATCACGAAATAGCGGCAGGTCTGAAACGCGACGCATGCGATCAGAATCGCATCGAGAACCGCGACCACGCCTGGCACGAGGGAGACCGAAAAACGCTGGCCGCTGTGTTCGAAATCGCCGGTGTCCGGTGCGCGAGGCGTCGGTTCGGGCATCAGGAACGTCTCCAAATTCACACTCGATCGCCGCGCAGACGACCCACATCATGAAACCTCTATATCATAGCGCCTTATGTCGCATGCCGACGCCGCCGGCAATCAACGTCGATTTAGAAATGAACCCCATGACGCCCCCACGTCGCAATCGGCTTCAGGGAGAAAGCGTGAAACTTCGCGAAAAGGAGACGAACACCTTGTGAGACATCGCCTCGCGGCTCGAATCCGGGACCCATCGCCCCAGATACCCGACCCGCGCCGTGACTTCGGGCGTCACCGCCAGCGAGTAGCCGAGCGACGCGTAAAGCTGGTTCTGCTCATCGCTGTTTTGCGAAAACGTCGACGCGGACACCTGCCGCGAATATCCGAACCCCATGTCGACGCCTTCGCGCCGATTGATCTGATACCGGCCCGACGCGCCGATCGTGGTCCGGGTCTCCAGTTCGCCGGTCGAGCTCGGCTCCACGCCCTGCCTCGCCGTCAGCGAAAGGCTCAGGTCTTCGCTCGCCTGATAGATCGCGGAGACGTTGGCGTTGAAGCCGATCCCCGTGCTGGTGTCGCCGGCGGCGTCTTCGGTGTCGAGGAAGCTCGCGCCGAGCAGGCCGTCCAGATAGAATCTCGGGGTGATCTGCCCGCTGACGCCGCCATTCACATCGACGACGGTGGTGTCGGAGTCCTGCGCGCCGCCGATGTCGATCCGCCTGACGCCCACCCCGCCCTGCAGGGCGATCCTCTCGTTTATCCCGTGCGATATCCCCGCATTGGCGCCGATCGTGGTGCTGGGGGAGAGGGAATCGCTGTCATCGGTGTACCGGATCACGTTGACGATCGGGTCGAACGTAAACCGGGTCCGCGGATCGAGGTCGTATCCGACGCCGAGATTCCCCAGGACCGAGATCTGGGTGGCGTCCCGATCGATCAGGTCGAGATCGGGAACGCCGGAATCGGGAAAGCCGAACTCGCTGAACGTCGTCGGCCGCACATCCGCGACGAGGCCGCCGCTCAGATCGACCGTTCCGACCCGGTGGCTGACCCGCGTGGCCAGCCTCGGGCTGATCTGGTTTGAGTCGCTGTTGTCGGAGCCGGTGAACAGGGTCCCGGTCAGTTGCGGATTGATCTCCAGCCGGGTGCGCGGCGTCTGAGAGATGATGTTGAGGCCGGCCGTGGTGACGGAGCCGAAAGCGGGGTCGTGAGACCCCGGATCGAGCCTCAGATTGCTGTCGGCTTCAAAGCGCTGGCTGAGCGTGGCGAACAGGGACCACCCATCCGCCGCGGCGGGGAACGCGGCCATCGCGATCAGGGCCGCCGCAATGAGCGGAGCGCGGCTCCGATCTCGGAGGCGGATGGTGTTCATTTCTCTGGTCCGCGCTCAATCGAACAGGCTGCGCTCGGGCACGACGATCACATCTCCATCCGCGAGCAGCGGGCCCGGCGGGACCATCTCGCCGTCCTCGAGCGCCTCGTAGTCGAAAGTCTCGACCGTCGTCACGCCGCCGGCGGAATGATGAATCTGGATGCGGCTCCGCGCGGCGAAGGGGCCGGGGCCGCCCGCGAGCGCGAGGGTCTGCATCACGGTCATCGGCTTCTTGAAGGGATACGCGCCGGGCTGGCGCACTTCGCCGACGACATAGATGACCTCCGGGATCTCCTCCCCGGCGCCCGCGTTGAGGCCGATCGCGGAGACGGTGACCGTCGGCGGAGAGACGAAGATCCCGCTGAGGCCGGCGCGGATGCGCGCCGCCAGCTCCTCGGGCGTCTTGCCCTCGGCGGTCAGCATTCCGGCGATGGGGAGCGAAATGCGCCCGTCCGGCAAAATCAGAACCTGGCGGTTGAGCGACGGATCCTCAAGAACGGTGACCTCGACGCTGTCGCCGGGCGCGAGCCGATAGAGATCGTCTCCCGGCTCGACCACCTGCGCTTGCGAAGAAGCAGCGAAGAAAGCCATGACGAAGAAGGCGCACGACATGATGATAAATCGCGGCATTTACGGTCTCCCTCTATCCGAGAGGCCGATCCCGGCCTGCGTACGGACATTCGACAATGATCATACTCTGGATCATATTATACACAAAGACTCAACCACAACTTACTATCCTGGAAATGGAAACCGGATTCGCAGTGCCGATCTGCCACAACGCCCGGCGCGCGATCGTCAGGCGGCGGATCCGGCGCGGCGCCGCCCGATGGCGGGCGGAGATCGAACGCGGAGGGCCACCCCATGAGGAGAATTGCGGCGCGCACGCTCAGCGCGACGGCGTTCGCGCCGTTCGGCGACGTGATCGGGCTGAAGGCGAAGCCCGACAAGCTGATCAATCAGGGGCTTTGCGGGCGCCACCATGATCTCGCCCGGCTGGATTTCGGCGACGGGCGCGCCGGCGTCAGTCTCTTCGACGCGGCGCCGCGCGCGCTTCCCTATCGGCTGGAGATGATGGAGCGCCATCCCGAAGGCTCGCAGGCGTTCCTGCCGATGAGCCTCAGCCCCTTTCTGGTGATCGTCGCCGAAGACGCGGCCGGCGCGCCGGGCCGGCCGGCGGCCTTCCTCACCGCGCCGGGCGAGGGCGTGAACTTCCACCCGAACGTCTGGCACGGCGTCCTGACCCCGCTGAGCGCGCCGGGCCTCTTCGCGGTGATCGACCGCATCGGCCCCGGCGCCAATCTCGAGGAGCACTGGTTCGAGACGCCGTGGCTGATCGGGAGCGCCAAGTGAACAGGGGCGGGCCGCAAGGCGCGCCCCGCCCGCGTCACGTCCGCGCCGCTCCCCGCGTCGCCGCGACGTAAACCACCGTCGCCGCAAGGGCGTAGACGAAGTTGAGCCCCAGCACCCAAAGCCAGGGCGCCGTCGCGCCGAACACCGTCTTGGCGAGGATCGAGGGAATCACCGTCAGCGCCGCGAGCGCCGCCGCCCAGGCCTGCGCCCCGGACATCCGGACGAAGATCGGCGCCAGCAGGGCGGCGACGATGATCGCCACCGCCTCGCGCCCGAAGCTGAGGATCAGCGGGGCGAGCGGCGCGCCGAACGCCAGCATGATCGCGATCGAGTTTGCGATCGCGCCGGCGACGCCCGCCACGACGATGGCGACGATGATGCGGGTGGTGAACATGGCGTGCGCTCCCTGAGCCGGCTGGCCGCCCAGGCGCCGTCAGCCGCGCGCGATCCTGCGCCCGGCCCGGCGCCGGGTCAACGTCCGCCGACGCGCCCCAGAACGCCCGAACCGAGCCGCCGCCGCATATTTGGCTCTTGAGATTTCGCGGGAATTCACGTCTATGCGGCGCAGATAGCGTAAGGATCCGGCGAAACTCAGGCGGCTCATTCGGCCGCCGACCCGCCGGGCGCCCCCTGAAACATGCACACATCGCACTGCCGGAGCGTCTTGCGAAAGACATTTCGACAAAGGGTATTGGACTTTCATGATCTCACTCTCCGACTACCGCCGCCAATGGTTCGGCAATATCCGCGGCGATGTGCTGGCGGGCGTCGTCGTCGCTCTGGCGCTGATTCCCGAGGCGATCGCCTTCTCCATCATCGCCGGCGTGGACCCGAAAGTGGGGCTCTACGCCTCCTTCTCGATCGCGGTGATCATCGCCTTCACCGGCGGGCGGCCCGGCATGATCTCGGCCGCCACCGCCGCCACCGCCGTCCTCATGGTGACGCTGGTGAAGGAGTACGGCCTCGAATATCTGCTCGCGGCCACCGTCCTCGCGGGGCTGCTTCAGATCGGCGCCGGCCTGCTCAAGCTCGGCCGCTTCATGCGCTACGTGTCGAAATCGGTGATGACCGGCTTCGTGAACGCGCTGGCCCTCCTCATCTTCATGGCGCAGCTCCCGGAGCTGAACCTGAACAATCCCGGCGTCACCTGGCTGACCTTCGCGCTTCTGGCGGCGGGGCTGGCCATCATCTACCTCTTTCCGCGCATCACGACCGCGGTGCCCTCGCCGCTCGTCACCATCATCGTGCTGACCGTGGTGGTGGTGGTCATGGGCTGGGACGTCCGCACCGTGGGGGACATGGGGGCGCTGCCGGACACGTTGCCGGTCTTCCTGATCCCCGAGGTGCCGCTGACCTTCGAGACCCTGCTGATCATCTTCCCCTATTCGGCGGGCGTCGCGGTCGTCGGGCTCCTCGAAAGCCTGATGACCCAGAACATCGTCGACGATCTGACCGACACCAAATCCAGCCGGAACATGGAATGCATCGGTCAGGGCGTCGCCAACACGGCGACGGGGTTCATCGGCGGGATGGCCGGCTGCGCCATGATCGGCCAGTCGATCATCAACGTGAAATCCGGCGGACGCGGGCGCCTGTCGGCGTTCACGGCGGGCGCGTTCCTCCTGGTCCTGATCGTCGGGCTCGGCGACCTTGTGGCGCGGATTCCGATGCCGGCGCTGGTCGCCATCATGATCATGGTCTCCATCGGCACCTTCTCCTGGTCCTCGATCAAGAATCTGAGAACGCATCCGCGCTCGTCGTCCATCGTGATGATCGCGACGGTGGCCACCGTGGTCTACACCCACAATCTCGCCATCGGCGTGCTGGTCGGCGTGCTGCTCTCCGGGATCTTCTTCGCCGGAAAGATCGCCCAGCTGTTCCGCGTATCCTCGACCCTCTCCGCCGACGGGCGCGAGCGGACCTATGTGCTCGAGGGGCAGCTTTTCTACGGATCGGCCGAGGATTTCGCGAACGCGTTCGATTTCCGCGAGGCGCTCGACCGCGTGATCATCGACGTCAGCCGGGCGCATATCTGGGATATCAGCTCGGTTCAGGCGCTGGACATGGCGATCCTCAAGTTGCGCCGCGAGGGCGCGGATGTTCAGGTGGTCGGCATGAACGAAGCGTCCGAAACCCTCGTCGACAATCTCGCCATCCATGACAAGCATGGCGCGGTGGACACGCTGATGGGGCATTGAGGGGGAACGACATGAGCAAGATACTCGCGCTGCTGGACGGCTCCGCCTATTCCGAGAGCGTCTGCCACCACACGGCGTGGATCGCGAAGAAGCTGAACGCCGGCGTCGAGGCGATGCACGTCCTCGGCCGCCGCGAAGGCGCGACCTCAACCGACCTCTCGGGCGCCTTGCGCCTCGGCGCCCGGTCGGCGCTGCTGCAGGAGCTCGCGGCTCTCGATGAGCAGCGGGCCAAGCTGGCCCAGGCCAAGGGCCACGCCATTCTCGAGGACGCGAAGGCCATCCTGGAGCGGGACGGGGTCCCGGAGGTGAACCTGCGGCTGCGCAAGGGCGACCTTCTGGAGGCGCTCAGCGAGGTGGAGCAGGACATCCGCGCGATCACCATCGGCAAGCGGGGCGAGGGCTCGGGCTTCGCCGCCGGGCATCTCGGCTCGAATCTGGAGCGGATCGCGCGCACCTCGAAGGTCCCGGTTTTCGTCGCCTCGCGCGAGTTCCGGCCGATCTCCAGGGTTCTCGTCGCCTATGACGGCAGCCCCAGCGCCAGAACCGCCATCGGGCGCATGGCGACGAGCCCCGTCTTCAAGGATCTCGACATCTGCGTCCTCTGCATCGGCCAGGACGAGGCCCGCGCCCTGGCCACGGCCGAAGAAGCGGTCGCGACGCTTCGCGGCGCCGGCGTCGTCGCGGCGCCGCGCGCGGCCGCCGGCGAGCCGGGGGCGGTTCTCGGCGCGCTGGTTCAGAACGAAGGCTTCAATCTTCTGGTCATGGGCGCCTACGGCCACAGCCGGATCCGCAGCCTGATCATCGGCTCGACGACGACGGAGATGATCCGGACCGCGAGGATCCCGGTGCTCCTCTACCGGTGACGGCCCGGGCGGCGGCCGGGCGATCGGGCGCCGCGTTCAGCCTTCGGGCGGATCGGCGCCGAAGGCCCCTTGCGCCGCCAGCCGGTCGAGCGTCCCCTGATCCACGCCGACCTCGCGCAGCGCCTCGAAGGTGTCGGATCCGAGCCGCGGCGCCGGGCGCGCGACCGTGCAGGGGGTGGCGTGGAACTTCATCGGAAAGCCCAGCATCCGCACCGGGCCGCGGCCCGGATGCTCGACATCCATCGCCATGTTCTGCGCCAGGACCTGCGGGTCGGAGAACACCTGATCGAAATCCTGCACCCGCCCGCACGGCACCCCGGCGGCGTTCAGCCGCTCGATCCAGTGATCGCCTCCATGATCGGCCAGCTTCGCCTCGATCAGCCGCTTGAGGGCGGGGCGCCGGCCGAAGCGTTTTTCATTGGTGTCGAAGCGCGGATCGTCCAGCAGCCATTCCAGCCCCAGAACCGTCAGGAAGCGGCGCAGGATGGCGTCGTTCGACGGCGCGACCGCGATCTCGCCGTCGGCGGCGGCGTAGAGCCCGTAGGGCGCGACCAGCGGATGATCGTTGCCGGTGCGCACGGGCGCGCGGCCGGTCGCGAAATACTCGGAGGCGAGATAGGCCATCAGGCTGATGATCGCGTTCATCAGCGACACCTCGACCGCCTGCCCCTTGCCGCTCACGTCGCGCCCGCGGAGGGCGGCCGTGACGGCCAGCGCCGCGTAAAGCCCGGCCACCAGGTCGGTGATCGGCAGCGCGGTGCGCATCGGCGGCGACCCCTCGGGGCCGTTCACGGCCATGAAACCGCTCATCGCCTGCACCACGAAATCGAAGGCGGGGCGGTCGGCGTAAGGCCCGGTCGAGCCATAGCCGTTGACGCTGGCCACGATCAGGCGCGGATTGAGCGCGTTCAGCGTTTCGGCGTCCAGCCCCAGCTTGGCGAGCGTGCCGGGGCGAAAATTCTCGACCAGCACATCGGCGTCCGCGAGCAGGCGGCGCAGCGCCTCCTTGCCCGCGTCGGTGTAAAGATCCAGCACCACCGACCGCTTGTTGCGGTTGAACGCGGCGAAATACCAGGAATGGCCGTCGCGGAAGGCCCCCTGCGCGCGCACAGGGTCGCCGGCGGGCGATTCGACCTTGACCACGTCGGCCCCCAGATCGCCCAGCAGCATCGAGCAGAACGGCCCCGAGAGAACCCGCGTCAGGTCGATCACCCGGATGCCGGCGAGCGGCGCCGCCGGTTCAGCCACGGGCCGTGCGCGCCGAGTCCATCGGGGCGGTCTGCAGGCGCGGCCCGGCCTTCATCACCTGCCCGGGCAGCTCGCGCCCGACGATGCGCTCCGCCAGTTGCGCCGCCGCGATCAGACCGGCGAGATCGAGGCCCGTCTCCACGCCGCTTTCCGCCAGCATGTAGGCCAGGTCCTCGGTGCAGACATTGCCGGTGGCGCGCGGCACGAACGGGCAGCCGCCAAGCCCGCCGATGCTGGATTCATAGCGCGTGACGCCCTCCTGCAGCCCCACCCACGCGCAGACCAGCCCGACGCCGCGCGTGTTGTGGAAATGCAGGGCGATGTCGATATCGGGGATCGCGGCGCGGAGGGCGCGGCAGCGTTCCGCCACCAGCGGCGGCGTCGCCATGCCGGTGGTGTCGCCAAGCGTGACGCGCGTGACGCCGAGATCGCGGTATCCGCGCGCCATCTCCACGACGTCGGCCACCGGCACCGCGCCCTCGAACGGGCATCCGAAGGCGGTGGCGATGGCGCCCTGCGCCGCGACGCCGCCCGCCTCGGCGATGCGGACCACCTCCGCGAACCCGGCCAGCGACTCGGCGCGGCTGGCGTTCACGTTCTTGCGGTTATGGCTTTCCGACGCCGAGGCGAAGAGCACCATCGCGTCCACGCCGGCCCGGACCGCGCGTTCGGCCCCGCGCGCGTTCGGGACCAGCGCGCTCATGTGGACGCCGTCGCGCTCGCGAAACGCCGCCAGAACCTCCTCGGCGTCGCGAAGCTGGGGCACCGCGCGGGGCGAGACGAAGGAGGTGATCTCGAAACTGCGCGCCCCCGCGGCGATCAGCGCGCGGACCAGGTCGATCTTGCGCTCGGTGGGGATGAACACCGCCTCCGACTGCAGCCCGTCGCGCGGGCCGACCTCGGTGATCTCGACGCGGCGGGGCGCTGTTTCATGCAGGGGAGATTGGCTCATCCGCGGCCTCCGGAAGATGGAAACAGGATACGCCGCCGGGGTAGCAGCCCGGGCGCGCCGGATCAATCACGCGGCGCGTTGTCAGCGCGCGGCAAATGTGCAGGAATGCGCGGATCATCGCGTCTGCGACGCTTGAAAGGGAGGATCTCATGAGCAGGATCGTTACGGGACTGCAATCGCTGGGGGCGGCGACGCTGCTCGCGCTGTCGCTACAGGCCGCGCCCGCGCAGGCCGCCGTCGAATGCATCGCGCCGGCGGACCCCGGGGGCGGATGGGATTTCACCTGCCGCACCGTGGGGCGGCTGCTGACCGAGCTCGCCATCGTCGACGGCAACGTCCAGGTGGTCAACATGCCCGGCGGCGTGGGCGCGGTGGCCTTCGCCAATGTCGCCTCCAAACGCGCCGACGATCCCGACCTGCTGGTCGCGACCTCGACCGTGGGAATCACCCAGATCGCCCAGGGCAAATACCCCGGCGGCGTGGACGACATGCGGTTCATCGCGATGCTCGGCGCGGATGTGGGCGTGATCGCGGTCCCCGCCGACAGCGAATACGCCACCACCGCCGATCTGCTGGCGGCGATGAAGGCGGACCCGACCTCCGTCGTGACCGCAGGCTCCAGCGGCGCGGGCGGCTGGGATCATATCCGCCTGTTGCAGCTGGCGCAGGCCGGCGGCGTCGCGGAGCTGAACAAGCTGCGCTGGGTCCAGTTCGACGGGGGCGGCCCCGCCGTGACCCAGATGCTGGGCGGACAGGTCGATGCGGTCTCGACCGATCTCGGCGAGATCGCGGGCTTCGTCGAATCCGGCGACATCAAGATCCTCGCCGCCCTGTCGGACGACCCGATCCCCGCCTTTCCGGACATCCCCACCGCGATCAGCCAGGGCTATGACGTCACCGGCTACAACTGGCGCGGCTTCTACACCGGCGGCGACGTCTCGGACGAGGCCTATCAGAAATGGGTCGACGATCTGAAGACGCTCTACGACTCGGAAGAGTGGAAGACGGCCGCGACCTCGAGCGGGCTGATCCCGATCTGGCGCGGCGGCGACGAATTCGTCGCTTACGTGGCGGAGCAGGACGAGACGATGGCGGAAATCTCGCGCGAGATCGGCGTCATCAAGTGAGCGACCGGGTCGCAGGGCTGATCCTGTTCGTCATATCGGGCGTCTATGTCTGGTTGGCGGGCGGGTACACGGCGGGTTTCGGAGACCCGCTCGGCCCTGCGGCCTTTCCGCGGATCATCGGCGTCCCGGCGATGGCGCTGAGCGCGCTGCTGGTCATCTGGCCGGGGCCCGAGCCCGAGTGGGCGCGCGGCGGCCGGCTTCTTCGGCAGGGGGCGGCGCTGGCGGTGCTGCTCGGCTATGCGCTGTTGCTCGAGCCGCTGGGCTTCGTCCTCTCCACCTTGCTCGCCATCGCGGCGCTGGCGCTGCTGATGCGCGCGCCGCCGCGCGCGGCGCTGCTCTCCGGCGCCGCCGTCGCGCCGGCGCTCTGGCTCTTGTTCGACCGGGTGCTCGGGCTGCCGCTGCCGCTGGCCGGATCGTGGCTGAGCTGACGCATGGAGACGGTTTCACTCCTCATAGACGGGTTCGGCGTCGCGCTCCTGCCGCTGAACCTGACGTTGATCCTCGCCGGCTGTTTCGTCGGCACGCTGATCGGGGCGCTGCCGGGGCTCGGCCCGGTCAATGGCGTGGCGATCCTGATTCCGCTCACCTTCGCCTTCGGCCTTGACGCCACCTCGTCGCTGATCCTGCTCAGCGCCGTCTATTACGGCTGCATGTATGGCGGGCGGATCAGCTCGATCATGCTGAACATCCCCGGCGACGAGCCGGCGATCATGACCACGCTCGACGGCTATCCGATGGCGCGCGCGGGCAAGGCGCCCGAGGCGCTGGCGATTTCGGGCGTCGCCTCGTTCATCGGGGCGACGCTGGCGACCGTCGGGCTGACGCTGTTCGCGCCGCTGCTGGCCAAGGCCGCGATCTATTTCGGGCCGGCCGACTATTTCGCGCTCTACATCATGGCCTTCGCCACCATCGGCGGCATCGGCGGCGTGGACCCGCGCAAGACCTTGCTGGCGGCGATGCTCGGGCTGATGCTGGGCGCCGTGGGGCTGGACCCGGGCACCGGCGTGGCGCGCTACACGTTCGGCCTCTACCAGTTTTACGACGGGTTCGACGTGATCGTGGCGCTGGTCGGGCTGTTCGCGATCTCCGAGATCCTGATGTTCATGGAGAGCCCGCTCCGCGAAAAGCTGCTGCCGCAGATCGGCCGCGTGCTGCCGCGCTGGTCCACGCTCCGGGGCGCGTTCGGCGCGAGTCTGCGCGGCTCGGGGATCGGGTTCATCGCCGGATTGCTGCCGGGCGCGGGCGCGTCGCTCGGCGCGGTGATGTCCTATACGGCGGAAAAGCGCCTCAACGACAAGGACGGAACCTTCGGCAAGGGCGACCCGCGCGGCGTCGCCGCCCCCGAGGCCGGGAACAACGCCGCCTCGGGCGGCGCGCTGATCCCGATGCTGACGCTGGGGGTGCCGGGCTCAGGCACCACGGCGGTGATGCTGGCGATGCTGATCTCGCTCAACGTGCAGCCCGGCCCGCTCCTGTTCGAGCGTCAGCCGGGCCTGGTCTGGGGGCTGATCGCCTCGCTCTATCTGGCGAACATCGCGCTTTTGATCCTCAACATTCCGCTGATCGGCGTCTTCACCCGGCTGATGCGCCTGCCGGCCTGGTTCCTGATGCCCTTCGTGGTGGCGATCAGCTTCATCGGCATCTACGCCATCAGCCGCTCGCCCACCGATCTGCTGGTGATGGTCGCGTTCGGCGTGCTGGGCTTCGTGCTGCGCAAGCTGGACGTGTCGCTGGTGCCGGTGGTGCTGGGCCTCCTGCTGGGCGTGGACATGGAGAACAATCTCCGCCGGGCGCTGTCGATCTCGGGCGGGGACTGGACCGTGCTGGTCTCCAGCCCGATCGCGCTCTCGCTCTACGCCGTGACCGCCGCGTTCCTCGGCCTCTCGATCTGGCTGTCGACGCGCCGCGCCAAGCCCCGCGCGCCGGCGCTGGGGGATTGACCTTCGGGCGCCCGCCGGGGGCGCCGAAGGCGCGTTGCGCTCACGAATCTTAACAACTCTCAGTAGTATTCACCTCGAATTCAGGCGCTTTTGGGGCGATATCGACTTGAAAAAAGGCCAGATTCGCGCTAAATCCTCGCGAAAGGGATTCTTGTAGCGTTTGTTCCGTTTCGACTTGTGAACTTCGAAAGTAGGCGTTGGCCCCATCCGCTTATCGATGGGGCGGAACTGATGGGGATCAACTCAATGAGTTATGGAAGATTATCGGCCGCCGGCCTGGCGGCGGCGATGCTGGCGTGCGGCGCGGCTGGCGGCGCAAGCGCGGCGACGCAGACATGCATGAGCGGCAGCGGCAACTCAGGAGCGACGTTCATGCTGTCCGACGCCACGGCGGCGGCGTGCTTCACCGGGAACGACACCAACCAGATCGACAGCGACTTTTCGCTGTTCGGCATGACCGGCTGGGTTCTCGCCGACAAGAACGACGGCGCGGACGGCGACGACGCGATTAGATTCACCGACGCGCCGACCAACGGCGCCAAGTCCGGCGACTGGACCATCAGCTCGGTCGCCGGCCTCCTGAACGTCGCGATCACCTTGAAGGCGGGCAACGGCTTCGGCGCATTCCTGCTGGACCTCGACGACCTGACGCCCCTGTCCGGGCTTTGGACATCGTCCAAGGGCCTGTCGCACGCGTCGATCTACTACAACGGGACCGTCTCGGCGGTGCCGCTGCCCGCCGCGCTGCCGCTCCTGCTCGCGGCGATCGGCGGCCTCGCATTCGTCGGCCGCCGCCGCAGAGCCTGACCGGCCGCTGAAATCGAACACGCCAACGGAAACGGCGCCTCGCGAGGGGCGCCGTTTTTCACGCCCGCCCGCCTCGCCTCTGGTTCGGGAGCGGACGCAAGGGCGCGGGCGATATCCGCGCCGCGCCCAAGCGACAGCTTCACCGGAAGTCGCTGATCTCGCGGCGCTTGAGCCGCCGCAAAAGCAGATGCAGCGCGTTCAGGGCGATCATCGCGACGCCGCCAAGCTCCATCAGCCAATTCATGCGAACCCCGCCGATCTCATAGCCTAGGAACTGGTCGAAATGGTGGAATCCGGCGGCGCGAATGGCGATGAACGCGAGCAGGAAGACCAGCCCGATCAGCGCAAGCCACATATCGGCCAGCTCCCGCCGCATCGTCCAGGTCAGCGCCGCCGCCGCCAACAGGCTCGCCCCGATGATCGAGAAGATGACCCTGACCTGAAAAGGCCGGCGCTCGCCATACCAGCCTTGAGCCTTGGCCACGCACCGGCCCGCGGCCGTCAACGCCGATTGCAGATCGAGCTGCTTGTTGACCGCCAGCGCGAGAAGAAGCGCCGTCAGCCCCAGCCAGAACACCCGCTCTCTCCCGGCGAGCCCCCGGACAACCAGCGCCGCCAACACCCCCGCCGCGAGATAGGCGGCCACGGTCGCCCAGCCCATCACGGTCGGGTCGCCGATGGTCGGCGACCAGGTCGAGAAAACGCAGGCTGCAAGGTCGGCTATCTTCAAACCATGTTCCAGTCCGGGATTGTCGTGGCGCCGAGCGAACGGTCAGACAAAAGCGGGCGCATTCTCACCGCGATGAACGAGCCGACCTTTGCTCTCGCCGTGAGATATTCCGTCGACAGACAAATTTCGGTATACTGTGCCTAGACTAAGCCCCTCCCTGCACGAAAAGCGACCGCAGATGAATCGAATAAAATATCTGCGGGCCGAGCGCCGCTGGGGACAAGCGAAGCTTGCAGAATCCGCCGACATTCGTGTCGCTACGGTTTCTGAACTGGAGAACGGCAAGGGCAATCCTCGCCTGAGCACGTTGGTAGCCGTCGCGAGAGCGCTAAGTGTCTCTGTCTCAGATCTTTTTGATTCCAACGACGATCCTGAGGCAAGGGCGCTCACCTCCGCGATTCACGGCCTCGCTCCGGCGACCCGCACGGCCATTGAAACGATCATTCGCAATTCACGCCAGACTGTAGCCGCCAAGTCTGGCGTTACCGCTCACGCGATGGAAATGAGTGGCTTCGCCAACAGGTTAACCGCGCTTCTCGATAAGCTACGTATGTCTCGCGCCGATTTGGCGCGAGCGACAGACATTCCGTACCATCGGCTCAATCGGTGGTTCGTCAGGCCCGACTCAAAGCCCAATGGCCCGGATCTGCTCGCGGTCTCGCAGGCTCTCGGCGTATCGGAGCACTACCTGATCAACGGCGGCGAACTCAGGCCGTATGACGTCTGCGAATCTCTCGTGCGGCGCGTTCGAGAACTTGACGAAGAAGACACGCGTCAGGTGGCGCAATTTCTGGATTTTCTTGCGTCTCGCGGATCGCCGACTGGCGGTCGCTGATCGCGGCCCCCCGCACCCCTTTACCCCGCCGCCAATACCGCCGACAAAGCCCCCAAACCTCTCACACCCACGGGAAAAGGAGCATTTGCAATGGACCTGAACGTGTATCTGGCCGGCGAGATTCATTCCGATTGGCGCGACGCGATCATCGCGGCCTGCGACGGGCTCGATATCGAATGGGCGGGGCCGGTGACCGATCACGCCGCCTCGGACGATTGCGGGGTCGAGATCTTCGGGGCGGAGGCGGACAAGTTCTGGCATGACCGCAAGGGCGCGCTTCTGAACGCGGTCCGCACCCGCACCGGGATCGAGCGGTGCGACGTGCTGGTCGTCTGCTTCGGCGAGAAATACAAGCAATGGAACGCGGCGTTCGACGCGGGCTACGCCGCGGCGCTCGGCAAGCCGATCATCACCCTCCATCCGCCCGAGCACGATCATGCGCTGAAGGAGGTGGACGCCGCCGCCAACGCCGTCGCGCGGACGCCGGGCGAGGTGGCGCGGGCGCTGCGCTACGTCACCGCGTCGACGCTCTGAGCGGGGGGCGGGGCGCGCTGAACGCGCCGCGCCGGGGAGGCGCCGATTCGGCCCCGCGGGCCTTTACCCCGCCGCCGTTAACGCGGAGAAAGGCGGGGCGGCGCAGCGGCTCGCGCCTGGAACCAACCGGAGGGACACGAGATGAAGGAAGCTTTTCTCTGCGAGGGCGTGCGCACGCCGATCGGGCGCTATGGCGGCGCGCTCTCGTCGATCCGCACCGATGATCTTGGCGCGCACGCGATCCGCGCGCTGATGGCCCGCGCGCCGAACCTGCCCGGCGCCGCCATCGACGACGTGATCTTCGGCGACGCCAACCAGGCCGGCGAGGACAACCGCAACGTCGCGCGCATGGCCGCGCTGCTGGCCGGCCTGCCGGACACCGTGCCCGGCGCCACGATCAACCGGCTTTGCGGCTCCGGCCTCAACGCGCTCGGGCTCGCGGCGCAGGCGATCCGCGGCGGCGAGGCCGAGGTGATCATCGCCGGCGGCGTCGAGAGCATGTCGCGCGCCCCCTTCGTGCAGGCGAAGCCGGATTCCGCCTTCTCCCGCCGGGCCGAGATCTATGACACCACCATCGGCTGGCGCTTCGTCAACAAGCGGATGAAGGCCGAATACGGCGTCGATTCGATGCCGGAGACGGCCGAGAACGTCGCCGCCGAATTCCAGATCAGCCGCGCCGATCAGGACGCCTTCGCCCTCCGGAGCCAGCAACGCGCCCTCGCCGCCCGCGCCAGCGGCCGCTTCGCCATGGAGATCGCCCCGGTCTCCGTTCCCCGGCGCAAGGGCGACCCGATCCTCGTCGAGCATGACGAGCACCCGCGCGAGACCACGCTGGAGAAGCTCGCCGCGCTCCCGACCCCGTTCCGCGAGGGCGGCACCGTGACCGCCGGCAACGCCTCCGGCGTCAATGACGGCGCCGCCGCGCTGATCGTCGCCTCGGCCGCGGCGGTGGAGAAATACGGGCTCACGCCCATCGCCCGCGTCACCGGCATGGCCGTCGCCGGGGTTCCGCCCCGGATCATGGGCATGGGGCCGGCGCCCGCCTCGGAGAAGCTGATGGCGCGGCTCGGCCTCTCCATCGGCGAGATCGACATCGTGGAGCTGAACGAGGCGTTCGCGGCGCAGGGCCTCGCGGTGATGCGCCAGCTCGGCCTCCCCGACGACGCCGAGCATGTGAACCCCAATGGCGGCGCCATCGCGCTCGGCCATCCGCTCGGCATGTCGGGCGCCCGGCTCGCGCTCACCGCCGCGATCGAGCTGCGCGAACGCGGTCTGAAACGCGCGCTCTGCACCATGTGCATCGGCGTCGGCCAGGGCATCGCCTTGATGATGGAGGCCGCCTGAGCCGCCGCGATAAGTTGATATCCGGTTAACGCAAAACAGGAAACACTGTAATAACAACAAGATAGGAAAGTTATCGCACGCGATAACGCGCGATATCCTCTCCGCCCCGCGCCCCGCGCGGGGCGGAATCGCTTTGAGATCGCTCTCCCTCCGGCTACCCTCCCGACATGGCGCTCAACCATGAGGGGCGCCCCAGGAACGCCATCGCCCGCGCCCTCCTCCCCCGGAAAGGCGCGGCCGCTGGGAGAGGGAGACGCACATGACGTTGACGAAGATTCTCACATTCGCCGCCGCCGCCGCCTTCGCTTTTCAGGCCGACGCGCAAGGGGTCAACGACAAGCCCCTGACCGAGAACTGGGCGCCGAGCGAATGGGGCGCGGACGACACCGCCGGCTCCGTGAACCGCACCACGCCCGAGATGGTGATGAAGGCCGTCGGCCTCGTGAAACAGGGCAAGGTCGCCACCCTCGGCAAGATCTACGCCGGCGACGCGCCGAACTTCGGCAGCCGCGTCTGGCGGATGACGATCCCCGGCCTGCCGACCGGCGGCCCCTACGGCGATCATCAGCTGGTCTACAACGACGAATATCTGGCCGCCGAGATCGGCCAGATCGGCACCCAGTTCGACGGCCCCGGCCATATCGGCGTCATCACCTCGAAGGGCACGTTCTTCTATAACGGCCGCATCCTTGAAGACGACCCCTCGATCAACGCCTACGGCATGGGCCCGCTCGGCGTCGAGCATGTGGCCGACAAGGGCTTCGTCTGCCGCGGCGTCCTGCTGGACGCGGTCGCGTACAAGGGCGGCCAGCTGCCGATCCCGAAGGGCGGCGTCGGCGATCCCGGCATCGTCAGCGACGCGGACGTGAAGGCGATGATCGAGGCGCAAGGCGTCGCCCCGCTCGGCGAGGGCGACTGCGTCTTCCTCTACACCGGCCACGGCGACCTCTGGCACCCGACGAACTGGGACACGTTCGACGCGGCGGAGAAGGCCCGGCGCGCCGAGGAGTTCAAATCCGGCGAGCCGGGATTCGGGCTCTCCGCCTGCGAATACATGGCCGAGCGGAAGATCATCCTGACCGGCGCCGACACCTGGGCGACCGAGGCCGTGCCGGGCGAGAACCCGGGCGACCCATTCGAGTGCCACCTCAACCTGCAAACGAAGCGCGGCGTCTGGAACATCGAGAATCTGGACCTCAGCCAGCTCGTCGCCGACAAGGCCTATGAGTTCCTCTTCGTCTGGTCGCCGCTGAAGATGAAGGGCGCCACCGGCTCCCCCGGCAATCCGATCGCGCTCTACTGACCGGACGCCTCCCGGAAACAGGCCTCCGCCGGCCCCCCGCCGGCGGAGAATTCACCGCGACCGGCGGGATCACGGATTGACAGGGCGCGTTTGATCCCGGTTAATCCCTCGCAGAAACAAATAAAGACGTCGTCAGGCGTCGAGAACGAAACGCAATCAGGGAGACCACAATATGCGACCGACCCTCCTCACGAAGCTCGGAGCCGCGGCGACAGTCGCCGCCCTGGCGCTCGCCTTCGCGCCGGGAGCCGCCGATGCGGGCCCGAAGGTTCGCTGGAAGATGCATTCCGCCTACGGAACCAATCTCGCCGTGCTCGGCCGGGTGCCGACCTATGTCGCCGATCAGGTTCACAAGATGTCCGGCGGCGATTTCGACATCAAGGTGTTCGAGCCGGGCGCCCTCGCGGGCGGCGCGGCCTATTACGACCCGATCAGCCAGGGCGCGTTCGAGGTCGCGTACGGCACGCCGGGCTTCAACGTCGGCAAGAACTCCGCCTACGCCTTCTTCGGCTCCTGGCCCTTCGGCCCCGGACCAAGCGAATATCTCGCCTGGATGATGTATGGCGGCGGCAACGAGCTGGCGGAGGAGTATTACGGGCGGGACAATATCAAGTTCTTCCTCTGCGGAATGATCCCGCCGGAGACCTCCGGCTGGTTCCGCGAGCCGATCGAAAGCATCGACGA
This sequence comes from Paludibacillus litoralis, assembly GCF_037646705.1. NCBI lineage: Bacteria > Pseudomonadati > Pseudomonadota > Alphaproteobacteria > Rhodobacterales > Paracoccaceae > Paludibacillus > Paludibacillus litoralis. The sequence goes on from NZ_JBBHER010000007.1 coordinate 137,359, forward strand.
CCTCAAGGGCCTCAAGATGCGCTTCTACGGCATGGGCGCGCTCGTGATGCAGAAATTCGGCGTCTCGACCCAGCTTCTGGCGGCGGGCGACATCTATCCCGCGCTCGAGCTCGGCACCATCGACGCGACGGAATTCTCGATGCCGGCGATCGACCGCGACCTCGGCTTCGCCCAGATCGCCAAATACAATTACTTCCCCGGCTGGCACCAGCAGGCGACCACGACCGAATTCCTGGTCAACATGGACGCCTGGAACAAGCTTCCGGAAGAATATCAGGCGATGTTCGAAACCGCCTGCGCCGCCAATGTCGGCTATGAGCTGGCCGATGGGGAAGCGTCCCAGTTCCAGGCGATGCTGGACAACGAAGCGGCCGGCGTCACCAACATGGTCTGGCCGGACGAGATGCTCGACGCCTTCCGCGGCGCCTGGGAAGAGGTCCTGGAGACGGAAATCGCGGCCAACCCGGACGTCGCGCGCATCTGGGAGAGCTACGCCTCCTTCCACGAGAAGTACAAGGTCTGGGGCGACCGCGGCTATCTCAAACGGTGACACACCCATGACGCGGGCGCGGATCATGCGCGCGCCCGCGTCTTCGGCCGAACCCCCGCGCGTTTGTCGACGCTTTCGCCTGAGAGCCCAGGCCCCCGCCCCCGCCAGACCCGCAGCGGCAAGACAAGCAGGCCCATGAGAACCATTCTCGACATCTCCGCCGCGCTCGACGTGGTCGCGCGCGCGGCCGGCAAGGCGGTCGGCTGGCTGATGCTGCCGCTGATCGCCGTCATCATGTTCGACGTGACGACGCGAAAGATCGGAGTGACGCAGAACTTCTTCGCCGATTTCACCATCGACTACGGGTACTCCATTTCGACGATCATGCAGGATCTGCAATGGCACCTGCATGCCGCGATGCTGCTTCTGAGCTTCGGCTTCGGCTATCTCACCAACGCGCACGTCCGGGTGGATGTCTTTCGCGAATTGCTGCCGCGCCGGAAACAGGGGTGGCTCGAACTGGTCGGGCTTCTCGTCCTCGGCCTCCCCTTCCTCATTCTGATGATGGTCTACGGCTGGGAGCTGTTCCACGTCTCCTGGATACAGAACGAACATTCCGAATCCGTGACCGGCCTGAACTGGCGCTGGTTCATCAAGTTCTTCATGCCGGTCGGGTTCGCCCTCACCCTGCTGGCGGTAATCGCCACCCTGGGCCGCCTCGTCGTCTATCTCTTCGGCTCCGAGTTCGACGAGAAGGCCGCGATCGAGGCGCTTGAGATCTTCGCCGACGACTACGCCGAACTGGAGGCCGCGCGCCTCGCCGCCGAAGCCGCGCTTCGCGCCGAAGCCGAGGAACTCTGACCCATGCTTGAGCTTTGGCAGGTCGTCTACGACCATCTCTACGTCTATATCGGCGCCTACATGTTCCTGGCGTTGGCTCTGATGCTCTTCACGGGCATGCCGGTCGGCTTCGCGCTTGGCGGGGTCTCGACGCTGTTCGCGATCTGGGCGATCCATCTCGAATTTCTGGATTGGCCCGTCTTCTATCAGATCGTCACGCGGGCCTGGGGCGGCGGCTCCTCTGGGGCGGCGCACAATCCGATCCTCGTCGCGATCCCCTGTTTCGTGTTCATGGGCACGATGCTGGAGAAATCGAAGGTCGCGGAGGACCTCCTCCACATTCTTCAGATCATGTTGCGGCGGATACCCGGCGGCCTCGCGCTTTCGGTCACCCTGATGGGCACGATCATGGCCGCGACGACCGGGATCATCGGCGCCTCGGTGGTGATGATCACGCTTCTCGCGCTTCCGGCGATGCTGGCGCGCGGCTATTCGCCCGCGCTCGCCACCGGCACGATCGCCGCCTCATCGACGCTCGGCATCCTGATCCCGCCATCGATCATGCTGGTCCTGATGGCGAACCTGCTCGCCGTTTCGGTCGGCAATCTCTTCATCGGCGCGATCCTGCCGGGGCTCCTGCTCTCAAGTCTCTATTTCGTCTATATCATCGTCTTTGCGACGCTGGCGCCGTCCAAGGCGCCGTCGATGAAGAAATCGGAGATCCATCTTCTGCCGAGCAGCAGGCCGCGCGTGCTGCTTTTCTTCGCCATCGCCGCGGTCGCGGTCGCGGTCGCCTATTTCGGCGTCTCCGCCGATCTCGGCGGCGCCAGCATGAACTGGCCGTTCGTCGCCTTTCTGACGATCTTCCTCGCCGCGATGTGGATCGGGAAAATGGAGGGCTCCACCCTCCTTGGCGGCATTCTTCTGGGGTTCGTGCCGCCGATCTTCCTGATCGTGATGGTGCTCGGCTCGATCTTCGCCGGCTGGGCGACGCCGACCGAAGCCGCGGGCGTCGGCGCTTTCGGCGCCATTCTGCTCGCGGCGATCCACCGGACGCTGACCTATGACGTTCTGAAATCGGTGATCATCCGCACCGTCCTGATCAACTCGATGATCTTCTTCATCTATGTCGGCGCGACGGCGTTCTCCACGGTGTTCCGGAACGTCTACGGCGAAGACCTGATCATCGAATTGATCGAATGGATGGATCTTGGGCCCTGGCCGCTGCTCTTCGTTCTGATGGGCACGATTTTCCTGATGGGGTTCTTCTTCGACTTTCTGGAGATCACGCTGATCATCCTGCCGGTCTTCGCGCCGATCATCCGCACCGTCGCGCCCGCGTTCGCCGACCATCTCGGCTACGCCGACCCCACAAACGCCGCCGCGCTCGAGGCGCTACAGGCGCAGGTGATCTACTGGTTCGCGATCCTGGTGTCGGTGAATCTGCAAACGTCCTTCCTGACTCCGCCTTTCGGCTTCGCGCTCTTCTACATGAAGGGGGTCGCGCCGGGTTCGGTGAAGATGCAGGAGATTTATCTCGGGATCATTCCTTTCGTGCTGCTTCAGATTGTCGGGCTCGCGCTGGTTCTGGAATTCCCGAGCCTCGCGCTCTACCTGCCCTCGCTGGTGTTTGAGTGAGGCCCGCCCCGGCCGGAAAGGCCGGGCGCGGCGCGCGGTCTCAATTGCGATAACGCGCCATCGTCCGCCACGCCCAGGCGTCGGCCAGCATCTCCGCCATCGTCGAGCGGCGCGGCCGCCAGCCGAGCGCGGCTTCGGCGCGCGATCCGCCGCAGACGAGCCGCGGCGGATCGCCCGGCCGCCGCGGACCGACCCGCACCGGCGCGCGCAGCCCTGTCGCGGCTTCGGCGGCGTGGATCACCTCCTTCACCGAGAACCCGCGCCCGGTTCCAAGGTTGAGGGTCAGCGCCCCACCGCCCGCCAGAAGATGATCGAGCCCGAGGACATGCGCCTGGGCGAGGTCGAGGACATGAAGATAATCGCGAATGCAGGTTCCGTCCGGGGTCTCGTAATCCGCGCCGTTGACGACGATGGCGGGCCGCGCGCCGGCGATCGCGTCGAGGACGAGCGGCGCGAGATGCGTCTCCGGCTCATGCTGCTCGCCGATGCCGGCCGCCGGATCCGCGCCCGCCACGTTGAAATAGCGGAAGACGACGGCGGCGATCCCGTGGCTCGCATAGTCGCCGATCATCCGTTCGACGGTCAGCTTCGTCCGGCCGTAGGGGTTGATCGGATTCTGCGGATGATCCTCCGTCAATTCCGCGACCGCCTCGCCATATGTCGCGCAGGTGGAGGAGAAGACCAGCCGCCGCACATCGGCGGCGCGCATCGCGTCCAGAAGGTTGAGCGAGCCGACGACGTTGTTCCGCCAGTAGAGCGCGGGGTGCGCCACGCTCTCGCCGACATTGGATAGCGCGGCGAAATGCATCACCGCATCGGGGCGCGCCGCCTCGAAAGCCGCGCGAAGCGCCGCCGGATCGAGAAGATCGCCCTCGATCAGCGGCCCGAACTTCGCCGCCTCCCGCCAGCCCGTGCTCAGATTGTCGAACACGACCGGGCGATGCCCCGCCGCCTTCAACAGCCTGCACGCATGGGAGCCGATATACCCGGCGCCGCCAGTGACCAGAACCGTCGCCCCCGTCTTATCCATCGCGCCGCCCTCCTTCGTTGGCCGCGCGCGGGATCATGCGACTGCGCGCCCGGCCAGCGCGGCTTCGATCCGGGGCGTGTCTTCCGGGTTGTTCAACTCCCAGAACACCGCGCCGCGCGCCTCCACCTCGACGCAGAGGATCTCCGCGCCGTTTTCGAGGAATCTGAGCTGCTCCAGCCCCTCACGGCGCTCCAGCGCGCCTTCCGGCCATGCCAGATACGCCTTGAGCGCCGCCGGACGATACGCGTAGACGCCGACATGATGCCAGACCTCGGGCGGCGCGCCGGTCCAATCGGGGGGCGTGAACGGCAGCACCTCCTTGGAGAAATAGAGCGCGCGGCGGTCAGGGCGCATCACCGCCGTCGTGCCGCCGACGCGCCCGGCCGCGCGATCGGCCTGAAACCCCCGCAAGGCGGCGGCGTCGCAGCGCAGAACCGGCGTCGCCATGGCGCAGTCCGGCGCCGCCTCCATCGCGGCCACGAGCGCCTCGACGAACCATGGCGGCGTCAGCGGCGCATCGCCCTGAAGGTTGACGATGATGTCGTCCGGGGCGGCGCCGGCCGCGGCCTCCGCGCAGCGTTCAGTGCCGTTGCGCGCGGCGGGCGAAGTCATCACGACCTCGGCGCCGAAGGCCGCGACATGGGAGGCGATCCGTTCGTCATCCGTGGCCACCGCGACGCGGGCCGCGCCGGAGACCTTCATCGCGGCCTCCCATGTCCGCCGGATCAGGCTCTTCGTCACGCCGTCCGGGCCGCGAAGCGGCGCGAGCGGCTTGCCGGGGAACCGGCTCGAGGCGTAGCGCGCCGGGATGAAGATCGTGGCCGCCATCGTTCAGATCAGCCGCACGCCGGGCGCATAGGCGATGAAATGGGGATTGTCGGCGCCCGGCTTGCCGTAGCGCAGCGGCTGGTCCGGCGCATCCATTCTCACCACGCGCCCGCCCGCAGCGGCCAGCACCGCGTGGCCGGCGGCCGTATCCCATTCCATGGTCCGGCCGAGACGCGGATAGAAATCCGCTTCGCCCGCCGCGACGAGACAGAATTTCAGCGACGAGCCGGCGGGCCGGAACGCGCCGACCCGGTAACGCGCGATATAATCGTCGGTCGCCCGGTCCCGGTGCGAGGCCGACGCGACGACGGTCAGCGCGTCGTTGTCCGGCGTCGCGACCTGCAATTGGCGGCGCGGGCCGGGCGTGGCGGCGAAGTCCCCTGTCTCCTCCACGGCGCCGCCCGCGTCGAGGGTCTGGAACAGCCGTCCCTTCGCGGGCGCGTACACCACGCCGGCGACGGGCGCGCCATTTTCGATCAGCGCGATGTTCACGGTGAAATCGCCGCCCCGCTTCACGAATTCCTTGGTGCCATCCAGCGGATCGACAAGGATGAACTTCGCCTCGCGCGCGCCGTCATGGTTCGCCGCGCGCTCTTCGGTGACGATCTGGATATCCGGAAAGGCCGCGCGCAAACCTTCATGAATCACCTTGTCGGCGGCGAGGTCGGCGCGCGTGACCGGGCTGTTGTCGGCTTTCATCTCGACGCCGAAATCGTCCTCGCCGTAGATCTCCATGATCTCGCCGCCCGCCGCGAGAGCGAGGCGGCGGAAAACGGCTTCGACATGGTGCGGCATTGACGCTCCTTTTCGGACTTTTCACAGGTATATCGCCGCGATCGCGCGATGATAAGTCTGTCGGCGCCAATTCTCCCGACAGAGATCGACAGGGCCGCGCTCACACGGCGGCGGAGGGGCGCGCGCGGAGGCCCTTGAGCCACGTTTCAAGCGCGGCGCACCCATCCGGCGGGCCGCGGCGCAAGACGCGCATGAAATCGAGCCCCACCCAGGCGGTGATGTCGGCGATGGTGAAGCGGTCCCCGGCGACGAACGGGCTCGTCGCCAGCCGCGCGTCGAGGGCGCGAAGCGCGGCCTCCATCCGCGGGATGCAGGCCGCGCCCCATTCCGGCAGCTGCTCATGCTCGAGCGCGGCCATCGCCGGGATCGTATGGCGCGCGACGAACGCGATGTTCTGCAGGACGGAGAACTCCATCCGCCGCTGCCACATCTCGATGACCGCCGCTTCCTTCGGATCCGCGCCCATCAGGTTCGGCTCGGGATGGAGCGCCTCCACATAGCGGCAGATCGCCACGGTTTCGCTCAAAAAGGTTCCGTCCGAAAGTTCAGCGACCGGAATATGATGGCTGCCGGCTCTCCGCCGATGCGCGTCGTCGAAATGCTCCCCCGCCATGATGTCCAGCTCCACCCGCTCGACCGTGATTCCCTTCTCGGCGAGGAAGATCGAGACGCGGCGCGGGTTCGGCGCGCGGCGGGATTCGAAAATGCGGACAAGGGTGGGAAGAGGCATCGGACGCTCCTTTGAGGCGCAGCGGGCGGGGGACACGGCCGCGCCCATCGCCATAAAAGCGGAGCCGCCGCCGAGGTTCAACCGGCGTCTCGCGGCGGCGCGGCGAATCCGCTTTTCGGCGGAAGGTCGCAATGGATTGATCCGCGCATCCAATGCGCCGATTATCGCCCCCTCCGCGCACGCTTTCGACCGAAGGAGCATTTCAATGCAGGCTTTCAACATCGCCGTCTTTCCCGGCGACGGCATCGGCCACGAGGTGACGCCGGCCGCCGAGGCGGTGCTGGAGGCGGCGGCGGCGCGCTGCGGCTTTTCGCTGGCCCTGAACCGGCTTCAGGGCGGCGCCGCCTGTTGGCGCGACACAGGCCATGAGATCCCGCCCGCCGATCTGAAAGCGGCGGAGGCCGCGGACGCGATCTTCCTCGCCGCCATGGGCCTGCCGGATGTGCGCTATCCGGACGGGCGCGAGATAACGCCGCAAATCTCGCTCCGGTTTCATTTCGACCTTTACGCCGGCGTGCGCCCGGTGCGCCCGATCCCAGGCGTCCGGCGGGTGCTGGCGGACGAGCGGAGCGCGGGGATGGATTACGTCATTCTCCGCGAGAGCACCGAGGGGCTGTTCGCGCCCGCCGCGAAAGGATCCGTCGGCGCAGATGAGGCGCGCGAGACCATGCTGATCACCAGAAAGGTCTCCGAGAAGCTGTTCGACTTCGCCTTCCGCATGGCGGAGCGGCGGAAGGCGCAGGGGCGCCCCGGCCATGTCACCTGCGTCGACAAGGCCAATGTCTTCCCCGCGTTCTGGTTCTTCCGCGACATATTCAAGGAACGGGCGAAAGGCTTCCCCGCCATTGAAACCGGATGCGCCTATGTCGACGCCTTCGCCATGACCATGGCGCAAAGGCCATGGGCCATCGACGTGGCGGTGACCGAAAACATGTTCGGAGATATTCTCTCCGATCTCGGCGCGGCGCTGATGGGCGGCATGGGCTACGCGCCCTCCGCCGATATCGGCGATGCGCACGCCGTTTTCCAACCCTGCCACGGCACGGCGCCAGACATCGCCGGCAAGGGGATCGCGAATCCGACGGCGATGATTCTCTCGGGTGCGATGATGCTCGAATGGCTCGATGAGCGGCAGGGCGCGCCGGAGGCGGGGCGCGCGGCCGCGATGATCCGCCAGGCGGTGGACGCGGCGTTCGCGCCGGGGCGGCTGGTGACCTGCGAGCTCGGCGGAGCGGCCGGCGTGGACAAGGTGCGCGATGCGGTCCTGGCCGAACTGGCCCGAGCCGACGCGTGAGGGCGGGCGCCGCCAGCCGCCCCGGCGCGGCCAGATGACGACGGAGCGTGAGCGCGGGACCGATATCGCCGCACTGGACCGAGCGGACTCGCTTCGCGGAAAGCGGGCGGAGTTTCTGATTCCGGACGGCGTGATCTATCTCGACGGCAACTCGCTCGGCCCGCTGACGAAGGGCGCGAAGGCCCGGATCGCCGCGACGGTGAGCGACGAATGGGGCGCGATGTTGATTCGCGGCTGGAACGACGCCGGCTGGTTCACCGCGCCGGAGCGCGTCGGCGACAGGATCGGCGCCCTGGTCGGCGCGCCGGCGGGCGCCGTGACGGTGGCCGACAACACCTCGATCAACGTTTTCAAGTGCCTGTCCGCCGCGCTCGCCATGCGCCCGGACAGACAAGTGATCCTCTCCGACACCGGCAATTTTCCGACCGATCTCTACATCGCCGAAGGGCTCGTCGCCAGGCTTGGCGGCGGGCGCAAACTGAAGACCGTGGCGCCGGAGGATGTGGCCGACGCGCTCGACGAAAGCGTCGCGGTGATGATGCTGACCGAGGTCGACTATCGCACCGGCCGGCGCCACGACATGGCCGACCTCACCCGCAGAGCGCATGAGGTCGGCGCGCTGACGCTATGGGATCTCGCCCATTCGGCCGGCGCGTTCGAAGTGGACCTGACCGCGTCCGGGGCGGATTTCGCGGTCGGCTGCGGCTACAAATACCTGAACGGCGGGCCGGGCGCGCCCGCTTTCCTCTATGTTCGCCCCGAACGGCAGGCGCGGGTCCGCCCGCTGATTTGCGGCTGGATGGGGCATGAAGCGCCTTTCGCCTTCGACCCGGATTACCGCCCGCTCGCCGGCGTCGGGCGGATGCGCGTCGGCACGCCTCCGGTTCTCTCCCTCGCCGGACTCGACGCGGCGCTCGACGTCTTCGACGGGGTCGAGATGGCCGCGATCCGGGCGAAGTCCGTCTCGCTTGCGAACCTGTTCATCGCCGAGGTCGAACGGCGCTGCGCCGGCCATGATCTCAGGCTGATCTCACCCCGCGACGCCGCGATTCGCGGCAGCCAGGTCTCCTTCGCGCATCCGAACGGCTATGCGGTGACGCAGGCGCTGATCGCGGAAGGCGTGATCGGCGATTTCCGCGCCCCGGACGTGATGCGCTTCGGCTTCGCGCCGCTTTATATCTCCCACGCGGATGTCGTGGCGGCGGCGGAGGTTCTGGCGGCGATCCTGGACGGGCGGCGCTGGGACCGGCCCGAATTCATGATGAAGGCCGCGGTGACCTGAGCGGGGCGGGAACGCCCGCCCAAGCCGCGATGGAGGAGGGGACGCGCATGTCGTTCAAGGGCGGATGGCCCGGGGCGACGATCTCCCGCCCGCCGCCGTGGCGAGACGCGCAATCATGACGAGGCGTTCGCGCCGCCACGGCCCGCGCCTCACCCCGCCGCCAGAAGCGCTGCGATTCGCGCCGCCGCGTCCGCCTCGACCGGGGCGACGCTGAGCGTGAGGCGCCGCCCGGTCGGCGCGCGCTCCGAAAAGGGGGCGACCAGCCGGCCCGCCCGCATCCCTCTCCGCACCAGGGCGCCGTGGCCGATCAGGACGCCGCCGCCGCTTTCCGCCGCCTCGACCGCCAGCGCATAGAGCGAGAACACCGGCCCCGCGGGAGCCAGCCGCGGCGCCTCCGGCGCCGCCGCAGCCCAGAGCGCCCAATCCTCCGCCCATGCGGCGTCGGTCAGGAGCACCTCCCCCGCCAGGTCGGCCGGCCGCCGGAGCCTTCGGGCGACTGCGGGCGCGCAGACCGGGAAAATCATGTCGGCGCCAAGATCCCGCACCGCCCCGGCGCCCGCCGCCGCCTCATAGAACAGCGCGATATCGAACGGCTCGCGCAGAAGATTCGGCGCCCGCTCCACAGCCGAGACGGAGACCGTGATCTCCGGCGCCGCCCGCCTCAACCCGGCGAGGCGCGGCGAAAGCCAGAGCTGCGCCACGGCCGGCAACGCCGCGATCCTGACCGCGCCCGGCCCGGCCCCGGCGCGCAGCGCCGCCGCCGCCGAGCCGAGCCGGTCGAACGCGGCGCCGAGATCCGCCGCCGCCGCCTTGCCGAGCGCGGTCAACGCCACCCCGCGCGCCCCGCGTGTGAACAATTTGGCGCCGATCGCCGCCTCCAGCGCCTTGATCTGCTGCGCGACCGCGCCCGGCGTCACGGACAGCTCGCCCGCTGCGGCGGCGAATCCGCCAAGCCGCGCCGCCGCTTCGAAAGCGCGAAGCGCGGTCAACGGCAATCCTGAACTTCGCGGCGGGGAGAGCGACATGAACTAGGCATAGTTTTTCTCGCCCCGCTCCGCAAGAAAACTGGTTTGCGCCGCCCCGCGCCCGGGAGTTCTATCCGGCGAGGAATAGAGGAGACCCACGATGACCGCGCTCGCGCCCCGCCCCTGGCTCACCGCCGCATCCGCCCGGCTGATCGCGGCTGGAGCGGAGACCGCCGCCGCGCTGCCCGCACCGGCGATCGCCGGCCAGATCGAGGCGCTTGCGGCGCGAAGCCGCGACATTCACGAACGCGACTGTTTCAACCTGAACCCCGCGACCAATGTCCTCAACCCGCGGGCGGAGGCGATCCTCTCCGCGGGGCTCGGCTCGCGCCCCTCCCTCGGTCATCCGGGCGACAAATATGAAACCGGTCTCGAGGCGATCGAAGAGATCGAGATCATCGCCGCCGAACTTGCGGCGGAAGTCTTCAAGGCGAAGTTCGTGGAATTTCGCGTCGCTTCGGGCGCATTGGCGAATCTCTACGGCTTCATGGCGCTGGCGCGGCCGGGGGACGCGATCATCGCGCCGCCATCCTCCATCGGCGGGCATGTCACGCACCATGAAGCCGGAGCCGCCGGGCTTCGCGGGCTGGAGATCCATGACGCCCCGGTGGACGCGGACGGATACACCATCGACGCGGCGGCGCTCGCCGACCTCGCGCGGCGGGTGAAGCCGAAGATCATCACCATCGGCGGCAGCCTGAATCTCTTCCCGCATCCCGTCGCTCCGATCCGGGCGGTTGCGGATGAAGTCGGCGCGAAGCTGATGTTCGACGCCGCGCATCAATGCGGCATCATCGCCGGCGGCGCGTGGCCGAACCCGCTGGATGAAGGCGCGGACCTGATGACCATGAGCACATACAAGAGCCTCGGCGGGCCGGCCGGCGGGCTGCTCCTCACCAACGACCCGGCGATCGCCGAGCGGCTGGACGCCATCGCCTTCCCCGGCCTCACCGCCAATTTCGACGTCGCGAAGACCGCCGCGCTGGCGATCACCCTCGCCGACTGGAAGGTGGCCGGGGCCGATTACGCGGCGCGGATGATCGCGCTGGCGCGCGCGCTGGCGGCCGCGCTCGCCAAGGCCGGGCTGCCGGTGTTCGCCGCCGGGCGCGGCTTCACCCGATCGCATCAATTCGCGCTGGAGGCGGCGCGCTGGGGCGGGGGGCAGGCCGCCGCCAGACATATCCGGAAGGCGGGATTTCTCGCCTGCGGCATCGGGCTTCCCGGCGCGCCGGTCGAGGGCGACATGAACGGCCTCAGGATCGGAACGCCGGAACTCGCCCGCTGGGGGGTGGAGGAAGCCGACATTCCGGAGATCGCCGACCTTCTCATCCGCGCGTTGACGACCGACGCGCCCGAAACGCTGGCGGCGGAGACGAAGGCGCTCCGGTCGCGCTTCGACAGGATCGGCTTTCTCGCGGAGCCTCGATAGAACCGGCGGCCCGGGCGCATTTCGAAAACCAGGCGGCCGCGCATCCCGGCGCCTGGGGCCTCCCTTCACCGCGCCTCTCCTGCGGCGGGCGGGGCGATTGTCACGGCCGGCGGGGCGAATGGGCGTGAACCGCTTGCAGCGCCCGGCGCGCGCTGTAGTCTCAGGGCGGACCTCACTCCGGAAAGACTCATGACCGACACGCCTCCCAACGCCACATTCGCCAAGTTCGGCTGGCCGCGCACCCGCATCGCGGATCTGGAGCATTGGGGGGTGATGCTCCGCCCGGATCAGCCGACGCTCGGCGCGCTTGTTCTTTGCTGCAAGCAGCCGGTTCAGGCCTTCGGCGCCGTCGACGCCGCCGGTCACGCGGAGTTGGGGCGCGCGGTGAAGGCGGTGGAGGCGATGCTCGCCGCCGCGATCGGCTATGAGAAGATCAACTATCTGATGCTGATGATGCAGGACCCGGATGTCCATTTCCACGTCCTGCCCCGTTACGCGGGCGCGAAACGATTTGAGGATCTGGAGATCGAGGATCAAGGCTGGCCCGGCCCGCCCGCGCTCGGCGCGTTTCTGACCCCGGATGCGAGCCAGGCCGACAACCTGACCGCGCATCTCCGCTCCCATTGGAAATTCTAGTTCATGGCGCAATGGAAAGTGCTGGTTCTGGCGGGGGACCGCGGGCCGGAAGACCCGATCGCGAAGGCGGCGGGCGTCTCCACCAAGGCCTTCGCCAAGGTCGCCGGCGCGCCGATGATCGATCATGTTCTGGCGGCGCTGGAGGCGGCGCCGGAACTGGGCGAGGTGGCCGTCTCGATCTCGCCGGACGCGCCGCCGCTGCCGGCCGGCGTTCTGCGGCTCGATTCCGCGCCCACCCCGGCGACAAGCGCGGCTGAAGGGCTGGCGGCGCTCGGCGCGCCTCTTCTCATCGTCACGGCGGATCACCCGCTGCTGACCGCCGCGATGATTCATGATTTTCTGAAGGGCGTCGAAGCGGCCGATATCGACGCCGCCGCCGCCGCGAGCCTCCGCGCGGTGGTGGAGCGCGCCGGCAACTCCGCGCGCCGGACTTATCTGAAATTCGCCGACGGCTGGCTTTCAGGCTGCAATCTTTTCGCGATCGCGACCGAGCGCGGCGGCGGCGCGATCCGGTTCTGGACCCGGATCGAGGCGGATCGGAAAAAACCGCTGCGAATGGCGATGAATGTGGGCTTCTTCGCGCCGGTTCTCTACGCGCTCGGGCGTCTGACCCGAAAGAAAGCGGCCGCGATGATCGCCAGAAAGGCCGGATGCCGGGTCGAGATCATCCTTCTCGATCACCCCGAGGCGGCGCATGACGTCGACAAACCCGCCGACATGGCCTTCGCCGAAACGAGGCTCGCCCAGCGCTGAAAAACACCGCGCCATCGCCTCATGTTCCGCGCATGACATGATGAAACGCGCCGCTCCGACGATCGCGAAAACCGCATATTCAACGTCTGAGCCGCAAAGTGGCGCAAAGGCGACAGTCCCCGGCAATCAACCTTTGCGATTCTACCTTTCTACGGCCGTCTGGCTATCCTGATCCGGCACCCCGGAAGAAGATGGAGGCGACCGTAATGAAGTTTGCTACATTGATGGATCGGGAAATGTCCCAGCATGAAGAACTATCGGTTCTTCGCTCTGAACTGGACTGTACAGTCAGAAATGATCCCTTTCCCTATCTCGTGGAAGACTCTGTATTAGATGAAGACATTTATCGGAGTCTGGAGCGGGACTTCCCCGCCGATGAGGTGTTTTTTCACAATATGAACGGCGTGAAGAACAATCAGGCCGTGCGAATCGGCGCGGCCGAAGTGATCGGGAACCTGGCTTTCTCCCCTGAATGGCGCGCCTTCTTCGAATGGCACACGTCACACGGGTTCTGGCGCGACATCCTGCGGGTGTTTGGCCCAGCGCTCCGCGCCGAATTCCCCACGCTCGAGGAGAAGATCGGGCGCCCGATGGAGAAATGGCGCGTCAAGCGCCGGGGCGAGCCGGGGGAGGCGGAGGTGGCGCTCGACCTCCTCTTCGTCATCAACACGCCGGTGACGCGGGAAAGCTCCGTCCGCCCGGCGCATGTGGACCGGAAGAACAAGATATTCAGCGGTCTCTTCTACATGAAGCAGCCGGGCGACCCGACGCCGGGCGGCGATCTTTCGCTCTATCGGTTCAAAGCGGGCCGCGAAGGGTTCGGCGGGCATTACGCCGAGCTTTCCGATGTCGACGAGATCGCGACGGTCCCTTACGGCGCCAACAGGTTTGTCGGCTTCGTCAATTCCGCGCGCGCCATCCATGGGGTCACGCCCCGGCCCGTCACCGATTGGACCCGCCGTTACATCAATTTCGTCGTGGAGACGCCGGTGGACGCGTTCGCGCTCAAGCCGCTGCCGTTTTTGCGCCGCATCCCGGCCGGACTGAGGCGGCGCTGGACGAAATCTCGCGGCGTCGACCTGCGCTTGCCGCCGCCGGATTGACCCTCAGCCGCGGCTGAGCGCGGCGAGCCGCGCCGCCACCTCGCGCCGCTCCGCCGCCATGCGCTCCGCCGCGCCCTCGAGCCGGATCAGCGCCCCGTCGCGCCGCGCCCAGCCGCGCGAGACGAGCGCGGCGTGCAGCGCGTCGAGGTTGGGCGGCGGCGCGAAAAATCCGCGCCCGCCCGCCGAAAGCCAGCGCCGGCCCGGCCCGGTCGCACGGGCGGCGCGAATCCAGGCCGGGGCCGGAGCCGGCAGGATCGACACGGGCGCTCCGGTCGCCGCGGCGTCCGCGAGAAGGGAGATGCTGTCGCCTGAAACCAGCGCGCCCCGCGCTTCCGAAAGCCAGCGCCGATAGGGGTTGTCCCCATCCGCGCGCCATTCATGCAGCTCCGCCCGCGGCAGAAGCCGGGCGAGCGCCGCGCCCGCGCCCGCCGGGCTGCGCGGCGATGTGGCGATGGAGAGCGGCGCGTCGGCGGCGGCGGCGAGCGCGTCAGCGGCCGCCGCAAAACGCCTCAGATAAGCCGGCGTGACGCGGGCCGACCAGCTCGGCCCGCCAAGAAGCGCGAGGAAGCGCCGCTCCGCGGTCCGCCCGATCGGCGCGGTCAGCGGCAGGGTCATCTGAAGGACGTTGTCCGCGCTGGCGAGCCCGTATTGCGGCGTCGTGAGCACCAGCGAGAACCATGAGAGCGGCGCTCGCGGCCGCCCGATCCAGACCAGCCGCGCCTGTCCCGCGCTCGTCTCCGCGATCCAGCGCGCCGCCGGCGCGTTCCGCCGGCCCGCGCCGATCACCAGATCGGGCCAGGGGGGCCCGAAACCCGGATCGCCTTTCACCGTCGCCAGCGAGGCGCCGAGCCAGGCGTTCGGGATCTCGCGAAGACGGTTGTGACCGAGAAGAAATTCGCGCGCCGGCGCGCCGAGCATCGCCGCCAGCGCGCGAACCTGCGCGTCATCCCCGGCGCGGCGACTGAGCAGAAGCCAGACGCGCGCGCTCATTTGAGGCCGGCGCGCGCGGGCTTGAGCACCAACGTCCGGTAAAGCACCGCCAGCCGATGGACCAGAACGATCGCCTGCCGAAGAAGGAGCGCGAGCCCCGCGCCGACAAGTCCCCACCACTGAATGAAAAACCAGAGCGCGGCGCAGAAGATCGCGGTGGAGATGACGGCGGAAAACAACAGCGCCTTCTCCTTCCGGATCGTCAGCATCACCGGCTCCACGGCGAAGCCGAGCGCCATCAACCCCGCCGCCGTGCCCGCCGCGATCAGGAGCGCCGAGGCCGCCGCCGCCTCCGCGCCGAAGAGCGCCGTCAGCAGCGCCTCACCTCCGAGAAGGAGCGCGAGACAGAAGACCAGAAGCCCCGCCCCCGCCATCGTCAGCGTCCGCACCAGCAGCCGCAGGATGGTGCGCCGGTCTCCCTGCGCCTCAAGCCAGGCGAACTCCGGGAAGATGATCGGCCCGAGCAGGGAGGAGACGCGGGTGAGCGATTCCGTCATCTGCCGGACGACGCCGTAAAGCCCCGCGGCCACCGGGCCGAGCATGCCGCCAACCACCAGAACCGTGGCGTGGGTGAGGATCGTGTCCATGAGCGACGTCGCGTTCAGCACGATCACGAAGCGCCAGATGCGCGGGAACCCCCGCGTCAACTCGCTCCAGCGGGCGGCGAGGCGCGGCGCGAGGCGGCGGCGCCTGAGCTCCCCCGCCGCCGCCAGCATCAACTGGAACCCCGAGAGGAACGACGCGAGGATCCAGACGACGATCAGCTCCTCCAGCCCGCCGCCGAGCCAGTAGACCCCGGCGGCGCCGATGAACCGCAGCACCGCGTTGAGCGCATGCTGGCGCACCAACACCGCGAAGCGGTCGAAAAGCCGCAACACGCCCGTAGGCGTCGCCGACGTGATGAACGGGATGGTGAGCACGAACCAGGGCGCGAGCGCCATCGCCTCCGGCGGCCAGTCGAGCCAACGCCCGATCAGCGGCGCGGCGGCGAGCCCGACGCCGATCGACACGAAAAGCCCGATGATGTCGAGCCGGATGGTGAAGCCGACCACCCTGCGGAAATCTTCGTCCCGCCCGGCCGCCAACGCCTCCGCGCCGAATTTCGTCACCGTCGCCCATGACTGGAACTTGAGCAGCCCGCCGATCAGCCGGACATACGCCTGAAGAAGGATGACGACGCCGAAGGCCTCGAAGCCCACGGCCCGGACCGCGATCGCCGCGGCGGCGAGGTTGACGAGGCCGAACACCGCCCGGCCGCCCAGCAGCATCGCCGCGTTGCGGCGCATGCGCCGCCAGACGCCGCCATAACCGCCCTGGGCCTGAGGCTCCTTTTCTTCGGGCTGCTCAGGCTTCATGCCGCATGATCCCTCTGGCGCGGCGCTGGTCAGCCGCGGAGGGGATCGTTATATGAGTGGGGTTGCGGCCCGCAAGGGTCAACTCCTCGCCATGCGGAGCTTCTGAGATGATCGACACGGTATTCGTTCACACCAACGCCCAGCAAATGGTGGGGGCCATCGTCGCCAGACATTCCCTGAAGCGTCAGGCCTCCGACCCGGCGAGCTTCGACGTCCGCATTCTCCAGCGTGAGGATTTTCAGATCTTCGAGACCTTCGAAGGGCGCAAGTTCCTGCGCGCCGGCGGCTGGCGGGTCTGGAGGAATGACGACCTGCAAAGCTTCACGCCGCTGCGCTTCGCGCCGCCCGAGGTGATGGACTATCAGGGCCGCGCCATCGTGATCGATCCGGACGTCTTCGCCGTCGGCGACATCTGCGAGCTCTTGAAGCGCGACATGGGCGGCTGCGGCGTGCTCGCCCGCCCACGCCCCGGCCACAACGGCCGCGAAGACTACATGGCCACCAGCGTCATGCTGATGGACTGCGCCAAGCTCCGCCACTGGCGGATGCAGGACCAGTTCGAGGCCATGTTCCGCGGCGAGCTCGACTATGAGGACTGGATCATCCTCGCCAACCAGCCGGCGGGAACCGTCGGCCCGCTTGAAGAATACTGGAACCAGTTCGACCGGCTGACGCCGGAGACCCGGCTCCTCCACAACACCAAGCGGCGCACTCAGCCCTGGAAGACCGGCCTGCCGATCGACTTCACCAACCGCGTGCCGCTGGTTGGCAAGTTCCTGCCCAACGCCGGCATTCGGCTTCCCGGCAAATACAAGCAGCATCCGGACATGCGGCAGGAAAACCTGTTCTTCGCCTATCTCTCGGAATGTCTCGACGCAGGCGCGTTGACGGAGGCGGATGTCCGCCGCGAAATGGCGGCGAACCATGTCCGGCATGACGCGCTGGAGCGGGTGAAAGCCGCGCCGAGCGTGGACGCGGTGCTGTCCGCGGCCGCCGCGTAATATTTCATGGTTTTGGCCGGCGCGCTGTTCTTGCGCTAATTCAGGTTCTCCCTAAATCAGCATGGGCGGGACAAGCGAAGCCCTCGGTTCATTGAAAATATGAACCGAATCGCCGCGCTTTCGTTGTCCCCCCGAACCTCTGATTGGGCGGGCTTTCCTGATGAAGCTTCTTTTCACGTCGATTTGCGAATCCGGCGCCTATGTCATGCGCGGGCGGCAAATCGCCGCCTGCCGCGCGGAGTGGCGCGCCACCGCCGAACCGACTCGCGCCGACTTCCTGCACGCGGACGCGCTGGTCGTGATCAAGGACGTGAATGAAGAGGTCCTGCGCATGGCGCGGAAGTTCAGGCTCCCGATCATCCACGATGCGCTCGATTTCTGGCCGCAGGTGAAATCCACGCTCCTGCCGCCAAGCCGCGCGCAGCGCATTCAGGCCGTCGAAGAGATCGCGCCGGCGCTTTTCTGGCGTCTCAGGCGCCTGTCCCCCGCCCTGATCCTCTGTACGACCGCGACGATGGCGCGCGACCTCGCCGCCTTCCCGGCTCCGAAAGCCGTGGTTCGCCACCATGCCGACCCGCGCCTCAGGCCGTCGCCGGCCCAGACCGGCGCCGCCACGAGACGCCTGCTCTATTTCGGCAAGCGCCGGTTTCTTGGCGAATGGGCGGAGCGGATCAGCCGCGCCTGCAGGAAACTCGGCGCGGAGTTCCTGGCGGTGGATATCGGTCGGGGCGCCTGGACCCCGCCGCCTCCCGCCGCGGCGATGATCGCCGTGCGCGGCGGGCGCGACGGCTCCTGGCTTTCACGGCGCTGGAAATCGAACGTGAAAGCGGCGACCGCGCAGGCGCTCGGCCTGCCCTTCGTCGCCTGGCCCGAATCCGCCTATCTGGAGACGGCGCCGGAATCCTACTGGTTCGAGGATGAGCCCGGCCTGGTTGAAGCGATCTCCGCCGCGCTCGCGCCGAACGCGAGACGGCTTTCCCGCCATTTCACCGCCCAGGATTCGGCCGCGGAGCTGGAAGCCGCGGTTGAGCGCGGCCTCGGCGACGCCTTCGGCATGGACAAACACCTGCTCATGGTGTGAAAGAACCAGCGAAGCTCACAAGAAGACAGGTGGTTCGCCCTTGACTAACGCTGTTCTCCTTAGCGCCGGGCAGGGCCGGCGGCTTGGCGCGCTGACCGAGGATCGCCCGAAATGCACCGTGATGATCGGCGAGCGCAGCCTCGTCGAATGGCAGGTGCGCGCGCTGATCGCCGGCGGGGTCAAGGACATCGCCATCGTCACCGGCTTTCGCGCGCCGATGATCCGCGCCACGCTGGAGCAGGCCGACCTGCCGGCCAACATCGAATATATCTTCAATCCGTTCTACAGCGTCGCGGATAACATCGGCTCCTGCTGGCTCGCACGCGAGCGGCTCGGCGAGGACAGCGTCCTGATCAACGGCGACACCGTGTTCGACCCGCGCATTCTCGGAACGGTTCTGAAGCGCGCCTCCGCGCCGATCTCCATCACCATGGACCGCAAGCCCGCCTATGACAGCGACGACATGAAGGTGCGCCTGTCGGGTGAGCGGCTGACCGATATCGGCAAGACGCTGACCCATCCGATCGACGGCGAGTCGATCGGCATGCTGCGGTTCCAGGGCGAGGGCGCGCAGCTGTTTCGCAACAAGCTCGAAGAGGTTCTGGCCGATGTCGAGGCGCTGAAGCTCTGGTACCTCTCCATCATCGACCGGATCGCGAAGACCGGGTCGGTCGGCTTTGTCGATATCGACGGCCTGCCCTGGGCGGAGGTCGATTTCGCTCAGGATATCGAGACCGCGAAGGCGGCGGTCTCGCAGTTCAAGCTTTAGGCGCTCAATCCGCGAGCCATGAGGTGAGCGCGCCGCGCCGGGCGGCGACGAAGCCCTGCGCGATCTGCGCGCCATGAACGATCAGCCCGACCAGCACCCAGAGCGCGACGGCGAAAAACCCCTCGCGCGGCGCGCCGACAAGCGTCGCCACGGTCAGGATCGCGAGATTCGGGTTCCGCCGCGCCGTGATCTGGCGGAAGAAGCTGTCGAACGGACGCCAGATATGCATCTCGATGCCGAAACGGGCGATGAACACCCCCTCCATCACGCGCTGGATCACATAGCCCGCCAGGATCACCCCAAGCGCGAGCCCGCCATCGCCGGTCTCCTCGCCCACGGCCGCCAGACCGACCGCCCACGCCCACCACCAGAACGGCGGATGGATCAGATCGACGCCATGATCGAGAAAATCGCCGAACTTCGATGAGGTCAGCGTCGCACGGGCGAGCTTGCCGTCGACCGTGTCGAGAAAGGTCATCACCCAGGCGGCGATCAGTCCCGCGCCGAACGCGCCGTTCCAGAACAGCCAGAAGGTGAGAAACACCAACACGACGCTCGCCAGCGTCACCTGGTTGGGGCTGATCCCGAACCGGACGCAAACCCGGACCGCCATCAACGCCGGAGCCGGCCAGACATGTTTGGTGACGAAATCGGTGACGCCCTTGTAAGTGGCGTCGAAGATCTCCTGCTCGGCGCCCGCCTCATCGCCGGGGCCCACCCGCCGCACCATCGGGTCGGCGCGCTTGCGAAGCACCTTGTCGTACCGCCCGGCGAGGGCCGCCCCGGAAAGCGCCCCGGGAGGCGCCGCGTCTCCACCGGCCAACGCCGCCGCGGCCGCCGCCCGGTCCTCCGGGGCGACCACGCCCGCGAGGCGCCCCTCGCCATCCTTCAGCATCGTTCCGGGCGCCGCCGTCGCCAGCGCCGACAGCACCGAGCCGCCATAGACATGCTGCGCCGAAAGCAGGATGTCCGCGCCCGCCGCCGACGTCGCCGCGGAGAGGCCGGCGCGCGGCGCCTGCCGGGCCAGCCGTTCACGCGGGCTGAGGCCGAAGACGGACGCTGCGCTGTCTCCGACGATAAAGGCGGCTGGGCGGCTGTCGGTCATGCTGATCCTTCCCGGGGAGGCGAAGCGGAGCGCGCTCTACGCGCGCGCCGACGCGATAATTAGGGGATTGCGCCGCGCTGGTCCATCGCCCCTCTCTCGCTCTCGCGGGGGCCGCATCGGCAAGAGCGGATCTTCGGGGGCCTTCATTGGGTCTTATACGGCGTGCGTGACCGCGGCGCCCCCGGAGCCAACCTGTCCCGTAGCGCTTCATTCCCGTCTTCCAAAGGGATCAAACACCCAGGCTCGGGGCTCACACCCTGAATATGATGGTTGCGGCGATGCGAATGGCGGACATGAAGGTGCGCGCGCCTCGGGCGGGGCGATCCGCCGCCACTGGCGCCGCACGAATGGCGGCGGCGCCGGCCAAAATCTTCCCTATCCGCGCCCAGCCCACTCAAGAAGCACGCCCTTCGCCGGCGCGCCAACGGTTGCGCCGATGGCGGCGGCGGCGCGGTTGACCGCGGAGATCACGCCCGTCTCGAACGCTGAACGCGCGTCGCCGATGCGGCAACTCTCCGCGGCGACGGTGAAAGCGGCGATATCGCGCGCATCGAGCGCCGAAAGCCGCGCGAGGCCGGCGGCGTCCATTCCAATTCCGGCGTCGTTGAACACCGCCGCGTAGGCGTCCACCTGCAGCGCCATCCTGGGTTCGCCCCCGACAAGGCCGCCATGCGAACCCGTGACGACGATCCGCCCGGCGTCCTCCGGTCTGACCATGGCGGCGGAATCGATGAGAACGATCCGCCGCGCGCCGGCCTGATCGTAGAGGCGCCTGCCTTCATCGATCGGCGGCGGCGGCGCGGTGGACAGAGGCGCCGCCGCCAGCTTTTCCGCCGCCTCGCGCACGCCGTCGCCCGGCGCGACGCCGAGCGACGCCGCGATCCCGTTCACCCGGCTGACGCGTCCGCGCGCCAGCATGTCGGCGGTGTCGCCGATGCGGCAACTCTCGCTGGAGACCGCGGCCGCGGCGACGCCGAGCGCCTGAAGATAGGGGAGAGAGCCGACGCCGGCGTCGTCGAGGCCGATCCCGGCGTCGCAGAGAATGGCGGCGCGCACGCCGCCCTTCGCCATCAGATATCCCGGATAGACCCCGCCATGGGAGCCGCAGACCACGACCGCTCCCGCCGCGTCTTGGGGCAGTTTGGTCGCGGTGTCCGCGGTGACGAACATCGGCGCGCGCTCAGGCGACACGGTCGCCCTTCTTGACCTGGACGGTGCGGTTGTCGACGCCGGGCAGCATGTTCGCGGGGTCGCGGGTGACGACCACGTCGATCAGCGTCGGGCCATCGGCGTTTTCAAACGAGCGCGCGAGCGCGGCGCCGATCTCGCCCGGATCCTCGACCCGGACGCCCATGCAGCCGAGCGCCTCGGCCACATTGGCGTAGTTCATCTCCGCCAGATCGCTCGACTGATAGGCGTCGCGCCCATACATCAGGTGCTGCAACGCCTTCACGTAGCCGGAGGCGCCGTTGTTCACCACGATCACCGTCAGCGGCAGCTTCAGCCGCCGCGCGGTCTCCAACTCCCCCATCACCATGTTGAAGCCGCCGTCGCCGGTGAGGCCGATCACCCGCCGGCCCGGCGCCGCCAGCGCCGCGCCCATCGCCCCCGGGAGCCCGTAGCCGATGGAGGCGAAGCCCCGGTCCGGCACGAAACCGCGCCCCGCCGTCTTGGTGTCGAAAAGCAGGGCGCCCCAATGCGCGGCGAAACCGCCATCGGCGACGAGAACGCCATCCGCCGGCAGCGCCTTGTTCACCTCATGCAGCAGGCGCGCCATGTTGATCGGCCGCTCCTCAGAGGTGAGGCGCGCATCCACCGATTTGCGCCATTCGGCCATTTTCGACGCCACCTCGTCGGCGTAGCCCTGCTGGCGGGCCCTGATCGCGGCGGCGTCGGTCGCCAGCGCGCCGGCGATGTCCGACAGGCCTTCCCTCGCGTCCGCCCAGAGCCGCAGCGTCGGCGTGAAGGTCCGGCCGAATTCCTCCGCCACATTGTCGAGATGGATGACGGTCTTGTCGCCCGCCGGCACCGTGTAGCGTTTCGTCGCGATCTCACCGAGCTTGCAGCCGACGACGAGCAGGCAGTCCGACTGCTCGATCAGGGCGTTCGCGATCCGGTCGTACCGCCCGAACACGCCGGCGCTGAGCGGGTCCGCGCAGGCGATCGCGCCTTTGCCGGTCATGGTGTGCGCGACGGGAAGGTTGAGCGCATGCGCCAGCGCCTCCGCCGCCTTCGCCGCGCCGCTGATATGGACGCCGCCGCCGCACAGCATCAGCGGCCGCTTCGCCGCGCCGAGCAGGCTGGCCGCGCGGGCGAGATCCGCCGAGGCCGGCCGGCAGCGCAGCGCCGGCGCGCTCGCCAGCGCCTCGTCGATCTCGAATTCCGCCGGATCGAAGGCGAACGTGTCGTGGCAGATATCCTCCGGGATATCGACGACGACCGGCCCGGGGCGCCCCGAGGTCGCGACATGGAAGGCGCGCTTCACCAGTTCCGGGATCCGCTCGATCATCTCGACGCGGATCAACTCCTTGCAGGCGGGGCGCAGAATCTCCACCTGCCGCGATTCCTGCGTCATGTTCTTCCAGGAATGCATCCGGTGCGTGTCGCCGACGAAGACGACCAGCGGCGAGCCGGCGTTCAGCGCCTCCACAAGCCCGGTGACAAGGTTGGTCGCGCCCGGCCCCAGCGTCGCGTCGCAGACCCCGACCCGGCCGGAGACCTTGGCGTAGGCGTCCGCGATGAAAACCGCGCAGCGCTCATCGTTGATCAGGTTGTGGTCGAGCCCGATCCGCCGCGCCGCGTCATAGAACGGCAGAAGCTGGAACCCGCCCATCCCGAACATCGGCCCGATCTTCGCAGCCTTCAGAATCCGCGCAATGGCTTCCCCGCCGGTCATTTCATTGGGGATTGAGATTGCGGTCATATGGCGTCTCCTTCGCGGACGGTCATGTCAAATTCGATAGCCGAGGTAGTCCGGCAGCCAGAGCGCGATGCCGGGGAAAACGATCACCAGCAAAAGCGCGCCGCCCATCGTCAGCATCAGCCAGAGCACCCAGGGGACGGTGTGCTCGATCGGAACGCGCGCGATCCGCGCGGTGATGATCAGGTTGACGGCGACCGGCGGCGTGAACTGCCCGATGGCGATATTCATCGCCATCAGGATGCCGAACCAGGTGAGGTTCCACTCGAACGCCATGGCGATCGGGATGAGGAGCGGCAGCGTGATCAGATAGATCGAGATGCCGTCGAGAATCATGCCGGCGAACAGCAGGAGCGCCATGATCATGACGAGGACGACCATGCTGTCCCCGCTGAACGCGAGGATCGCGGCGGCGGCCTGATCGAACGCGCCGAGCGTCGAGCCGGCCCAGGCGAAAAGCCCGGCGAGCGAGATGATGACCATGATCACCGCCGATGTCTCGGCGCTCTCGGCCATCACGCGCCAGACGTCGCCGAGCCCCATGGTCCGGTAGAAGAAAACTCCGACGAAAAGCCCATAGGCGACCGCGACCGCCGCCGCCTCGGTCGGGGTGAAGAGGCCGGACCGGAGCCCGCCGAGAATGATCACCGGCGCCAGAAGCCCCGGAACCGCATCGCGGAGGCTGCGCCAGAAGGGCGGACGGTCCGCGTCCTCCGCAGCGCCGAAATTCTTCACCCGGCTGATCAGCAGCGTCGGGAGTATCACCGCGAGCCCGGCGATGACCCCCGGGAAAAGCCCCGCCGCGAACAGCGCCCTGAGGTCGACCCCCGGCACCAGGATCGAATAGACGATCAGCGCGATCGAGGGCGGAATCAGGATCGCGGTGGAGGCCGAGGCGGCGATCAGGCTGGCCGAGAAGGCGCGGGGATAGCCCGCCTTCATCATCGACGGGATCATGATCGTCGCCACCGCCGCCGCGTCGGCCGGCCCGGAGCCGGACATGCCGCCCATGATCAGGCAGACCAGCGTCGCGACGATGGCGAGCCCGCCCCGGCGCGGCCCGACGACGGCCTGCGCGAAGGTGACGAGCCGCGCCGCGACGCCTGAACGCTCGAACACCATGCCGGTGAGAACGAAGAGCGGAATCGCGATCAGCGGATATTTCGCGACCGCGGCGTAAGTGTTGGTCCCGATCATGGCGACCGTGTTGAGATCCAGCCCGACCGCGACCGCCGCCGTCCCGGCGAGCCCGAGCGAGACCGCGATCGGCGCGCCGATCACCAGAAGGACGATGAACGTCCCGAGCAGCAGGAAATTCGCGGCGATCACAGGCGGCCCCGGAACAGCGCGATCAGGCGCCCCGCGACCCGCCCCATGATCGCGAGGCTGAGGATCGGCAGCCAGACCGTGTAGATCCAGTTCGGATAGCCGAGCCCGGGCGACGTCTCCTCGAAGATGAACTCGTCCCAGCTGAGTTCGGCGCTGTAATAGAAGACGAGCGCGAACATCAGGAAGGAGGCGAGGAGCGCCAGGGTCTCCGCGATCTTGCGCATCTCCGGCGGAAGCCGCTTCAGGATGAAGGTGATGCGGATGTTCTCATCCGTCGCGAAGGCGAGCGAGGCGCCGGCGAAGGTCATGATCACCAGCAGGAAGACGGAAAACTCCTCGGTGAAGGCGAAGGAATAGTCCGTCACGTATCTGACGACGACATTGGAGAAGCTGATCAGGCAGATCACGGCCATCGCCGCCGCCGCCACCGACCGTTCGATCGAGATTGGAACACGGGTGTGCGTCGTCGCCGGGCGGGCGAGCGCGCCTTCGTCGATCTCGTCGCTCGACGGGCCGGTCTCGGACATCACGCTCTCCAGATGCGGGGCGGGCGGCGCGCCGCCCGCCCCCCGTCTTCAGATCACCGGTTGGCGATCGACTCTTCGGCCATGTCGACGAGGTCCGAGCCGATCTGCTCTTTCCATTTGGCGTAGACATCGCGGGTGGCGTCGACGAAGGCCTGCCGCTCCGCATCGGTCAGCGTGACCACCTTGACGCCCTCGGCTTCGACCGCCTTGATAGCGGAATCGTCACCCCCGGTCAGCCCGTCCCGCGCGATCTCGACGCCCTTCGCGCCGGCGTCGAGCGCCGCCTGCCGGACGATCTCCTGGTCCTCGGGCGTGAACGATTCCCATACGTCGTTGTTGACCGCGAAGATCAGCGGGTCGGCCACATAGCGCCAGAGCGTGAGGTTGGTCTGGCCGACTTCGTAGATCTTGGCGACGGCGAAGACCGAGAGCGGGTTTTCCTGCCCGTCCACGGCGCCGGTGCTGAGCGCGGGCTTCGCGTCGGCCCAGCTCATCTGGGTGGGATTCGCACCGAGCGCGGTGAAGGTGTCGTTGAAGAGCGGCGAGCCGACGACGCGCATCTTCAGCCCTTCGAGGTCAGCCGGCGTATGGATCGGGCGCCTGGAGTTCGACACCTCGCGAAAGCCGTTCTCGGCCCAGGCGAGCGGCTCGACGCCCTTCTCCCGCAGGATCTCGAACAGCTTCTCGCCCACCGGCCCCTGCGTCAGCGCGTCGATCGCGGCGTAGTCCGGCATCAGGAACGGCAAGGAGAAGATGTTCAGCTCCTTGATCTGCGGCGACCAGTTGATGGTGGAGCCGACCGCCATGTCGATGACGCCGCGGCGCATCGCGGTGAATTCCTTGGTCTGATCGCCCGAGACGAGCTGCGCGCCCGGGTAGACCTTCATCTTGATCCGCCCGTCGGTCCGCTCGCCCACCATCTCCGCCCATGTTTCCGCGGCGATGCCCCATGGGAAGGGCGCCGGCACCACGGTGGAGATCTTGTATTCCGCCTTGTAGTCGGCGGCGAGCGCGGGCAGGGCGGTCATCGCGCCGAGCCCGGCCGCGAGCCCGGCGATAAGCGCGGTGTTCAGGATACGCATGTCTGTCTTCTCCCTTTTTTCCGTTATTTTCAGTTTTCGAGCAGGTTTCGCGCCGCGGCGGCGATGGCCGCGGCGGTCACACGCGCCTCGTCCTCAAGCACCGGCGCGTAGCTGATCGGAATGCGCGGCGCGCCGAGGCGCTTCACCGGCGCCTTCAGCGCCTTGTGCATGTGTTCAGCCACGCTCGCCGCGACTTCGGCGCCAAACCCCGCGACCGCGACCGCTTCATGGGTCACGATCAGCCGCCCGGTCTTCGCGACGCTGGCGAAGACCGTGTCCCGGTCCCAGGGCCAGAGGGTCCGGAGGTCGATCACCTCCGCTTCGATCCCGCCCGCCGCAAGGCTCTCCGCCGCCTCCATCGCGGTATGGACCGTCGCCGACCACGAGACGATGGTCAGATCCGCGCCTTCGCGCGCGATCCGCGCCTTGCCGAATTCACCGACAAGCCCCTCCTCCGGGGCCTCGCCCTCCAGCGGCCAGAGCCCCTTGTGCTCCATGAAGACCACGGGGTCATCGGCGCGGATCGCCGCCTTCAGCAGCGCGTAATTGTCCGCCGGCGTGGCCGGCACCGCGACCACAAGCCCCGGGATATGCGCATACCACGCCTCCAGCGACTGCGAGTGCTGCGCGGCGGAGGAGCGCCACATGCCGATCGGCTCGCGCACCACCATCGGCACCCGGGTCTGGCCGCCAAACATGTAGCGCGCCTTGGCCGCCTGATTGACCAGCTCGTCCACGGCGCAGAGCGCGAAATCGGAGAACCGCATCTCGACCACCGGCCGCGTTCCCATCATCGCCGCGCCGACCGCGGCGCCCATGATGCAGGATTCGGAAATCGGCGCGTCGGAGATCCGATCGGGGCCGAACTCCTCCGCCAGGCCCTTGTATTGCCCGAAAACGCCGCCCCGCCCGAGATCCTCGCCAACCGCCCAGACCAGCGGGTCGCGGCGCATCTCTTCGGCCAGCGCCTTCCGGCCAGCCTCGATATAGGTGATCGTCGCCATCAGAACGCCCTCACGCGCGGATCGCCGATATCCTGAATATCGGTGTATGCGAGCGCCTTCGCCGGCCAGTCGGTCGCCTTGGCGGTCGCGTAACAGTCGCTCATCTCCTTTTTCGCGTTCGCGGCGATGGCGTCAAGCTCGGCGTCGGTCGCGCCTGCGCTTGAAAGCACGTTACGGACCCGCGCGATCGGGTCGCCGCGCCAGCGCTCCTCCACCTCTTCCGCCGGCCTGTAGGCGGCGGCGTCGGCGCTGGTGTGGCCGGTCAGGCGATAGGTGCGCGCGAGAAGAAAGCGCGGCGCGCCGCGGCGGGCTTCGTCGATCAGTTCGCGCGCGATCTCGTCCACCGCCAGCACGTCGTTCCCGTCGACCTCCGCGGTCTTGATCCCGATCGACGCCGCGCGCGCGGCGGGGCCGGGGCCCGAAGTCATCGCCCGGGTCCGCGTCGTCGCGGCGAAACCGTTGTCCTCGCAGACGAAGAGAATCGGCAGGCCGAACACGCCGGCCCAGTTCAGGCCCTCGAGAAACGGGCCGCGATTGGTCGCGCCGTCGCCGAAGAAGCAGACCACGACCTCGTCGCCGCCCTTCAGCTTGATCGCATGGGCGGCGCCGGCGGCGATGTTGATGTTCGCCGAGACGACGCCGTTCGCGCCGAGCATCCCGACCTCGAAATCAGCGATATGCATCGAGCCGCCCTTGCCCTGGCTGAAGCCGCCGGCGCGGCCGAAAAGCTCCCGCATCATCGCCAGAGGATCGGCGCCCTTGGCCATCGTGTGCCCATGGCCTCGATGGGTCGAAAGGATGATGTCTTCGCGCCGGAGATTGCCGCAAACGCCGGTCGCGACCGCCTCCTGACCGATGGAGGGGTGAATCGCCCCCAGCACCAGCTTCTCTTCAGCGGCGCGCATCGCGACCAGCTCAAACTCCCGTATCCGACACATTTCCCGAAAATGACCGAGGTGACGGTCCATATCCAGGTTGGACGCGCGTGACGATTGCTCCACTGATGACACCCTGTCATTCCCCTTTGACGATGTGATTTCGTCCCTTGAGACAAGAGAATGCGGCCGCTTCTGCGGCTCACTCCCATCCGCCTCATGTCCGGATGCGTCCCGCCTTATGGAACGTGTTGACGTTAAATTGGAACAATATGCTCGTCAACTCGCCGCGCGATGCCGCGGCCGGCTCAGAGCCGCGCCGCGCCCCTGTCGCCGCGCGCCATCCGCCGCTCCAGCCAGCGCACGCCGCGCGACGCGATCAGGATCAGCACCAGATACTCCAGCACCAGGAAGGAATAGATCTCCAGCGGCCGATACTCCGTCACCACAAGCTCGTTCGCGCGCCGCGTAAGCTCCGACAGCCCGATCACGGACAGAAGGGACGAGGTCTTGAGCATGTAGACGAACTGATTGCCGAGCGGCGGCAGGATCCGCCGCACCGCCTGCGGCAGGATGATGTAGCGCAGCTTGTCCCGGTAGTTGAGGCCAAGCGCGTCCGCCGCCTCGCGTTGGCCCGGGTCGATGGACTGGAGCCCCGCGCGGAAGATCTCCGCCTCGAACGCGCTGTCGCAAAGCGCGAGCGCGATCACCCCGGCGACGAACACCCCGAGCTGGATCCCCAGAACCACCGGCACGCCGTAATAGACCCAGAGAATCATCACCAGCATCGGGATCGAGCGGAAAAGCTCGATATAGGCGCGGCTGGCGCCCGCGAGATAACGGTTCGCGGAAAGCGTCGGCAGCGCGAACAGCAGGCCGAGGGTCACCGAGAGACAGATCGAGACCACGGCCACCGAAATCGTCAGGCCGAGCCCTTTCGCAAGGAACATGATGTTGGTGACGCCACGCTCATCGAATGGCGAGACGACGTGCCAGCCCCAGGAATAATCGCCGCCCGCGCACCCGCCGAGAAGCAGGAGTAAAGAGAGCGCGATCGCGTGGCGGCCCGTATGCGACATGGCTGACGGCTCCGTTCAGTGCGACAGGATCTGATCGAGAAAGAGGCGGGTGCGCGGATTGCGCGGCGCCGAGAAGAACTCGTCCGCCGGCGCCCGCTCGACGATCTCGCTCTGGTTCATGAACACCATCACGTCCGCCACCTTGCGCGCGAAACCCATCTCATGCGTGACGCAGATCATCGTCATGCCCTCGGTCGCAAGTTCGGTCATCACGTCAAGGACTTCGCTGATCATTTCAGGGTCGAGCGCCGATGTCGGCTCGTCGAAGAGCAGGATCTTCGGCCGCATGCAGAGCGCCCGCGCGATCGCCACGCGCTGCTGCTGGCCGCCGGAAAGCTGCTCGGGGTATTTCTTCGCCTGCTCGGGGATGCGCACGCGCTCCAGAAGCTGCATCGCCATCGCCTCCGCCTCGGCGCGCGCCATGCCGCGGACCCGCACCGGCGCGAGGGCGAGATTGTCGAGCACGGTCATATGCGGGAAAAGATTGAACTGCTGGAAGACCATGCCGACATCCCTGCGAATCGCCGCGAGATTTTCGGTGTCGTCCGTCAGCTCGATTCCCTCGACGAAGATCTCGCCGGCGTCATGAGATTCAAGCCGGTTGAGACAACGTATGAGAGTCGACTTTCCCGACCCGGACGGGCCGCAGATAATGACTTTCTCGCCGTTTTCGACACGAAGATCGATATTTTTCAGCGCCTGATACTTGCCGTACCACTTATCCACCGCCCGCATCTCGATCATCGGCGCCGTGCGCGCCCGCTCCGTCATCGGCATTTCCTTTCACGCCGCACAGTGAAGCGCGTGCCTTGCAAGATGTCAGCCAGATGGACGACACGCCACATGATACCGCGAAAGCGCGAGCGGGTCTCCCCCGCCGGCGCCTTCGCCAAGTCGACGTCGTGACCGATCCGCCCGCGCCGGCGCCGCCAGGCGCCCCGCCTCGTCTGTTCCAGCGTCTATTCCAGCAGCACCACACCCCATTTTTCGTTCAGCGCGTCAAAATACCCGCTGGTCTTTTTCAGGTAGATCCAGGTGTTCAGGTAATTGATCCAGATCGGGTCCCCGATCGGCGCGAGGAACGTCATCGGCAGGGCGCTGCGCACCTGATTGGGGAAGATCATCTTCAGTTCGCTGTAACGCTCCTGCAGGCCCGAAGCCTCGACCAGCGTCGTGACGGTGTAATCCGAGCGGCCGGCCAGAACCTCCTGCCAGCCGGTGCCCGGCGCCTCGACCCGGCGCATCTGCGCGTTGGGGAGCGCCGCGCGGATGTAGTCCTCCATCGTGGTGCCGAGGGTGACGCCGGCGGTCTGATCCGCTTGATCGAGATCGTCCCAGCTCTGATATTTGTCGACGTTCTTTTTCAGAACCACCGGCACGAAGCCGTTCATGCCCCATGAATCGGTCAACCCGACCACCTTCGCCCGCGCCAGGCTCATCGACGCCGGCATGGCGACATCGTATTTGCTCGCCTGAATTCCGGTGATGATCGTCTTCCATTCCGTCGTCACGAACTCGACCTTGACGCCGAGGTCCTTCGCCAGCTCCCGCGCGGCGTCGACCTGATGGCCGACGAACTCCTCCTCGCCCGGCTCCCTGTAGGTCATCGGGTAATAGTCCCCGGTCATGCCGACCCGAAGCACCCCCCGATCCTGAATCTCGAAGAGAAGGGATTTCGCGCTCGAATCCTGCGCCTCCGCCGCGCCCGCGCCGAGAAGCCCCGTGACGCCGGCGGCCAGCGCCAGCCCGATCGCCGAATGTCTCCAAAAACTCATTCCTAACGTCTCCTTGCCGGCCCTTGTTCTTTCATTGGATGCATTTCTGTCGGCGAAGTTCCGCCCTGCGCGCTCCCGCGCCGATATGCGGCGAGAACCGGCGCCCCTGACGGGCCCGAACGCGCCCCCGCACCCCGATCATCCGCGCGGCGGGCGGCCTCGCACGGTCATCGACGATCTTGTCGAGATGCGAGGCCGCCCGCTCCGCGCGCCTATTTCAGCAGGACCACGCCCCATTTCTCGTTCAGCGCGTCAAAATACCCGCTGGTCTTTTTCAGATAGATCCAGGTGTTCAGGTAATTGACCCAGACGTAGTCCTCGATCGGCGCGAGGAACGCCATCGGCAGGGCGCTGCGCGCCTGACGGGGGAAGATCATCGCCAGTTCGCTGTAGCGTTCCTGCAGCGCGGACGCCTCGATCAGCGTCGTCACCGTGTAATCCGAGCGGCCGGCCAGAACTTCCTGCCAGCCGGTGCCCGGCGCCTCGACCCGGCGCATCTGCGCGTTGGGCAGCTCGGCCCGGATGTAATCCTCCATCGTCGTGCCGAGGGTGACGCCGGCGGTCTGATCCGCCTGATCCAGGTCGTCCCAGCTCTTGTACTTGTCGATGTTCTTTTTCAGGACGATCGGCACAAAGCCGTTCATGCCCCATGAATCGGTCAGCGCCACCACCTTCGCGCGCGACAGGCTCATCGAGGTTCCGCTCATGGCGACATCGTATTTGCCGGCCTGAAGCCCGGTGATGATCGTCTTCCAATCCGTCGTCACGAACTCGACCTTGACGCCGAGATCGTTCGCCAGCTCCCGGGCCGCGTCGACCTGGTGGCCGATGAACTCCTCTTCGCCCGGCTTCCTGAAGGTCATCGGGTAATAGTCGCCGGTCATGCCGACCCGAAGCACCCCCCGGTCCTGAATCTCGAAGAGAAGAGATTTCGCGCTCGAATCCTGCGCCTCCGCCGCGCCCGCGCCGAGAAGCCCCGTGACGCCGGCGGCCAGCGCCAGCCCGATCGCCAAGTGTCGCAAAAATCGCATCCTCAAATCTCCTTGTTTGCGCCGGCCCTCTCGTCAGACGCCTTCCAGCCGACAAAGTTCCCGCCGCCGTCGTCTCGCGCCGAAATCTGACGAGAGACACTCTCGTCCAGACCGCAAGGTCAATACAATGCTCAACCTGAGAAGTAACGATTGCGCGCCGTCACATCATATTGGCGGGAGCTGGTCCGTGGGACCGGCCGCGCGCGCCCGCTCCGCGTCCAGAGGCGCCGGCTTCTTGCGGGCGATCCGGCTCATCACGAAGACGAAGAACGCCGGGACGAAACTGAGCGCGAAAAGCGTCGCGGCGATGATGCCGCCGAAGACGGCGATGCCGATCGCGTTCTGGCTCGCCGAACTCGCCCCCGTCGCGAAGGCGAGCGGCGTGACCCCGAGGGTGAACGCGAGCGACGTCATCAGGATCGGGCGGAACCGGATTCGCGTCGCCTCCAGCATCGAATCGATCAGGGAGCGGCCTTCGGCGGCGATGTCCTTGGCGAATTCCACGATCAGGATGGCGTTCTTGGTCGAAAGGCCGATGACGGTGATCAGACCCACCTTGAAATAGACGTCGTTCGCCATGCCTTGCGACAACACCGCCAACACAGCCCCGATCGCGCCGAGCGGCACCACCAGCATCACCGAAAGCGGGATCGCCCAGCTCTCGTAAAGCGCGGCGAGGAGAAGGAAGATGAAGACGACGCTGAGCCCGATCAGGGCCGCGGCCTGATCCCCGGATTCGATCTCCTGCAGCGATTGGCCGGTCCATTCGAAGCCGAATCCGGCCGGGAGCGCCGCGACCAGCCGCTCCATTTCCTCGATCGCCGCCCCGGAAGAGTACCCCGGCGCCGCCGAGCCCGAAATCCGCACCGCAGGATAGCCGTTGTAGCCGACGATCTGAAGCGGGCCCCTGATCCAGTCAACCTCCGCGAACGCCTTGAGCGGGACCATGCCGCCATGCACGTTCTTCACATTGAGATCCAGAAGATCGTCGGCCGTCATCCGCGCCGGCGCGTCGGCCATCACGGTCACCCGCTGCATCCGGCCCGCATTGGGAAAGTCGTTGATGTAGGTCGAGCCGAAATTTGTGCTGATCGCGGAATTGATATCGGCGAAAATGACGCCGAAAGCGTTCGCCTTCTCCCGATCGACGACGAGGCGCACCTGCGCCGCCGACGGCAGGCCGCTGACGCGGAGCCCGGTGACGACAGGGCTCTCGGCCGCAGCGGCGAGAAGCTGCGCTTTCGCCGCGTCGAGCGCCTCCTGACCGGCGCCGTTCCGGTCCTGAAGACGGAAGTCGAATCCCGCGCTGGTCCCGAGACCCTGAATCGCCGGGGGCGACAGGGCGAAGGCGATGGCGTCATTGATGCCGAAAAGCTTCCCCGTCACACGTTGCGACAAGGCGGCGGCGGAATCTTCGGGCTCGCGCTCCGACCAGTCCTTCAGCGAAACGAAAGCGAGCCCCGCATTCTGCCCGACGCCGGAGAAACTGAACCCGAGAATCGCGGTCACATGCTCCACCGCGGGCTCGGATCCGAGCACCGCCTCGACCTTCTTCATCACCTCGAGCATGCGGGTCTGGCTCGCCTCGGGCGGAGCCTGAACATCGACCAGAAGAAAGCCCTGATCCTCGTTCGGAAGGAAGGCGGAGGGAAGCTGGACCCAGCCGAAGGCGAGGCCGCCCACAAGAACGAGATAGAAGGCCATCATCGCCCCGGAGCGACGCGCCGAGAACGAGGCCACGCGGCCATAACCGCGCGTCAGGCGGTCAAAGCCGCGGTTGAACCAGCCGAGCGGCCCGCGGCGCGCGGCGTGGCCGCCCTTTTTCACCGGCCTCAGGAAGCTGGCGCAGAGCGCAGGAGTGAGAGAAAGCGCGAGAAAGCCCGAGAACAGGATCGAGACCACCATGGTCAGGGAGAACTGCCGGTAGATCACGCCGACCGACCCGGGGAAGAACCCCATCGGAATGAAGACCGCCGAGAGCACGAGAGTGATGCCGACGATCGCCCCGGTGATCTGCGACATCGCCTTTTGCGTCGCCTCGCGCGGAGGCAGCCCCTCCTCGGCCATGATCCGCTCGACATTCTCCACCACGACGATCGCATCGTCGACGAGAATGCCGATCGAGAGCACCATCGCGAACATGGTGAGCACATTGATCGAGAAGCCGGCCGCCAGCAGCACCGCCGTCGTCCCCAGAAGCGCGACCGGCACGACGAGCGCCGGAATCAGCGTGTAGCGGAGATTCTGCAGAAACAGCAGCATCACAAGAATGACGAGGCCGAGCGCCTCGACGAGAGTCTGGAACACCTTCTGGATCGACAGGTCGACAAAGGGAGCGGTGTCGTAAGGCACCTGATAGGTGATGCCCTCCGGGAAGAACCGCGACAGCTCCTCCATCTTGTCGCGCACCGCCTCCGAGACCGCCAGCGCGTTGCCCGTGGGCGAGAGCTGAATCCCGAGCACCGCCGCCGGATTGCCGTTGAGCCGGGAGGAGAAGTTGTAGCCCTCGGCTCCGATCTCCACCCGCGCAACATCGGAAAGAAGAACGGCGGAGCCGTCCTCATTGGCGCGAAGGACGATCTTTTCGAACTCCTCGACGGAGGAAAGCTGCCCGTCCACCAGCACCGTCGCGGTGATCTGCCGCCCCGCCGGGTTCGGCGGGCCGCCGATCTGTCCGGCGGCGACCTGCGCGTTCTGCGCGCGCACCGCCGCGATCACGTCCTCGGCGGAGATGTTCAACCCGAGCATCCGGTCCGGCTCCAGCCAGATCCGGAGCGCGCGCTGCGAGGCGAAGACCCGCGCCCCGCCGACGCCTTCGATCCGTCGGATCTCGCCGACCACATTTCGGCTGAGATAGTCGCCGAGCCCGACCTGGGAGATCGATCCGTCCTCGGAGATGAGCGCGACCACCATCAGGAACCCGGAGGACGCCTCGTCCACCTGAACGCCGAGCCGGGTCACCGTCTCCGGAAGGCGGGCCTCCACGCGCTTGATCCGGTTCTGGACGTCGATGGACGCCTGGTCGAGCGAGGTGCCCGGCGCGAAGGTGGCGTCGATGGAGACGCTGCCGGTCGCGCTCGATGTCGATTCGAAATAGAGAAGTCCGTCGACGCCGTTCAGCTCGTCCTCGATCGGGCGGGTCACGCTCTGATAGAGATCCTCGGGCGACGCGCCGGGATACGATGTCTCGATCGAGACCTGCGGCGGCGCGACGGCCGGATATTGCGACACCGGCATCAGCGGCAGCGCCAATCCTCCCGCGAGCGCGATGAAGATCGCGACGACCCACGCGAAGATCGGACGATGGACGAAAAATTGAGCCATACTGGGCGGTCCTCAGCCGGCGCGCCCGGCGGCGCCCGTGATCTGCAGCGCGGCGGCGCCGCTCCAGGGTTCCGGCGCGACCGGCGCGCCCGGCCCGATTTTCTGGAACCCCTCGACGATCACCTTGTCGCCGGGGGCCAATCCGTCCTCGATCACCCGTCTCTCGCCGACGACGCGGCCGGCGGTCACGGTTCGAAGCTCCGCCTTGTTTTCCGCGCTGACCACATAGACCTGGGCTTCGCCGCCGCCGCCGCGCTGGACCGCCTGCCTCGGGACCGCGAGCGCGTCCTTCTCCACGCCCTGTTCGATCAGGACCCGAACATACATGCCGGGCAGGAGATCCCCCTCCGGGTTCGGAAATTCGGCCCGGAGCGTCACCTGGCCGGTGCTGGCGTCGACCACCGACTCGGAAAAGAGAAGCCGCCCGATATGGGCGTATTCCGAGCCGTCGTCGAGGAGAAGGCGGATCGCCGCCTCGCCGCTCTCGGACCGTACGAGCTGGCCCGCGTCCTGAGCGCGCCGCAGCGCCAGAAGCGCCTTCGAAGGCTGGGTGAAATCCGCATAGACCGGATCGAGCTGCTGGATCGTCGCCAGACTTTCCGGATCGTTGGGTGAGACGAGCGCGCCTTCGGTGATCCGCGCCCGGCCGATGCGGCCGCTGATCGGGGCCCGGACTTCCGAGCGCCCGAGGTCGATTTCAGTGGCCGCCACCTCGGCCTTCGCCACGGCGACGAGCGCGTTTGCGCGCGCGAGGCCGGCGATGGCGTCGTCATACTGCTGGGCGCTGACCACGTTGCGCTCCCGAAGCTCGACCTGACGCCTGGCGGATTGCTCCGCCGCCTTCCGCGACGCCTCCGCTTCGGCGAGAACGGCTTTCGCGCGGTCCACCGCAACCTGAAACGTCTCCGGGTCGATCCGGTAGAGCACGTCGCCCTCTTCAACGGCGGCGCCCTGGGTGAAGACGCGGCTGATCACGATGCCGGAGACGCGCGCGCGCACCTCGGCGATACGCGTCGGCGCGATTCGGCCCGGCAATTCGTTGATCACCGGAATCGCCTCCGGCGCCACCTCGACGACAGCGACCTTCTGCGGCGGCCGCTGCCGCGCCTGGCCTTGGGCGGGGGCGTCCGTCTGACCCAGACCGACATATTCCAGACCGCCATATTGCAGGAACGCGAGAGCGAGACCGGCGGCGACGATCAGACCGAAGAGGAATGTCAACCATCGCATCGGGAGGCTCCTTCAGATTCGGGCGCGGCGGGCGCCTGTTCGGCCAACCAGGCGATATCCGCGAGCACGCGTCGGCGGTTTTCCGCGTCGAGGCGGAATACGTCGAATCGTTCGAGACAGTGAAGCCCCTCCAACGCCAAAAACGCCAGAAATGCGCCGCGCGGCTCGGTGGATGTATCCATAATGTCGCGCACGCAATGCGCGTAGTGAGCGCGGATCGGCTCCGCCAGCTCATTCTGCCGCGCGAGCGCGGCGGCGAATGAAAGGATGACCGCCCGCTCCTCCTCCGTCGGCGCGCGTCCGGCGCGGGCGACATGGGCGCGGATGGCCGCATCGCGCGCGTCAGGGCCGAGAGCGGCGCGGAATGCGGCGCTTTCTGCGCTTTCCGCGGCGAGCCGACGCTCGATCAAGGCTCCGATCAAGCCGTCCTTGCTCTTGAAATCATAAAGCACGGTCGCCTTGCTGACGCCCGCTTCGGCCGCGACCGCGCCCAGCGTCAGCCGCGCGGCGCCAAGCCGGCGCGCCGCCGCCTCGGCGGCGTCAAGAATCTCGTCACGCTCCAGCGCGCGGGGCCGACCCATCGCGATTCTCCAAATTCCAACCGTTCGGTCGGATATGAAGCGGAGGCGGTGACGCGTCAACCGCCGCGGGCGCGCCCTTACGCGAGGGAATGCGCCGAACGCCCCGCCCAGCGCGCCGCCGCGCGCCCCGCGAGACGCCCTGTCGCCATGCTCGCCGTCAGAAGATACCCGCCCGTCGGCGCCTCCCAATCGAGCATTTCCCCGGCGACGAAGACGCCGGGCCGGGCCAGAAGCATCAGGCCCTCGTCCAGCGCCTCGAATTCGACCCCGCCAGCGCTGGAGATCGCCTCCGCCAGAGGCCGGGCGCGCAGAAGCGGGAGCGGCAGCGCCTTGATCAGGGCGGCGAGCGCGAGCGGCGCGTCCGGGGCCTCCGGGGCGAGCTCCCGAAGGAGCCCGGCGCGGACACCGACGAGGCCGATGGTCTTGCGAAGATGATTCGCGCGGGAATTCCGCCCACGCGGCCGCCCCAGCCGCCGCGCGAGGGTTTCCACGGTCCGATCCGGCGCGAGATCCAGCGACAGCGCGGCGGGCCCGGTCGCCAGCGCGTCGCGAAGCGGAGCGGAAAGCGCGTAGATCGCGCCGCCCTCGACGCCGGAGGCGGTGATCGTGAACTCGCCCCGAACCCTGCGGCCGCCATGGGAGAGCGCCGCCGCCTTGACCGGCGCGCCGGCGAATCGCGCCCGAAAATGCGCCGACCAGGCGCAATCGAACCCCATGTTGGCCGGGCGGAGCGGCGCGACGGAGGCGCCCGCGGCCTCCAGAAGCGGAACCCAGGCCGCATCCGAGCCCAATTGCGGCCAGGACGCGCCGCCAAGCGCGAGAACGGTCGCCCGCGCGTCGATCCGGCGCGGGCCCGACGGCGTCTCGAACGTCGCCCCGCCGTCCTCCCACCCGGTCCAGCGCCAGCGCGTCCGAAGCTCGGCCCCGCGATCCGAGAGCCGCGCCAACCATTTTCGCAGGAGCGGCGAGCCCTTCATGGCTTTCGGGAAAACCCGGCGGCTGGAGCCGACGAACAGCGGCTCGCCAAGATCCTCCGCCCAGTCGATCGCCGCGTCGGGCCCGAACGCCTCCAGCGCGGCGCCGAGCCGCTCGACCCCGATCGCCTGAGCGAACCGGGCCGCCGGCTCCGCCATGGTCAGGTTCAGGCCCGACTTTCCGGCCATCAGAAACTTTCGGGCGGGGCTCGGCTTCGCTTCGAGGATGAGAGGCGGCGCGCCCGACTCAGCCAGCGCCTCCGCCGCCGCCAGCCCCGCGGGGCCCGCGCCGATCACGATGGCGCCGCGCTCCTCCGCCGCCCCGCGCCCGGCGCCGTTCAAAACGAATACGGGCCCCGTCCCGGATCGACCGAAACATGCGTGGTCCTGAACGCGCCGATCCATTCATGAATCAGGAATCCGCCGGTCTCCACCATGAAGCCCACCTTCGCCTCCGGCCGGTAGTCGACTGCGATGGCGTGCGCTGTCGAAGGCGCGGTCAGCGCCGGCCAGCCTCCCGCGCTCCCGGTGATGTGGCGGTGGACATGGCCGCAGATCACCCGCGTCTCCGCGCGCCGCCCTTCGAGGATCCGCCCGAACTCCTCGGCGTTGGCGAGGCCGATCCGGTCCATGAACCCGACGCCGGTGAGGAAAGGCGGGTGATGCAGCGCGACCAGAGCCGGGCGGTCGGCGGCGTCATCGAGCGCGGCGCGGAGGAACTCCAGAGAGTCCGCGCCGAGCGCGCCGCCGGCCTGCCCCTCCACCAGCGTATCGAGGCCGATGACCCGGAAATCCTTCAGATCCAGGACCCAGTCGATCGGGCCGGCCGCAGGCGTCAGCGGGTTGTCGGCGAAAGCGGCGCGCAGCGCTTCGCGCCGGTCGTGATTGCCCGGAATCGCCGCGAAGGGCGCCTCGATGGCATCGAATATCGCCCGATACGCGCGATAATCCTCATCCCGCCCGAGATCGACGAGATCGCCGGTGGCGAGGATCAGGTCCACCGGCCCGATCAGCGGGATCAGCTCGCGAATCCGCTCGAGCGCGCGTTCAAGACGTTCGCGGGTGTCCACCTGGCCGCCGACGAGCGCGGGCGGAGCGACGATATGC
This sequence comes from Paludibacillus litoralis, assembly GCF_037646705.1. Taxonomy (NCBI): domain Bacteria; kingdom Pseudomonadati; phylum Pseudomonadota; class Alphaproteobacteria; order Rhodobacterales; family Paracoccaceae; genus Paludibacillus; species Paludibacillus litoralis. The sequence continues at coordinate 176,371 of NZ_JBBHER010000007.1, forward strand.
ATGTCGGAAATCTGAATTATGCGCGTCATGAGGACCCCCCTGCTCACCGCTTCGCGGCGGTTTACACCGATGGGCGGCGACCGTCACGTCTCCCGGCGCAGCGGGCGGGAGAGAAGCGCCGCCATCTCCTCATCCACGTCGCTCTCGCCGGCGGCGAGACGGGCGACGGCGGCGATGATCGGCGCCTCCACGCCGAGGCGCGCGGCGAGCGCGGCGCTGGCCGCCGCCGTCGCCACGCCTTCCTGGGTGACGCCGGCCGCCGGCGGCTCCCCCCGCCCGAGCGCGAATCCGAAGGCGAAGTTCCGCGATTTCAAGCTGGCGGCGGTCAGCGCGAGGTCGCCAAGCCCCGAAAGCCCGGCCAGCGTCTCCGCCCGTCCGCCCTTCGCGGTCGCGATCCGGGTCATCTCCGCGAAGCCTCGCGTCATCAGCGCCGCGCGCGCGCTGTCGCCGAGGCCGCGGCCGATCGCGGCGCCGCAGGCGATGGCGATGACGTTCTTCAGCGCGCCGCCGATCTCCGCGCCGATGACGTCGTCCGAAAGGTAGGGGCGAAAGGCCGCCCCGGCGAGCCGCGCCTGCGCCGCCCGGCCGGCGTCGGCGTCGGTCGCGGCCAGCGTCACCGCCGTCGGCAGGTCGGCGGCGATATCGGCCGCGAACGACGGACCGGTCAGCGCCATGAATGGGCGCGGCGGGCCGATCTCGGCGGCGATCTCGCTCTGAAGCGCGCCGCCGTCGGTCTCCAGCCCCTTCGCGGCGAGGATCAGCGGCGCGCCCTCCGGGATGGCGCGCGCATAGGCCGCCAGCACCGCGCGCGTCGCCTGCGCCGGAACCGCGAGGATGACGAGATCGGCCCCGCGAAGCCCCGCCGCGACGTCGGTGGAGACCCCGTCGGCCGGGCGACGCCCCAGAAGCGCGACCGGCCCGCTCATGGCCGCGACATGCGCCAGCGCGCGCCCGAAGGCGCCGGCGCCGAGCACCGCGACGCGGGGGAAGGGCCGGGGCTCAGGCACGAGGGCCCTTCTTGCCGCCGCCGAGCATCGGCGCCGCAGCTTCATCCAACGGCCAGCGCGGCCGCGCCCGAACCGGCCCGCCGCGCTCGCCCAGCGCCCAGCGCTCCGCCGCCGCCCACGCGATCATCGCCGCATTGTCGGTGCAGAGCGCCAGCGGGGGCGCGGAGAATTCGAAGCCGAGCCCGGCCGCCGCCTCGTGAAGCGCGCCCCGGATCGCCCGGTTCGCCGCCACGCCGCCGGCGACCGCAAGCCGCCGCCCGCCTGCGGGAAGGGCGCGCTCCGCCACAAGCAGCGCCATGGCCGCCCGGGTCTTCGCCGCCAGAAGATCCCGCACCGCCGCCTGAAACGAGGCGCAGAGATCGGCGCGATCCGCCGCGCGAAGCCCGCCCGAGGCGGCGACAAGCTCGTCGCGCGCGCGCAGCACCGCGGTCTTCAGCCCGGAAAACGACATGTCGCATCCCGCGCGGTCGAGAAGCGGGCGGGGAAACGCGAACCGCGTCTCATCGCCCGCCATCGCCTCGCGCTCCACTTCCGGCCCGCCCGGATAGCCGAGGCCGAGGAGCTTCGCGATCTTGTCGAACGCCTCGCCCGGCGCATCGTCGATGGAGCCGCCGAGCCGGCGATAGACGCCGGGCGCGCTCACCTCGATCAGCTGACAATGGCCGCCCGACACCAGAAGAAGAAGATAGGGCGCCTTCATCCCGTCGGTCAGCCGCGGGGTCAGCGCATGGCCTTCGAGATGATTGATTCCGATCAGCGGCAACCCTGCGCCCGCGGCGACGCCTTCGGCGCACATCACGCCCGCCAGCACCCCGCCGATCAGGCCGGGCCCCGCGGTGACGCCGATCAGGTCGATCTCCCGCAGGCTCGTTTGCGCCTTCTCCAGCGCGGCCTCGATCGCGAGATCCAGCCGCTCCGCATGGGCGCGGGCCGCGATCTCGGGCACCACGCCGCCGAAATCGGCGTGAAGGCCGTTCTGCCCGATCACCACGCTGGAGAGAATTTCCCCGGGGCCCGACGCGCCGGACGGGCCGAGCTTCGCGCGAACCACCGCCGCCGCAGTATCGTCGCAGCTCGATTCGACACCGAGCACCATGATCCGTTTCATGCGCCGCACCCGTGCGCGAGGGTTTCGCCCAATCAGCGCCGCGCCGCCAGATTGCGCGCCGCCGAGCCACGGGGTAGAGGGTTTTCCATGACGACGCAAACTCCGACCTCGGCACCGTCCCCGACCCCGACTCCGGACGCCCCGCTCCGGATTGGCGCGCGCGGCTCGCCGCTGGCGATGGCGCAGGCGATCGAGGCCCGCGACCGCCTGATGGCGGCGCACGGGCTCGCCGAAAGCGCCTTCACGATCACGGCGATCGCCACCACCGGCGACAACGTGCAGGATCGGCCGCTATCCGAGATCGGCGGCAAGGGGCTTTTCACGAAGGAGCTGGAGGTGGCGTTGCTCGATCGGCGGATCGACATCGCGGTGCATTCGATGAAGGACGTCGCGACGGTGCTGCCGGCCGGCCTGATCATCGCCGCGCTTCTGCCGCGCGAGGATCCGCGCGACGCCTTCATCTCTCTCCGGCATGAGAGCTTCGACGCGCTTCCGCGCGGCGCGACGATCGGCACGTCTTCGCTTCGACGCGGCGCGCAGGCGCTGGCGCGGCGGCCGGATCTGAAGGTCGTCGGATTCCGCGGCAACGTGCAGACGCGGATGCGAAAGCTGAACGAAGGCGTGGCCGACGCCACCTTCCTCGCGGTCGCCGGGCTGCATCGGCTCCGCGCCGACATCACGGCGGCGCCGATCCCCGATGACGTGATGCTGCCCGCCGTCGCGCAAGGCGCGATCGGGATCGAGACGCGGGCCGACGACGCGGCGACCCGGCGCCTTCTCGCGCCGCTGAACGATCCGGAGACCACGGTTCTTCTCACCGCGGAGCGGGCGTTTCTGCGCGCGCTCGACGGCTCGTGCCGGACGCCGCTGGCGGGGCTCGCCTCGCTGTCGGGCGGGCGGCTCCGATTCCGGGGGGAGATCCTGCGCCCCGACGGCGCGCGCCGGCATTTCACGAGCCGCGAAGGCGCGCCGGAGGACGCGGAGGCGATGGGGCTCGACGCCGCGGCGGAACTGCGGGCCGCCGGCGGCCCCGGTTTTTTCGACTTCTGAGCGGGGCGGACGCGATGCCCCGCGTTCTTCTCACCCGGCCGCAGGCCCAATCCGAAGCGTTCGCCACCTCCATCGCCGGGCTGGGATGGGACGCGTTGATCTGGCCGGTGATCGAGATCGCGCCGACGCTCTTCTCGGCCCCGGATCTGTCCGGCGTCGACGCGCTGATCTTCACGTCCGCGCGCGGGGTCGAGGCGCTCTCACGTTTCGGCGCGCCCGATCTGCCGGCGTTCTGCGTCGGCGCGGCGACGGCGGCGGCGGCGCGGCGCGCGGGCTTCACCGAGGTGACCGCCGCCGGCGGCGACGCGGTCCGGTTGCTCGAATTGTTGAAAGCGCGCGCGCGCGGCCGGCTCATGCACATCCGCGGGCGCGACGCGGCGGCGGATATCAAGGGCGCGCTCCGCGCGCACGGGATCGACGCCGATGAAATCATCGCCTATGCTGCCGAGCCCGCAGCGCCGCCATCGGACGGCGTAGACGCGACGGTTCGTGCGGGAGACGTTGAGATGGCGATGTTTTTTTCTCCGCGGAGCGCGCGTATCTTCGCGGCGACCGCGCCGGCCGCATGGCGGAGCGCCTATCCGGCGATGCGCGCGGCGACGATCAGCGAGGCGGCTGCGGCGCCGCTCCTGGATCTCGGCTTCGCCGACATCCGAGCGGCCGCGCATCCCGACGCCGACGCCATGCGGGCGTTGCTGCGGAGCGCCGCTTGACCTCGGCGGCGCCCTGTGAAGGCTAGAGGTGCAAACAGGCCCATGATCGGGGCCGACCGGGAGCGACATGGATGACGGATCAAGACAGGCCGAATCCGGCCAGCGAACGGCTGGACGCGACCAAAACGGAGACGCCCGACGTCGCCGAGGCCGAGGTCGTCGAGACGACCGTATCCGGCGAATCGCCTGAAACGAACCAGACCGACGCGGAAACCGAAACGCCTGACGCGCCCGCCGCCGAAACCGGCGCGGCGGAGTCCGGGCCGCCGATCTTCGAGGATCCGCCCACCGGCGCGCACGCGGTCGAGCAGGAGGAGGGCGAGCATCGCTCCTTTTCCGCCATCGCGCTGCAGGCGGTGGTGTTTCTCCTGCTCGGCGGCGCGCTCGCGCTCTGGGCCGGGCCGCGAATCGCTCCGCATCTGCCCGCCTGGGCCGCGCCGGTCGCGACATTCCTGACGCCGGGCGCCGATCAGGTGGCTGAGCTCCGATCCGAGACGGAGGCGCTGGCGCAGCGGATCGCGGCGGTCGAGGGCGCCGCGCGCGAAGCGGCCGAGAGCGCCGCGGAGGACGCGGCCGCCGCGGTCGAGACGCGGCTCTCGGCGCGGATCGACGAGATCGCGGCTGATGTCGATTCGCGCGTGGAGGGAGACAAGACCGCGCTCACGGCTCTCGCCGCGCGCATCGACGCGCTGGAGGCCTCACGCGTCGAGAGCCCGCCGGCGGGCGGGGCCTCGACGTCTCTGAACGACGAAATCGCCGCGTTGCTGCGCAAGGATATCTCCAGGATCGACGATATGGCGACGGCGGAGGCCCTTGAGGCCGTCGAAGCCCGCGTCGCCGCGCTCGAAAGCGGCGAAGCGGCCACGGCCGGCGCGCGGAGCGAGGCCGAGCGGATCCGCCGCAGCGCCAATCTCGACGCCGCGCTCACCCGGATTCACGAGGCGCTCTCTTCTGGCCTCCCATACGCGCGACCGCTGAACACGGCGGTCTCCCTTTCCGGCGTGGCCGCGCCCGACGCGCTCAGCGCGCTCGCGGAGAGCGGCGCGCCGACGGTCGCGGAATTGGCTCGGACGTTTCCGCAGGCGGCGCGCAAAGCCTACGCGGCGTCGGTCGAAGCCGAAGCCGGGGACGGATTCACCGAGAGGCTGATCGCAGGAATTTCAGGGCGGATCGGCGGCCGGCCCGCCACCGAGACGCCCGGCGACGACGCCGGCGCGGTGCTCTCGCGGATCGAGGCGCGGCTGAACGAGGGGAACCTGGCCGCCGCCGCGGATCAGGCGGCGGCGCTGCCGCCGGCCGCCGCCGCGGCGATGGGGGCCTGGCTGACCAATCTCGAAAAGTCGGCCGCCGCGGAACGCGCGTACGGCGAATGGCGCTCAGCGCTCAGCACGAATTGAGAGGGAGAGAGCCGACATGATCCTCATGTTGATCCGAACGGCGCTCTGGGGGCTGGCGATCATCGCCGCGGCGTTCGCGTTCGTCTGGCTGAAGGATTCCGACGGCGGCGTGACGCTGACCCTCGCGGGGCGCGCCTATGGCCCGTTCCGCCTGATCGAGACGGTCGCCATCGTGCTCGCGGTCGCGTTCCTGCTCTGGTTCACGGTGAAGGCGTTCAGCTTCCTCGTCGCGCTGGTGCGCTTCTTTTCCGGCGACGAAACCGCGCTCAGCCGTTTCTGGACCCGCTCGCGGGAACGGCGCGGATTCGACGCGCTCGCGGGCGGACTGATCGCCATGGCCGAAGGGAATGGGCGCGCCGCGCTCACGAAGGCGCGAAAGGCGGAGCGGCTTCTCGACCGCCCGGCGCTCACCCGGCTCCTCGTCGCGCAATCGGCGGAGGCGGCGGGAGAGACCGCGGTCGCGAAAGAGTATTACAAGCGGCTCGCGGGCGAGCCCGGCACCGCCTATGTCGGTGTGAAAGGCCTTCTGGAGCAGGCGCTTCGAGCCGGCGACAAGGCGAAGGCGCTGAAGCTCGCGACCCATGCGTTCGAGCTGAAGGCGCGCGAGCCCGAGCTTCTGACCACGCTCTTCGACCTTCAATGCGCCGCCGGCGAATGGGAGGGCGCGCGCCGCACTCTCGACGCGGCGACGAAAGCCGGCGCGCTCACCAAGGATGTGGCGCAACGCCGGGCCGCGGTCCTGCAGGTCGCGGACGCCCGCGAGGCGGAGAATCGCGGCGAAGCCGCGAAAGCGCGGGAGCTGATCGCCCGCGCCCGGCGACAGGCCCCGGGGCTCGTTCCCGCGGCGGTGATGCTCGCGGCGCAGCAGAACGCCGACGGCGCGCCGCGAAAGGCGGCGAAAACCCTGCGCGAGGCGTGGCGGGCCGAACCTCACCCCGATATCGCCGCCGCCTTCGCCGCGCTCGCGCCTGACGAGAGCCCCGCGGCGCGGCGGAAGCGGTTCCAGGACCTGTTGAAGATCCATCCGGATGCGGCCGAGACCCGGCTTCTGAGCGCGGAGATGGCGCTGGCCGACGATGACGCCCCGGCCGCGCGCGCGGCGATGGGCGATCTGGCGGAGACGCATCCGACAGCTCGGACGTTGGCGCTGATGGCGGCGATCGAGCGCGCGGATGGCGGTGACGAGTCGCTGGTGCGCGGCTGGCTCGCCCGCGCGGTCGCGGCGCCCCGCATGGCGCAATGGACATGCGCGAATTGCGGCGCGCATCACAATGAGTGGGCCCCGATCTGCCGGCGCTGCGAGGCCTTCGACACCCTCGCCTGGACCGAAGGCGAAGCCGGGACGAGCAAGGCCGAAGCCGATTCCGCGCTGTTGCCGATCATCGCCGAAGTGGGCGCGGCCGGAACAGCCTCGCCCACCCCGGACGACGGAGAGCCGGCCCCGTCAGATCCCGATAACAAGCCCGAGCGGGATGAGGGAGACCCCGCGCCCGCTGAGGCCACGGATGAACCCGCCGCGGCGCCGGATGATGCGAAGCGATCCTGACGCGACCATTGCGATCGCTCCCGAGGCGGACTATAGGGTCCCGAAATCAACCGGATGGAGATCCGCCCTCCAAAAGCTTTTGATTAAATCGGCGGGTTGCTGTAACGGAAGTCGGACTGTCCGGCCGTGGATTCATCTTCGATGAAGCGGCGGAAATCATAGGCTCGCATAGCTCAGCTGGATAGAGTGTCGCCCTCCGAAGGCGAAGGTCCCAGGTTCGAATCCTGGTGCGAGCACCACCACCCAAACACATCTGACAGTCTGAAGGCGCCGAATGGATTCGGGGGCCGAGCCTTTCCTCGAACCTGCGTCGCGGCTCGCCGCCCTTGGCGACCCGGTCCGGTAGAATCAGGTTTTCGTGTACGAACGCCGCGATTCGCGCGCATGGGCGGCGATCGCCCCAGGGCCTTCGGCGCCGATGACCCGGTTCACCAAGGTCGCGGGCGAGCTGAAGAGCCGGCCTGGATCGCTCGCGCGCATATCCAGCGCCAGCTATCATCCTGGGATTATTGGTGGGTGATGTAGGGTTCGAACCTACGACCCGCTGATTAAGAGTCAGCTGCTCTGCCAACTGAGCTAATCACCCACTGCGGGCGGAGATAACCTCTTCGGCGAAGCGGCGCAAGGGGAATGGGAACAGTCATCTTCGCGCGCGCAGGACCGTCTCCGGATGGAGGCGGGCGACCTCCGGAGTCAGCCGTCGGAGTCAGCCGTCCTTAACCATCCGGCCATATCATGATTCCGCCGGGCCTCGCTGGCGCCCGATGATCTGACCCGATGGGCTGGAATGATCCTGATTGTTGACGATGACGACACACAGCGGCGCATGACCGCCGCGATGATGACGGCGGCGGGCCGCCCCTGGGTGGAGGCCTCCGGCGGCGAGGCCGCAATCGACCTTCTCAGCGGGCCGGCCGCGGGGACGTTCCGGCTGGTCCTTCTCGACCTCGCCATGCCGGACCTTGATGGGATGGAGGTGCTGTCTCGGATCCGGCCGATCCGCCGCCATCTTCCAGTGATCGTCCTGACCGCCCTCAGCTCCGTCTCCCACGCGGTCGCGGCGATGCGGGCCGGCGCGCAGGATTTTCTGATCAAGCCGATCTCGTCCCGCCAGCTTGAGGACGCGGTGCGCGACGCGCTCGGGCAAGCGCGCGCGGCGCGCCGGCCTTCGGAGAGGCGGAGAAGCGGCTTCGACGGGTTGATCGCCAAAAGCCCGACGATCGTAAAAACGATCCGCATGGCCGAACGCGGCGCTCGGTCAGGCATCCCCATCCTCATCGAAGGCGAAAGCGGAGTCGGCAAGGAAGTGTTCGCGCGCGCGATTCACGCGTCGTCAGACCGCGCGGAGCGCCCCTTTGTCGCGGTCAACTGCGGCGCGCTCCCCGAGATGCTCGTCGAATCGCTGCTCTTCGGTCACGAAAAGGGCGCGTTCACCGGCGCTGTCGCACGCCGGGCGGGCAAGTTCGAGGAGGCGGACGGCGGCGTTCTCTTCCTGGATGAAATCGGCGATCTGCCGCTTGAAGCGCAGGTCAAACTGCTGCGCGCGGTGCAGGATGGCGAGATCGACCCGGTCGGCGGGGCCAGAACGGTGAAGACCGACATACGCCTGATCTCCGCGACCAATCGCGATCTCGCGGCGGAGGTCGAGGCGGGGCGGTTCCGTGAAGATCTTTACTACCGGATCAGCGTCTTTCCCCTCTCTCTGCCGCCGCTGCGCCGCCGGAGGGAGGATATCATCCCGCTTGCGGAGCGCTTCATCTCCCGGTTCGCCGCGCGCGAAGGCAGACCCGCGCCCACCCTGAGCGACGATGCGCGCGCGCTGCTGGCCGCGGCCCCATGGCCCGGGAATGTCCGGCAACTGGAGAACGCCATCCACCGCGCCGTCGTTCTCAGCGAACGGCGGATCCTCTCCGCTGAGGACTTCGCGCATCTGCGCGCGGCGAGTTGCGCGGCCCCAATCGCCGGCGAGCATCCGTTCTTCGACCCGAGCGGCCATATCCGGCCCCTGGCGGAGATAGAGACGGCCGCCGTGGAGACGGCGCTCAGCCGCTATGGCGGCAGCATGACGGAGGCCGCCCGACGCCTGGAGATCGGCCGCTCCACGCTCTACCGGAAGACCCGCGACGAGCGCGCCGCGGGATAGGTCCTCAGGCCGCCGGTTCCGGGACCATGCCCAGCGCATGGAGGTAGAGGTCGAGCATCGCCTCCTCCTCCTCCCGCTCTTCGGCCTTCTTCTTGCGAAGGCTGATGACAGTCCGGAGCGTCTTCACGTCGAAGCCGTTTCCCTTGGCTTCGGCGTAAACCTCCTTCACCTGGTCGGCGATTTCCCGCTTCTCCTCCTCCAGCCGTTCAATCCGCTCAACGATGGATCGCAACTGGTCGGCGGCCACGGTGGTGGTCGAAAACCCGGGGCCTTCAAGAACATCATCGGCCATCAGATCTGTTTCTCCGGCATGCGCACGACGAGCCCTTCAAGCTCCGGCGTCACTTTCAACTGGCAGGTGAGACGGCTGTTCTCATCCGGTTCATAAGCGAAATCGAGCATATCCTCCTCCATCGGCTCTTTTGCGGGCAATTTGTCGATCCAGGCCGGGTCGACATGAACGTGACAGGTGGAGCAGGCGCAGGCGCCTCCGCAATCAGCGTCGATGCCTGGTATGTTATTGTCCCGCGCGCCTTCCATTACGGTCAGACCCACCGGGACATCGACCACATGTTCGGTCCCGCCATATTCGATATAGGTGATCTTGACCATTTCGCCGTCTTTCCCTCAGTTCTGCGATACCCGCCGTTTTCGCGCATTCCGGTCGGTTGTCTAATCGGTTCCACGATCCGGCGCCAGCCGTTCGCGCCCCGGAAGTTCGTCGGTTTCCTCGGCCAGCATGACCGCGGCGGCGCTTCGGCCCGTCATCGCCGCCATCGGTTTCGGCGACCATGGCGCCGTCTGGACGGCGCCTTCGAAGATCATGTTGTGGCTCAACCGCCAGCCGGCCCAAACCGCCAGCGTTCCGATCAGAACCCCCGCGCTCGCCTGCGCATAGACGACGCCCGGGGCGCCCCAGGCCACCGGAACAAGCAGCAGCGCCAGAGGCGTGACCGCGCCGTCGCGCATCCAGTTGAAGGCCGTGGAGAACAGCGGCCGATTGAGATTGTTGAACGCGGCGTTGGCGACAAAGAGCGCGCCGTTGAACATGAAGCCGCCGGCGCCGACATAGCAGAAGGCGAGAATCACATCCGCGCCGGCGTCATCGACCCCGAAAGCGCGGGCGATCAGCGGCGCCAGCGACGCGAGGAGGATCCACACCGACGCGACGTAACCGCTCGCGAAGATCAGGCTGTCGCGATAGGTTCGGGCGACCCTGTCTCCCAGTTTCGCGCCGTAGTTCTGGCCGATGATGCCGCCGATCGCGCCGGAGAGCGCGAAGATGCCGCCAAAGGCGAGCACGGTGAGCCGGCTCGCCACCGCCCAACCGGCGACGGCGCTGTCGCCATGGCCGGAGATCCACCAGGTCAGGAGAATATTGCCGAACGGCGTCGAAAGCTGCGTCGTCACCGCTGGCGCGGCGATCCCGAAAAAGGGCCGCATGAACGCGCGCGCATCGGCGATGGACGGCCGCGCGCAAAGCCCTTTGCGCGCACACATCCAGAGCCCGAACCCCGATGAGATCATGCGGCTCATCACCATCGCGTACGCCGCCCCGTCGACCCCGAGGTCGAGCCCGAAAATGAGAAGCGGGTCGAGCACCATCGCCGCCAGCCCGGCGACGACGGTCACGAGCATCGCCCGGCGCGCGTCTCCCTCGGCCCGAAGAACCGATGAGGAGATCATGCTCAGCCCGATGAAGGGGAGGGAGGGCAAGGCGATCAGCAGGAATTCCGCCGCGACGCCGCCCGAATCGCCCACGGCGCCGATCAGACCGAGAATCTCGCGCCGCGCGGCGATGACGAGCAACACCGCCACCGTCAGAAGGCTGACGGCGATGAGCATCGCCGAGGTTGCGCGCCGCCGGGCGCGCTCGAGTTCGCCCGCGCCTATGGCCTGGCTGACCAGCGCCAGCGCGGCGATCGAGAATCCGATGCCGACCGAGACCGTGAAGAACTGAACCGTCCACGCGTAACCGACGCCGGCGGTGAGCACATCCTCCCCGAGCAACGAGACGTAGAACAGCGTCACGAAATCGATCAGGAACATGAAGAACAGGCCGATGGAGCCGGTCGCGGTCATCACCGCGACATGGCGCATGGTCGAGCCGGTGGTGAACCGGCCTGGACGCGAATTCAGCACGCCTATTCCGCGGCGAGCGGCGCGACCGCCTTGCTGAACCTCGTCTCGCGCCCCTTTTCCGGCCAGCGCGGCACCATGGTCGAGAGCATGAGCGAGACCACCGCCATCGACGCCGCCAGCGCATAAACCGAAGCCGGATCGACCAGCCAGAGATAGCCGAGGAGCGCCGGCAGGAACACCGCCGCGATATGGTTTATCGTGAAGGCGACCGCCGCCGTCGGGGCCTGATCCTCCGGGTCCGCGATCTTCTGGAAATAGGTCTTCTGGGCGAACGCCATCGAGAAGAGGATATGATCGGCGATATAGAGCGCGGCGGCCACCTGCCACGGCCATTCGAACCAGTAGAGGCCGGCGTAGAGCATGAAGATCATGACCAGGCCGGAATATTCACAGATCAGCGTGAACCGCTCGCCCATCCCCGCGATCATCTTGCCGACCTGCGGCGCGGCGACCATCGTCGCGCAATAATTCACCAGCATCAGCCCGGCGATATGCTGAAGGCCGAAATCGTAGAGCTCCACCATCATGAACGCGGCGAACACGGTGAAAATCTGCCGGCGCGCGCCGCTCATGAACACCAATCCATAATAGAGCCAGTAGCGCTTTTTCAGCACGATGCTTTTCCGCTGAACCGTGTCGGAGCGAAATTGCGGATAGGCGAACCATGAAAAGAGCGCCACACCCATGCAGAGGCCGCCCGAGGCCCAATAGACGGTGCTGTAGGAAAGATCGAACGCCTCCCACATGGTCAGGATCGCGCCATAGGAAATCAGCGCTCCCGCAGCCCCGGCGGAGACGATCCAACCGAGCATCTTCGGCGCCCGCGCCTTCGGCAACCACTGAAGCTGGAGACTCTGCGCGACCGTCTCGTAATAGTGAAAGCCGAGCGATGAGATGAACGTGACGACGAGAACGCCTTGCAGCGTCGGAAACTCGGCGGTCAGCGCCGAGCCGAGGCCGAGGAGGAACAGCGAAAAGATCCCGAAGGTCTGCTCACGGATCAGCGCGAAGATGAAAATGGCCAGAAAGGCGAGGAATCCGGGGATTTCCCTGACCGTATGCATCCAGCCATTGTCCGAGCCATCGAAATGCACCACCTCGATGACGAAATTCGCGGCCACCGCCATCCATGTGGAGAACGCCAGCATCGAGCCGAACGCCATCAGCACCAGCATTGATTCCGGCCGCCGCCAACGCGGCAGTTCGCGGCCCTCTTGAAGGGAGATTTCCGGCCGGTAAATGGGGAGTGGCATTGAATTGCGCTCCTTGATTCAACCGATATATCCCGTTCCGCGAGGAACGCCACGCATAATGCGCACGCTCACGGCTCTTGCATGCGCGTCCACGATGAAATTCATCCATGCGAGCGCGACACGACGTCTCCACCGAACGAAGCTCTCGCGCCCCGCCACCGCTTTGGACTATGCTCCACTCATGTCGATCTGGTCCCGCATCGCCGAAGCCGTATCCGCCCTCGCAAAGGGTGAAAGCCTTTCGGCCGTTTTCGCGAAGCTGAAGACGCCCCCGGAGCGGTCGGTCGGCTTCACCATCGCGGTTATCGCGCTTGGCGCGAAAATGGCGAAAGCCGACGGGCGGGTCACCCCCAACGAAGTGACCGCGTTCCGCGAGGTTTTCCATATCCCGCCTCGGGAGGAGGCCAACGCGGCCCGGGTCTTCAACCTCGCCCGCAACGACATCGCCGGTTTCGACGGCTACGCAAGGCAGATCTCGCGCCTGTTCGGCCCCGATAGCCCGGTGCTCGAAGACGTGCTCGAGGGGCTCTTTCACATCGCGCTCGCAGATGGAGCCTATCACCCGGCGGAGGATGAGTTTCTCGCCAAGGTCGCGAGCATTTTCGGCGTCTCGGACGCCACCTTTCAATCCATTCGCGCCCGCTATTCGCCCGAACACCGCAATCCCTACGCCGTGCTCCAGGTGACGCCGGACACGCCGTTGCCTCAGATCCGGCGCCGGTGGCGCGAGATCGTCAGGGAGACGCATCCCGACCGAATGATCGCCCGCGGCGTGCCGGAGGAGGCGGTGAAGATGGCGACCCGGCGCCTGGCCGAGGTCAACGCCGCCTACGAGGCGATCCTGGCGAAGCGCGCCGCCTGAAGGCGGCTATTCCGCCAGAAGCCGCGCCACCGCCGCCCGGAGCGTCGGCACGCCCGCGCCCGTTTCAGCCGAGGTCGCGATGATCTCGGGGAACGCTGTCGGATGGCGCTTCAGATCCTCGCCCGTCTTCGCCGCGATCTGCGCCAGCGCCGCCGGGCCGATCTTGTCGGCCTTGGTCAGCACCGCCTGAAAGCTCACGGCCGCGCCATCGAGCAATGACATGATCTCATGATCGACCGGCTTCACCCCATGGCGCGCATCGATGAGGACATAGGCGCGGCGCAGCGTCGCGCGGCCCGCGAGATAGGTCTTCAGCAACGCCTGCCACCGCGCGACGACCGCGACCGGCGCCTCCGCGTACCCGTAGCCGGGCAGGTCGACCAGCCAGAGCGCGCCGGAAAGATCGAAGAAATTGATCTCCTGCGTCCGCCCCGGCGTGTTCGACGCGCGCGCGAGCGCCTTTCGGCCCGTGAGCGCGTTGATGAGCGACGATTTCCCCACGTTCGAGCGCCCGGCGAAGCAGATCTCGATCCGGTCCGCGTCGGGCAGCCCGTCCATCGCGACGACGCCCTTCACGAAATCGCAGCGCCCGGCGAAGAGCTTGCGCCCCGCTTCGGCCAGGTCCTCTTCGGGTTCGGGCGCGACCGGAAACAGGCTCATGCCGCGGCCTTCCCGATGCAGGCGTCGCCAAGCGCGATGGCCCCGCCTTCGATCACCTGCGCGTAGACGCCGAAATCCATATGGCCAAACCGCCCGTGAAGCAGTTTCAGGAATTCAATGTCCCGGGTCCCGGTCTCGGGGCTGGCGTCGGGCGCGCGGCAGCGCTTCACCCGCCGCAGAATCCGAAGCCGCGCCGCCCCCACCGTCACCTCTCCCCAGCCCATTTCCGCCCAGGGCTCGATTTCATCGATCCAGAGATTCATCCGGAGCCGGATATGCGCGAGCGGCTTTCCCGCGATCTCCTCCAGAACCCGCAAACTGGCGAGCGATCCGATGGAGATGTCGCTGTCGGGAGCGTCCATCATCGCCGCTCCCGGAACCCGAGCAAGGCGGTAGGGGCCCGGGTCCGACTGCGCCGCGATCGGCGCAAGCCAGGCGCTCAGCGCCTCCTCGTCCGCTTCAGGCCGCGCCCTGATCTCGCCAAGCTCCGGGTGCGAGAGCGTCACGAACCCGGTCCCCGCATCGAATGTGCAGACGATCCGCGCCAGTTCCGGGCAATTCCTCTGGGTCACGAAATTGCGGCAATGCGCCCATTCCGGCTTCGCCGCGTCGAACGCGCTGGCGCCATGGGCGACCGCCCAGATCCGGTCCCAGGGAAACGGCCGCCCGGCGCCCAGCGTCTCATGGTCGAGAGCCTCCTCCCCGAAACTCTTGACGGGATGGCGATATATGGCGGCGAGATGGGGCAGGTCAGCTTTCCTTCGGTTTGCGTTTGAAGGTCTTCTTCACGTTGCCGAGCAGATCGACATCCACCCCCTGGCTGCGCATGATCACGTATTGCTGCGTGAAAGTGATGATGTTGTTGGCGCACCAGTAGATCACGAGGCCGCTGGCGAAGCGCCCCAGCATGAACATGAAGACGAACGGCATCCAGGCGAAGATCTGCGCCTGCATCTTGTCGGCGGGCGCCGGGTTCAGCTTCTGCTGCATCCACATCGTGAAGCCCATCACGATCGGGAAGACGCCGATCGACAGGATATGAAGGAGCGACGTGGGGTCGGGCGGCGCCCAGGGCAACAACCCGAACAGATTGAGGACCGAGGTCGGATCCGGCGCCGAAAGGTCGCGAATCCACCAGATGAACGGCGCATGCCGCATCTCGATGGTGACGAAAAGCACCTTGTAGAGCGAGAAGAAGATCGGGATTTGCAACAGGATCGGCAAACAGCCGGCGGCGGGGTTGGCTTTCTCCCGCTTGTAGAGCGCCATCATCTCCTGCTGCATCTTCTGCCGGTCGCCGGCGACGCGCTCCTTGATCTTCTCCATCTCGGGCTGAAGCTTCTTCATCTTCGACATCGAGACGTAGGACTTGTAGGCCAACGGGAAGAGCGCCGCCTTGATCATCAACGTCAGGACGATGATCGACCAGCCCATATTGCCGATGATCCCCTCGACCCAGACCAGCAGCTTGAAGATCGGCTTCGTCAGGAAAAAGAACCAACCCCAATCGATGCTGTCGTCGAATCTCTCGATGCCGAGATCCTCCTGATAGCCGTGGATCGTCGCGTATTCCTTCGCGCCGGAGAAGAGATAGGTGGACACCTCCGAACGCGCGCCCGGCGCGACCTGCCGCGTGGGGAGCAGCGCCTCGGTGCGGAATTCCGGCCTGTCGGCGCGCGGGATATATTTGAGCGCGGTCTCGAAACCGACTCCGGAGCCGGGGACGATGGTCGTCATCCAGTATTTATCGGTGAAACCGACGAAACCGCTCGTCGTCGCGCTCAGGCGCTCCTCTCCCACGCCGGACGGCGCCAGATCTTCCATGTCGCCGTAATCGAGCTCCTTCAGTTCACCGTCGATATCGGCGACCACGCCCTCGTGGAGGAGGTAGAAATTCTCCGTCTGCGGCTTCCCGCGCCGGGCGATATAGCCATAGGGCGTGAGGTTGACCGCCGCGTCGGTCGTGTTTTCGACCGATTGCTCGATCGTGAACATGAACTTGTCGTCGATGCTGATGGTCCGCCGGAAGATCAGCCCCTCTCCATTGTCCCAGACCAGAGTGATCGGCGTCTCCGGAGTCAGCGTCTCTCCGGATTCCAGCGTCCATTCGGTGTTCGGTTCCGGCGTCTTCACATCGGCGGCGCCGGGAGCGAGCCAGCCGTAGACCGCGAAATAGGGATACGCCGTGCCGGTCGGGGAGAGCAGGACCACCGGGGGCGAGTCCGGGTCCAGCGTCTCCCGGTATCCGGTGAGGCTGAGGTCGTCGAAACGGCCGCCGCGGAGCGAAATCGAGCCGGAAAGCGCCGGCGTCCTGATCTCCACCCGCGCTGCGGGCGCGGCGGAAGCCTCATTCTCCAGACCGGCGGGCGCCGTGGCGACGGGCGCGGTCGTGAGTGAGCCCACCGCGTCCGACGGCAAGCTGACGCCTCCCGCCACGCTCTCCGCCACATTCGGGGCGACCGGCGCCTGGTCCGGAACCGGCGGCGTGAAAAAGAAGGACCAGGCGATGATAACGAGGAAGCTGAGGCCAGCGGCGGCGATCAGATTCTTCTGGTCATTCATGTCAGGCTCCTCACAGCGTGCCGCGGGTTGAACCCTCGCCGGGCGCGCAGGTCAAGGGGCGCGCAGCCCCGCGACCTTCAATAATGCGGCGGCGACGTCCAATCTCATGGCGAAAGCGCAACGAAAGCCTTCAGGCGCCTTCCAGAATCGCGCCCGCCGCGACCGGGCGGCCGCGAAGAAAAGCCTCAGCCTCCATCGGCGCGCCTCCGGCCCGTTGCAGCCGGGTCAACCGGACCGCGCCCGAGCCGCAGGCGATGGCGAGCCGGTCGTCCAGCACTTCGCCGGGCGCCCCCGCGCCCGGAACGGCTTCCGCCATCAGAGCCTTCACGCGCTCGCCCTCCATCATGAACCACGCGCCCGGAAAGCGCGAGAGCCCGCGGATCTGGCGGTCGACGACTTCACTGGGCCGACGCCAGTCGATTCGCGTCTCCGTCTTGTCGATCTTGGCCGCGTAGACGCCTTCGGCGGGTTGCGCCGTCAGCTTCAGATCTCCCGACGCGAGCCGCGCCAGCGCCTCCACCATGAGCGGCGCGCCAAGCGCCGCGAGCCGATCATGCACGCTCGAGGCGGTGTCGCTCGCCCGGATCGGCGTCACCGCCGTCGACGCCACCGGCCCGGTGTCCAGCCCGGCCTCCATCTTCATCACGCAGACGCCCGTTTCCGTATCGCCGGCCATGACCGCGCGCTGAATCGGCGCGGCGCCCCGCCAGCGCGGCAGAAGCGACGCATGGAGGTTGAAACATCCATGAACCGGCGCTTCAAGCAGCTCCACCGGCAGCAAAAGCCCATAGGCGACGACCACCGCGACATCGAGCTCAAGCGCCGCGAAGGACGCGCGGTCCGCGGGGGCGCGAAAATTCAGCGGCGTGCGGATCTCCAGACCGAGTTCGCCCGCCCGCTCCGCCACCGGCGTCGGCCGCGGACGCTTGCCTCGCCCCGCGGGCCGGGGCGGCTGCGTATAGACGGCCGCGATGTCATGAGTGGCGGCCAACGCGTCGAGCGTCGGGACCGAAAACTCGGGCGTCCCCATGAATGCGATCCGCATCACCCTCTCCGCCGCCGTTTCGCCTGGTTGTCGTATCGGGCCTTATGGGCGCCGGCGCTCACGCTTTCGCGCGCTCGCGTTTCAGTTTCTTCATCTTCTGGGTGATCATCTGCCGGCGCACCGCGCTGATATGATCTATGAACAGCTTGCCGTTCAGGTGGTCGATCTCGTGCTGCACGCAGGTCGCCCACAGCCCGTCGAACCGGCGCTCGGCGGCTTCGCCCGCCGGCGTCGTCCAGCGCAGCGTGACCTCCGCCGGCCGCTCGACAAGCGCATATTGCTCCGGGATCGAAAGACAGCCCTCTTCATGCTCGTTCATCGCCTCCGACACGGCGACGATTTCGGGATTGATCAAGGCCATCGGCTCGGGCGGCTCATCCTTTCCGGCGCAGTCCATCACCAGAAGCCGCGCGTTCACGCCAACCTGCGGCGCGGCGAGCCCGATCCCCGGCGCGTCATACATCGTCTCCAGCATGTCGCCAATGAGCTTGGCGACGGAAACCGGATCCGGAACCGGGTCGCACATCTTTTTCAGACGAGGATCCGGGTGAATGAGAATGGGACGAACAGCCATGCATGCGAATTAGGTAATCGCGCGCGCATCGTCAATCCGCGGACGGCGGCGGAAATCTCTTGACCCGGCGCGCGCGCCGCCCGATTCAGCGCTCATGCTTATCTACAAGATCTTCACGGGCGACGAATGGGCGGCTCTGGACGCGACCGGAGCGACGACCGGCGCGCCGGTCGATCTCGCCGACGGATTCATCCATTTCTCAACCGCTGAGCAGACGCCGGAGACGGCGCGAAAGCATTTCGGCGGACGGGAGGGGCTCATGCTCGCCGCGGTAGACGCCGACGCCCTCGGCCCGGCGCTGCGATGGGAGCCCTCGCGCGGCGGCGCGCTTTTCCCCCATCTCTACGCGCCGCTTTCTCGCGCCGCCGTAGTCTGGGCGGAAGCAGTGCCGGTCGGCCCCGACGGCCGGCATCGATTCCCGGCGCTGACGTGAGGCTCCTGGAGGATCTCGGGCTGGCGGCGCTTCGGACGCTCGACCCCGAACGGGCGCATCGCCTGGCGATTCTGGCGCTCAAGGCCGGGCTCGGTCCGAAGGCGGCGCCGGAGCCGATCCTCTCGACCACGCTTTTCGGGCTCACGCTCCCATCGCCGATCGGCGTGGCCGCGGGGTTCGACAAGAACGCGGAAGCGCCCGAAGCGATGCTCGCGGCGGGGTTCGGTTTCATCGAGATCGGCGCGGTGACGCCGCGGCCGCAACCCGGCAACCCGCGGCCGCGCCTGTTCCGGTTGAGCGAAGATCGGGCGGCGATCAACCGGTTCGGCTTCAACAATGACGGAGTCGACGTCATCGCCGCACGGCTCCGCGCGCGCGTGACCGATTCGGCGCGGCCGCGCGTCTGGGCCAATATCGGCGCGAACAAGACCAGCGCGGACCGCGCCGGCGACTATGTCGCGGTGATGCGCGGGCTTCACGGGACGGTCGGCGCGATGACGCTCAATGTCTCCTCCCCGAATACGGAGCGATTGCGGGAGCTGCAGGGCCCGGCCGCGCTCGAGGCGCTGATCGCGCGCGCGCTGGCGGCGCGGGACGCCTTGGCCGAGACCGGAGAGCGGACGCCGATTCTGGTGAAGATCGCGCCCGACCTCAGCGGCCCGGAGATCGACGATCTCGCCGCGGTCGCGACAAATTGCGGCGTGGACGGACTCATCGCCACCAACACCACGCTGGCCCGCCCGGGCCTCCGCTCACGCCATGCGGCGGAGGCCGGCGGGCTTTCCGGCGCGCCGCTGAAGGCGGCCGCGCTCACGGCGCTGAAGCGGCTTTACGCGGCGACGAAGGGAAAGACCCCGCTGATCGGAGTCGGCGGGATCGCCAACGCCGACGACGCCTATGAGCGCATACGCGCCGGCGCTTCGGCGGTGCAGGTGTACACCGCCATGGTTTATCAGGGTCCCTCATTGGGCGCGCGGATCGGCGAAGGCCTCGCCATGCGGCTTCGCCGCGATGGATTCGAGAGCGTGGCCGAGGCGGTGGGCGCCGATCAGCGCTGACGCTGGCGCTTCTTCAGATAGACATAGAGCGCGCCGCCGCCGCCATGCCGCGGATGGGCGGGCGAGACGTTGACGATCATCTCCGCAATCGGCGGCGACGACAGCCAGAACGGCGCCTCCCGCCGCAGGACGCCCGGCGCCCCGTCGCAAAACCCGCCCTTGCCCGTGATGACGAGGACGCAGCGATGCCCGGCCGCGCGGCTCCGATCGATAAACGCGATAAGCGCTCCGTGGGCGCGCATAGCGGTCATGCCATGAAGATCGAGGCGCGCATCCGGCGCGCGCCGCCCCTTGCGAAGGCGGGTTTCGGTTGCGCGGTCAAGGCCGCTCGCCACCGACGCGGGCGCGCGCGGCGCGCTATACGCCGGCCGGGCGGGCCCCACGGGCCGGATGGTCATCGTCGGCTCTGTTCGCCGCGGAGGCCCGACAGTCGGCGGGGGCGGCGGCGCGGTGTCGTTTTTCCCGGGCGACGCCGGCGCGTTCACCGCCGTCCTGGTCCGACGGCGAAGAGACGCCGCGACTTCTCGCCAGAGCGCGCGCTCCTCCTCGGTCGGGCGCCGGCCGCTCATCGAGCCAGATGCGCGCCGCCGCCGCCGCGCCGCCGCTTCCTTCTTCTCGGACCGGCGTTCATCCCCCGGTGGCGATCAGGAGCCAGTTTGGATCACGCGAGCCAAGCCGCCGTCCGAAAGTCCACCGCCCCGTCTCACGTCTGATCTCGTTCGGGTCGCCTTCGACCACCCGATGCTCGCTGTCGCGGACCACGGTGACGAGTTCCGCGACGATGCGCATCTCGATCTCGGCGATCTTTTCGTCCGCATCGAGCCGGGCGTCGACGATCTTCGCCTCGCGCACGCCGACAAAACGCGCGTCCACCGTCAGGCCGTCCGCTTCGCGCTGGTCGATCACCGCGGCGAAATCCTGGTAGACATCCGGCGAAAGATAGGTCTTCAGCGTCGCCTTATCGCCGTTTTCAAAGGCCATCAGCAACATTTCATAGGCCATCTTCGCGCCTTCGGTGAATTCTCGCGGGGAGAAATCCGGCTCGATCTCGCGAAACGCCGCCCATGTCTCCGCCAGCGGATCGTTCGCGGCGATCTTCTCCGGCGCCGCGGGCGGCCGGGGCGGCGGCGCGGGCTGCGAATCGTGACCTACGTTTCGCGCGGGTTCGATCTTTTTCTCGAATCCCGTCTTCGTCCCGAGAACGTTCTTGAGCCGCAGCACAAGAAACACCGTGATCCCGGCCAGAATAACAAGGGTGATCAGGCCGTCGCCCATCATGCGCCTCCTGTCGCGAACACGCCCGGATGGCGCGCGCGGCTTCATTCCCCTATGTAAGCGCTGACGCCACGACTGTCCACGTTGCGCCGGACCGCCCCAACGCGGCGGGCGCAGAGTGCGCAAAGGAGGTCATATGTGGATTTTCATCGCGCTCGCCGCGATACCCATCGTCGAGATCGCGCTTTTCATCGAAATCGGTGGAGCGATCGGCCTCTGGCCGACGATCGCGCTCATCGTGTTGACCGCCATCGTCGGCGGCGTGCTGATGCGGACGCAAGGCTTCGTCGCCATGAGGCGCCTGCAGATCGCCATGGCGGAAGGCGGGGATCCTCGTGGCCCGCTCGCGAACGGCGCGATGATCCTCGTCGCGGGCGTGCTGATGCTGACGCCGGGATTCTTCACCGACACGCTCGGCTTTCTCTTGTTGCTGCCCCCGGTTCGCACCGCGTTGATCAACTGGATCGGCCCGAAGCTGGCGGCGGGCGCGTTCCATGTCTCCGCCGGGCGGCCAGAATCCTCCTCCGACGGCCCGATCGACGCCGAATACGAAGATGTGACCGAGACC
This sequence comes from Paludibacillus litoralis, assembly GCF_037646705.1. Lineage (NCBI taxonomy): Bacteria > Pseudomonadati > Pseudomonadota > Alphaproteobacteria > Rhodobacterales > Paracoccaceae > Paludibacillus > Paludibacillus litoralis. The sequence continues at coordinate 197,767 of NZ_JBBHER010000007.1, forward strand.
GACAAGCCCCGCCCGCCGAGCGGCTGGACCCTCCCGCCCCGCTGAGCCGCGCCGATTGCTCCGGCGTCGGCCGCATGCTAGCGAACTGATCGAACTTCAGAATCGAGGAGACTGTGATGGCTGACGCTGAAGCTGGACCGACGGCCGCTCAGGCGCCGCGCGTCTCGATCAAGGCGCAATATGTGCGCGACGCATCGTTCGAGAACCTCGCCATGCAAAAGGCCGACGGGCGCATGGACCGGAAGCCGGAGATTCAGGTCGGCGTGAATCTTGACGCGAAAAAGCACGGCGACAACCTCTATGAGGTGATCCTCAAGATCAACGCCACCGCCCGGCACGAAGAGGCGGTGATGTTCATCGCCGAAATCGAATATGCGGGCCGCTTCGAGATCGCCAATGTTCCGGATGCGCAGCTGCACCCCTTTCTGCTCGTCGAGTGCCCGCGGCTGTTGTTTCCCTTCGCCCGGCGCATCGTGGCGGACATGACGCGAGACGGAGGCTATCCGCCGCTGATGCTCGACATCGTCGATTTCGCCAGCCTCTATCGGAACGAGGTCGAGAAGCGGCGCGCCGCCGCCGCGAGCGGGCTGGACGGCGAGGTTGCGGGCTCCGCCTGACTTAGGCTCGCCCGCCCGACTTTCTTCGCCAGAGCGCATCCGGGCCCAACGTCTCCACGAACGCCGCGTGACGTTCGAGATCGGCCTCGGTCAACCGCGTCGGAAGCGGCGCGGGGCGCGGCGTGGGGCGCCACGCCTCGGCGGAGACGCCTTCGCTCGAACGCTTCTTCGGGCCGAGGTCGACCCCCAGGTCAGGCTGCCGCCCGCCGATCAACTCCAGATAGACCTCCGCCAGCAATTCGCTGTCGAGGAGGGCCCCGTGCTTTTCGCGGGCCGAATTGTCGACGCCAAATCGCCGGCAGAGCGCATCCAGCCCCGCCGGAGACCCCGGAAACCGCTTTCGCGCCATCGCCAGAGTGTCGATCGCACGTTCCGCCGGCAGCGGATCGCGCCCGATCGCCCTGAATTCCGCGTTGATAAACTTCATGTCGAAGCTGGCGTTATGGATGACCAGCCGCGCCTCGCCGATGAAAGCGATGAACGCGTCGGCGATGGCCGCGAAAACCGGCTCCCTCGCCAACCGCTCCGTCGAAAGCCCGTGCACGTTGAACGCCTCTTCCGGCATGTCGCGTTCGGGATTGATATATTGATGATAATAGCGGCCGGTCGGCATGTGGTTGAGCAGCTCCACCGCGCCGATCTCGACGATCCGGTGTCCATCGGAAGGATCGAGCCCGGTGGTCTCCGTGTCCATCACGATCTCGCGCATCGTCCGGCCTCCTTGCTCAACGCGCGAATCAGCGCCCTGATCTGTTCGCGCGCCACCTCGACGCCGCGCCCGGTCTCGATCACGAAATCCGCCCGACGCCGTTTCTCCGCATCCGGCGTCTGCTTGTCGAGGATCGTCTTCAGCGCCGCTTCGTGCATCCCCGGCCGGGCGAGAACCCGGGCGCGCTGCATAGGGGCCGGCGCGCTGACGGTGACGATATGATCGAAGGCGGCCTCGCCCCCAGTCTCGAAGAGCAGAGGAATATCGCAGACGGCGATTTGAACGCCGTCTTTCTCGGCCGCCGCCAGCGCAGCGGCGCGATCGGCGGCGACGAGCGGGTGAATCGCCGCCTCGACACGCTGCAGAAGCGCCGGGTCGCGAATGATCGCGTCGCGAAGCGCCTGGCGGTCGACGCCGTCGGCGCCGACGGCGTCGGGAACGAGGCTTTTGATCGCGCGCGCGCCGGCCCCATCGGCCGCGTAGAGCCGATGCACCGCCTTATCCGCATCCCAGACGAACGCGCCTTCCTCCGCGAAGAGCTTCGCGGTCGTGGATTTTCCCATGCCGATGGAGCCGGTGAGGCCGATGGTGATCATGCCGCAAGCATGAACGCCCGGAGCCCGGCGTCAACCTCCGGCTCCACCCCAAACCAGGCGGCGAATCCCGGTCGGGCCTGATGAAGCAGCATCCCCAGTCCATCCACGGTTTTCAGCCCCCGCGCCGCCGCATCCGCGAGAAACGGCGTCATCAGCGGAGTGTAGACGATATCGGTCGCAACGGCGGTTTTCATCGCTCCGGACAGGTCCAGATCCAGTGGCGGCCGGCCGGCCATGCCCGCGCTCGTCGTGTTCACGATCAGGCTCGCGCCCGACAGAGCCGCGCCCGCATCCCGCCAATCGACGACACGGACGCCGCCGCTGAAATTCCCGGCGACGGTTTCTGCGCGGGAGCGGGTTCTGTTCGCCAGAATCACTTCCGGCGCCCCGGCGTCCAACAGCGCATGGATCACCGCCCGCGCCGCGCCGCCCGCGCCGAGCACCATCGCAGGCTCATCGCGCCTCCAGGCGGAGCCGGCCTCAGCCTTGAGGTTCTCGCTGAAGCCGAACGCGTCGGTGTTGTCTGCGAGAATCCGGCCGTCATCGTCAAAAACGATCGTGTTCGCCGCGCCGATGGCGCGCGCGCGCGGCGTCACTTCATCCGCCAGGCCAAGCGCCGCCTCCTTGTGAGGAATCGTGACGTTCACGCCCCGCCAGCCCTCGGCGGCGAGCCGCCTGAGATCTGCGGCGAACGCCTCCGGCGACGAGGAGACGCGATCGTACCTCCCTGGAATATGGTGCTTTTCAAGCCAATACCCATGCAGCAGCGGAGAGCGCGAATGCTCGATGGGCCATCCCATGACCCCGGCGCGAAGAGGCCCCGTCGTCTTCATTCCTGCAACACCCCCCTCACGCGAAGAAACGCCAGAAGCTCCAGCAGCGGCAACCCGAGAATGGTGAACCAGTCGCCCTCCACCCTCGCGAAAAGCTGCGCGCCGGTCTCCTCTATCCGATAGCCGCCCACGGTCGAGAAGACATCGTCGCCGATCGAGGCCAGATAGTCGTCGATGAAAGCCTCGGAAAACCGCCGCATGGTCAGCCGCGCCCGGCCGATGTGACGCCAGATCGGCGCGCCGTCGAGCGCGATCACCGCCGCGCTGAACAACTCGTGCCGCGCGCCGCGGAGCCGCAACAGATCCTCACGGGCGGCGGCGACGCTCTCCGGCTTGTCGAGCGCCTCTCCCGCAAGGTCCAGAACCTGATCGGCGCCGATGACAAGCGCGCCAGGGTGGCGGGTGGAGACCCGCACCGCCTTCATTTCGGCGAGCGAGTCAGCCTGATCGCGCGGCGAGACGCCCGCGGCGCGAAGCGACAGTTTTGTTTCCGCTTCATCAACCCGCGCCGGCGCGATCTCAACCATCACGCCGGCGCGGCGCAACATCGCCGCGCGCGTCGGGCTGCCGGAGGCCAGGATCAGCGCCGTCATAGCCGCCCCATCTTCCGCAGGATCGACATGATCTCCGCCGCGGTTTCCTCAATCGAGCGCCGGGTGACGTCGATCACCGGCGCGCCGATCCGCTCGAAAAGCAGCCTTGCGTCGGCGACTTCGCCGCGGATCGCCTCGAGCGACGCGTAGTCCGACTCCTGCCCGTGCCCGATCGCCTCAAGACGATGGCGGCGGATCTGGGCAAGCCTGCTCGGGCTGGCCGTGAGCGCGACAACCGGCACACCGCTTTCGATCGCTGAGAAAAACGCCTCCGGCGGGTTCGATCCCGGGATCAGCGGCAGGTTCGCCGCTTTCAGCCCACGGACCGCGAGATATATGCAGGTCGGCGTTTTCGACGTCCGGCTGACGCCGGTCAAAATCACATCCGCGCGTGAAAGCCGCTCGAACAGCGCGCCATCATCATGCGAAATCGCGTATTCTATGGCGTCCACGCGGCGATAATAGAGATCGTCGACGACGTATTGCCCGCCCATCAACGGTTTCGATTTCTCCCCGAGATAGGTCTCGAGCAATCGGACGACCGGTTGCAGGATCGAGGTCGCGGCGACCCCAAGCTCCTCCGCGGCGGCCAGAATCCGATTGCGCAGACCCTGATCGACCATCGTCACGATCACCGCGCCCGGCTCCCGCCGCATCTCTTCAATCACCGCATCCGCCTTGATCTCGCTCCGAATGAACACGCGAAGACGGCGCTCCACCGGAACGCTGAAAAGACTGAGGCTTGCGGCGCCGATCCGCGAGACGGTCTCTCCGGTCGAATCCGAGAGGAGATAGACGATCTTTGGCATCATCTCCGAATTCCCTGAAGCCCCACGTGTCCCGCCTCTCATCGCCATGAGGATAAGTCGGCGCACCGGGGATAACCAGCCGCGGAAATCCAAACCGCGGGAAAACCGCCATTTCATCCCCCAAGGGATAAATGCGAGCGGATTTCCGCGACACTATGGCGATAACTCGAAATCCGCTCGCGCTCCCCACAATCCACATCGCCGCCGGCGCTCATCAAGCAACTGAACACTCTGATCTAACCCCGACCGCCAAACTTTATCCCCAGAGTTTTCAACATTCCGCGCGCCGATCCCGTTTTCTGGACAACCCTGTGCGAAACTCGGCCAACATGTTAATCCCCGTTATCCGCCGCCCATACTGAATCACAATAAGACAAAGAAAATCATGAACACGACCGAAGGTCAGAATCCGAACGCGTTCCTCCGCTCCCTCGCCGGCGAGACGCTTCCCCGCCCTCCGATCTGGCTCATGAGGCAGGCCGGGCGCTATCTCCCTGAATATCGCGCAGTCAGAGAAAAGGCGGGCGGCTTTCTCGAGCTCTGTTATCGACCCGAGCTCGCCGCGGAGGTCACCTTGCAGCCTGTTCGCCGTTTCGGCTTCGACGCGGCGATCCTCTTCGCGGATATCCTGCTCATCCCTCAGGCTCTCGGCCAGAAACTATGGTTCGAGACCGGCGAAGGCCCGAGGCTCGATCCGATCAGAAACGCGTCGTCGCTGAACGCTGTCGAAGACATCCACGACGTGCTGAGTCCGGTCTATGAGACGGTCGGGCGCGTGAAGCAGGCGCTCCCAAAAGGCACGCCGCTCATCGGTTTCGCCGGTGCGCCCTGGACCGTCGCGACCTATATGATCGCCGGGCGTGGAACTCCCGACCAGGCTCCCGCCCACCAGCTGATGCGAGACGACCCCAACGCGTTTCAGGAGATCATTGACCGCATTTCAGATGCGACGATCGCATATCTTTCCGCGCAGATCACCGCTGGCGCAGATGTCATAAAACTGTTCGACAGCTGGGCCGGATCTCTCGATGATCAGGCGTTCGAGCAGTTCTCAGTCGCGCCCTGCTGCAAGATCGTGGAAGCCTTGCGTCATCTTCACCCCGGGATCCCGTCCATCGGATTTCCCCGCGGCGCCGGCGTCAGAGCCACATCCTTCGCCGATGCGACAAAGGTAAATGCGATTGCGATAGGTCAGGACGTAGACATTGAATGGGCGCGGGATCATCTTCAGACACGAACTACGGTGCAAGGTAATCTCGATCCCAAACTTCTTGTCGAAGGCGGCGATAGAATGAAACGCGCGGCGGAAAAGATCATCGAAACCATGGCTGGCGGGCCGCACATCTTCAATCTCGGACATGGCGTCACACCTGATGTCGATCCGCGCACGGTTGAAGAGCTTGTCAGGATCGTGAAGGGCTGATGTTGGAATTTATCGAAGACATCCTGATCGATCTATACCCATGGACGCTTGTTCTTCATTTGATATCTGTCATTTCATGGATGGCAGGTCTTTTGTATCTACCGAGGCTTTTCGTATATCATGTGGAATCCGCCAACGGTAATCCGGAAACGTCGCTCCTGTTCAGTAAAATGGAGAAGAAACTTCTCCGTATGATCATGAACCCGGCCATGAGCGCGACCTGGGTCTTCGGGTTGATGCTGATTTTCACTCCGGGCCTGGTGGATTGGAGTGACGGCTGGCCCTGGGTCAAGGCGCTTATGGTTCTGGCTCTAACCGTATTGCATCATGCGCTCGCGCTCTGGCGCAAGGATCTCGAACTTGGCAGAAACCGCAAGAGCGGACGTTTCTTTCGGCTGATGAATGAAGCGCCTGCGATCATGATGATCGTCATTGTCTCAATGGTGATCGCACGGCCATTCTAACCTGGGAATTGACATTGCGTCTCTGACGACACATAAGATTTCCGCGCGTCCGCGCTTGGCCTCTCCCGGATTGAAAGCATCGATTCCGCATGGAGAACCTGCAAATTTACCGACACTTCCTCTAGTAGGACTGACAATGGACATTACTCAACTCAAGCTTTCTGAATTGAAAGCAAAGAGCCCGACTGATCTTCTTAGCTTTGCGGAAGATCTGGAAGTTGAGAACGCAGGTGCGATGCGCAAACAAGACATGATGTTTGCGATCCTCAAAGAACTTGCTGAACGGGACGTTGAGATCATAGGAGAGGGTGTTCTTGAAGTTCTTCTGGATGGATTTGGATTCTTGCGGTCTCCGGACGCCAATTACCTTCCGGGACCGGACGATATTTACGTTTCTCCGAACCAGATCAGGAGATTCGCCTTAAGAACTGGCGATACTATTGAAGGTCTTATTCGTGAACCGAAGGAAGGCGAAAGGTATTTCGCGCTTACCAAGGTTCACACCATAAATTTCGAAGATCCGGAGAAGGTGCGTCACAAAGTACATTTCGACAACCTGACGCCGCTTTATCCCGATCAGAGATTCAAGATGGAAATCGAGGATCCTACGGTCAAGGATCGCTCTGCTCGGGTGATAGATCTCGTGGCTCCGATAGGAAAGGGCCAGAGATGCCTGATCGTCGCTCCGCCGAGAACCGGTAAAACCGTACTTCTGCAGAATATAGCTTACTCAATTGAAAGAAATCACCCTGAGTGTTTTCTAATTGTTCTTTTGATTGATGAAAGACCGGAAGAAGTCACCGACATGCAGCGTTCGGTCAAGGGCGAGGTCGTAGCTTCCACGTTCGATGAACCGGCGACCCGGCATGTCGCCGTGGCGGAAATGGTTATCGAGAAGGCGAAGAGACTGGTCGAGCACGGTCGCGATGTGGTGATTCTTCTCGATTCCATCACAAGGCTCGGCCGCGCCTTCAATACTGTCGTTCCTTCTTCGGGGAAGGTTCTGACCGGCGGTGTTGATGCGAATGCGCTTCAAAGGCCAAAGCGGTTTTTCGGCGCAGCGCGGAATATCGAGGAGGGTGGATCTCTTACAATCATATCCACCGCTCTTATCGATACCGGCAGCCGGATGGACGAGGTTATTTTCGAGGAATTCAAGGGGACAGGAAACTCGGAGATCGTTCTTGACCGGAAGGTCGCCGACAAGCGTGTCTTCCCGGCGATGGATATTCTTAAATCCGGGACCCGGAAAGAAGAGCTTTTGGTTGATAAGGCCGAGCTGACCAAGATGTTCGTCCTCCGCAGGATCCTGAATCCCATGGGAACGACGGACGCCATCGAATTTTTGTTGGGCAAGTTGAAGCAGACCAAGACGAACGCGGAATTCTTCGATTCCATGAACGCTTAGTCGGAGAGGCGAGCGCATCCATCAGCGGCGCCTCCCTTTAATCTTCCATCCGATACGGTTCACACGCCGATAAGTAACAGGAGCTTGTTACTTATCGGCGCTTCTGTAACCGCAGGAATAAACTGGGTTACAGAGACGTTTTACGGCCGAAGTATCGTCGACCCTGTGGTCTTTCGCGCCTCGAGGTCCCGATGAGCGGTGACCGCAGCGTCAAGCGGATATTCCGCGTTGATGTCGACGGTTACGGCTCCAGAGGCGATGACATCGAATAGGTCTTTCGCCGCCGCGTCGAGATCCTCACGCGTTTCTGTGTAATCAAACAGGGTCGGTCTCGTAACGAAAAGCGACCCTTTTGACGCCAGGATACCGAGATTTACCCCGGTTACCGGGCCGGACGCATTGCCGAAACTCACCATCAGGCCGCGCTTCCTGAGGCTATCGAGTGACGACTCCCAGGTGCTCTTGCCAACGCCGTCAAAAACGACCGGCACCTTGTCCCCGTTCGTTATCTCACGAACGGCGGCGGATACGTCGTCCTTATCGTATCGAACGATATGATCGCATCCAGCTTTCGCCGCCAGCGCGGCCTTTTCTTCGGATCCTACGGTCCCGATCACCGTCGCCCCGAGATGCTTCAACCATTGGCAGGCGATGAGGCCGACGCCCCCCGCGATCGCATGAAAAAGAACGGTTTCACCGGCCTTCACGTCATATATACGCCGGATCAGATATTGAACGGTCAACCCTTTGAGCATGGAGGCCGCCGCGGTCGCGCTGCTGATGTTCTCGGGCAGCTTGATCGCTCTCTCCGCCTTGACGACATGGACCTCGGAATATGCTCCGATGGGGCCGGAGAAGTAACCGACGCGGTCGCCAACGCTGAGATGCGTCACTCCGTCCCCGACCTCAGCGACTGTTCCCGCCGCCTCCAGGCCGATTCCAGACGGAAGAGGCATGGCGTAGAGGCCGCTGCGATGATAGGTGTCGATGAAATTCAGGCCGATTGCTTCATGTTGGACTGCGATTTCTCCCGTCCCGGGCCGAGGAGTGTCGACGGTGACGAGTTTCATCACCTCGGGTCCGCCGAATTCCTCTATTGAGATGCGCTTGATCATCGTGAATCCCTTCCGTCCCTGATGCTGATCGATATGAATCGCTGGAAGACGAGAGGTCAAGTGTCCGCACCAATAGAAGACGATACCATCTTTGCGTTGGCGACCGCGCCTGGCCGCGCCGGGATTGCGGTCATTCGGATTTCCGGAACCCGGTCAAATGAGGTCCTCATGGCCCTGGCGGGGCCGCTTCCGCCACCGCGGTTCATGAGCCTAAGGACGCTTCGATCGGTTACTGAGGATGGCGCGAAAATAGATCGTGCTCTCGTCGTCCGATTTGTGGAATCCGCGAGCTATACCGGCGAAGATATGGTGGAGCTTCATGTTCATGGAGGGCGCGCGACGGTGGCGCGTGTCCTTGATGAGCTGTCGGGATTGGCCGGGCTGAGGATGGCGAAGCCGGGCGAGTTTACCAGACGCGCGCTCTACAACGGCGTTCTGGATATCACACAGGTTGAAGGTCTGGCGGACCTGGTGGATGCCGAAACGGAGATGCAGCGGCGGCAGGCTCTCTCGCTCACCGAGGGGGTGTTTTCCCGCCTTGTGGGGGAATGGCGCGATACCCTGATTTCCGCGTTGGCTCATCTCGAAGCCGCAATAGAGTTTGGGGAAGAAGTGGACACGCCCGACGATGCGCTGGCGCACGCCCGACCCGCATTGTCGTCGGTGATCGCCGGGATCGAAACCGTGCTGAAGTCGTCAACCGAATCGGTTCGGCTGAGGGACGGGTTCGTGGTTGCGCTGATCGGCCCGCCGAATGTCGGGAAATCGTCTCTTATCAATGTGTTGTCCAACGATGAGGCTGCGATTGTCTCTCCGATCGCTGGCACCACCCGGGATGTTCTGCGCGTTCCGATGGACCTGGAAGGCCTTCCGGTCACCTTCCTTGATATGGCCGGGATCAGGGAGGCGAAGGACGAGATTGAGCGAATAGGCGTATCTCGCGCTCGTGCGGCGGCCGACGCTGCGGACATCAGGGTTTTCATGTCATCACGTGATGCTGGCGATGCTGCTGGTCTGATGGAGCGGCGTAGCGGAGATATATCGGTCTGGTCCAAGTCCGATCTGGGCGCTGGACCCGGCGATATAAGTTTGTCGACTGTTGATCTGTCTGGCGTCGATGATCTGAAGGCGCGGGTGGTTGAAAGACTTTCGACCATGATCGAGAAGCCGGGGCTGGTGGCGCACAAGCGCCAGGTTGATAGCTTGAGGCGGGCGCAAGCGGAGCTCGATGCGGCGCGATCGGCGGGTCTTGATGAGATTTGCGTAGAATATACGCGATCTGCTATTCGGACGCTTACGGGGCTGGTTGAAGCTGTAGATGCTGATGATGTGCTCGACGATGTCTTTTCCCGGTTTTGCATTGGCAAATAGGTGTTTCACGTGAAACAGGACTCAGAGATTTTTGATGTGATCGTCGTGGGCGGCGGCCACGCCGGGGTGGAAGCGTGCCTCGCCGCCGACCGCGTAGGCGCGCGCACACTGCTGGTGACTCTCCGTTCGGACAGAATCGGAGAAATGTCCTGTAATCCTGCGATTGGGGGCCTTGGAAAGGCGCATCTCGTCCGCGAAATCGACGCCCTCGATGGCGTCATAGGCCGCGCAGCGGACGCCGCGGGCGTCCAATTTCGCCTGCTTAATCGGAGCCGTGGGCCAGCTGTTCAGGGACCGCGGGCTCAGTGTGATCGTTCGATCTATCGTGCGACCATCCAGTCCATGCTCGCCGAGTCGAGTGTTCAGGTCCTTGAGTGTGAGGTCGCCGATCTGATCGTCGAAAGTGCGCAGGTTTGCGGTATCGTACTTGCTGACGGCGCCAGGATCTCTGGCCGCTCCGTCATTCTGACAACCGGAACTTTCCTACGCGGCGTCATACACATAGGCGCGGTCAAGAAGGAAGGCGGAAGGATGGGTGACGTGTCATCCACCCGCCTTGCCAAGCGTATTGAAGACTTTGGGTTCAAGATCGGAAGGTTGAAAACGGGAACTCCTCCACGTCTCGATGGCCGCACCATCGATTGGGAAACGATTCAAAGCCAGCCGGGCGACAGCGTTCCAGAGATGCTTTCGTTCCTGAGTTCGTCGCCCAGTGTGCGGCAAATTGAATGCGGGGTCACTCATACGAACGAGGCAACCCACGATATCATTCGGGGTTCGATCCATCTCTCGGCGATATACTCCGGAGCCATCTCCAGCGGGGGGCCACGGTATTGCCCGTCCATAGAAGACAAGATCACACGGTTCGCCGATAGAGACTCGCATCAGATATTCCTCGAACCCGAAGGGCTCGACGATCACACCGTTTATCCGAATGGCATCTCGAGTTCCTTGCCGGAGAATGTTCAGGAGCAATTTGTCCGGACGATAAGGGGATTGGAACACGCGGCGATTCTGCGGCCGGGATATGCGATCGAGTACGACTATATTGATCCGCGGGCTCTGGATCATCGCCTCGCGGTAACAGAGGTCGGAGGCCTCTATCTTGCGGGCCAGATCAACGGAACCACAGGATATGAGGAGGCGGCCGCGCAGGGCCTCATTGCCGGATTGAACGCCGGTCTTGCTGCTCGGGGGGCGGAGCCCGTGTGCTTGAGGCGCAGTGATGGTTATATTGGCGTTCTGATAGACGACCTGATCAGACGCGGTGTAACCGAGCCCTATAGGATGTTCACGTCGCGGACCGAGTTTCGCTTGCATCAGCGCACCGACAATGCCGATCAGCGTCTGACGGAGCTCGGGTGGTCCGCGGGTTGCGTCAGTGATTATCGGTACGAAAAATTTCAGGCGAAGATGGACCGTCTTGAAAAGGCGCGCCGGACCTTGGCTGGTCTGAGCCTTTCTCCGACCCAGGCGCGGGCGTTCGGTTTCCCGGTAAAGTTGGACGGCGCGCACAGGACCATTCGGCAGCTGCTTTCGGATCAAAACGCGTCAATTGAGCAGCTTCTGTCCGTTTTTCCCGAGCTGGCGTCAATTGGTCGGGCCGAGCTGGAGCTTTGCCGGGTCGAGTCTCTTTATGACAGTCTGATCAAAAGACAACAGGCGGAAGTCCGCAAGCTGGTTGAAAGCGAGTCATTCGTACTGCCACCGAGCATCGATTATTCATCGGTGTCAGGCCTATCGAACGAGATGCGTCAGAAGCTCGCGCGCGCCCGTCCCAAAAATCTGCATGACGCGTCGCAAATCGAAGGCGTGACTCCGGCGGCGATGACGATCCTGTACGGTCTGGCGCACCGCGCTATGGCCGTCGATGCCGCCGCGGCCAGCACATGACCGTTGAGATCGGCGCGGGCCTCCGTGTTTCACGTGAAACATTCGAGCGCTTCGAGGTCTATGCTCAACTTCTTGCGCGTTGGAACAAGAAAATAAATCTCGTTTCAGCGGCGACGATCAAAGACCTGTGGACCCGTCACATCGTCGATTGCGCCCAGATCGAGAGGCTTGCCCCGTCTGACGCCAAAACCTGGGTCGACCTGGGCTCGGGGGCGGGCCTTCCAGGGTTGCTGGTCGCCGCAATTCGGCATGAGGCCGCGCAACCGATCCGAATGCACCTCATCGACAGTGACTCCAGGAAAGCCGCATTTATCGCCGAGGCCGCGCGCGCCATGGGGATATCGGTGTCAATCGATACAAACCGGTTGGGTGCGCATGAGACCAATCCACAACAGCGCGAAACGTTCGATGTCGTTTCCGCCCGCGCCCTCGCGCCGCTACCAAGGCTGCTCGAATACGCGGAGCCGTTTATCGGACCGAGCACGATTTGCCTCTTTCCAAAAGGAAAAGCGCGGGAATCGGAGATAATGGCGGCCACCCAGGCTTTCCATATGAATATGGACGAGATACCCAGTATAACCGATGGCGAAGGAGCTATCCTGCGCATTAAGGAGTTATCACGTGTCAGGGCTTTCTGAATCGCCGAGTGACACGCATATCATCGCGATCGCCAATCAAAAGGGCGGCGTGGGCAAGACAACGACAGCGATAAATCTTGCGACGGCGCTGGCGGCGGCGGGCCGAAAGGTGCTGCTTGTCGACCTTGATCCGCAAGGGAATGCGAGCACCGGACTTGGGATCGATCCTGCGGATCGCTCTCCGAACACATATGATCTGATGCTCGGGCAGGCGACTCTCGCGGATACGATCCGCCGCACGGATATCCCCGGCCTTGAAATTGCACCCTCTGTGATGGATCTGAGCGGCATCGACGTAGATCTAAGCGATGAATCGGGTAGGACACGCCGCCTTCGCGACGCCTTTTCATCAATAGGACAGGGCCCCGACCGGAAATTCGATACTGTTCTTATTGATTGTCCGCCATCTCTCAATCTTCTCACGGTCAATGCGATGGTCGCGTCAAACGCCATCCTGATCCCCCTTCAATGCGAGTTTTTTGCATTGGAAGGGCTCTCGCAATTGCTGAAGACGATCGAACGTGTCCGCAGAAGCCTTAATCAGCAACTTTCGATCGAGGGAATCGTGCTTACGATGTATGATCGGCGGAACAATCTTTCGTCTCAGGTGGAAGAGGATGTTCGCGGCGCGCTTGGCGATCTGGTTTTTGAGACGGTCATTCCCCGGAATGTACGGCTATCGGAGGCGCCCTCTCATGGGGTTCCGGCTTTGATATATGATCAAGCGTGCGCGGGCAGCCAGGCATATCAACATCTCGCCGCCGAATTCGTCCGGCGGAAGGATCGTCAAGCGGTAAAGAGGCGAACAGATAAATGACTGATAACAAACGAAAAAAGAGGGGTCTTGGGCGAGGGCTGTCCTCCCTGCTGGATGATGGGGCGTCCGACCAGTCCACCGGCGCGGCCCCGGGGCATCTGTCGATTTCGATCGATCTCCTTCGTCCCAATCCAGGGCAGCCGCGGAAGGCTTTTCCGCAGGCCGAAATGGACGATCTGATCGCATCGATCCGGGAAAAGGGCGTCATTCAGCCGCTTCTGGTTCGTCCCGATCCTGATCGCGCGGAAGGCTATCAGATCATCGCGGGAGAGCGGCGCTGGCGCGCGGCGCAGGCCGCGGGCCTCCATGAGGTGCCGGTCCTCGTTCGAGAGATGCCCGATGAGGATGCGCTTGAGATCGCAATCATTGAAAACGTTCAGCGCTCTGATCTCAATGCGATCGAAGAGGCGCTCGCCTATTCACAGTTGATAGAGCAGTTCGGGCACAATCAGGCGGTGCTCGCCCGTACGATCGGGAAAAGCCGGCCGCATATCGCAAATACGCTTCGGCTTCTGTCATTGCCGGATGACGTCAAGGACCTCCTCGCAGACGGCCGGATCAGCGCAGGGCACGCCCGTGCGCTGATCACGGCCGCCGACCCGTCCGCTCTGGCGCAAAGGGTGGTCTCGGACGGTCTCACCGTCAGGCAGACCGAGGATCTGGCGCGCAAAATGGCGTCACCCGCACAGACGAAGAAGCCGCGTCAGGAAACAAAAGACGCGGATACCGCGGCATTGGAAGGCGATCTTTCGGCCGCGCTCAGCTTGAAGGTTGCGATAAGCCATCGCGGATCCAAGGGCGGCGATCTTCGGATCTCGTATCGATCGTTGGAGGAACTGGACACGCTTTGCCGCCTGCTGATGCAGTAGGTCAGCCTCTTCCGCGTGCGACAGTCAGAGAGAGCTTGAGCAGGCAGCGCTCAACGAGCGCGAATCCGGAAACGCCGGCGGAGCCGCGGAGCTGATCGTCGAGATCGAGAATCAAGCGCAATGCGCCCTCGACCCGTCTGACGGGCCATGATCGTGCGGCCTTCATCAGCGTGTCGCGCCGCGCGCCGAATACCGGCGGCCTCAATTTCGAAATCGCCGCCTCGGCCGATCCAGCGGCGGCGACAATGTGTAACTGCCTGAAACGCCAGGATAAATTACGTGTGACCGCGATGCTTGACTGGCCCTGGATCTCAAGCCGCCGCAGCATTGCGGAGAGCGCTCCGCTCTCGCCAAGGATCGTCGCGTCGATCAGGTCGTCGATCCCCGCGTCGTCGGCGCCCCGGCCGAGGGTCTCCACGTCTTCAGCGGTGATCTCGCCGCCGTCCTGAAGGTGATAGAGCGCGAGCCTTTCAATCAGGTCCCGCGCCGCTCCGGCGCCCGCCGCGGCGCCAAACGCTCGTAGCGCCTCTAACGCTTCTCCCGTCGCACGGGCGCCGACGGATGCGGAAACCATGCGTTGGACGTCCTCGGTGGTGAGTCGATCCGCATAGCAGGGGGCGGCGGCGGCGTTCGGCGCCGTTTCAAAGAGCTTTCGCAATTTCGACCGGGCCGGAAGCACGCCCGCAGTGGCGACCAGGAATGCGTCGGCTCGTCTCCAGTCGGCGAGAGCGGAGGTCAGCGCCGCGCAGTGGCTGTCGCCGACATCCTCGACGGTAACGACTCGCGGACCCTCGAAAAAGCCGAGCGCCTTCAGCGCATCGATGACGATCGCGGGGTCACGGCGAACATCCGTAGCGGAGATTTGCGTCAACCGCAGGTCAATATCGCTCCCAGACCCGAGAAGGGCTCGGCAAACGCGTTGTTTTCGGTCAGAGATTTCGACCGGGTCGGCGCCATAGATCAGCACGCCGGCCAACGACCTGTCTGGCTGGTCGATAAACCGGGCGGCTTCAGCAGCGCTCAGCTTCACGATACCGGCCGGCGGGGCGATGAAAGAAGGCGCGTCGCGGTGAGCTCGGCCAGCTCGGTGGAAATCTCTCGCCGTTCGGCCGTCTCGGCGGCTCGTGTGGCGTAGGCGGACGCGGTGGCGTCATAGGCGCCTGTAACGCTGACCTTGCCGCGTATGGGCGCTGCGGCGGCGTCTCTGAGCGAAGAAAGCGCGTATCGCGCGGTGCCGGTCAACCGATAGCGGGTGGTGTCCGCATCGGACGTGATCGCCACGCCCTCGGATTCAAAATCGAGCGCCCATGTCAGCCGCCATGCCGCGGAGGCGTCGCCGCTCTGGAGGTCCAGACGTCGTCGCAACCGCTCCCTGTATGCGAAATCTTCCGGACTGAGCGCCTCCTGAAGCGCCACCGCTCCCAGAACCGCGTCTGCGGGGCCGCCTTCTCCGTAGAGAGGCCGAAATCCGCAGCCGGCCAAACCTCCGGCGAGGATTGTGAGCGCCGCGCGCCGGTCAAAGCACGACATTGACGATCCGGCCCGGTACGACGATGATTTTCTTCGGCGTGGCGTCGCCGATCAATCGCCGGACATTTTCGTCCGCCAGCGCCAGCGCCGTGATCGCCTCTCGGCTGGCGTCGGCGGGCGCCTCAATCTCCCCACGTTTCTTGCCGTTCACCTGAATTGGCAGGGTGATCACGTCATCGACGAGAAGTTCCGGGTCCGCTTCGGGCCATTCCGTCTCCGTGAGAGGGCGGTCGCGGCCAAGGCGCGCCCAGCTTTCTTCGGCAAAATGCGGGATCATCGGCGCGGAAAGCCGGACGACGGTCTCCAGCGCCTCGCGAAGCGCCGGGCCGATATCTGCCGCCGACTCCTGCTCCGCGCGGCTGATCATGTTCGTCAACTGATAGATATGGGCCACCGCCTTGTTGAAGGCGAATCCCTCGATGTCCTTCGTCACCGCGTCGATCGCGCGATGAGAGGCGCGCCGAAGGGCGACTGCGGCCTCTGACGTCGCCTTCGGCTGTGTCGACGCGCCCACCGGAGGGATGTGGTCCGCAACGTCGTCGATCAACCGCCACAAGCGTTGCAGGAACCGCCATGCGGCCTCGGCGCCGGCGGTTGTCCATTCCACATCGCGCTCCGGCGGGCTGTCTGACAGCATGAACCACCGGGCGGTGTCGGCGCCGTAATGAGCGATGATCGTTTCAGGGTCGACCACGTTCTTTTTCGACTTCGACATCTTGACGGATGGGCCGACCTCGACCGGCTCGCCGGTCTCAGCGACGACGTATCCGTCATCAACCGCCTTTATCTCCTCCGGCGAGATCCAGCGCCCGCCGGCCCGATAGGTTTCATGGCATACCATCCCCTGGGTGAAGAGCGCGTTGAAGGGCTCCACCGCCTTTTTCGGCAGCCAGCCGGTCTTGTGCATGGCTCGCGCCCAGAAGCGGGAATAGAGAAGATGCAGGATCGCATGCTCCACTCCGCCGATATACTGGTCGACGCTCATCCAGTAGTCGACCTCCGCGGGGTCGGTCGGGTTCGCGCAGTCCGGCGCCGTAAACCGCGCGTAATACCAGGAACTGTCCGCGAACGTGTCCATCGTGTCGGTTTCGCGCCGGGCGTCTCCGCCGCAGACGGGACATGCGACATGCTTCCACGTCGGATGCCGGTCGAGCGGGTTGCCGGGCTGGTCGAAGGTCACATCGTCGGGGAGCTTCACCGGCAGGTCGGCGGCGGGCACGGGCGACGCGCCGCATGTCTCGCAATGGATTACGGGGATCGGGCACCCCCAATACCGTTGCCGCGAGACGCCCCAGTCGCGCAGCCGATAGTTGACCCGCTCAGAGCCGGCGCCGGCGCCGGCGATCCGCCGCGCCACCTCGGCCTTCGCGTCCTCGACCGTCATTCCATCGAGGAAGCGTGAATTGATGAGCCGTCCGGGCCCGGTGTAGGCCTCGGCGCCAATGGAGAAGTCTTGCGGGTCCACGTCCGACGGGCAGACCACCGGCAGAACGTCGAGCCCGTATTTTCGCGCATAGTCGAGATCGCGCTGATCATGCGCGGGGCACCCGAAGATCGCGCCCGTTCCATAATCCATCAATACGAAATTGGCCACGTGAAGCGGAATTGTGCGTTCCGGATCAAGAGGATGGCGCAGGCGCAATCCGGTGTCGAATCCGCGCTTCTCCGCGATCTCGACCGCGGCCTCCGACGTTCCTTCCCGCCGGCAGTCGCTGATGAATTCGGAAAGTCCGTCCACTTTCTCCGCCAGCGCCGTCGCCAGGGGGTGATCCGCTGAAATCGCGCCGAAGCTGGCGCCGAACAGCGTATCGTGACGCGTGGTGTAGATCTCGACCCCGGATTCGGTGGTGAGCGCGTTCGGCAGGATCTCGAAGCGGATCTGCATGCCGGTGCTGCGCCCGATCCAGTTGCGCTGCATCGCGCGGACCTTCTCCGGCCAGGCGTCGAGCCCATCCAGCGCCGTCAGCAACTCCTCCGCCATGTCGGAGATGCGGAAAAACCATTGCGTCAGTTCGCGCCGCTCGACCAGCGCGCCGGACCGCCAGCCCTTGCCGTCGATGACCTGCTCATTGGCGAGGACCGTGTTGTCGACCGGATCCCAGTTCACCATGGCCGACTTCTGATAGACGAAGCCAGCCGCCATCATGTCGATGAAGAGGCGCTGCTGCTGAGTGTAATATTCCACATCGCAGGTTGCGAACTCGCGGCTCCAGTCGAGGCTGAGGCCCATCTGTTGCAGTTGCGCGCGCATGGCGGCGATGTTTTCGCGGGTCCATTTGGCGGGATGCACGCCGCGCTCCACGGCGGCGTTTTCCGCCGGAAGGCCGAATGCGTCCCACCCCATCGGGTGCAGAACGTTGAAGCCGCGTGCGCGTTTGAATCGCGCGATCACGTCTCCCATCGCGTAATTTCGCACATGTCCCATATGGATTCTGCCAGAGGGATATGGGAACATTTCAAGAACGTAGTATTTTGGGCGATTCGGATCGCGCCGGGCTTCGAAACTGCGGCGTTCGGCCCAGACATCGCGCCATTTGCTTTCGACCCGCTGCGCGTCGTAGCGCGGAGCGGTGGCGTCAGGCGTATTTTCAGAGACGTCGCTGAGCATGGCTGGGCTTTCGTCGATCGATGAAGGTCGACGAGGTGATAGGCGAGCCCGCGCGCTCTTTCAACGTCAACTCGCTCCGGTCGTCAACCGGCTTCACGCTCTTCGATCTTGAGCTGACGGGCCCGGAGCAGGATCGCGTCCTCGAGCTGGCGCGCCGTCGTTCCCGCGACGGGCGCCGTCGCCCATGCGCCGTCGTCGCCTCGAACCTCGCGGTACACCGCGACCTGGAGCGACGTGGCGGCGAGGGTGGGGCTTTTCACATAGGCCGTGACCTTGAACCGCTCGTCGGGGGTCGCCGGGGCGGTCGCCCAGTCGGTGGCGACGACCCCGGTGAACGGGTCGGTCGAGGCCAGCGGCAGGTACGCCAGCGTATCGAGCGAAGCGCGCCAGAGATAGCGATTGACCGGGGTCAGGCCGTCTCCCGTCGCGCCGGTGGACTCGTTGAATTCGAAGATGTCGCCTACTTTCGACATATTATAAGTGCCGAAACCGCCCCCGAGCGATTCCCTG
This sequence comes from Paludibacillus litoralis, assembly GCF_037646705.1. NCBI lineage: Bacteria > Pseudomonadati > Pseudomonadota > Alphaproteobacteria > Rhodobacterales > Paracoccaceae > Paludibacillus > Paludibacillus litoralis. The sequence continues at coordinate 216,570 of NZ_JBBHER010000007.1, forward strand.
GCGTCGACAGGCACATCCGCGCGCTGCGAGCCTGAGCAGCCGACGAGAAACGCGACCGCGATCACCGCGAACCATGGATATCTACGCTTCAGCATGTCACCGTCCACTATGACCATCGCGACCGATTATTCGTTCGGCGCCGGAAAGTCAAAGCCCGGCCCGGCGCCGCGCCCCCAGCCTTGCGCCCAGCGCGGGCGGCTCGCTTGCGCGTGAGAATCCCGGTGCGGGCGGCTCGCGAGCGCGTGAGAATATCGCGCGCGCGCGAACACATTTGCGCACAGTTGCGTGGACGGCGCCGAGGTCGCCTTGACCGGGTGCGGCCGCTGTCGCATTCGCGTTCTGTTAGGGGGTGCGAAAGGCGTCCCGTCCGTGGGCGCGGAGAGCGCCCGAAACTGTAGAGGGTTCAATGAAAAAATTTCTACAGACCTCGTCCGCGCTGGTGGTCGCCGCGGGCTTCGCTTCCGGCGCAACGGCCGCGGAATGGGAAACCACAGTCGGCGGTTACATGTTTGCGGGCGTCGCCCTGACGGACAATGACAATGACGCCGATGGCGTCGGCGTGCTGCGTGACGGCGAGGTCCATTTCGATAGCAGGCTGACCGCCGACAACGGCGTCACCTTCGGCGTCCATGTTGAGCTCGAGGCGTGGTCGCAGGGTAGCGACCAGATCGACGATAACATTCTCTTCGTGGAAGGTGGGTTCGGCCGCGTTGAAATCGGCGGCAATGACGACGCCGCCTACGTGATGATCTCGTCGCTCGCCGCGTTCGGGGCCCAGGGCGTCCATATCGGCTACCAGGATCAGTTCGGCATCACCGGCGCCGCCAGCGGCGCGGGCGCGAGCTCCGGCCTCATCGGCGGCGATACTACGGACGCCGTCGGCATCCATTACTATTCGCCGCGCCTCTTCGGCGTCCAGGTCGGCGCGTCGTACATCCCGAGCAAGTCCGCTGATGGCGTCGGCGATACGAACAACTTCCAGTTTGACGACAATGTCGACGAGGCCTGGGCGGTCGCGGCGAACTATTACGGCGATTTCGGCGATTTCAGCGTCGATGGCGGCGTCGGCTATTTCAACCGTGAGGGCCGGTCCGGCCCGGGCGGCACCGGCTACGACAGCCTCGGATTCGCCGGCGGCGTCACCTACTCGGGCTTCGGGGTTCGCGGCTATTACGACGATGACAGCCGCGGCGACGAGTGGGGCGCCGGCGTGCAGTACCAGACCGGCCCCTGGACCATCGCCGGCGGCTATTCCGAGTCGAACGTCAAGGATGTCGACATCGCCACGACCTGGGTCACCTATGACGTGGCGCCGGGCGTGTCCGTCTCGAGCGCCGTCGAATGGGCCGAGCGGGGAACCGCCGAGGACATCGGCGGCGCGGTGATCCTCGGCCTGAAGTTCTGATCTCGGAACCAGACATGAGAAGGAGCGGGCCGCCGCCCGCTCCTTCGATCAACCGCGTCACGTTTGCAGGGACGTCCATCCTCCGCGCCCGTGACGCTTGGCGCATAACGCCTCGGCGTTTGCCGCGAGCAATGGATATCCCCGCTCAAACACATCATCCCTCGATCCGCCCGTCGGGACCGGATATGTGTTCGGCGCTGGAGAGCGTGAACCCGGCGCGGGGGCGCCTCTCGCTGTCGCCGCCCCCGCCCCTCGCGCGACGCCAGTTGCACGCCGCACCCGCCTGTTGCGTAAAAAACACGGTTGCGCGCGCAGTTGCCCGTCCCGGGTCGGGCGCCGCCTGAACCAGCTTGACCAGTTGCGACTTCTGGCCCATTCCCACGTTACTAGCGGGTCGCGAACGGGCTTCCTGCTCACGGGCGCGGCAAGCGCTTGAAACTGTGAGGGACACAATGAAAAAGTTTCTAATGACTTCCTCCGCTCTCGTCGTCGCCGCGGGCTTCGCTTCCGTCGCCTCGGCCGCGGAGTGGGAGACGGGCGTCGGCGGCTACATGTTCGCGGGCGTTGGCCTGACCGACAATGACAGCGCCGCGGACGGCGTTGGCGTGCTGCGTGACGGCGAGGTCTACCTCAACGCCAAGCTGATCGCCGACAACGGCATCACCTTCGGCACCGTGGTTCAGCTCGAGGCGTGGTCGCAGAACGGCGACCAGATCGATGAAAACTACGTCTATGTCGACGGCTCGTTCGGTCGCCTCGTGATCGGCGGCAACAACGACGCGGCCTACAATGTCGCCGGCTCGCTCGCGGCGTTCTCGGCTCAGGGCGCGCACATCGGCTACTATGACCAGTTCGGCATCACCGGCGCTGGCAAGACGGGCTCGGCCACCATCGGCAACGGAACCGACCCGGTCGGCATCCACTACTACACGCCGCGGATCGCCGGCTTCCAGGCTGGCGCGTCGTATATCCCGAGCAACTCGGCTGACGGCGCGGGCGACACGAACAACTTCCAGTTCGACGACAATGTCGACGAGGCTTGGGCGATCGCAGCGAACTACATCGGCGACTTCGGCGACTTCGGCGTCGACATCGGCGTTGGCTACTACGAGCAGGAAGGCCGCTTCGGCGCGGGCTTCAACGACCTCGGCGTCGCCGGCGGCGTGTCCTTCTCCGGCTTCGGCGTTCGCGGCTTCTACGACGACGACACCCGCGGCAACGATTGGGGCCTCGGCGCGCAGTACCAGACTGGTCCGTGGACCATCGGTGCTGGCTATTCTGAGGCGAACACCACCGGCGTCCACCTCGGCACCGGCTGGGTCACCTACGCCGTGGCGCCGGGCGTGAGCGTCTCGACTGGTATCGAGTGGGCCGAGAATGATTTCGGCGACAACGATATCGGTGGCGTGGCGATCATCGGCCTCCGGTTCTGATCTCGGAACGAAACACGGGGAAGAGCGGGCCACGGCCCGCTCTTTCTCTTTGCGCCGTCCGCACTACGGCGTAGAAGGCCGGCATGACGCTTGCTCTGGTAGAATCACGTATCAACGCCGCTCTCGCCGATGCGAACCGCACGGCCGGCGCCGCGCGCTTGATCGCCGTTTCCAAACAACAACCTCTGGATCGGGTGGAAGCGGTGCTCGAAGCCGGGCATCGACTCTTCGGAGAGAACCGAGTGCAGGAGGCCGCCGGCAAATGGCCCGCCTTCCGTGAGCGGTATCCCGGCGTTGAGCTTCATCTTCTCGGCCCGCTGCAGAGCAACAAGATCAAGCAGACCCTGGAGCTTTTCGACGCGATCCAGTCGCTGGACCGGCTCAGTCTCGCGAAAAAGCTGGCGAAGGCGGTTCAAGCGCGAGGCGCCTGCCCGATGCTCTTCGTTCAGGTGAATACCGGGGAAGAGCCGCAGAAATCCGGCGTCATCCCCGATGAGGCCGATTCGTTTATTGCCGAATGCCGGTCCATGGACCTGCCGATCGCCGGCCTGATGGTGATTCCGCCCGTTGACGAGGACCCTGCGCTCCATTTCGCGCTTCTTGGCAAGATCGCCGCGCGGAACGGTCTCGCCGAGCTGTCCATGGGCATGAGCGCCGATTTCGAGATCGCGGCGCGCATGGGCGCGACCTATCTTCGCGTCGGCTCGGCGATTTTCGGCGACCGCGACCACCCCTGAACCACAAGCCGTGAGCAGGGCGCCCATCGCGCCCAGATCCAGAGAAGATCCGCCTTGCGAAACGCGACGCAGCCTGCGGTGGGTGTCCGCGGGGCGCGCCAGAGATGGACGAAAATGGCGCTGCCGGCGCCGGGCGTCGGCGGCTGATTGTGGTCGGTGAAGAGAACGAGATCATAGAGCGGGTCCGCGCGGCGCATCCTCTCGTGGCTGAACCCGGTCGCTCCACCGCGCCCGAGCTGGTTATAGGCCGGGTCGGAAGGATCGTCCGACCAGGTGTCCCGGAGGCCGGCGGGGCTCAACGAGGGGCCGGCGGGCCGCGCGATCCGATCCGGCCGGTACATCCCCCCGACAATGCGGAACGCGCCGATCGGCGTCACCCCGTCGCCTTCCCGCTTTTGCACGGAAATTCCGCCGCGGCCGATCGCGCACGGCATCGTCCGCCCCCGAAATCTTGCGCCCCAGCGCCCGATGACGAGATCCGCGGCGCCGGGCTTCAAAGCAGATGCCCGCTCTTTTTCGCTTTCGTGGCGAGGTATCGAACATTATGGGCGGTCTGGCCGACGATGAGAGGGACGCGCTGCGCCACACGGAGCCCCTCCGCCTCCATCGCCAGGACCTTTCGCGGATTATTGGTCATCAGCCGCACCGCTGAAAAACCCATCGCGCGGAGGATCTCGGCTCCGATCCGAAAATCCCGTTCGTCATCCTCGAAGCCGAGCCGATGATTCGCTTCGACGGTGTCGAACCCCTCGTCCTGCAGGTGGTAGGCCCGCATCTTGTTCGCGAGGCCGATCCCACGCCCTTCCTGATTGAGATACAGGAGAACGCCGGCCCCCTCGGCCCCGATCTGGTCGAGCGCGGCGTGAAGCTGCGGGCCGCAATCGCATTTCAGCGAACCGATCAGATCGCCGGTGAAACAGGCCGAATGCAGCCGTGAAAGCACGGGAAGGGCGCGATCCGGCTGCCCGATCTCGACCGCGTAATGCTCCTCTTCGCCGCTCGCGGGCCGCCAGACGTGAACGCGCGCGTCCGTGGCGACAGCGAGCGGCACCTTGCCGGTGGAAACCTTCGTCAGCCTGATCGCCGCCGCCGCCGCCGTCCGCATCGTCTCGGCGTCGACCACCGTCAACCGCTCGGTCGCCGCCAATTCCCGCGCCTCGGAAGGGGGAATCGACACGGCGATGACGGCGGGCAGCAACCGCGCGGATTTCGCAAGCCGGAGCGCCATCCGCTCGGCTCCGACCGCGCCGCCCCGCCGCGTGTGATATGGCCCGAGCAGCGGGCGCGCCAGCGCGAGCGCGGGGTCCGCCGTCGCCTGAATCTCCTCCAGGCCGAAATCCGCCGGCAGGCGGATACGCGCCAGATCGTCGTCATATGCGCGGGCTTTCAACGTCTCGGCCCGCCGGCGGGTCACGACCAGGTCGACGCCATCCCTGGCGCGCGCGCGAAGGGCGGCGAGGCGGGCGGAGCTCAAGGCCTCCGGCGCGACGACAATGGCGGCGGACTCGTCATCGATGACGATGACCGGCGCGCCGATTCTGAGATCTCCCCGCGCGCGGGCGATCGTTTCTTCCGGGGAGAGGCTCAGCATCTGCGGTCCGCCATAGTTCGCTCGCTCCTCCTATATCAGACCCCACGCGAGTTGAAACAATCCCGCGGCCAGACTGACAGGTCCGTGAATGGTCGGCCAGCCGGCTTGATTAACGCGGCATGTCGGGCGAAATCCGGTGCAAGGGCCCGCGCAGACGCGCCGGCGATATCGGAGAGCTGCAATGGCGACTCAGAAAAAGATTCTGCTGATCGACGACGATCCCGATCTGCGTGAGGCGCTCGCCGATCAACTCGTCCTGACCGAGGATTTCGATGTATTCGAGGCGGAAACCGGCGCGGACGGCGTCGCCCGCTCAAAGACGCAGCCGCATGATCTGGTGATCCTGGACGTCGGCCTGCCGGACATGGACGGACGGGAGGTCTGCCGCCTGCTCCGCAAGGGGGGCGTCCGCTGCCCCGTCATCATGCTGACCGGGCATGACAGCGACAGCGATACGATCCTCGGGCTGGATGCGGGCGCGAACGATTACATTGCGAAACCATTCAAGTTTCCGGTCCTTCTCGCCCGGATTCGCGCCCAGCTTCGGCAGCATGAGCAGTCGGAAGACGCGATCTTCACGATCGGCCCCTATAGTTTCCGTCCGGCCATCAAGATGTTGACCGACGAGGCGGGCCGGAAAATTCGTCTGACCGAGAAGGAAACCAATATCCTGAAGTTTCTCTACCGCGCCTCCGATCAGGTCGTCGCGCGCGATGTGCTCTTGCATGAGGTGTGGGGGTATAACGCCGGCGTCACAACGCATACGCTGGAGACGCATATTTACCGGCTTCGCCAGAAGATCGAGCCTGAGCCTTCGAACGCGCGGCTTCTGGTGACGGAGAGCGGCGGTTATCGGCTCGCGTCCTGACATTTTCGTGCGCGCACCGGCGGCGGGCTTGCGCCGCCGCCGGGCGCTCACCATCTCTGGTGGAGGGCGAGGCGCATATTTATCGCGCTTCGATCCCACTCTCCGGGCTGACCCTCGGCGCCGGAGCGCCTTGAAACAGAGGCGAGCGCCCGGCGACCCCCCTCTCGCCGGGCGCTTTTCATTTCCGACCCCTTGAGTGACGCGCCCCCCACGGCCATGATCGCAGGCGCTTGGAGGGGAGAACGCATGGCTGTCACCATCTGCACCTGGAACATCAATTCCGTTCGCTTGCGCGAGGGGCTCGTTCTGCGGCTTTTGCGGGAGGAGGCGCCGGATATCCTCTGCCTTCAGGAAACGAAATCCCCGGTGGACAAGATCCCGCGCGAAGGGTTCGCGGCGCTTGGCTATGAGACGATGATCGCACGCGGCGACAAGGGCTATAACGGCGTCGCGATCATATCGAGGCTGCCGCTTGAGCCGCTCGATCCGCAGAATTTTGGCGGAAAGGGCGATGCGCGTCATGCCGTCGGTCGGCTGAAGAGCGGTGTGGAGATTCATAACGTGTATCTCCCGGCGGGCGGCGATGTGCCGGATCCCGCAGTGAACGAGAAATTCGCGCACAAGCTCAGCTTCATTGATGATCTCACGCGCTGGGGCGAAGCGGAGAAAGCGCCGGCGATTCTCGTCGGCGACCTCAACATCGCGCCGCGCGAGGATGACGTCTGGTCGCATAAGCAGCTTTTGAAGGTCGTCAGCCACACCCCGATCGAGGTGGAGGCGTTCGAGCGCGCCCGCGCCGCAAGGGGCTGGACCGATGTCACGCGCGGCGATCTCGACGAGGGTCTGCTCTATAGCTGGTGGTCCTATCGCGCGAAGGACTGGGACGCGGCCGACAAGGGCCGGAGGCTCGATCATGTCTGGGCGACGGCCGACATCGCGCCCCGGCCGGGCGCCGGCGGCTCACGCATTCTTCGCGCCGCGCGCGGCTGGGAGAAGCCGTCCGATCACGCGCCGGTCTTCGCGACGTTTGATATCTGAAATTCCGGGGGGGGGCGAGCGGCGGGCCGCGGCTATCTGTCGATGGGGCCGTCGGTTCCCTTGTTTGGAATGACGAATTTCGCCGCCGGAATGGTCACGTTGGAGCGCACTTCGCTCAACGCGACCGTGGTCGCGCCGCCCTGCGCGTCGTCGATGATCCATTGACGAAGCTCAAGCGGATTGGCGCCGAAGATCATGGTGATGGAGCCCCGCTCCGGGTACTCGGGATCGTGCGCGCGAACCCGCATCTGGCCGTCGGAGACCTCGACGCCTTCGACCGCGCCCTCACGCGCGAGATCAATATCCTTCTTGAGGATCAGATTCAGCGGCGTTTCGCTCAGCGGGTAGCGGTCGACCTTGTCGTATCGCTTGTCGACGACGGAGACCCAGACGCCGTCAGAGATCACCAGCGCAGGATTCGGCTCATTGTATTCGAACCGGATCCGCCCGGGCCGCGACATGTAGAACCGCCCCTCGGACAGGATTCCATCAGGGTCGATCTGGACGAAATCCCCCTCCAGCGTGCCGATGGCGTTGAGATAGGCTGAAATGCGCGCCAGCTCCCGGGCGTCGTTCGCGTCGGCGGGCGCCCCGAGGCCGAGAAGCGGCAGGGCGAGAGCGGCGGTAAGGAGATCTCGTCTGTTCATCAAGACCATATAGACGCGATTCGCAGCGAAAAACAGGCCCGCTCACGCGGCGGGCGGCTCTTCGATCAAAAACACATGAAGCGCGACCGGGCCGTGCGCCCCGAGTTGCAGCTTCTGGCCGATATCCGCGGAGCGCGACGGGCCGGTGACGAAATTCAACGTGCGCGGGTCCCGCCCCGAGGCCCGGTGCGCCGCGAAGAGGTCTTCGAAGCCTGCGTGGATGTCCGACGCGCGAAGGGCGACGAAGTGGGTCTCGCCAAGGAAGGTCAGCGTCACCGGGTTGTCCGGCCCGGAGCAGAGGGCGAGCGTCCCGGTCTCGGCGAGGCCGTAGGGCGCGATGGAGAGCGTCGCCGGCTCCTCCAGCCGGCCGACGCCGACGCTGGTCTCGATCCCGCCCCAGTCGAGAGCGGCGAGCGCGGGGTCGGCGCCCATGCGAACGCTCTGGCCAAGATTGCGCTGACGCAACGCGTCCGAGAGCGCGGCGGGCAGATCGGCCAGCGAAGCGATGCGGCTCACCGTCGCGTCCGCCGCCTCCGCCCTGGCGATGAATTGCTCGACCCTCGCGGCGCCCTCGCTCCGGCTCTGGCTGGGGCGGGGGCCGTCTCCGCCGCGCGCCGCAAGCCGGGCCGCGACGGCCGCCTTGCGGGCGGCTTCGTCAGCGCCGGCGGCGCGGCTTCGGATGCGGTTCAGAATCCGGTCGCGCGCGCTCATTCCGCAGCCCTCGCCCGCTCGGCGTCGCGCCAGGCCGCCATGAAGGTCTTGCCCTCCGGCGCGGGGAAATCGCGATGATCGGTCCAGCCGCCGGCGAGAGGCAGGCGCCGGAACCGCCGCGTCTTGCCGCCGAAAAGTCTGAGAAGCGCCATCCCCGCCCGCGTTCCGATGCGATAGAGCCGGGGCCGCTCCACGAAATAGGCCCAGAGCGCGAGCCCGTAGCGCGCCGCGCCGGGCGACAGCTTGCGTTCGAACTCCCGCTCCCGCCAGTGGCGCATCATCTTCGGCAGCGGAATCCGCATCGGGCAGACCTCTTCGCAGCGTCCGCAGAAGGTGGACGCGTTCGGCAGCATGCCGCCTTCCTCCACGCCGATCAGGGCGGGGGTCAGAACCGCGCCCATCGGTCCTGGATAGACCCAGCCGTAGGCGTGGCCGCCGACCGCCTGATAGACTGGGCAATGGTTCATGCATGCGCCGCAACGAATGCAGCGGAGCATGTCCTGAAAGTCCGTGCCGATCATCTCGCTCCGGCCGTTGTCCAGCAGGATGACGTGATATTCCTCCGGCCCGTCCAGGTCCTCCGCGCGGCGCGGACCGGAGGAAAAGGTGGTGTAGACCGACATGTCCTGTCCGGTCGCCGAGCGCGCCAGAACCCTGAGCACCGTGGCCGCGTCCTCGGGCGTCGGCACGATCTTCTCGATCGACGCGAGAACGATATGGACCTTCGGCAAGGATTGGGAGAGATCGCCGTTGCCCTCATTGGTGACGATCACAGACTGCCCGGTCTCCGCGATCAACATGTTGGCGCCGGTGATCCCGACCTCGGCCTCGAAATATTTCCGCCGCAGGATCGTCCGCGCCTCGGAGAGCATGGAGGAGAGCTCGGAGAGATCGCGGTCCTTCGGCAGATCGGCGTGCTTCTCCCGAAACAGGGTCTCCACCTCGTCGGTGGTCACATGGATCGCCGGGGCGATGATGTGGCTCGGCCCTTCGCCGCGAAGCTGGATGATGTATTCGCCAAGATCGGTTTCGATCGGCGTGATCCCGTTCTCTTCGAGGAAGGCGTTGACCCCGGCCTCCTCCGAAATCATCGTCTTGCCCTTGTTGACGGTCTTCGCGTCCACGCTGCGGCAGATCTCGAGGACGATGCGCCGCATGTCCTCCGCCGTTTCCGCCCAGTGGACATGGCCGCCGGCGGCGGCGACCTGCTCCTCGTAGGTTTCGAGATAGAGATCGAGATGGTCGAGAACATGGTTCTTCAGGTCGCGCGCCGCGTCGCGAATCCGGTCGAACTCGGGGACGCCGGCCCGCGCGACGGCGCGCTTGTCCACGAAGCCGGCGCCTGTGGCGCGCATCGCCTTCTGCAGATTCGGGTCCGCGAGGGCGGCGTGGGTGTTGGCCTTGAAGTTCCGGACCGTCGGCTCGTGCATGCTCATGAATCGCTCTCCCCGATCGCCGGCCGGTCCGCCATCCCGGCCAGGACCTCGATCACGTGGCGGGCCTTCACAGGGCGGCCCTCGCGCGTCAATTTTCCGGCCATGTTCATCAGGCAGCCGAGATCGCCCGCGAGCAGGGTGTCCGCCCCGGTCGCGGCGATGTCCGCGGTCTTGTCGGCGACCATCTTGTTGGAGATTTCAGGCATCTTGACGCAGAACGTGCCGCCGAAGCCGCAGCAGACATTGGGATCCTTCATCTCCACCAACTCCAGCCCCTCCACCATCGAAAGCAGCGCGCGGGGCTGGTCGTGAACGCCAACGCCGCGCAGGCCGGCGCAGCTGTCATGATAGGTCGCGCGCCCTTCGAACTTCATGTCCGTCGGCGTGAACCGCATGACGTCGACGAGAAAGGCGGTGATCTCGTAGGATTTTTCCGCCAGCGCGCGCGCGCGGGCCGCCCATTCCGGTTCGTCCTCAAAAAGGGTTGGATAGTCCTTCGCGATCATGGCCATGCAGCTTCCGGAAGGGCCGACCACGTAATCGTAGCCTTCGAAAGCCGCGATGACCGCTTTCGCGACCCGCCGCGTCGTGGTCCGGTCGCCGGTGTTGTAGGCCGGCTGCCCGCAGCAGGTCTGGGCCTCCGGAACCTCGACCTGGCATCCCGCCTCAGTCAGAAGCGCGACGGCGGCGAAGCCGATCGTGGGTCGGAACATGTCCACGAGGCAGGTGACGAAAAGACCGACGCGCGGCTGAGTGGGTATGGCCATTCATGCTTCCTCTTCCTTCTCTTCGGCTTACGAAACCGGGACATGGTTTTCCATGACGAAATCGCGCGGGCGGGTTAGAAACGGGCATGGAGAGCCCTGATTTCAGTTTTGAGCGCGCCGCGCCCTTCGGTCCCGTCGCCGGGGTCGACGAGGCCGGGCGCGGCCCCTGGGCGGGGCCGGTGGTCGCGGCCGCGGTGATTCTGGACCCCGCGACCGCGCCGTCGGGGCTGAACGATTCGAAAAAACTCAGCGCCCGGAAGCGCGAAGCGCTGTTCGCCGCGCTCAGCTCTGTCGCGGAGATCGGCGTCGGCGTCGCCACCGTCGCGGAGATCGACCGGCTGAACATTCTCCGCGCGGCGGATCTCGCCATGGCGCGTGCGCTCGGCGCTCTGCCGCGCGCCGCGGGCTTCGCGCTGATCGACGGGAACCGGATCCCGCCGGATCTGCCCTGCCCCGCCCGCGCGATCGTTCGCGGCGACGGCCGCTCGCTTTCCATCGCGGCGGCCTCCATCGCCGCGAAGGTGACGCGGGACCGGATCATGGCCGATCTCGCCCTCCGCTATCCGGAATATGGCTGGGAGCGGAACGCGGGCTATGGCGTCCCCGCGCATCGATCGGCTCTGGAGGCGCATGGGGTGACACCACATCATCGGCGGAGCTTCCGGCCCATCTACTATATGGTGTATCAAGAAGACCAAATAACACCTTGATTCGAAATACTTATTGACCAGAGTCAAGGCTTGAATCATCTTGGCCTCGCAAGATGATTCGAGGCTTGGACATGATCAGGATGAAGACCGAACCCGCGGCGGCGCCGTTCGACACTATAATCGCGGGGGACTGCGTGGCCGCGATGAACGCCTTGCCGGCGGCGTCCGTCGATCTGATCTTCGCCGATCCGCCCTACAACCTGCAACTCAGGGGCGAGCTTCACCGGCCTGACAATTCCCGCGTCGACGCCGTGGATGACGCATGGGACCAGTTTGACGGCTTCGCGGCCTATGATCGCTTCACCCGCGAGTGGCTTTCGGCGGCGCGCCGGCTCTTGAAGCCGAACGGCGCGCTCTGGGTCATCGGCTCCTATCACAACATCTTTCGCGTCGGCGCGGCGGTGCAGGATCTCGGCTACTGGATCCTGAACGACGTCGTCTGGCGGAAGACCAACCCGATGCCGAACTTTCGCGGCAAGCGGCTGACCAACGCGCATGAGACCCTGATCTGGGCCGCGCGTTCCGAACAGTCGAAATACTGCTTCAACTATGACGCGCTCAAAGCGCTGAATGACGGCGTGCAGATGCGCTCCGACTGGGAGATGCCGATCTGCTCCGGCCACGAAAGGCTGAAGACCGCCGACGGCCAGAAGGTCCACCCGACGCAAAAGCCAGAAGGGCTTTTGCATCGGATTCTCATCGCCTCGACCGAGCCGGGCGATGTCGTGCTCGATCCGTTCTTCGGCACAGGCTCCACCGGCGCCGTGGCGAAGCGGCTTGGCCGCCGCTGGATCGGCATCGAGCGCGAGCACGCCTATCGCGAGGCCGCCCGCGCCCGTATCGCCAATGTCGTTCCCGCCGGGACCGAGGCGCTGACCGTCACCGCCTCCAAACGCAAGGAGCCCCGGGTTCCCTTTGGCCGCGTGGTTGAGCGCCGGATGCTGGAGCCGGGCGAAGTTCTGGAAAGCGTGAATGGCCGCCACCGCGCCCGGGTTCGGGCCGACGGCACGCTGATCAGCGCCGACGCCGTCGGCTCGATCCATCAGGTCGGGGCCGCCGTCGAAGGCGCGCCGAGTTGCAACGGCTGGACCTACTGGCACTTTCGCCGCGATGGCCAGCGGGTGCCGATCGATGTGCTTCGCCAGCAGATCAGGGCCGAGCTGACCGTCTGACGCGCGGCACCCCGGAAAGGATCGGTCAGCGGGGAAGGCTCGCGCGGGCGATCTCCATCGCCTTGCGCATCACCGTCGGCGCGGCGCGGCGCGCGGCGTCATAGGCCATGTATGATCCATCCAGCGCCGGTCCTTCGGCGACCAGCACCGCAAGCGACAGGGTGAAATGCGTGAAGACATGGCGCGCCTCCCGGGGCGCCCGCGTCCATTCCGCCGCGCCGGGCGCCGCCGCCTCGATCTCGGCCGCCGTCGGCGGGGTCGGGCTCCAGGCGGGGCCGGGCAGGCCCAGCATGCCGCCGAGCAGGCCCTTGTCGGGGCGCGTCTCCATCAAAAGCGCGCCATCGGGCCGAAAATGCGCGTAGACCACGCTCGCCCGCGCCGGCTTCGGCTTTTTCGGGCTTTTTCGCGGCAGGTCCGCCGCAATCCCGGCGCGCCGCGCCGCGCAAGCCGGGCTGAGCGGGCAAAGATCGCAGCGCGGCGTCTTGGGCGCGCAGATCGTCGCCCCCAGATCCATCAGCGCCTGCGCGAAATCGCCGGCGCGGCGCCGCGGAACCAACGCCTCCACGGCGTTTCGTATCGCGGGCTTCGCGGCGGGGAGCGGCGTCTCGATCGCGTGAAGGCGCGCCATCACCCTCTCGACATTGCCGTCGATCGCGGCGACCGGCCGATCGAACGCGATCGCGGCGATGGCGGCCGCCGTGTAGGGGCCGACGCCCGGCAGCGCCAGAAGATCCTCGATCCGGTCCGGGAATCGTCCGCCATGCGCGTCGACGACGACGCCCGCGCAGGCGTGAAGATTGCGCGCGCGCGCATAATAGCCGAGCCCCGCCCATTCCGAGAGCACGGATTCGCGCGGGGCGGCCGCGAGCGCGTGGATATCGGGCCAGAGCGCGGTGAAACGCATGAAATAGGGCGCCGCGGCGGCGACGGTGGTTTGCTGCAGCATGATTTCGGAAAGCCAGACCCGGTATGGGTCGGCAGGCCCCGCGCCGGGCGGCGCGCGCCATGGGAGGACGCGGGCGTTGGCGTCGTACCAGGCCAGCAGATCTCCGGCGACGCCGCTCATCCGCGCTGTTTCACGCAATAGTGAACCACGCCGGCCGGCGCCGCGGCGAAATCTGCGCTCCTCTTTCGCGATCCGATATGCGAGACAGACCTCATGACGAAGGAGACACCAGAACCCGCCGGGCGACGCAAGCCCCGCGCGTCCGACCGGCGCGCCAGGGGGTTCTTGCGCGCGGGCGATCTCGCCCCGGGCGCTCTGAAGTCCAGCGGCGCGCGCCGCGGCTTCGCCGAGCTTCGCCTGCTGACCGAATGGCGTGCGATTGTGGGCGAGTCCCTCGCGGCGATCTGCCGGCCGATGAAGGTGACCTATCGCGAACGCGGCGGCCTTGGCGCGGTGCTGGTGCTCACCGCGGAGGGCGCGCGCGCCCCCGAGGTGGAGATGGAGAAGGCGCGGATCATCGAGCGGGTCAACGCCTTCTACGGTTACCGCGCCGTGTCGCGAATCCGCATCGACCAGTCGCGCGCGCCGCTGATGAACGCCTCGCCCGGAGGGCCGACAGGCGCTTTGGAGGCGGAGGCGGCCGCGCCGCCCGCGCCGATCCCCGGCATCGAGGATCCCGATCTCGCGCTGGCGCTGGCGCGTCTCGGCGCCAACATCAGAGCGAAGGCCGCGCGGACCGCCGCGGCCGGCCAGAACACGAATGACCCGAAAAGGAGCTCCGAATGAAAGACCCCGCCCTCCCCACAAGGCGCGGCGCGCTCGCGCTCGGCGCGAGTTTCGCCCTGATGGCGGCGGCGCCCGCCGGCGCGCAGGAGACCGAAGACAAGGGTTACGCGCTTGGCGACGTGGCGCTGGGGGACGAAGCGGCGCCGGTGACGATCATCGAATACGCCTCGCTGACCTGCCCGCACTGCGCGAATTTCCACGTGAACTCCTTTTCTGAAATCAAGAGGAACTATATCGACACCGGCAAGGTGAGGTTCATCCTTCGCGAGGTCTATTTCGATCAGTTCGGCCTCTGGGCGGGCATGATCGCGCGTTGCGGCGGCGACATGGGCTATTACCGTTTGACCAGCATGTTCCTCGACCGCCAGCAAACCTGGTATCTCGACCATGTCAGGGCCTTCAACGAGACCCAGAATGCTCAGCCGATCCTCGACGAGATGATGAAGATCGGCCGCCTCGCCGGACTTTCCAACGACAGGATGAACGCCTGTCTCACCGATCAGGCGCTTCTCGAGCAGATGGTGACCGATTTCCAGACCAACACTGAAAAGGACGAGGTGCGCTCCACCCCGACTTTCTTCATCAATGGGGAGCGTGTCTCCGGCGCGGTGTCGGCGGCGGCGATGTCGGAAGAGATCGAGAAATTTCTCTGATGATTGCGCGGCGGCCCTGGCCGCCGCCTCTCAGATGCGCTCGCCCCGCAGCAGGCGGGGCGTTTCGCCGCCCATGCCGGACGCGGCCCGCATGAACATGCGTTTCATCGGGCCGGACCGGTTCACGAGATCAAGGCCGAAATCCCGGAGCGCGCGGACCGGCGCGACGTCGTTCGAGAACAGCCGGTTCAGGGCGTCCATCGAAAGGGCGAGCGCGGCGGAGTCGAACCGGCGCCATTGCTGATACCGTTTCAGCACCGCCGCTTCGCCGAAATCCTCGCCCCGCCGCATCGCTTCGGCCAGAACTTCCGCCAACGCCGCCGCATCCCGTATGCCGAGATTGAGGCCCTGCCCCGCGATGGGATGCACCGCGTGGGCCGCGTCGCCGATCAGCGCGAGGCGGGGCGCGACATAGGCGTAGGCGAGGCTGAAATGCAGCGGATAGGTCCACCGCCGCCCGTCCAGCGTCAGCCGGCCGAGAAAGTCGCCGAACCGGTTCTCCAGCTCGCAAAGGTACTGATCGTCCGGCAAGGCGTGGATCCGCGCGGCCTCCTCCCGTCTCTCGGTCCAGACGAGGGAGGATCGCCCGCCTTTCAGCGGCAGAATCGCGAACGGCCCGGCCGGCAGGAACAATTCATGCGCGATTCCGTGATGCGGCCGTTCATGCGCGACGGCGGAGACGAGCCCGCTCTGATCGTAGCTCCAGCGCACCCGGTCGATGCCGGCGGCCTGGCGGAGCCGGCTTTCGCGCCCGTCCGCGGCGACGATCAGCCGCGCCGAAATCTCTTCGCCGGTTTCGAGAACCGCCACCGCCCGCCCCGGCTCGGTCCGCGTCGAGACGACGCGGGCGCCGTGGCGGAGATCGACATGCGCCGATTCGCGGACCGCTTCGAGCGTCGCCGGCCTCAGGTGCCGGGCTTCGACCATGCGGCTGAAGGCGCCGCCATCCGCCTCGCGGTGGTCGAAATGAAGGAAAAGGGGCGATGCGCCCTCGCTGACCCGGCCGTCAGAGACGAGGATGTCGCTCACGGCCTGGGCGTTGTCCGCCACGCGCTCCCAGACGCCGACAGCGCGCCAGAAGTTCTGCGACGCCGCCGGCGTCGAGTAGGCGCGCCCGTCGAACGTCTCGGGTTCGGGCGCGTCTGGCGCGGCGTCGAGCTGGATCACGTCGAAATCGGCGCTCGCCAAAGCGAGCGCCGCCGCCGCGCCGACAAGGCCGCCGCCGATGATGAGAACGTCGCAATCGGGCGTCTGTTTCATGCTTGTTGTATCGACTCTGCAATGAAGATTGTCCACGCGCGCGTCGGCGCATAGGCTCGGGCGGATCGGAGGCGAGGAGGGGCGGAATGACCGAAGTGACCAAAATGAGCGCGGCGGAGATCGGCCGGCGTATCGAAACTGGCGCGCTCGACGCGCGCGAGGCGACCGAAGCCTATCTCTCCGCCATCGACGCCAACGGCGATGCGGCGCGGATCTATACGCGCGTGCTCCATGATTCGGCCCGAAGGGAGGCCGCCGCCGCCGCGGATCGCGCGAAGCGCGGTCTCCGGCGCGGCCCGCTGGACGGGGCGCCGATCTCCTGGAAGGACTTGTTCGACACCGCGGGAGACGTCACGGAATCCGGCTCCGCGATGCTCAAGGGCCGCGTCTCTCCCGCAGACGCCACGGTGGTGGCCAACGCCCGGCGCGCGGGTGTCGTCAGCCTCGGCAAGACGCATATGACCGAACTCGCCTTCTCGGGGCTCGGGCTGAACCCGATGACGGCGACGCCGCCGAACCGCTTCGACCCGGCCCTCGCTCCGGGAGGCTCTTCGTCCGGGGCGGCGGCGTCGGTCGCGTTTGATCTGGCGTCGGCCGCGATCGGCTCGGACACGGGCGGCTCGGTCCGCGTGCCGTCGACATGGAACTCCCTGGTCGGCCTCAAGACGACGCATGGGTATCTGCCGGATGACGGCGTGATCTTCCTCTGCCCGGGATTCGACACGATCGGCCCATTGTGCCGCACGGTCGAGGACGCCGCGCTCCTGACCGCGACGATGGCCGGCGGGCGCGCGCCGGATCTCGAAGGCGCCTCGCTCAAGGGCGCGCGGCTCGCGGTGCTGGAGACGGTGGCGCTCGGCGAGGACTGCCGCGATGAGCCCCGCGCCGCGTTCGAGGCGGCGGTCGCCGCGCTCGCGCGCGCCGGCGCCGTGGTGGAGCGGATCGAAGCGCCGGAAGTGGCGGAGGTCATTTCGCTCTCCGCCCCGCTCTTCACCGGGGAAGCCTGGGCCGAGTGGGGCGAGACGATCGAGGAGAAGGGCGACCTCATGTTCGCGCCGATCCGGGAGAGATTCCGCGCCGGCGCCAAAGTGACCGCCGCCGGGTATCTTCGGGCGGCGAAGCGGATGCGCCAGCTTCGGGCCAAATGGAACGCGCGCGTCGCGGCGTATGACGCGGTGCTGATCCCCTCGTGCCCGATCCTGCCGCCGAATGTCGAGCGGTTGCTCGCGGACAAGGCGTTCTTCGCGTCGGAAAACCTCCTGACGCTCCAGAACACGCGGATCGGGAACCTGCTCGGGCTCTGCGCGCTGACATTGCCGACGCCGACCCCATCCTGCGGAATCATGCTGATGGGGAAACCGTTCGGCGAAGCGGCGCTGTGCCGGATCGGCGCCGCGGCCGAGGCGGTCGTCGCGGGCTGAACCGCGCCTGTGTCCTTGGCGTCACTGTTGCGAGAGTATCACATACAATTCGATGAATCACGTTTAATTTCTGGACCGTAATGGTGGCGCCGTGTACGGTCTCTCGCGACGAGAGTCCGCCAGAGGCTCCGCAAGAGGTATGATGAGATGCAGGTCCCCGAGCGGTTTTCGGACCTCCCGGAGTATGCGTTTCCGCGTTTGCGGGCGCTGCTCGATCCCTATCCGCCCGGCCCCGCCGGGGCGAACGGCGCGCCCGTGTCGATGTCCATCGGCGAGCCGAAACATCCCCAGCCGCCGTTCTTGGCGGAGGCGTTGGCGCGGCATGTTCACCTCTACAGCAAATACCCGCCAAACGAGGGCCACCCCGACCTTCTGGAGGCCTGCGCCGCGTGGATCGGCCGCCGCTACGGCGTCCGGGTCGAGGCGGACGCTCATGTCTTCCCGCTGAACGGCACGCGGGAGGGGCTCTTCAACGCCGCCGTCGCGCTCAGCCCCGAGCGGAAGAACGGCGCGCGCCCGGCGATCCTGCTGCCGAACCCGTTCTACCAGTGCTACGCCGCTGCGGCGCTCGCTGTCGGGGCGGAGCCGATCTACGTGAACGCGGTCGCGGAAACCGGTCATCTTCCGGATTTCGCCGCGCTCGACCCGGCGCTGCTGGACCGGGTGACCGTGGCCTATATCTGCTCGCCCGCCAATCCGCAGGGCGCGGTGGCGGGGCCGGAATACTGGGCGCGGCTTCTCGCGCTGGCGGAGCGGCATGATTTCCGGATTTTCGCGGACGAGTGCTACGCGGAGATTTACCGCGATGCGCCGCCGCCCGGCGTGCTGACCACGGCCAAGGCGGTCGGGGCCGATCCGGAGCGGGTTCTTTCCTTTCATTCGCTGTCGAAGCGCTCGAATCTTCCGGGCCTTCGCTCCGGGTTTTGCGTCGGCGGCGAGGCGACGATCGCCGCCCTGCGCCGACACCGGTCCTACACCGGCGCGCCGTTGCCGCTGCCGGCGCAGCTCGCCGCGGCCGAGGTCTGGCGGGACGAGGCGCATGTGACGGAGAACCGCGCGCTCTACGCGGAAAAATACGCGCTCGCGGAGCGGATTCTCGGGTTCGCGCCCGCCGCCGGGTTCTTCCTCTGGGTCGGGGTGGAGGATGGCGAGGCGGCGACGCTCCGGCTTTGGCGCGAACATGGCGTCAGGGTTTTGCCGGGAAGCTATCTCAGCCGAACCGCGAGCCCCGGCTGCGGGGTTGGCGATCCGGGGCGGGGTTACATCCGGGTGGCGCTGGTGGACGAGCCGGCGCATGTCGAGCGGGGGCTGACCGCTATCCGCGAGGTGATTGGGGGGAGAGAATGACCAGCTGGGCCGATGGAGAGCGCGCGCCGTTGCTGCCGCCGTCCGCGCAGGCGTTTCTGAAGCGCCGCGGGGCGGAGCTGACCGGAGTCGGCTTCCTTGTCGCGGCTCTCGCGCTTGGAGCGGCGCTGGTCAGCTACCATGCCGACGATCCGAGCTGGTTGAATGCGACGGAGAGCGCGCCGCAGAACTGGCTTGGCGCGCCCGGGGCGCTTCTCGCCGATCCGTTGTTGCAGACGCTTGGCCTCGCCGCCTTGGGGCTTCCGCTGGTTCTGTTCGTCTGGGCGGGGCGGCTGATCCTGCACGCCGGGGACGAGCGCGCATGGTCGCGGATGATCCTGACGCCGTTCGCGATGCTGGCCGGCGCAGTCTTCGCATCGGCGCACGCGCCATTCGCGGCATGGGCCTTTCCCGCGGGGCTTGGCGGCGTGATCGGCGATGGCGCTCTCTCCATGCTGCTCTCGGCGCTTCCCTTTCCCGCCGCGGAGGTCGTGAAGCCGGTGACGCTGGCGCTCGCCCTTGCGACGCTGACGCTCGCGGCGCTCGCGCTTGGCGTGAACATGACCGAGGCGCGCCGCGTCTTCCGGTTCCTGCTGCGCTCGCTGCTCACGGCGGCGGTCGCGTGCGTCTCTCTTCTGGCCAGGGCGGTCGGCGCGGCGGCGGCGATGCTGCGCGGCGCGCTGGCGAAACCGAGATCGGAAAAGCATGCGCCGCCGGCGCCGCTCGGATTCCGGCGGCGCGAACCTTCGCTCGATGGCGGCGCGCCCGAGGCGGGCGAGGCGCCGACGCTCGAGGGGGAAAGCGCGCTGCCGGCCATATTGCGGCGCGGAGAGACGCCGAAGGCGCGCCCCGCCCCGAAGCCGGTCAAGAAATCGCGCGCCGCCGCGGAGGAGGAACAGCCGCGTCTCGCGCTCGATGAAGCGGCTGGCGACGGCGGCTTTGTCGCGCCGGCGCTGTCGCTGCTTCAGACTCCGTCGAAAATCGCCCGCCATCGGGAGAGCGACGCGGCGCTGGAGCAGAATGCGAGAATGCTGGAAAGCGTGCTCGACGATTACGGCGTGAGAGGCGAGATCGGCGCGATCCGGCCCGGCCCCGTGGTCACGATGTACGAGTTGGAGCCCGCGCCGGGGCTGAAGGCCTCGCGGGTCATCGGCCTCGCGGACGACATCGCCCGTTCGATGTCGGCGCTCGCCGCCCGGGTCTCGACGATCCCGGGCCGGAATGTGATCGGCATCGAATTGCCGAACGCCAACCGGGAGATGGTGCTGCTCCGCGAGATTCTCTCGGCGGACGTCTATGGCGATTCGAGCTATCGGCTCGCGCTGGCGCTCGGCAAGGATATCGGAGGCGACCCGGTGGTCGCGAATCTGGCAAAGATGCCGCATCTGCTCGTCGCGGGCACCACCGGTTCGGGCAAATCCGTCGCGATCAACACGATGATCCTGTCGCTCCTCTACCGGCTCGGCCCCAAGGAATGCCGGCTGATCATGATCGACCCGAAGATGCTGGAGCTCTCCGTCTATGACGGCATTCCGCATCTTCTCTCGCCGGTCGTCACCGACCCGAAAAAGGCGGTGGTGGCGCTGAAATGGGCGGTGGCGGAGATGGAGAGCCGCTACAAGAAGATGTCGAAAATGGGCGTGCGTAACATCGACGGCTACAACGCCCGGGTCCGCGACGCGCTGGAGAAGGGCGAAGCGTTCAGCCGCACCGTCCAGACCGGATTCGACAAGGACACCGGCCAGCCCGTGACCGAGACCGAGGAGTTCGAGCCCGAGGAGATGCCCTTCATCGTCATCATCGTCGACGAGATGGCGGATCTGATGATGGTGGCCGGCAAGGAGATCGAGGCCTGCATCCAGCGTCTCGCGCAGATGGCCCGCGCCTCCGGCATTCACCTCATCATGGCGACGCAGCGCCCCTCGGTCGACGTCATCACCGGCACGATCAAGGCCAACTTCCCGACCCGGATTTCGTTTCAGGTCACGTCCAAGATCGACAGCCGAACGATTCTCGGCGAGCAGGGCGCGGAGCAGCTTCTGGGCATGGGCGACATGCTCTACATGGCCGGAGGCGGCCGCGTCACGCGCGTCCATGGGCCTTTCGTCTCCGACGAGGAGGTCGAGGAAGTCGTGCGCCATCTGAAGACGCAGGGCCAGCCGGAATATGTCTCCGCCGTGACCGAGGGCGGCGACGACGACGAGGAAGCCGCGGCGATCGATGAGATCCTGGGCCTCGGCGGTGATGGAAGCGATGACGCGCTCTATGATCAGGCGGTGATGATCGTGGCGCGGGACCGGAAATGCTCGACCAGCTATATCCAGCGCAAGCTCGCCATCGGCTACAACAAGGCCGCGCGCATCGTCGAGCAGATGGAGGATCAGGGCGTGGTCAGCGCGGCCAACCATGTCGGCAAACGCGAAGTCATGATCGAGGAACGGTAGCGCGCCGGCGGGTCGCTGGATATGCGCCTCCTGGTCGGGGCTTGGGCGGCGCGTCCAGCGTCCGGGCGGTCACAGTGGGACGGGTCTGTCATGCTTGAGCTTCCTCATCTCCATGCCGGTTCGCGATGAGCGGCGTCATCCGCGCCGCGCTCGACGCTTTTTTCGCCGAGCATCCGGACATCGAATTCGTCGAGATGGTCTGGCCCGACATGAACGGCGTGATGCGTGGCAAATGGCTGCCGATCGGAGAGATCGCCAAGCTCGGGCCGCGCGGCCAGCGTCTTCCGGTGTCGACCTACGCGCTCGACATCTTCAGCCAGGACACCAACGCCGACGGGTTGGCGGAGAAGGTCGGCGATCCGGACGGCGTGGCCAGTCCGCTGATTCATACGTTGAGGCCGATGCTCTGGTCTCAGCGCCCCGCAGCGCAATGCTTGATGACGCTGACCGGCGACGACTGGAATTCACCGAACCCCCATGACCCGCGCGCGGCGCTTGCGCGGGTTCTGGCGCGGTATCGGGCCGCTGGGCTCTCGCCTGTCGCGGCGCCTGAGCTGGAGTTTTATCTGGTCGAGGGCGAAGCCGCGCCAAGCGGGCGCGTTCGGCCCCCGGTGGGGCCGGGCGGCCGTCGGCTCGAATCGGGCCAAGTCTATCTTCTGGACGTGCAACGCCACTTCGAGCCGCTCCTCTCGGAAATCGAAGCGGCGGCGGTGGCGCTCGATGCGTTGACGACAGGGTTCCTCGCGGAATCCGGGCCGGGCCAGTTCGAGGTGAACCTGCACCATGTCGATGACGCGCTGATCGCCGCCGATCGCGCCATCGCTCTTCGCCGCGCGGTGCGCGGCACGGCGCGGGCGCATGGGCTCGACGCCTGCTTCATGGCCAGGCCCTATGGCGAAGCGCCCGGCTCCGGCCAGCATTTTCATGTCTCCGTGCTCGATGAGGCGGGGCGAAACATCTTCTCCGGCGATGACGCCGATACGCCGAACCGGCCGCTTTCAGGCGCCATTGGCGGCGTATTGGCGCGGATGGCGGAATCCACGCTTGGTTTCGCGCCGCATCTCAATTCCTATCGGCGGCTCCGGCCCGGCGGCTTCGCGCCATCCGCCGCGGCCTGGGGGCTCGACAACCGCAATGTCGCCGTCCGCGTGCCGACGGCCGCCGGCGCAGGCGCGCGGCTTGAACATCGGCTCGCGGGGGCCGACGCCAACCCCTATATCGCGTTGACCCTGATCCTCGCGGCGATCCTCGAAGGAATCGAGACCGACGCGCCGCCGGGGCTTGCGACGGACGGCGCCGCGCCGCCGGAAGGCGCCGGCGCCCTGCCGGCGGGCTGGCGCGAGGCGATCCGGCTTTTCGAGGAGTCAGCCTTCGTCAACGAGGCGCTCGGCGAGGAGTTCACGCGGGTTTACGCCGCGATGAAACGGCAGGAGGCGGACGGATTCGCCGCGCGCGTCTCCGATGTGGAGCACATCGTCACCGCGCGCATGATCTGACCGAATGCGGGCCGCCCGGCGAGGCCCGCCGGGAAGCTCAGGACTCCCCGCCCTCGATCGGGCCGCCGGCCTCCCGCCACCCGGCGAAGCCTTCGCCAAGCTGCGCGATGTTCTCCATCCCCATGTCCTGCAACGTCTTGACCGAGATCGCCGACCGGCCGGCGGCGGCGCAGAAGAACACGAATTTCTTCTTTTCGCCGAAGATCGGCTTGTAATAGGGGCTGGCCGGGTCGATCCAGAACTCCAGCATCCCGCGAGGAGCATGATAGGCGCCGGGAATCCGGCCTTCGCGTTTCAACTCGCGTGGGTCGCGGATATCGACGAGAAGGAAATCCTCGTCGTTCATCCGCTTGATCGCGTCCGCCGGAGAGATGGTTTCAATCTCCGCCGTCGCCTCTTTCACCATGTCAAACGCTGCTTTGATCGCCATGTTTCGCTCCACGCCTCCTGTGCCGAAAAGATCCGCTCGCAATAGAAGGAACCCAAGGCGAGCCGGCGGCATGATAGCCGCCGCCGGCGGGGCCCGCCACCTTCGGCGGCGGAGAAAAGCCGTCGCGCCGGCGCGCTCCGCGCGTTCGGATCATGTCTTGATCCATCCATTCTCCATCCGGAGACCGCCGACCCCGGCGAACCGTCTCTGGCGCTCCAGTTCCGCCTCCAGGCGTCTGATTCGCCCAATGGCGGCGCGCACGCCCGGCTCCAGCCAGAGCCCGGAGACGATCAGCTCGTCCCGTCCGCGGTCGGCCTTCATGTCGATCCGGCCGATCAGACGGTCGCCCTCCAGGAGCGGAAAGACATAATAGCCGTATCTGCGCTTGGCCGCCGGCACGAACACCTCGATCGTATAGTCGAAACCGAACAGCCGCCTCGTGCGCTTCCGGTCGCGGATCAGCGGATCGAACGGGCTGAGCGCGCGGATCCGGGTGGGCGGCGGCGGGGGCGCCTCCTCCTCAAGGCCGCGCCGCGCGAAATGGCGTCGGACGGCGCCGTTCGCCCCTTCGATGTCAACGTCGATCAGCGATGGCTGCGCCGCGCGCCAGTCTTTCGCCTCCGCCGGTGTGATCAGCCCCCAGAAGGCGGCGATCTCTCCGCTGGTTGCGAAGCCGAGCCGGTCGAGCGCCGCGCCGCAGGCCCAGTCGACCAGCGCCGCGCGGTCAGGCGGCGGGCCGCGATGCGGGGCCGGGATCACGTTCTCCGTCAGATCGTAAACCTTCTGAAACCCCTCGCGCCGCGCGACGCAGAGCTCGCCGGACCGCCAGAGCCATTCGAGAGCGGTCTTCGACGGGTTCCATTCCCACCAGCCGCCGGAGGTCCGGGATTCGCTCTCGCCGATCTCCCGTGAGAGGCGCGGACCGCGCCGGGCGATCTCGGCCAGAACAGCCCGCCCCTGTTCGCGAAACCCGGCGCGGCCGCGATTTTCCCAATGGGCGGCGATCCGCGGCGCGATCTCCGCCATCGCCGCGCGCCAATAAGGGAAAAGCCGCGTCGGAATCACCGAGGCGTCATGGGTCCAGTTTTCGAACAACGCCCGCTCGCGTTCGATCAGCCGATGGAGCGCGGCGGGGCGATAGGTCTGGTTTCGCGCGAACAGGATCATGTGATGGGCCCGCTCGACCGTGCGGATGCTGTCAAGCTGAACGAACCCGAGCCGCTCGATCAGCGCGAGCAGGGCCGAATCGTCCTGCTTCGGCGTCGGCGGGTCGCAGAGCGCATGGCGGTGCATGAAAATGCGCCGCGCGCGCTGGTTGTCGATCGCGGACGAAGCCACCCGCGCGTCCCCGCTTATCGGATGATCTGCGGCCGAAAGCGGGTCTTCGCGCGCACGGCGGCGGGAAGATGCCGGTTCAGCCTGCGATTGATGAGCCCGAACACGCCGAGAATCGTCAGGGTGAAGAGCACGAAGAAAGCCGCGACGATGGGATAGGCGACGAACGGGTTGAACGTCGCCTCCGCGAAATAGGTCGCGTAATAGAGCGCGTCGCCTTCACGGCGCCAGGCCGGGAAGCCGGAGAAGAACACCAGCGCGGTCGCGTGGCCCATGAAGATCGCTTCGTTGGTGTAGGCGGGCCAGGCGATGCGGAGCATGGTCGGCCAGACGATACGGCGAAACTTTCGCAGGCCGCTCATCCCCATCGCATCGGCGGCCTCGATCTCTCCTTTCGGCACGTTCATCAGCGCGCCGTGAAAGATCTCCGCGGAATAGGCGGACGTGTTCAGGATCAGGACGATCAGCGCCCCGAGCCAGGCGCGGGTGAACCACGCGGTCTCGACCGTGATCGTCACGAAGCCGAGGTCGAGCGCGCCGGCGGCCTTCGGGATCAGGACGAAAGCCTCATAGAAGAGGAAAAACTGGATGAAGAGCGGAGAGCCGCGAAAGACGAAGATGAACCCCCGGGCCGCCCCCGAGACGAGCCGGTTGGGGCTGGCCTTTCCAAGCGCGATCACGGTCGCGAGGCAGAAGCCGAAGCCGAGCGCGAGCACGGTGAAATAGATGTTCCAGAGCATGCCGGAGCCGATCAGCGCCGTCTGTTCGCAGAGCGTGATGTCGCCGCGCGGAAGGATCCGCTCGCCAACGCCGACGGACCTCAGCCCATAAGCGATGATCGCCTCGGCGCAGGTCACGCGTGCGCATCCGGTCCGAGCCTGCGCGTAAGGCGGCTGAACCCTCGTTCGCTCACCCAGGTGAGCGCCAGATAGAACACGAGGAGCGCCATGAAATATCCGAACCGCCAGTCGCCATGAGGATAGAGGTAGCGCGAGGTCTTGGCGGCGCCAAGCTCGCGCGCCCAGTAAACGATGTCCTCGACCCCGAGCAGAAAAAGAAGCGGCGTCGCCTTGATCAGGACCATCCAGAGATTGGTCAGGCCGGGAAACGCGAACCGCCACATCTGCGGCAGATGAATGCGCCGGAAAACCTGCGCGCGGCTCATCCCGATCGCCTCGCCGGCCTCAAGCTGGCCTTTGGGAACGGCGGAGAGCCCGCCGTCGATCACGTTCGCCGCGAAGGCCCCGAAGACCACGGTGAACGCGAGCAGGGCCAGCGCGAAGCCATACATGTCATGCACCGCTTGCGGCGCGGTCGAGAGCGGGAGCTTCGCAGCGGCGCAGACGATGAAATCGGCGCCCTGGCGCACCGGCGCCGTCACTTCGGGGCAGAGCGTCTTGTGGCGGACATATTCGAGCGTCTGATCGAGCGCGATCGGGACGAAGAGGAAGAAGACGATATCGGGGACGCCCCGCACCATGGATGTGTAGAGAAGCCCGAACCAGCGCAGCGGCGCGATGCGGGCGCGCCGCGCCAGCGCGCCGGCGACGCCGACGATGAGCGTGAGCGGCGCCACGAGCGCCAGAAGCAGGAGAACCGTTCCGAACGACGCGTAAAAGCTGACATGTTTCGGCGTGCTCAGGTAACAGAGCCACCAGCTCAGCCCTTCAAGTGCCGAAGGATCGGCGCAGGTGTCCATCGTTCGCCCCCAAGCTGAGCCCGGCCGCCCCCTCGGCGCCCGGACTCGCGATCATCGAGCCGGCTTCATCCTCGGCCAAGGCCGCCGTCAGTAGACATCGTCCATGCCGTCGAACCATTTTGACAGAAGGACGTTCAATGAACCATCCTCCTTCATCGAGGAGATCGCGGCGTCGAGTCTGGCTTTCAGGTCGCCGTCGCTCTCGCGCACGCCGACGCCGATGCCGTCGCCGATCTCCACATCCGGGCCGACGAAGACCATCTCGCCGTCGCTTTCGTTCACGATGTCTTCGAGAAAGCCGCGATCGGCGAGAACGGCGTCCGCCTCCCCGTTCCGGACTGCGGCGACGCTGTCGTCGAAGGTCGCGAACTCCATCAGCGTCGCATCGCTTTCAGCGACATGGGCGGCCTGGATGGAGGCGGTTTGAGAGGCGACGACGCCGTGGATCACGTCGTCTCCCGCGCCTTTCAGCGCAACATAGGCGGACGGGTCCGGCGGGAAATAATCCTGCGTGAAATCAATCACGGCGTCCCGCTCGGCGGTGATCGTCATCCCGGCCATGATCATGTCGAAATTGCCGGAGACGAGGTTGGGGATGATGCTGTCCCAGTCGTTCTTGACCCAGGTGCATGTAAGCTCGGCGCGTTTGCAGATCTCGTCGCCGACCTCGCGCTCGAAGCCGTCGACTTCGCCGTTTTCGTTGATGAAGTTGTATGGAGGATAGGCCCCCTCAGTTCCTATCCGGACCGCATCGGCGGCCAGCGCCGGAGCGGCCAGACTGGCGGCGGCCATGGCGAGAACGCTGAAAATCAGGCGGCGATTCATTGGTTTGTCTCCTTGTGCAGGCTTCAGAGCGCACTGGCGAGAAACGCGCGGCAGCGCTCGGATTTCGGGTTGGCGAAGATCTCTTGCGGCGGGCCTTCCTCTTCCACGACGCCTTCGTGAAGAAAGACGACCTTGTTCGAGACCTCGCGCGCAAAGCCCATTTCATGCGTGACGACCAGCATGGTCCGCCCCTCGTCGGCCAGGTCGCGCATCACGCGCAGAACCTCGCCGACCAGTTCGGGGTCGAGCGAGGATGTCGGTTCGTCGAAGAGGATCGCCTTCGGGCGCATCGCCAGCGCGCGCGCGATGGCGACGCGCTGCTGCTGTCCGCCGGAAAGCTGGCTCGGATAGGATCCGGCCTTGTCGGCGATGCCGACCTTCTCAAGCACGGCCATCGCTTCGTCTCTGGCCTCCGCCTGATTGCGGCGCTGAACCTGCACCGGGCCTTCCATCACATTGCCGAGCACGGTCATGTGCCCCCAGAGATTGAATTGCTGGAACACCATGCCAAGCTGGGCGCGGAGCCGCGCGATCTGTTTCGCATCGGCGCCGATCGGCCGCCCGCGGGAATCGGCGCGCACGCGCACCTCCTCGCCTTCCAGCACGATCCGGCCGCTGTCGGGCGTTTCCAGGAAATTTATGCAGCGCAGGAATGTCGACTTGCCGGAGCCCGACGAGCCAAGAATGGAGATCACGTCCCCCTGCCGCGCAGCGACGGACACACCCTTCAGAACTTCGACTTTGCCGAAACTCTTATGGATATCCTCTGCGATGAGGGTAGGTGCTTCCCCCAACTCGTGCCCCCTCTTGGCCCAGCTCCGCGGCGAGTAAGCGTGATATTGCATCGTCGCGCAAGCCGGAATGCTGAGTCAAATGACCACCTTCTTCCGAAAAACCGGTCAGAACGGGCCCATTCATGCTCTAAAGGCGTCATGGAAAGAGAGCTATACACGCTTAGGAGGATTGGACCGCCGACCTCACACTCCATTAATCCGCGCGCCGGGTTGTTTTTTCGTTAACCAGGACCGTCTCCGCCAAAGGGTTCCCCCGCCCCTCCTGTTTCTGGGCGGCTTCTTGGAAGGCGGTCCGCGTCATCCGATGAGAGGATCGCCGCTGACCGCCCGTCGGAGTTTCCATCCCGATCATCGGGTCGTGTGTGAGGGCGGCGCGGGCGCGGCGCCCTGTCGCTTCGTCCCGGTCGGCGCGCCGGCTTCCGGCGCGGCCATGTCCTGCAGGGCGTTTCGCGCCATGGCCGCGCTCGGGCTGTCGGGGGCGGCTTCGATGGCGCCGAGGAACGCCTTCCGGGCGGCGCCGGCGTCGCCGCGCGCGCGCTCGGCCACGCCAAGCTCCAGCCAGCCGGGCGCATGGCCGGGATCCGCCGCGATGGCGGCTTTCGCATCGAGGACCCCGCCGGCGGCGTCGCCCAGATGCCGGCGCGCGGCGGCGCGGAGCGCAAGCGCCTCCGCATCACGCGGCTGGAGGCGCAGCGCGCTGTCGAGATCGGCCTTCGCGCCCGTCCAGGCCTGATCTTCGGCCTGCAGCGCGGCGCGCTCGACATAGGCTGCCGCCGCTGCGCCGGGATTGGCCGCGATGGCCTCGTCGAGGATGGCGCGCGCGCCGTCCAGGTCATGATCGGCGCGATAAAGCCGCGCCGCCTGAACCCGGACGGCGACGCTCTCTCCGGCGGAAAGCTCCGGCGCGCCGGCCAGGGCGGCGAGCTTCTGGGCCGCGGTCCTGAACGCGCCTTCCGCCGCGAGAGCGAGCGCCTCGCAGTGAAGCGCCCCGAGCGCGCCGGTGGCCGCATACCAGTCGACGGCTTCGTTTCGCGCGCGCTCCGGGTCTTCGTCGACCATCGCGGCGCAATCCGCATAGGACGTGACCGCCCCGGCGCGGGAGGGAAGAAGGGCGATGAGAAGGGCGGCGGCGAGGGCTCGCGTCATGTCGGCTCCGTCATGTAGAAGAGGCGCATCATAGCGCCGAGCGAGAGGAGACCCAATGCGGGATCGACCTGTGATGTTGTGCGCCGGATCCGGATATGTCGCGCAGGCTCTGGCCGCGCGCCTGCTCCGGCGCGGCTGGCGCGTCGTCGGGACGACCCGCGATCCGGCGCGCAAGCCCGCGCTCGCCGCGATGGGGATCGAGCCGGAGATCTGGCCGCCGGCGCCGGCGGCCGCCGCCGGCGCGACGCATGTTCTGGTCTCCGCCCCGCCAGACGAGCGGGGCGACCCGACACTGCGGGCCATCGGCCCGGCGCTGGCCGCGAATCCGGGGCTGAAATGGGTCGGCTATCTGTCGACGACCGGCGTCTACGGCGACCATGGGGGCGGTTGGGTCGATGAGGCCAGCCCGCTCAACCCGGCGCCGGGGCGCGCCGAGCGGCGCGCGGCGGCGGAGGCGGAATGGCGTGCGGCGGGGCTGCCGCTGCACATATTCCGCATCGCCGGGATTTACGGGCCGGGCCGGGCGCCGTTTGAGCGGATCAGGGCCGGCGCCGCCCGGAGAATCGTGAAGGAGGGGCAGGTTTTCAGCCGTATCCACCGCGACGACATCGCAGCGGCGCTGCTCGCCTCCATCGAGAGGCCCTCGCCCGGCGCCGTCTACAATCTCTCCGACGATCTTCCGGCCCCGCCGGAGGATGTGATCGCCTATGCGGCCGAGTTGCTCGGCGTCGCCGCGCCGCCGGCGGTGCGCTTCGAAGACGCTGAAATGTCGCCGATGGCGCGGAGCTTTTACGCTGAATCCAGGCGCGTCTCGAACCGGCGGATGCGCGAGGAGCTCGGCGTTCGGCTCGCCTATCCGACTTATCGCGAGGGGCTCGCAGCGATCCTGGCGGAAGAATCCCGAAGCTAAGCGTCTATCCGCCGAACGGTGGCGCCGCCCGCCCGCATCGCGCCCTCCGCGCGGTCGAAGCGGAGATGCGCGAGCCCTTCGCCGCCCGCGACGGTGAAGAGCGCGCCCGCGGGTTTGCCGTCCGCCTCGATCGGCGTTCCGGGGGCGGCGTCGCCCTCGACGCTGACGCGGACGAGCCCCTTTTTCAGGGTGGTCTTGTGCTTCATCCGGGCGGTCACCTCCTGCCCGACATAGCACCCCTTGCGAAAATCGACGCCGTTGAGGCGTTCGAAGCCGGCCTCGAGGATATAGGTCTCGTCGGGCTGGAGCTCGACCCCGGTTTCCGGGACGCAGTGGCGAACGCGGAGCAGGTCCAGATCCGCGCGGCTCGCTTCTCGGGCGCCCTCCGTGAGCGCGAGATCGGCGCCGTAGATCCGCCAGCCCATGGCCGCGGAGCGCGGATCGGCCCGCGCGCCCGGAGGCGGCGGGGCGTCGCCCCAGAAAAGCGCGACGGACAGATCCGCGGGCGCGATCTCCATTTTCCGGCGCAGCCGGTACATGGCGAGCCTCTGGGCGAAGGCGCCCGCGCGATCCGCCGCGATGTCGATCAGGAACCCGTCGCCGCCCTCATCGGCGCCGATGAAAAAGTCGAACAGATATTTTCCCTGCGGCGTGAGGAGCGCGGCGTAGACCAGATCGCCCTCCCCGAGTTGATCGAGATCATTGGTCACGAGATCCTGAATCATTGCGCGCGCGTCGGGGCCCGAGGCCCGGAGGACCGCGCGGCTCGCGTCGAGAAACCAGTTGGCCGACATGTCCACTCCATTTCGCTATGGTGGTCGCGCACCGTCAGCGGCGTCGCCCGGCGCGAATGATAGGATTCGCGCCAAAAATTTGCGAGCCCCTTGCTTGCGCCGCACGTAGGCGAAAGACTGGGGTCAAATATCTGAAAGGAAAACAAATGTCGTCCGCGCTTCTTCACCCCCCATCGACGCATAACGACCCGCATTGGGACGTGCGCGTCGATCTCGCCGCGGCGTTCCGCTGGACCGTGCGGATGAATTGGCACGAAGCCGTCGCCAACCATTTTTCCGTCTCCGTGAACGATGACGGAACGCAGTTCCTGATGAACCGGGACCAGATTCACTTCAGCCGGGTGACGGCGTCGAATCTGCTGCTGCTGGACGCCAACGACCCGGATGTGATGAAGGGGCCCGACGCGCCCGACCCCACGGCGTGGGGGCTCCATGGCGCGCTTCATCGGCGGGTGCCGCACGCGCGCGTCGCGCTGCATGTTCATCCCAAATACGCCACCGTTCTCGCCAGTCTCGCGGATAGTTCGATGCCGCCGATCGATCAGAACACCGCGACGTTCTTCGATCGGGTGGTGATCGACGACGGCTACGCCGGACTGGCCTTCGAGGAGGAGGGCGAGCGCTGCGCGGCGCTGTTCGATGATCCGAAGAAGAAGGTCATGGTCATGGGCAACCATGGCGTCATGGTGATCGGCGACACGGTGCCCGACGCCTTCAACCGGCTCTACTATTTCGAGCGGGCGGCGGAGACCCTGATCACCGCCTACATGACTCAGCGTCCGCTGCGCCTGATGTCCGACGAGGTGGCCGCCGCCGTCGCGCGGGAGGTCGACGCCTATCCGGGGCAGTCGACCCGTCATTTCAATGAGATCAAACTGCTTCTCGACAGGGATGAGCCCGACTACGCGTCCTGACTGTGGCCGCGGTCCGTCGCGTCTATCCGGCGGGCCGCGGGCGGAAGAAGGCGAGCCATACGGTCATCACCGCCCAGACCAGGGCCAGCGCGCCCCATGTGACCGCATAATTGAAATGGTTGTTGGTGATGTTGACGGCCTTGATCGGCAGCGGGATCGGCCAGTCTCCGACCGCGGTTGAGGTCTCTGCGACGATCAGGACCGGCTCGGCGTCAAAAAGCCGCGCCATCACCGGAAGATCTCGCGCGGTCCATACATTGTCGTTTTCACCATATGGCTTCCCGCCGGCCTCCTCGTCCGGCCAACGGAGCGCGCCGACCAGAGTCACCGGCTCCTCCGGCGCGGGCGTGGGGCGGCTGGCGGCCCCGCGCTCGTTTTTCGCGGTGAGCGGGACGTAGCCCCGGTCGACCATCACGCGGCGATCATCGGAGGTCAGGAACGGCTGGATCACGCGATAGCCCGGCCCGAGCCCGGGGAGCGAGACCAGAAGCGGCGCGTCCGCGTATCCATGCGCGCCGACCGCGCCGTCGAAACTTCCGGTGACGCGGACGCGGGTGAACTCCTGCGAGGGCGGGTCGAAAACCGCAGGCAGCGGCGTCGGCGCCGTGGCGAGGCGCGCTTCGAGCGTGGCGATCACGCCCTCTTTCCATTCGAGCCGTTGAATCTGCCAGACGCAGAGTCCGCTCAGGACGGCCACGCCAAGGACCCCGGTGGCGATGGCGCCAAGCCGGCCCGAATGAGAAGGGCGGCTCCCGCCGCCCTTTGTCTTCGTTCCCCGCGTCATCGTCCGTCAGCTGCCCCAGACATAGATGACGAAGAAGAGGAACAGCCAGACGACGTCGACGAAGTGCCAGTACCAGACAGCCGCCTCGAAGCCGACATGCCTCTCCGGCGTGAAATGGCCCTTCAGCGCGCGGAAGAAGCACACGCCGAGGAAGATGGTGCCGATCACGACATGAAAGCCATGGAACCCGGTCGCCATGAAGAAGTTCGCGCCATAGATGTTGCCGCTGAACCCGAACGCGGCGTGCCCGTATTCATAGGCTTGGGTGATGGTGAAGAGGATGCCGAGGAGCGTCGCGATCAGCAGGCCCCATTTCAGGCCGTCGCGGTCGTTCTCCTGCACCGCGTGATGCGCCCATGTGGCGGCGCAGCCCGACGTCAACAGGATCAGCGTATTGATGAGAGGCAGGTGCCAGGGATCGAATGTCTCGATTCCCTCGGGCGGCCAGGGCGCGGGCAGGACCTCGACACCCTCGATCACGCCCATGGGGAAGAGCGCGTGGCTGAAGAAGGACCAGAACCATGCGGAGAAGAACATCACCTCGGAGGCGATGAACAGGATCATTCCATAGCGCAGGCCGATCAGGATCACGGGCGTGTGCTCGCCCGCCTGGGCCTCGGCGACGACATCGGACCACCAGGAAAACATCGTGTAGAGAACGCCGAGCAGGCCGATGTAGAAGACGTAATTCGTAATGTCCTTGAACATCAACACTGCGCCGAACAGCATGATGAAGCCGCTCACCGCGCCGACGAACGGCCAGATGCTGGGTGCAAGGATGTGATAATCGTGATTTTTTTCGTGAGCCATATTCTTCCCCTTGGCGGTCCGCGCCTTGTTCACCCGGCCGGGTCGGTTTCGTCAACGAGATCCAACGACGCGGCGTCTTTCGGCAGTTCAGTTTCGTGAAACGTGTAAGAGAGCGTGATCGTGTGGACCAGGCTCGCCTCGCTGTCGTCCACGATTTCGGGATCGACGTAGAAGGTGACCGGCATCTGCACCGTCTCGCCCGGTTGCAGGACCTGCTCGGTGAAGCAGAAGCAATCGATCTTGGTGAAATAGCCGCCGACCGAGAATGGCGCGACATTGTAGCTGGCGGTGCCGGCGACCACGCGGTCCGTCGGATTCGTCGCTTCGAAAAAGGCGAGGCCGGTCTCACCGATCCTCAGCGTCATCGTATTCTGCACCGGCTTGAACCGCCACGGCATGTCGCGGTCGAGCGAGGCGTCGAAACGGACGATGACATCGCGATCCAGAATGGTGTCGGAGCCCTCCGTCGCCTCCGCGGTCGTGCCGGAATAGCCGGTGACCCGGCAGAAAAGATCGTAAAGCGGCACAGCCGCGAAACTCATGCCGAGCATGAAGACCGAGAGCCCGGCCAGCCCGAGAACCACGGCGCCGTTTCGTCCGAGTCGCCTCATTCCGATTCGCTCCAACTCATCTCAGGCTTGATCACGTTCGCCCCGAGTTTGACGATGGTGACTCCGAACAGCAGCAGGACGAACGCGAGCAATATCGCCCCGAGGGCGAGATTCCGGCCGCGGCGTCGGTGGTGAAGCTCATGTTCCTTGCGCCCGATCATGAGAATGCGCCGGGCGCGGCGATGGAGAGATCGGCGGCTCTCAAGCCGGCCTCGAGCGCCAGCACGCTGAAGATGAGAAACAGCCAGAGGATCGAAAACTTGAAAAGTCTCTTTTCGGCGCGGTGGCCATCCGCCTGCGCGGCGGCCTCGCTGCGGAAGCCGACGATCGTCGCAAGGCGCAGAAACTCGAGCGAGAGCGCGCTGGCGGCGATCAGATAGACCAGCCCGCCGATCGATGTGAAAGCCGGCGCGATGGCGACCGCGACGAGAAGCAGCGCATACCAGAACACCTGCCGCCGCGTCGCCTGAGGCCCGGCGACGACCGTCATCATCGGCACCGCGGCGCGCTCATAGTCGACGTTCCGATACAGCGCGAGCGCCCAGAAGTGCGGCGGAGTCCAGAAGAAGATGATCGCGAACATGAGCAGCGATTCGATCGAAACGCCGCCCGTCGCCACCGCCCAGCCGACCATCGGCGGAAAGGCGCCGGCGGCGCCGCCGATAACGATGTTCTGCGGAGTCGAACGCTTCAGCCACATCGAGTAGATCACGGCGTAGAAGAAGATCGTGAAGGCGAGGATCCCGGCGGCCAGCCAGTTCGCGAAGAGGCCGAGCATCGGAATCGCCAGAAGGGAAAGCCCGAGCCCAAGCGCCAGCGCCTCGCCCGCCTCGATCCGGCCGGTGGGGATGGGCCGGTTCCGGGTGCGGGCCATCTTCACGTCGATATCGGCGTCCCACCACATGTTGAGAGCGCCGGACGCGCCCGCTCCGACCGCGATGCAAAGAATCGACGCGAAGGCGACCAGCGGATGAACCGGGACCGGCGCGACCACCAGCCCGACCAGCGCGGTGAAGATCACCAGCGACATGACCCGCGGCTTCAGAAGCTCGAAATAGTCGCGGAACTCGGCGTCGCCGGGGATCGCCCTTCTGTCGATGTCAAGCGCGTTGGCCATGAGCGGGGATCACCTCTTTCCTTGGCGTCACTCGGCGGCGGCGATCTTGATGTCGGCGCGCGGCGGCAGGCCCTGAGCGAGGCGGGTCGTCTCCAGCCACGCCTGGTAATCCTCGGCGCTGACCACTTTCACGGTGATGGGCATGTAGGCGTGGTTCTCGCCGCAAAGTTCGGAGCACTGTCCGAAATAGGTGCCGATCGTGTCCGCGTTGAACCAGAACTCGTTGAGGCGGCCCGGCACCGCGTCCATCTTGACGCCGAAGGCCGGCATCGCCCAGGAGTGAATCACGTCGGAAGCGGTCACCAGAACATGAACGTTGGTGTCGACCGGCACGACCACGGCGGTATCGGCGGCCAGAAGGTACTCGTCGGCGGCGTATCCGTTCTCTTCGAGCTCGTCCTTCTGCAACATCAGCGCGTCGAAGCTGATTTCCTCGTCCGGATAGTCGTAGGACCAATACCACTGGTTGCCCGTCGCCTTGAGGGTGACTTCAGCGTCCGGAATCGTCAGCTGGTTGTAGAGAACCGGCAGGGAAAACGCGCCGATCACCATCAGAATGGCGATCGGGATGCCGGTCCAGGCGATCTCCAGCGCCGCATGATGCGTGAATCGCGCCGGCACCGGATTCCGCTTCGCGCTGAACCGGAAGATCACGATGGCCAGCAGCGTGACGACCAGGATCACGATCCCGCCGATGATCCAGTTCACGAGCGAATCGAGAAAGTGCACGTCCCGCGCGAGGCTCGTCGCCGCTGGCTGGAGCGCCATCCCGCCGTGAATCGGCTTGCCGATGCTCTCCGCGAGGGCGGGCGCGGCGAAAAAGGCCGCGGCGGCGGCGGCGGAAATAAAGGGCGTGATCTTGTTCGACATGGACATCCGCTGAAGCTCCCGACGTTGATCGGCGTGACGACGGTGTCGCTTTCCCCGACTTTTCAACTATCGTCCAGTCTCTTTCCACAGCGCTCGGCGAAGGGCAAGCTGGACGCTTGCGTCATTCAGCCGCTAAACGTTCCTTCCGCGCCGGCTTCGGAGACCTGACTTGACCGATGAGATGACCGAGGATGAGACGCCGTTTCGCCCGTTCGAGACCGATCTGGACCGGGCGGACGCCCTCTCCACCCTTCGGGCCGCGGTCGCGAAGGCGGATGATGGCGAGCTGTTTCTGGAGCGCAGGCGCTCCGAATCGCTGACTTTCGACGACGGCCGGCTGCGTGGCGCCGGATATGACAGCGCGAAGGGATTCGGGCTTCGCGCCGTCGCCGGACCTGTCGCGGGTTACGGACATTCGACGGAGCTGACCGCGGCGGCGCTTCGCCGGGCTGCGGAGACGGCGCGCCTCGCCGCCGCGGAGACCGCGCCCCGCCCCGCCGCCGCGCCGGCGCCGACGAACCAGCGGCTTTATCCGCAGGAGAGCCCGCTCACGGCGTTGAGCTTCTCCGCGAAGGTCGATCTTCTGCGGGAGATCGACGATTTTCTCCGCGCTCGGGATCGGCGCGTCGTTCAGGTTTCGGCCAGCCTTTCAGGCGAATTGCAGGAAGTGGAGATCCTTCGCCCCGAAGGCGAATCGGTCGCGGAAGCGCGGCCGCTGGCGCGGCTGTCGGTCTCGGTGATCGTCGAGAAGGACGGGCGCCGGGAAAGCGGCTCCGCCGGGGGCGGCGGGCGCATGGGATACGAGACGCTGATCGCGCCCGCCGCGTGGAAGGCGACGGCGGTGGAGGCGCTCCGCATCGCGCTGGTCAATCTCGAGGCGCGCGAGGCGCCCGCCGGCGTGATGGAGGTCGCGCTCGGCGCGGGGTGGCCCGGCATTCTGCTTCATGAGGCGATCGGCCATGGGCTGGAAGGCGATTTCAACCGGAAGAAAACCTCGGCCTTTTCCGGGCTGATGGGGAAGCGCGTCGCGGCGCCGGGCGTCACCGTCGTTGACGACGGGACGATTCCGGGGCGGCGCGGCTCGCTCTCCTTCGACGATGAAGGGACGCCGACCGGGCGCACCGTGCTGATCGAGGACGGCATTCTCACCGGCTATATGCAGGACCGGCAGAACGCGCGGCTGATGGGGATGCGCCCGACCGGAAACGGCCGCCGCCAGAGCTTCGCGCACATGCCGATGCCGCGGATGACCAATACGGTGATGCTCGGAGGCGACGCCGATCCCGGCGATGTGCTGGCGGCGGTCAGGGACGGGATCTACGCGGTCGGGTTCGGCGGCGGGCAGGTCGATATCGTCAACGGCAAGTTCGTGTTTTCCTGCACCGAGGCGTATCGCGTGAAGAATGGGAAGGTGCTGCATCCGGTGAAAGGCGCGACGCTGATCGGCGACGGCCCGACCGCGCTCGGCCGGGTCCGGATGATCGGGAACGACATGGCGCTCGATCCCGGCGTCGGCACATGCGGCAAGAACGGACAAGGCGTGCCGGTCGGCGTCGGCCAGCCGACCCTTCTGATCGACGGGCTCACGGTTGGGGGCGTCGCGGCCTGACGGCCGGACGCGTCGGGTTGGACCATCCCGGGCCGCCTGTGTTAACCTTGAATTTATAATCGGGCCAGCGGCCGGGGCGTATATCAAGGGATTGGAAAGATGGCGGATTTTTCGAATATTCCGCTTCTCGAAGGGTTGCCTGCCGACCTCGCCGCGCGGACGGCGCCTCGGTGTCGGTGGAAAACCTTCGAAGCGCACGAACTGATCGTCGACTACGGCGATGAATCGAACGACGTGATCTTCATCATCTCGGGCGAGGTGCGGGTGCTGATGTCGTCGGCCTATGGACGCCATGTGATTCTCACCCATTTGGACAAGGGCGAGTTTTTCGGCGAAATGTCGGCGATCGACGGGCGAAGCCGCTCCGCTTCGGTGATCGCGCTCTATAATTCCGAAGTCTGCGTCATGCCCGGGGACGTGTTCATGGAGATCGTGACGGGAACGCCCGTCATCGCGCGCCGCACGCTGGAGATGCTGACGAAGCGGGTCCGGACGATCAACGAGCGCCTCGCCGAACAGGCGTTTCTGACCGCGCGCCAGCGCCTGTGCGCGGAACTCCTCCGCCAGTCCCGGCCGCGTTCGGGGCATCCGGGGCAGCGAATCGTCTCGCCGCCTCCGATTCAGGAGGATCTGGCGAACCTCATCTCTTCGCGCCGCGAGGTCGTCAGCCGGGAGATGTCCGCGTTGAGCCGGGACGGCGTTCTGGAGCGGAGCCGCGGCGGCCTGATCCTGACCGATGTGGATGAGCTCAGCCGGCGGGTGGAGGAGGCGATGGGGCCGATCCGGTCCTGAGCGCTCCGGCGCGCGCCGGAAGTGATTCTCTGGCGGCGTTCCGGAAACCGTGGAAACCGGGCGGAGAAGCCGCCGATCGGGCCAGATCAACGGCGATTCCGGCGCGCGAAATTTTCAATGTGAACGCTGTTTCCGAAGACGCGCGAAAAACATTACGATTCAACGCGCATTAAGGCGGGAATGCGGCGTGCGTTGAAATGGTAGGAACACGAAACAATTCTTGGTGTGACACCGCCGCCGCCGGCCCTATCTTGGGTTGTGCGGCGCGTTCACACTCACGCGTCGCCACCCTGTCGGCCGCGCGTTCCGGTCGAGACACACTGGCGGGCGGCGTACTCGCCCGCACTCCGAGGAGGACGTGTAGGCCCCCACCACACGCCTTCCGAGACCCTCTTCGGCGAATCCCCCTTGCCGGAGAGGGTTTTTCATCTCGGCGTGGATGGCCTCAGGCTCATCATCGGGCTAAGCATTCGCAAGGCTCCGGTCGAGACAGGGAGGATCCGCGGATGACGAAAACGGCGCTGATCATCATCGATGTGCAGAACGACTTCTGTCCGGGAGGCGCGCTGGCGGTCGCGGATGGGGACGCCGTCATCGCGCCGGCGAACGCGCTGGCGTCGAAATACCCGGTTCGCGTGCTCACCCAGGACTGGCACCCCGCCGACCATTTTTCCTTCGCCGACAATCATCCGGGCGCCGCGCCGTTTTCGGCGATCGAAGCCGCCTACGGCCCGCAGGTGCTCTGGCCGCGCCATTGCGTGCAGGAAACGGCGGGCGCCGCGTTTCGCGACGGCCTCAGAACGGACGCCGATCTCATCCTCCGCAAGGGGTTCCGGCCCGATATCGACAGCTATTCGGCCTTTTTCGAGAATGACCATGTGACGCCCACCGGCCTCGCCGGGTATTTGCGCGAACGCGGCGTCGGCGCGGTTGTTCTCTGCGGGCTCGCCACGGATTTCTGCGTTCGGTTCTCCGCTGTGGACGCCATCAGGCAAGGATTTGCGGCGACCGTGGCGGAGGACGCCTGCCGCGCGATCGATCTCGACGGCTCGCTGGCGGCGGCGTGGGCGGAGATGGACGCGAGCGGGGTCCGCCGCGCAAGCGTCGCGGAACTTGGCTGATGGTCGACATCGCCACCCGCGTCCACGACCACAACTGGAAGATCGACCCGGTCGTCCGCTCGCTCCTCGATACGGATTTCTACAAGATCCTGATGGCGCAGACCGTGTTTCGGCGGCACCGGGACGTCGTGGTGGAGTTCAGTCTGATCAACCGCTCGGCGGATGTGCCGATGGCGCGGCTGATCGACGAGGGGGAGCTCCGCGAGCAGCTCGATCATATCCGTTCGCTCTCGCTTTCGCGGGGGGAGAGCACCTGGCTTCGCGGCAACACCTTCTACGGCAAGCGCTGGATGTTCGACCCGGAATTCATGCGCTGGTTCGAGAAGCTGCGCCTGCCGCCCTATCATCTGGAGAGGCGCGGCGACCAATATGAGCTGCGCTTCGAGGGCTCCTGGCCCGAGGTGATGATGTGGGAAGTGCCCGCGCTCGCGGTGCTGATGGAGCTTCGCGGCCGCGCGGTCCTGCGCGGAATGGGGCGGTTCGAGCTGCAGGTGCTCTACGCCCGCGCCATGGCCCGGGTCTGGGAGAAGATCGAGCGGTTGCGGCGGCTGGACCATCTCGCCATCGCCGATTTCGGGACCCGGCGCCGGCATTCCTTCCTCTGGCAGGACTGGTGCGTGCAGGCGATGATCGAGGGGTTGGGCGATCGCTTCACCGGCACCTCCAATTGCCTGATCGCGCTCCGCCGCGAAGTGGAGGCGATCGGGACCAACGCGCATGAGCTGCCGATGGTCTACGCGGCGCTGGCCGGGCGTGGCGGGGATGACGACGCGCTTCGCGACGCTCCCTATCGGGTGCTGGAGGACTGGAGCCGCGATTACGACGGCAACCTGCTGATCGCCCTGCCGGACACGTTCTCCTCCAAGAGCT
This sequence comes from Paludibacillus litoralis, assembly GCF_037646705.1. NCBI lineage: Bacteria > Pseudomonadati > Pseudomonadota > Alphaproteobacteria > Rhodobacterales > Paracoccaceae > Paludibacillus > Paludibacillus litoralis. Next base: position 256,866 of record NZ_JBBHER010000007.1, read on the forward strand.
TCTATGAGCGCGCGCCCGACTGGCTCGCCGGCTGGACCGGCGTGCGCATCGACAGCGGAGATCCGTTTGTTCAGGCGGAGGCCGTGATCGACTGGTGGCGCCGGCGCGGCGAGGACCCGAAGAAGAAACTGGTGATCTTCTCCGACGGGCTCGATGTGAACGAGATCGAGAAGCTTCACGCCGCTTTCGCCGGCCGCGTCCAGATCGGCTTCGGCTGGGGCACGAATCTCACCAACGATTTCCGGGGACTCGCGGGGGAGCGGCTGGCGCCCTTCTCCCTGGTCTGCAAGGCGGTCAGCGCCGGCGGGGAGCCGACGGTGAAGCTTTCGGACAATCCGATGAAGGCGATGGGTCCGGAAAGCGAGATCGAGCGGTATCGGCGGGTTTTCGATGTCGGCGCGCAGGTCCCGCGGGCGGTGTCGGTCTGACGAAAAAAAGGCGCGCCCGGTTTTGGGCGCGCCAGTATCACGTTAACGCGGGACAGTGAGCGGCACGTTGGGGACGGTTTTCGGCCTCTTCATGGCCGGAATTGGGCGAAACCAAGAAGATGCGGGAGGCCGGGCCCCGCGCGGCCGGCCCGAGCTTTTCCCAACGGCCGCGCCTCAACGCCGGTCTCTCCGGGCAAGCCGCGCGGCCGGGAACGGTCGGTCTGTTCGAATGGCGAAGCACGAGGATCCACTGACGCGCCATCATCGGATCGGGCGACGGGGCGCGTCGGCGCCGCTTCCCTTCCGGCTTCGCCGCGAGAGCGCCCTCCTCTGTTGAGGCGGGCGCCCGCTCATGCATGGGGGGCGGATCAGGGAGCCAGCGTGAACGCAACCAACATGGGGGTTCCGCCGACCTCGTAGCGCGCTTCGATCTGATGGTTCGGCGAGGCCCGGTGCAATTTGCCGAGCGAGCCGAGCGAGATCACCATGCCCGGCGCGAGGTCGACCCCGTCCTGCCGGACGAGCCAGAGCACCACGTCCAGCGGGTGGCCGAGCAGCATGTCGCCGACGCCGGAGCCGACGATGGCGCCATCCGAGATCAGGTCCACCGTAAGGGCGCCGAGATTGGCCACAGGATCGGGAAGATCGGCGATCCGGATCCCGTCGCCCATGACGCCGCGCCAGGGAATCACGCCATAAGCGGTCATCAACGCGCCGGTGGGTTTGATCCCGTCGGCGAAGGCGAGGTCGGGCAACTCGACGAACGGGCGAACCTCGTCCAGCGCGGCGGCGGCCTCTTCGCGGGTCGTCGCCCGCATGATCGCGGCGTCGCCGACGGTGACGATCAGGTCAGCCTCGAAGAACGGCGTCCGGGCGTCCGCCAGCGAAACCTCGGCGCCGTTTCTCAGCAGCATCGGCGCGAAGAGCGCGCCCGCGACCGGGCCCGGCACGCCGAACGCCTCCTGCGCAGGCTTCGAGGTGAAACCGACCTTGAACCCGACCGGCGGGCCGAGCGCTTCGGTCAGCGCCGCGCGGTATTCGGCGTAGGCGCAAACGGCGTCCTCCGGGCCGGCGAGGCCGGGATCGGGCAGGCGCGCGCCCTGAAGCCAGCCGGACGCGGCGGCCTGCATCGTTTCGGGCGAGGGACAGGCGGCCATTGCGGGCGCCGCCAGCATGACGGCGGCGAGCGCGGCGGCGGCGCGTGCGAGATGGAGGCGGGACATTGGCGACCCTTCCGGAAGCTGGCTGGCGAGCCGGATGAGCTTGGACCTCCGGCGGCCCGATTCGCAACAGGTTCGCGGCCGGGCCCTATTCGGCGGGGCGCAGGCGCTTCATGATCGCGGCGTGAAGCGCCGTCGGGCCGACCACGACGCCGGGCATGCGCGGATCCGGCGCGTTATAGACCCAGGGCGCGCCCTCCGCGGTGGTGACCGCCGCCCCGGCCTCGGCGGCGATCAGCGCGCCGGCGGCCACGTCCCATTCCCATGCGGGCCGGAGGGTGAAGGCGAGGTCGAACCGCCCCGAGGCCGTCAGGCAATGCCGCCAGACCAGCGAATTCAGGAACTGCCGCCGGACCGGCGGCGCCCCGCCGGGCCAGCTCTCCGGCTTCATCTGGCCCGCGCCCGCGAGAGCGGCGGCGCCGTCGAGCTCCATCCGCGTGGAGGCGCGGAGCGGCGCGCCGTCGAGAAAGGCGCCGCCGCCCTTCACCGCCCAGTACATTTCGTCCCGGATCGGGAAATAGGCGCAGGCGACGGTGATCTCCCCTCGCTCGGCGATGGCGAGCGCATGGCAAAAGCCCTCTTCGCCGCGCATGAAGGCGCGGGTGCCGTCGATCGGGTCGACGATGAACACTTTCTCATGCTTCGTGCGGGCGGGGGTGTCCTCGGTCTCCTCCGACAGCCAGCCGAAATCCGGGCGCGCGCGGGTCAGATCCGCCTTCAGCATCCGATCGATGGCGATGTCGGCTTCGGTCACCGGCCCCGCGCCGCCCGCCTTCTCCCATGTCGCGATATCGGCGCGGTGGTGCCGGCGCGCGATCTCGCCGGCGGCGCGCGCCTCATCGAGCAGCAGCGCGAGATCGGCCGCGCGGTCCGGGTCAGGCGGAGGCAATGGTCAATCCCTCCACCAGCAGGCTGGGAACGATCAGCGCCTTGCTGTGGTCGGCGTCGTTCGCCGCCCGCATCCGGCGCATGAAATCGGGGAGCGAGCCCGCGATGGTCAGCTCGTTCACCGGCCAGGCGATCGCGCCGCCCTCCACCCAGAAGCCGGAGGCCCCGCGGCTGTACGCGCCCGTCGTCGGCGAGACGGAGGAGCCGATCAGCGACGTGACGAGCAGGCCCTCGCCCATCTCCGCGAGCAGCGCCTCGACCGAGTCCCCGCCTTCGCTCAACGCCAGATTCGAGGTTCCCGGCGCCGGCGGGCCGCCCACCCCGCGCCGCGCGCCGCCGGGCGCGGGAAGGCCGAGCCGCCGCGCCGAGGCGCTGTCCAGCGTCCAGCCGCGAAGCACGCCGTCCTCGACGAGCCTGCGGGGCGAAAGCGCCATCCCCTCCCCGTCGAACGGGCGCGAGCCCGGGCCGCGGCGCCGGTGCGGATCGTCGTCGAGCGCGAAGCCCGCCGGCAGGACCGGCTCGTCCATCCGGTCCTTCAGCCAGCTCGCGCCGCGGGCGACGGCGGCGCCGTTGATCGCGCCGAGAAGGTGGCCGACCAGCGAGCCCGCGACGCGGCGGTCGAACATCACCGGCCAGGCGCCGGATTTCGCCCGGCGAGGATTCAACCGCGCCGCCGCGCGCGCGCCGGCGGTCGCGCCAATCTCCTCCGGGGCCGGCAGATCGGCGAGATGGGTGCGGGAGGCGAAATCGTAATCCGTCTCCATCTTCAGCCCGTCGCCCGCGACGGCGGAAACCGAAAGCGATACGCCGGTGCGGGAATAGGCGCCGGCGAAGCCGTTGGTCGCGGCGTAGGCGATGACGGAGCGCCGCCGCCCGGCGCCGGCGCTCTCGACCTGCGAGACGCCTTCTTGCGCCAGCGCGGCGGCCTCCGCGCGCTCGGCCATCTCGCGGAGCGCGGCGGGCGCCGGCGCGGGCGCCGGATCATCCAGATCGAGCGCGGGAAGCGCCGCAGGATCGGCGAGAAGCCCTGGCTCCGGCAGGCCGCACCACGGGTCCTCCGGCGCGGCGCGGGCCATGGCGACCGCGCGCGCCGCAAGCTCCGCCAGCACGTCCGGCGCGGGGTCCGAGGCGGAGACGGTGGCCTGCCTCCGGCCGATCAGGACGCGGAGGCCGTAATCGAGGCTCTCCGCGCTCTCGGCCTCTTCCAGCGCGCCCTCCCGGACTGAAACCGAGACATCGCGGCTTTTGACCGCCAGGGCGTCGGCGGTTTCCGCGCCGGCGTTTCGGGCGGCGTCGATCAGCGCGGCGGCGAGCGTATCGGGCGCCATCAGAAGATCCGCCCGGCGGCGAGGATGAGAAGCCCGATCGCGAGGATGATCATCGTCAGCAGAGTCGCGCCCATGCCGGCGCCCCGGAAGGCGGCGGGCGCGCGGCCGGTGAAGTGCAGTCCGTGGAGGAGCCGCCCGCCCGTCAGCGCGATCCCGAGGATATGGAGCGCCAGCGCCGGCGCGCCGAGCATTTCGGTCAACACCAGAAGGATCAGCGCGATCGGGATCGTCTCCACCGCGTTGCCATGGCCGCGAATCGCGCGATTCAACGCCTCGTCGCCGCCGTCGCCGAGGCCGACCCCGCTTCTGCGGCGCTGGTTGATCACCTCGATCGCAAGCCAGATCAGGATCAGCGCGTTCAGGCCGGCGTAAAAGGCGGCGATGGCGGGTGGCGACATGAAAGGTTCTCCGGCGATTTGGTCTTCGAACCCTAAACCGCCGGACGGGAGGCGCAAGCCCGGGCGCCGCGGGCCTCTCGCGCCGCGCCCGGCTCCATGCTAGCAGGCGCCCGATTGAGACGAGGAGCATGTATGGAGTTTCGGGACGATCTCGAATGGATCGACTATGATCCGATAGGGTTCAACATTCATGTCGGGCCGTTTTTCATCGCGTCGGTCGGCGGGGGCGTCTACCGCATGCATCTGATGATCGAGCCGCGGCATCTCAACCAGGGCGGCGTCGTGCATGGCGGCGTGTCGATGACGCTGGCCGACAACGCGATGGGCATGTCGGCGCGTTTCGAAGCGGGCGGGACGCCGGCGTCGACCATCGAATTCGGGATGAAGTTCATCGCCGCGGCGAAGGCGGGCGGCCCGCTCTACGGCGCCGCGCGGGTCGAGCGGCGGACGCCGGATGTCTGTTTCATGACGGGGGAGCTCTGGTCCGACGGCCGCAAGACCGCGACCGCCTCGGGCGTCTGGAAATATCTCAAGTCTAACGTGGCCTGAGAGGCGGCGGCGCCGGCCCGATCAGCCGCGGGCGGAGGCCTCCAGCGCCGGATAGCGAAGCCCGAGGGTGACGCCGCGCGCCGCGAAGAAAAACAGGAACGCCGCCCAGAGCCCCGGCGCGCCGAAGAGCGGCGCGAGGGTGAAGATCAGGACGAGATAGAGCGCGAGCGAGACGGCCATCGCGTTCCGCATGTCCCGGGTGCGCGTCGCTCCGATGAATATCCCGTCGAGCATGAAGGCCGGCATCCCGATCAGCGGCGCCGCGATCAGCCATGGCAGGAGCGCCTCCGCCGCCGCCCGGATTTCGGGCGCCGTGGTCATCAACGCGATGATCGACGGCCCGAAGACGATGAAAATGACGGCGACGACGAGAACCAGGGTCCCCGCCCACTGGCTGGAGAGGATCGCGGCGCGGCGCAGCGCGGCCGGCGCGCGGGCGCCCATCGCCCGCCCGACCAGCGCCTCCGCGGCGAAGGCGAACCCGTCGAGCACATAACTGGCGATCATGACGAATTGCAAAAGCACCTGGTTCGCGGCCAGCCCCACATCGCCAAGCGCGGCGGAGCGGAAGACGAAAACGGCCATGCCGATCTCCAGCAGGATCGAGCGGATCATGATGTCGCCGTTGACCAGCGCCATCCGGCGGAGCCGGTCCGCCTGGAGGATCAGCGCCGGCGTTCGCCAGGCCGCGCCATGGAACGCCTTTCGGCAGATCCAGAGCCCGAGCGCCGCGCCGGACCATTCGGCGATGATCGTCGCCACCGCGACTCCTTCGACGCCCCAGCCGAGGCCGAGCACGAACCAGAGGTCGAGCGCGATGTTCAGCCCGTTGATCCAGAGCTGCAGGAAGAGGACGGCGCGCGTGCGCTCCGCCGCGATCAGCCAGCCGGTGACGGCGTAGGCGGCGATGGCGGCGGGGGCGCCAAAGGCGCGGATCGCGAGATAATCGCGCGTCAGCGTCTCGACATCGGGCGAGGCGGGCGCGAATTGGAGCGCGAGCGCGAAAAGCGGGGCGCGGAGCAGAATGATCACGGCGCCCGCCGCGGCGGCGATCAGAAGGCCGCGGATCAACAGCGCGACCGCCTCCCGGTCGTCGCCGGCGCCGAGCGCCTGCGCGGTCAGCCCGGCGGTGCCCATGCGCAGAAAGCCGAACGCCCAATAGACGAAGCTGATGACGATCGCGCCAAGCCCGACCGCGCCGATCGGCGCCGCCAGCCCGAGTTGGCCGACGACCCCGGTGTCGACGACGCCGAGGAGCGGCACCGTCGCGTTGGCGATGACGATCGGCGCCGCGATACGCAGGACCCGCCGGTGAGTGAGCGCGCCAGCCCCCGCCTCAGCCGCCATCAGGCATCAGGAAATGGCCGTGCGCCGCGGCGATCGGCCGGTCGCGCGAGTCCTGCCAGGCCTCGACGCGCACATTCGCCACCCGTCGCCCGGCCTTGCATACCGTGGCGCGCGCGTAGGTGTCGCGCGGGCGGCCGGAGCGGAGATAATCGATGGTGATGTCGATGGTCTTGGGCAGTTTCGGCAGCTGGCCCCGCCGCATCATCGCCGTCGGATCCTCGCCCGCCTCCATCCGTCGCCAGAGTTGGTCCCAGGCGAGCTGGGTCAGCGCCGTGATCTCCAGCAGCGCGCCGGTGACGCCGCCGTGCAGCGCGGGGATCGCCGGATTTCCGATCAGATGCTCCGAATAGGCCAGCCGGCCGGTCAGCTCGTCTCCCATCCGCTGAAAGCTGACGCCGATGAACCGATGATAGGGCGAGGTCTGCGTCAAACGCTCGAGCGCGGCGTCCCGCAGGGTTTTCTCCTCCTGCGTCGCGGCGGCGTTCATGACGCGGCCTCGAGCGGGGTGATCATGAAGGCGGCGGCGGCGGTCGCCACCGGATCGTCCCGGCTTTCATCATAGGCGACGCCGCGGCAGAACGCGACCGAGCGGGTCAGGCGATAGCACTCGCAGGCGCCGTGAATCGCGTGGCCGGGTTTTGACGGGCGCATGTAGTCGATTCGAAGATCGAGCGTCGCGACTGAGGCCTCGCCGCGAAGCCGCAGGATCGCCGCCATGCCGCAGCCGGTGTCGAGCAGCGTGGTCACCACGCCGCCATGGATCACGCCGGTGGCCGGATCGCCGATCAACCGCTCGTCGTAGGGAACGGTGACCTGGAGCGCGCCTTCTTCATCCTGATGCAGCCGGAGGCCCAGCGCGCGGGCGTGCGGAAACCCGTCGAGCGGGTAGCCGGCCTTGGCCGCAAGCTGATCCAAGAGCGTGTTCATCGGCATGTCCTTTCGCAGCGCGCGATTCTAGCTGCGCGCCCTGGTTCTGTCGACGCGCCGGGGCGAAGAAATATCCGGGCCCGCTTTGTTTGATGTTTACGTTAACGTCACATATAGCGGACGGGAACCCATACCTGAGAGAGCCGAATCCATGACCGACCAGACCTACACCATCGGCGAGCTGTGCGCCGAGTTCGGCGTGACCCCGCGAACCTTGCGTTTCTATGAGCAGCGGGAGCTGCTGAAGCCGATCCGGGAGGGGCAGCGCCGCATTTTCACGCTCCGGGACCGCGCCCGGCTGAAGCTTATCCTGCGCGGCAAGCGCTTCGGCTTTTCACTGGAATCCATTCGGCAATGGCTTAACCTCTATGATCTCGGCGATGGCGGAGTCACGCAGATGACGACCTGGGTGAACAACGCGCGCGAGCAGATGGAAAGGCTCCGCGCGCAGCGCGACGAGCTGGAGGACGCGATGCGCGAACTGCAGGTTCTGATCGACGAGACTGAAACCGAACTGGCCGGACGCAGCGCCAGACACGCCGCCGAATGAACCCTGAATGAACTCTGGGGGGGACCCGCCGCCATGCCGACCTACACGCCGCCGACCAGCGATCATCTCTTCATTCTGCACGAGGTCCTGAAGGTTCAGGATAACGCCGACATCGAAGGCTACGCCGAGTTGACGCCCGATCTCACCTCGCCGGTTCTGGAGGAGGCGGGAAAGCTCGGCGCGGAGGTTCTGGCGCCCCTGAACGCCGTCGGCGACCGCGGCTGCACTCTGGAGAACGGCGTGGTCCGAACGCCCGAGGGATTCAGCGCGGCGTTCGATCTCCTGCGGGAGGGCGGCTGGACCTCGCTGGCGTGCGATCCGGATTTTGGCGGCCAGGGCCTGCCAGGCGTCCTTCATGCGGCGGCGGGCGAGTATCACTCCGCCGCCAACATGGCGTTCATGATGTTCTCCGGCCTCACGCTCGGCGCTTACCGCGCGATCCAGACGCATGGAACCGATGCGCAGAAGAAGACCTATCTGACGAAGCTGGCGACCTGCGAATGGACCGGAACCATGAACCTGACGGAGCCCCATTGCGGCACTGATCTCGGGTTGCTCCGCACCAGGGCGAGCCCGGAGAAGGACGGCTCCTACAAGATCTCCGGCCAGAAGATCTTCATCTCCTCCGGCGAGCATGATCTCGCCGACAATATCGTCCATCTGGTTCTGGCCCGCATCGCCGGCGCGCCGGAGGGCGTGAAGGGGATCTCGCTCTTCATCTGCCCGAAATTCTTGCCGAAAGAGGACGGGACGCCGGGCGAGCGAAACGGCGTCTCCTGCGGCCATCTCGAAGAGAAGATGGGCATTCACGGAAATCCGACCTGCGTCATGAATTACGATGGCGCGACCGGATATCTTCTCGGAGAGGCGAACCGCGGGCTGCAGGCGATGTTCACGATGATGAATCACGCCCGGCTCGATGTGGCGGGGCAAGGCGTCTTTCAGGCGGCCGCCGCCTACCAGGCCGCCGCCGCCTACGCCAAGGAGCGCCTTCAGGGCCGCGCCGTCACCGGAGCGGAGGCGCCGGATCAGCCGGCGGACCCGTTGATCGTTCATCCGGACGTGCGCCGGATGCTGCTCGACCAGAAGAGCTTCGTCGAGGGCGCGCGGGCCGCGCTCCTGATCGCGACGGAGATCAACGACGCGGTCCACCGTCACAAGGACGAGGCGAAGCGCGCCGAAGCGGATGCGCTGCTCAGCCTGCTGACCCCGGTCCTGAAAGGGTTCTGCACCGACAAGGGCTTCGAGATGACGGTCGCGGCCCAGCAGGTCTTCGGCGGCCATGGCTACATCCGCGAGACCGGCGTGGAGCAATTCGTCCGCGACGCCCGGATCGCGATGATCTACGAGGGCGCGAACGGCGTCCAGGCGCTGGATCTCGTCGGCCGCAAGCTCGGGCTCAACGGCGGACAGGCGCTGATGGGCTTTTTCGAGACGATCAAGAATTTCGCCAAGGCGCACAAGGATGACGAAGACCTTGCGCGCGATTTTCTCGAACCGCTGAAGGCCGCGTCCAAGGATCTTCAGGCCGCCGCGATGTATTTCGTCGCTGAGGGGATGAAGAATCCGAACGCCGCGCTGGCCGGGTCCTCCGACTTCATGCATCTCTTCGGCCATGTGATCATGGGCTGGGCGTGGGCGCGCATGGCGGTCGCGGCGCGGGCGGGCCTCGCCTCCGGCGCGGGGGACGCGGAATTCTATGAGAACAAGATCCGCACCGGCCGGTATTACATGGCGCGGGCGCTGCCGGAGACGGGATTGCGGCTCGCGCGGATCAAATCCGGGGCGGCGCCGGTGATGGATCCGCCGGCGGCGGCGTTCTGACCGGCCGGCGCGGCGTGAAAAACAGGCGCGGGCGATTGCGCTTCGCGGGCGTATCTGGAGAATTGCGGCGAAGCGGCGAACCAGGGGAGCCGCTCCAGCGAAAATAAGGGCGCGCCCGCTCCGGGCGCCGTGAAAAAGGAACCCGGCGGCGATGCAATTCGAGAACCTGAAATCCGACTGGATGAACGAAGACCATGTGATGTTTCAGGACGCCGCGACGCGGTTCCTGACGGAAAAATGGCTCCCGCGCGCCGAAGGCTGGCGCAAGGCCGGCATCATGGAGCGCGAAATCTGGAACGAGGCCGGCGACAACGGGCTTCTCTGCGCGTCGATCCCCGAGGAATACGGCGGGGCCGGCGGCGATTTCGGCCATGAGGCGGTGCTCTCGCTGATCCAGAACCGCGTCAATCTCGCGTCGTGGGGCCAGTCGATCCACTCCGGCATCGTCGCGCATTACATTCTGAACTGCGGCACTGAAGAGCAGAAGAAGCGGTGGCTGCCGAAAATGGCCACCGGCGAGATCGTCGGCGCGCTGGCGATGACGGAACCCTCGGCCGGCTCCGACGTGCAGAGCATCAAGACCCGCGCGGTGAAGGACGGCAACGGCTATCGGCTCTCGGGGCAGAAGACCTTCATCACCAGCGGCCAGCACGCGAACCTGATCCTCGTCGCCGCCAAGACCGACCCGAACGAGGGCGCGCGCGGCACGTCGCTCATCGCCGTCGAAACCGAGAATGCGGAGGGCTTCAGCCGCGGGCGCAATCTCGACAAGGTCGGGATGAAGGCGGCGGACACGTCCGAGCTTTTCTTCGACAATGTGCCGGTTCCGCCGGAGAATGTTCTTGGCGGCGAAGAGAACAAGGGCTTTTACCAGATGATGGGCCAGCTTCCGCAGGAGCGGCTCCTGATCGCCTGCTGCGCCGTCGGCGCGATGGAGGGCGCGGTCCACAAGACCATCGCTTATTGCAAGGAGCGCGAAGCCTTCGGCCAGCCGATCATCGGCTTCCAGAACACCAAGTTCAAACTGGCCGAATGCAAGACCGGAACCGTCGTCGCGCGCGCATTCCTCGATCGATGCATCGAGGCTCACCTGAAGGGGGAGCTTTCGGTCGAGACCGCGGCGATGGCGAAATACTGGACCACCGATCTGCAGAACCGCATCCTTGACGACTGCGTCCAGCTTCATGGCGGCTACGGCTTCATGATGGAGTACGACGTGGCGGAGATGTGGACCGACGCGCGCGTGCAGCGCATCTATGGCGGCACCAACGAGATCATGAAAGAGTTGATCTCGCGCAAGCTTTGACGCGCCTGTCGCATGAAAGCCCGGCCGCGCGCCGGGCGCAGACCTGAACATGAGGGGACCGGGAATGGCGATGAAGCTCTACTGCTTCGGAGAAAGCGGCAACTGCTACAAGGCGGCGCTGCCGCTTGAGTTGTCGGGGCTGGCGTGGGAGCCGATCTTCGTCGACTTCTTCAAGGGCGCGACGCGGGCGCCGGAATACCGGGCCGAGATCAACGACATGGGCGAGGCGCCGGTGCTGGTCGACGGCGATGTGAAGCTCACCCAGTCCGGCGTGATTCAGGATTATATCTCGGAGCGGTCCGGAAAGTTTTGCGGCGAGACGCCCGAAGAGCGGCGCGACGTGCTGCGCTGGGTGCTCTGGGACAATCACAAGATGTCCTCGATGACGGGGGTCGCGCGCTTTCTGATGAATTTCCTGCCTGAGGAGAAACGCTCGGCGGATGTCATCGCCTTCCTGCAGGGCCGTCTCAAGGGGGCCTACGCCACGCTCGACACGGCGCTGGCGACCCGCGGCTGGCTGGTCGGCGACAGGCCGACCAACGCCGATTTCTCCTGCTGCGGCTATCTCTTCTACCCGGAGCCTTTCGGGTTCGAGCGCAAGGACTGGCCGCATATCGACGCCTGGCTGAGCCGTATCGAGGCGCTGCCCGGCTGGAAACACCCCTATGATCTGATGCCGCGCGAATAGCGCGGCCATCCTCTTTGAAGGAGCCGCCATGACCGACGCTTATATCTTCGACGCCGTCCGGAGCCCGAGAGGCAAGGGCAAGGGCGGCGCCCTTCACGAGGTCACCGCCGTTCGCCTCGCCGCGGAGACGCTGAACGAGTTGAAGGCGCGGACCAATCTCGACGACAGCCTCGTCGAGGACGTGATCTTCGGCTGCGTCACCGGGGTCGGCGAGCAGGGCGCGTGCCTCGCGCGCTCCGCCGTGCTTTACGCCGGCTGGAGCCATGAGGTTCCGGGGCTGCACATCAACCGGTTCTGCGCGTCGGGCATGGAGGCGGTGAACCTCGCCGCCAATCAGGTGAAGGGCGGCGCGGGCGAGCTTTACGTCGCCGGCGGCGTCGAGATGATGAGCCGGGTGCCGATGGGCTCCGACGGCGGCGCGCTGGCGGTCGATCCCTATCTGGCGATGAAGGCCTATTTCGCGCCGCAGGGCGTCTCCGCCGACCTGATCGCGACGAAATACGGCTTTTCGCGCGAGGATGTGGACGCTTACGCGGTCGAGAGCCAGAAACGGGCGGCGAAGGCGCGGGCGGACGGCCGGTTCGCGAAATCGGTCTTCGCGGTGAAGGACCAGAACGGGCTCGTCATTCTCGATCAGGACGAGGCCATCCGGCCGGAGACGGACATGCAGGCGCTCGGCGCGCTGAGACCGTCTTTCAAGGATATGGGCGAGGTGATGCCCGGCTTCGACAAGGTGATGATGCTGCGCTACCCGGAGATCGAGCGGGTGAACCACGTTCATCACGCCGGCAACTCCTCCGGCATCGTCGACGGGGCCGCCGCGGTTCTGGTCGGCTCGAAGGAGGCGGGCGAGAGGCTGGGTCTGAAACCGCGCGCGCGGATCCGCGCGACGGCGCGGATCGGCTCGGAGCCGGCGATCATGCTGACCGGGCCGGTTCCGGTGACGGAGAAGATCCTGAAATCCTCCGGCATGGCGATCACGGATATCGATCTTTTCGAAGTGAACGAGGCCTTCGCCGCGGTGCCGCTTCTTTTCATGCGGCATTTCGGGCTGGATGATGGCGTGGTGAACGTGAACGGCGGCGCCATCGCCATGGGGCATCCGCTCGGCGCGACCGGCGCGATGCTCATCGGAACCGCGCTTGATGAGATGGAGCGCGCCGACAAGGCGACCGCGCTCGCCACGCTTTGCGTCGCGGGCGGCATGGGCGCCGCCACCATCATCGAGCGGGTGTAAGGAGAGCGACCATGGCCATTTTCAAATATGATGTGGATGCGGACGGCGTCGCCACCATCGCCTGGGACCTTCCCGGCGCGTCGATGAACGTGCTGACCGAAGCCGGGATCGAGGAGCTTGACGCGGCCTTCGACGCGGCGCTGGGCGATGACGCGGTGAAGGGGATCGTCCTCACGTCCGCCAAGGCCGATTTCGCCGGCGGCATGGATCTCAATCTGCTCGGCGAGGCCCGGGCCGCCGCCGAGGCGGCGGGGCGCGCGCCGGCGGAGGCGATCTTCGGGATGGTGATGCGGATTCATCGCCTCCTGCGAAAGATCGAACTGGCGGGGATGGACCTCAAGACGAAAAAGGGCGGCAAGCCGGTCGCCTGGGCGGCGCCGGGCACGGCGGCGGGGATCGGGCTTGAGCTCGGGCTCGCCTGCCATCGCCGGTTCGCCGCCGACAATCCGAAGGCGAAGATCGGCCTGCCGGAGATTCAGGTCGGCGTCTTTCCGGGCGCCGGCGGCGCGACGCGGCTGTTCCGGATGCTTGGGCTGATGGCCGCCTCGCCCTTTCTCATCGAGGGAAAGATGATGGCGCCGAAGGCGGTGAAATCCGCCGGCGTGATCGACGAGGTCACCGCGCCGGACGCGCTTCTCGCCGAGGCGAAGGCCTGGGTCCTCGCCGCGAAACCGGCCGATCTCGTGAAGCCCTGGGATGCGAAGGGCTACAAGATGCCGGGCGGCGGCCCCTATCATCCGGCCGGGTACCCCCTCATGGCGGGCGGCGTCGCGATGATCCATGGCCGGACGCAGGGCGCGTATCCCGCGCCGAAGGCGCTGATCAGCGCGATCTACGAGGGCGCGCAGGTCGATTTCGACACCGCGCTTCGGATCGAGGCGCGGTGGATGACCAAAGTCATGCTCGACCCGACCTCGGCGGCGATGATCCGCTCGCTTTTCGTGAACAAGCAGGCGCTGGAGAAAGGCGCGGTGCGCCCGAAAGGCGTGCCGGACATGAAGGTGAAGAAGCTCGGCGTGCTCGGCGCCGGGATGATGGGCGCCGGCATCGCCTATGTCTCGCTCCGCGCGGGGATCGACGTCGTGCTGATGGACCGCGATCAGGCGGCCGCCGACAAGGGCCGCGCCACGATCGAAGGGCTTCTGGACGACGACGTGAAGAAGAAGCGGCTGACTTTGGACGCGCGGGAGGAGATCCTCTCGCGCCTCGCGGCGACGCCGGATTACGCGGCGCTGGCGGGCGCCGATCTGGTCGTCGAAGCGGTGTTCGAGGACGCCGGCGTCAAGGCGGAGGTCACGAAACTGGCCGAAGCCGAGATCCCTTCGAGCGCGATTTTCGCCACGAATACGTCAACCCTGCCGATCACCGAACTGGCGAAGGCGAGCCGCGACGCCGCGCGCTTCATCGGCATCCATTTCTTCAGCCCGGTTCACCGGATGATGCTGGTCGAGATCATAAAGGGCGAGAAGACCGGCGACGAGGCCGTGGCGAAGGCGCTGGATTTCGTCCGCCAGCTCCGGAAGACGCCGATCGTCGTCAACGACGCGCGCTTTTTCTACGCCAATCGCTGCATCATTCCTTATGGCGGCGAGGCGGCGCGGATGGTCGCGGAGGGGATCGAACCCGCGCTGATCGAGAACGCGGCGAAGCAGCTCGGCTTCCCGCTCGGCCCGCTCCAGCTTGGCGACGAAACCTCGATCGATCTCGCCGAGAAGATCATGCGCGCGACCAAGGCGGCGATGGGCGCGGCCTATCCCGAGAATCCCGGCGATGACGTGGTGCAGATGCTGTTCGACGCCGGCCGGCTCGGCCGGAAGGCGAAGGCGGGCTATTACGACTATGACGAAGCCGGCAAACGCACCGGGCTCTGGCGCGGCGTGCAGGAGCGGTTTCCGCGCGCGGAGGTTCAGCCGGATGTGACCGAGGTCAAGCATCGGCTGATGCTCTCGCAGGCTCTGGAGGCGGTGAAGGCGTTGGAGGAAGGCGTGCTCGAGGATATCCGCGAGGGCGATGTCGGCGCGATTCTCGGCTGGGGGTTCGCGCCGTGGTCCGGCGGGCCGTTCTCCTGGATCGACATGCTTGGAGCCAAGGAGGTTGTTCGGATCTGCGACGCCCTCGCGCAAAAGCACGGGCCGCGGTTCAACGCGCCGAAGCTTCTGCGCGAAATCGCGGATCGGGGCGAGAGCTTCTATGGGCGCTTCGGCGCGGCGCAGGCCGCCTGAACATCGACCGCCCGCGCCGCGCTTGACGCGGCGCGGGCTCCCATGGCAACCGGTCCCGGCCCTCAGCCCGGAGCTCTTGATCCAGAATGTCAGAGAAGACGCCTCCGGGCGCGCACCCCTCCTCCGTTTCGGTGGTGATCCCGTTCTACAGGGATGAAGCCTATCTCGAGGACGCGCTCCGCTCGGCGCGGCGCCAGCCGATCGACGATCTGGAGATCATCGTCGTCAACGACAACCCGGGCGAGGAGAGCGACGCCTTCCTCGCCGACGTCTCGGCCCGCCACTCGATCCGTGTGGCGCGCCACGCCGTCAATCGCGGGCTTTCGGCGGCGCGGAACACCGGCATGGATCTGGCGACGAAGGCGTTCATCGCGTTTCTCGACGCGGATGACGTCTTCATCGAGGGCGGGCTGGCGGCGAACCTGAGCCGGGCGGCGGCGGCGGGCTCTGACATCACCCATGCGCCGACGATGATCCTGCAGGTCGATCAGACGCATCCGAGGCTTCTCCGCCGTGATGCGCTCCTGTTTTCCCGCGATGTCGTGAACACGACTCTGAAGCGCGCGCCGGAGGCGCAGTATATCGTCTCCTCCTGGTGTTCGCTCTATCGCCGGGAGTTCCTCCGCGACCGGGCGGTGCGCTTCGATGAGGCGCAACGCATGTATGAGGACCGCCTGTTCGTGCTGGAGGCGGTGACGAAGGCGGAGACGATCAGTTTCACCAGCGCGCCGGCGCGGATCTGGCGGCGGCGCATGGGCTCGATCACCACGAGCGCGAAGCGGCTCGAAAGCGTCGCGCTGCAATGCGAGCTTGTGGTGAAATGCATGGCGCTGGCGAAGGCGCATGTCGCCGCGGGCGGCGATGCGATGTTCCTGCTGCGCGAGGCGGCCCATTCGATCGACCGGCTGATCTGGGACGTGAACCTCTATGCGCGCGATCCGGCGGAGACGCCTGAGCTCGACGGGGCGCGGGCGCGGCTGCAGGCCGCCTTTCAGGATGTGCGGTTTTCCCGCCGGATCTTCGCGGACCGGATCTCGATCCCGTTCTCGCGCGTCGGCAAGGCTCTGCGCGGCCGCCGTCCGGTCACGCGGGCCATGTTCGCCGAGACGTTCGCGGCGACGCAGGCCGGCCGCTGGGCCGATCTGCACAGGTGGCGAAAATCGCTCGACATCGCCCCGGACTACTGGGCGGCGCCGAAGCCGGCCCCGCTGGCGGCGGAGCTTGTCCTGCATGTCGGGCTCCACAAGACTGGCACCACCCATATCCAGCGCGCGTTGGAGCGCGACCGGGAGAGGCTTCGCGGCGAAGGCGTCCTTTTCCCGGAAACCGGGTTTCTGGCGCGCGTGCGCGACAATCCGCGCGGCGACGCGACGCCGGGCCATGTCGGGCTTTACGCCGCGCTTCGGCGCGGCGATCTCTCTCCTTTCGCGGCGCTTCGGGCGGAATGCGCGGCGTCCGGCTGCGGGCGGGTGATCGTCAGCAGCGAGAACCTGAGCTTCCCTCTGGGCGAGAACAATGAGCGCGCGGGCTTTTTCGCCGCGGCCCGCGAGGCGGCCACGCTCTTCTCGAAAGTGTCGGTCCTCGCGGTGATCCGGCGGCCGGACGCCTATATCGACCGATATTACCGGGAGCTCGTCTTTCTCGCCAAGCATTGGGCGCGGCGGAGCCCCGAGCAGTTCGCATTCGAGACGGCGCCCTCGCTGACGGATCTCGAAGCGCTCCTCGGCGGCTGGACGGAGATCGCGCGCGGAGATCTTCGGCTGATCCCCTATGACGCGGCGCGCGAGAGCGGCCTCGCCGCGGCGTTTTATCGGGAGCTTGGGCTGACGCCGCCCGCCGGCGCCGATGTCGACGGCGGCGCGACCTACGCATCGCCCGGCGCGGCGCAGACGATCGTCGCGCGCGCCATCGCCTGCTCGACGCTGCCGCGCGGCCAGAAGATGCGCGCGCTCGGCGTGTTTCTCCGGGAATCCTCCGAGCTTGGCGCCGAAAGCGGCGGCTCGCTGCTGTCTTTCGCGACGCGCCGGGCCCTGATCCGGAAATTCGAGACGGCGTCATCGGGCTTTCTGGCGGCGCACGGCTGCGCGCCGATGGCGGAGCGGTGGCGCGCCGATCTGGACCGGGAGGAGGCGGGCGCCGCGCGCGACGCGACCATCGACCCTCGGCTCGTGGACTGCGCGGTGTCCGCGATGGAGATGGCGGCGGCGGCGAAGGCGGCGCCGGAGACGCCTTCAACGGCTCTCCGCGTTTACAGGCGGGTGAAAGGCGGAATCGCGCGCTTCCGGTGAGCGCCGACATAAGGCCGCATTGGTGGAGCGCGCCCCACGCCGTGATTGACCCATACCCGCCCCGGAACCTAGAACAAACACCTGACCTGAAGCCGCAAAAGTGACCAAGGGGCGCATTCAATGAGCGAGATCAGCCGCGAATCGATGGAATATGACGTTGTCATCGTCGGCGCAGGGCCCGCTGGCCTCGCGGCGGCGATCCGTCTGAAGCAACTTGGCGGCGACGATATCTCCGTCGTGGTTCTGGAGAAGGGGTCCGAGGTCGGCGCGCACACCCTTTCCGGCGCGGTGCTGGACCCGACCGGCCTCGACGCGCTGATCCCCGACTGGAAGGAGCGCGGCGCGCCGCTGAACGTGCCGGTGACCGAAGACCGGTTCTATATCCTTGGCGAAGCCGGCGGATTCCGCGTGCCGAACTTTCCGATGCCGCCGCTGATGAGCAATCACGGCAATTTCGTCGTCTCGATGGGCAATGTCTGCCGCTGGATGGCGGAACACGCCGAAGAGCTGGGCGTGGAGGTTTTCCCGGGGATGGCGTGCTCCGCGCTCGTCTATGGCGAGGCGGGAGAAGTGAGGGGCGTCGTCGCGGGCGAGTTCGGCATCGAGAAGGACGGAACCAAGGGCGACAGCTACGAGCCGGGCATGGAGCTGCTCGGGAAATACGTGATGCTGGCGGAGGGCGTGCATGGCTCGCTCTCGAAGCAGGTGATCTCGAAATTCGGCCTCTCCAATGGCCACGAGCCGCAGAAATACGGGCTCGGCATGAAGGAGATCTGGGAGGTGAAGCCTGAGCATCACCGCCCGGGGCAGGTCACGCACACGATGGGCTGGCCGCTTGGCGGCGCCGCCGGCGGCGGCTCCTTCATGTATCATATGGACGATAATCAGGTTCTCGTCGGCTTCGTCGTCCACCTGAATTACAAGAACCCGTATCTCTTCCCGTATATGGAGTTTCAGCGCTTCAAGCATCACGCGATGATCGCGCGGGTTCTGGAGGGCGGCAAACGCACCGCCTACGGCGCCCGCGCGATCAGCGAGGGCGGCTGGCAGTCGCTGCCGAAGCTGGTCTTCCCGGGCGGGGCGCTTCTCGGCTGCGCGGCGGGGATGGTCAACGTGCCGCGCATCAAGGGCAACCATAACGCCATGCTGTCCGGCAAGGCGGCGGCGGAGGCGGCTTTCGCCGCGATCGGCGCCGGGCGCGCATCCGATGAGCTGACCGAATATGAGGCCGACGTCCGCAGCGGCCCGATCGCGAAGGATCTGAAACGGGTCCGGAACGTGAAGCCGCTCTGGTCGAAATTCGGGCTGGTCGCGTCGCTGGTCGGCGGCGGGCTGGACATGTGGACGGCGAACCTCTTCGGGCTGAACGTGTTCGGGACGCTTCGCCATGGCGGAACCGACGCCGCCGCGACGGAGGAGGCGGCGAAGCACAAGCCGATCGACTATCCGAAACCGGATGGAAAGCTCAGCTTCGACAGGCTGACCAATGTCGCCTTCTCCGGCACGAACCACGAGGAGAACCAGCCCTGCCATCTGCATCTGGTGGACCCGTCGATCCCGATCGGCGTGAATCTCCCGAAATTCGCCGAACCCGCGCAGCGCTATTGCCCGGCCGGGGTCTATGAGGTGATCGAGAGCGAGGACGGCTCCGGCCCGAGATTCCAGATCAACGCGCAGAACTGCGTCCACTGCAAGACCTGCGATATCAAGGATCCGAGCCAGAACATCGAATGGCGGACGCCGCAGGGCGGCGACGGGCCGAACTACCCGAACATGTAGGCGCGCGCGGGGGCGCCTATTTCAGCAGCGCCTCGAACCGGTCCCACGCCGCGAACTCGAGCACCACATGGTCGGGCTCCTCGACCATGTGCTTGCGATAGAAAGCCCGCGCGCGCGCGTTGGTCCGATGGGCGGTGAGCCAGATGAACTCGCCGCCTTCGGCCTTGACCGCCCGCGCGACGGCGCGGAGCAGCGTCCCGGCGAGGCCGGAGCCGCGTTTCGCCGCGACGACGTGGAAATCGCTGATATAGCCGCCGCGCATCGCATAGGCGCTTTCATAGGCGACATGCCAGAACGCGAACCCGATGAGCGCCCCGGCCTCCTCCGCGACCAGCGCCGAGAGCGGCGCGCCGGGCGCGATCACGTCCCTCAGCGCCTTTTCGGCGGTGAAATTCCCGGTCGGGTCCCCCTCGGCGCGGTGCAGGTCCTCGGCGAGCGCGGCCAGCGCGGCGGCGTCGGCGGGGGTCGGCGCGCGAAACACCGTCATCTCCGCCACCGCTTCAGCCCGTGGATCGCCGCGCCGGCGAGGAGACCCCAGAACGCGCCGGAGACGCCGTAGATGCTGAGCCCGGAGGCGGTCGCGAGCAGGGTTGTCGCCGAGGCCTCGCGGTCCTCCGGGTCGGCGAACGCGGCGTAGGCCGCGCCGGCGAACGCGGTGAGCAGCGCGAGCCCCGCGACAGCCTCGATCAGGATCGTCGGCGCCAGCGTGACGAAGCCGGTGGCGAACCCTGCGAAGACGCCAAGACCGATATAACATGCGCCGGAGACGATGGCCGCCCAGTAGCGCCGCGCGCGGTCGGGGTGCGCTTCCTCCCCCATGCACATCGCCGCTGTGATCGCGGCGTAATTGAAGGCGTGGGCGCCGAAAGGCGCCGCGAGCGCGGTGGCGAGCCCCGAAACGGACAGAGTCAGCGGAACATGCGCGGGGTAGTCGTGCGCCTTCAGGACGCCCGCCCCCGGCAGGTTCTGCCCCGCCATGGTGACGACATAGAGCGGCAGCGCGACGCCGATCAGGCCGGCGAACGTGAAGACGGGCGCGGTGAAAACCGGCGACTGGATCGCGGCGGCCCCGACCGCGGCGAAGGCGCCCGCCTCCGGGCGCACGCCGAAGATCACAACCAGAACGAACCCCGCCAGAGCGCCGGGCGCGGACCAGACCCGGCCGATCCGCCCGCCGACCGCCCAGCCGACGAGGATCGCCGCGCCCCAGGCCGGGTTGAAGGCGACGGCCTGAAACGGCGCGAGGCAGAGCGTGAGCAGAACCCCGGCGAGAAGCGCCGAGGCGAGGGATGCGGGAATCCGTTCGATCAGGCGCGCGAGCGGCCGGAAGAGCCCCGTCGCCGCCAGAAGAAGTCCGCAGATCAGAAACGCGCCCACGGCTTCGGCGAATCCGCCGGGGAGCGCGCCGGTGGTCGCGAGGAGCGCGGCGCCCGGCGTCGACCAGACGATCGAGATCGGGACCCGGGTCTTCGCGCAAAGCAGGATCGTCGCGACCCCCATCGCCACCGAAAGCGCCATCAGCCCCGACGCCGCCTCGGCCTCGGTCGCGCCGGCGGCGCGGAGACCCTGCAGCACAACGGCGAAAGAGGATGCGAATCCGACGAAGGCGGCGAGGGCGCCCATGAACAGGGCGGAGGCGGAAACGTCGCGGATCATCGGGAATTTATGGGCGAAGCGGAGTCGAGGCGCCAGTGGGTGAGGCCCGCTGCGCGCGAAAATTTCGAACGTGTTTCGACCGAATTCGTTCCTGGGCGAGCGAAAAATATCCTTGCGGAGAAACAGGAACCAGCACCGGCGCGCCCCGTTCCACCACCCAGGACGGCGGCGCCGGGCCGCCTCTGGTTTTTGAAAGGAAAGCGATATGAAACGCATACTCGCAACCACCGCCCTCGTTGGTCTGCTGAGCGCGCCCGCCTTCGCGCCGGCCGTCGCACAGACCGGCTCCGCCACAGAGTCGAACGCGGCCGCCATGACGGTGATCGGCGGCGGCGAGATCACGGCGACCGATCTCGTCGGCCGGACGGTCTATGTCGGTCAGACCACGACCGAAGAGGCGATGGCCGACGCTGACGCCGAATGGGAGGATATCGGCGAAGTCGACGATGTGGTCCTGTCCAAGGATGGCGGCGTCGAGGCCGTGCTCGTCGATGTCGGCGGCTTCCTCGGGATGGGCGAACACACTGTCGCGGTGGACATGGATACGCTCCGCTTCATCCAGGACGCTGACGATCAGGATGATGTTTTCGTCGTCTCCGCGCTGACCCGCGAGGAGCTGGAGGCGCTCCCTGAATATGACAAGACCGCGGCGACCGGGACGGAGAGCTCCGCCGCGCGCATGACGACCGATGACGCCGCGACCAAGGACGGAGTCAAAGGCGCCGCGGTGGGCGCGGCGGCCGGTGCGGCCGCAGGCGGCGCCGTCGGCGGCGCTGCGGTCGCCTCCGCCGCGGACGCTCCCGCCGTAAAACAGGCGAGATGGGTCGACGCCGACATGACGACGGTGACGGTGGAGGAGTTGAGGAGCGCGGCGGCCTATAGCGCCGATGACCAGAATGTCGGCGAGATCGACGATCTCATCGTCAACAATGACGGCAGGATCAAGGACGTCATCGTCGACGTGGGCGGATTTCTCGGCATGGGCGAGAAGGCGGTGCTCCTGCCGTTCGACGACGTGAAGGTGATGCAGATGGAGGGCGGCGACGATCTTCGCGTCATCGTCAGCAAGACCCGCGAAGAGCTCGACGCGATGCCCATCTACGAGAAGAAGAGCTGATCGCGTCTTTCAGTCGACGAAAGAATGGAAAGGCCCCTTCGGGGGCCTTTTCGTATCGCCCTGCGCTTTCATGCGCAAAGCCGCCCGGCGTCATCGGCTCGCCATCATGGCTCGCGCCTCGTTTTGTTTGCGCGAGGTCATGCTGATGGACCGGAAGGAAGCGTCGTGATGGAGATCGTGAAGGAGCTTCCGGCGCCCAGGCGGCCCATGCGGATCAGAAATTCTGACCCACGGAAATATAGAGGATTCTTTCGCCCATCTGATTGAGCGAAACGTCGACGGCGTAATCCAGCGGAAACTGGCTTGAAAGCCGGATGCGGGCGCCAATCCCGCCAGCCACCATGTAATCAGACGTCAGCGCATTGACGAAATCATCATCGACGGACCCGGCGCCGACAAAGGCCACATAGCCAAATCGACGGTTGATCCTGCCACGGTATTCCGCCTGCGCCGAAAAGAGCGCGTCATCCAGAAATTCCGTGGGTGAAAAGCCGCGGAGGCTGTCCGTCCCGCCGAGCGCGCAGGCGTCAAAAAACGGAGCTTCATCCGAGACGGCGCACCCCACCGCCTGCCAGGCGAAAACGCCATCGCCGAAGACCGTTGAATACCGGGATATCTTGGCGACGCCCTTGACGTAATTTCGCCCATACCCGTGGAATATTCCGTCGGGGATGGCGCCGAAGGAAAGATCTCCGGAGGCGAGAAGTCCGGATGTGGGGTAAAAGGAGTCGTCGCGCCGGTCGAATTCGCCATTCAGGCTGGCCTTCAGCAGCTCCAGATCGATATCCGGCGTGAGAGACGGCGGCAGGATCGCGCCGCCGTCACCCTGGATCGTTGATTTCGCATAAGCGAGCGCCGCGCCGAACCACAGATCCGGCGCAACCCCATACAGAACTTTCGCCGACACGCCCCTGGCGGATTGATTGAGTGGAACGGGGACCCCTCCGACAAACAGGTCGTAATTCAGATCCAGATCGCCCAGCAGAAACGTGGTCTTCCATCGGTTTGAATCGAGATTCAGATTGAACCCGGCGGCCAGCCCCCTGCTGCCGTTCAAGGACCTGAAGCCCCCGGCGCCGACGGCCGACGTATCGGATTCGGCGTCGCTCTCGAAAAGATACGCGCCGCCGAGCGCCAATCCGGAATCGAGCGCCGGATTATGGAACGGGACCGGGGCGAGGACAAAGGATCCATTCCTGAATCCGGGCTCGCTCGCCGACTCCGACGCCGACTCCGGCGCGGACCCCGGCTCCGACGGAGCCTCCTGAGCGAAGGTCGCGCAGGAAAGCAGCGCCCATGAGGCGATGGCGAGCAGGGCGCGCAGCGGCATCCTTGACGAGACGTCACGGCGTGGAGGGCCTGCGATCACCGCAGTCAACGTCGATGCCTCAATCACGTCGCGTCCCTTTTCCTCCGCCGCGGAGCGTCCTACACCGAACGAAAGGCCTGCGCACGCCGGTCCGCGCGGTGAAGGAACCTGATGCGGGACGTGGGCGCTTGAATTCAAGTCAAACCAACCGGATCAGGCCATCCCTTTTCCTGGCGCGCCGCCGCTTTGCTGGGGCTGTCCATGTCACTTCGGCAATAGAAACGTCATCTGAAACCTCAGGCCGAAATCGTCCGCGCCGCCGGCTGGCGATTCCGCCCAATATCGGGCGCCGGCGCTCAACTGGACATGTTGACCACCGATCTTGAAGACCTGACCCACCAGGACATTGATCGGCACGGACCATTCCTTCGCGTTCCACTCATAGGTCGCCTCGGCGTTCAGCGTGAACGACGTGGCTTCCGGCGTGCTGTAGCTGATGAAGGGCTGCATGTAGGTGGCCTCGAACTGATCCCCGAAGCCGCCGCCGGACGCCGATTCGAGATGACTGGCCAGCCCGCCAAACGTCAGTCCACCCGTCTGTTTGAGCACGACGCCGGTGACCCCGACGCCCCAATCCGACGGAGCGATACGCTCCGCCGCCGTGGGGATCTGGAATATCGGCCCGACGCCCCAGATCACACCGCCTGCGGTCGGGGCCTTGGGGGAGAAGAACAGGCTTTGGGTGATATTTCCAAAGCCGCTCTGGTGGCCGGCCCCGGGAACGATGTCGTCCTGAAAGACGATCGGCGCGATGGTTCTGGAAATCACGTTCCAGTTTTCGCTGATCGAAAACGGGATGACAGGTTGGACGGTCATCACCGTCTGGTCGCCGTTATCGGCTCCAAATCCTGAATTGTAGTCCAGTTTGATCGGCACGCTGATCAGGCTGGCGAGCGGATTCGACAATTGCTTGGACAGTTTGGCGGCGTCGGTCGATTGCGCCATAGCCTCTGATGCAAGGCCTGCTGTAAATAAAATGGCTGTAAATAGCGCGGTGTGCTTCACGAATTGATCCTTATTAAGGGTATATCTGATGTCGAGCCGGCTGTGTCGTTTTCGTATTGATCGTATTCAAGTTTGATGTGGGCATGAAATCCACGACGAACGCTGTCAGAAGAGTCTCGTCGCGCCCTCCCGTTATCCGGGTGTTCGAGCGCGCTCCGGTCCTCTGATTCCAGCGGCGCGCATGGGCTCCATTCCGAAGCGCATCATGACAGTGATAAAAACGGGCCGTCAAACGCCATTTTTCGGCTGGGGGGGGGGAATCCGGCTCCCGAGCCGACCCGAAAGGAGCGGTTCATGCGCGGGATCGTGGCGCGACCCTGTCGAGACAGGCGGGCGCGGGGCTGCGCATGACCGGGATGAGCGCGCCGCCTACCGCCCCCGCCGTCACTTTCAGCGCCAAGGCCCTGCGTCCGCCCGCGGCGTCGACACCCGGTTCAGACCGCAACGGAGTGACGCGCCGCGCCGGCGGGCAGATAAGCGTCGAAGGCCGCGGCGGCCACGCGCACCAGCGGTCGGCCCCGCGCCGTCATGCGCACCCGCCCCCCAGACAGCACGGCGAGGCCGTCGGCCTCCATTTCCCCGAGCGCGGCGAGGGGGGCCGCCGCCCATCCGTCCGGGGCGCCATGGGCCCGGCCGATGGCGGCGGTGTCGACCTCGCCGGCGCACATCAGCCGCTCGATCACGTCGGCGCGCAATCTGTCGTCGTCGCTGAGCGTCAGGCCCTTGGCCACCGGCAGGCTCCCCCGCGTCACCGCGCGCCCCCACGCGCCGGTTTCGGCGATATTCTGCGCGTAGCCCGATGGCGTGCGCCCGATCGACGTGACGCCCATGCCGATCAGCGTGGTTGCGCGATCGGCCGTGTATCCTTGGAAATTTCGGCGCAGCGTCCCGGTCCGCGCCGCAATCGCGAGTGAATCCTCAGGCAGCGCGAAATGGTCCAGACCGATCGCGACATATCCCTCCGCCACAAGCGCGGCCGCCGCCGCCTCGGCCTGGGCGGCGCGCGCGGCCGGGCCCGGCAGGACGGTCTCGTCGATCATGCGTTGATTCTTGGCGATCCAGGGAACGTGCGCGTATCCGAACAGCGCCACGCGATCCGGCCGCATCGTCGCGCATATGCGCACGGTGTTCACCAGGCTCTCCACTGTCTGGTGCGGCAAGCCGTAGATCAGATCGAAGTTCACGCCCGCGACGCCTCCGGCGCGCAACTGATCCACTGATCTTCGCACCATGTCCGGGGGCTGCACGCGATTGACCGCGTCCTGAACGATCGGATCGAACTCCTGCACGCCGAAGCTGGCGCGGGTGAAGCCCAGCGCGCCGATCCGGGCGGCCATCTCGGCGGTCAGCGTGCGCGGGTCGCTCTCGATGGCGATTTCCGCATCCGCCGCGAACGTCCACCGTGTGTAAATCTCGTCCATGACCCGCGCCAGATCGTCAGGATCGAGCGCCGTGGGCGTGCCGCCGCCCCAGTGCAGATGCCCCACCGTCATCCGCCCGGGAAGCGCCTCGGCGGTCAACGCCGCTTCCCTTCGCAGCACGTCCGCGTATTCGCCCACCGGTTCATACCGGGCGGCCAGCTTCATGTTGCAGCCGCAATACCAGCACATCTTTCGGCAGAACGGGACATGCAGGTACAGCGAAACGGGGTCTGCGGGGGCCAGCCGCGCGAGCCAGTCGCGATAGGTTGCTTCGGGGAAATCCTTCCGGAAGTGCGGCGCCGCCGGATAGCTGGTGTAGCGCGGAACGGCGCGGCGCGCGTAGCGGTCGAAGACGGAGTCCATCGGTGGGCCTTTCGGATCGGGATGGTCGTGAATCCGCAGGCGGGTGCGCCCGCCACGCCCTGAACCTACACCCGAAACGCCAGCGACGCCCGACGCGGCGCAAAGCGTTTTGTCGCATATGTTTCGGTGGCCCCCGCAAGGCGCGCCGGTTGATTTCGTGGCTTCTCGCGTCACGGCGAACGGTCGAGACCGCCCTTCGACGCTGGCCGGGGGCGGGGCGGGCGCTGTTGAACCGGCAGGGCGATGAGGCCCGATGGTCTCAATGCGGACAATAGCGCCGCGCGTCTTGCGCCGATGGCCCGCCCGACCGGGCCTTCGGATGTCAGCGACCCGACGAAGACGGGCATGCCTTCCGTCCGATAGCCGGTCCGCCAGAACCGGGCGTGAAGCGGCGGGCCGCCGCCGGCCCCGCCGTCCGGGGCCGTGAACCCAAGCTCGCTGGGGCGGTCGTTCCAGAACGTCGGAATGACGCGCGGTCCTGGCGGCGGCGCGCCGGTCCATTCGGCCCAGAAGGCGCGGGACAAAACGCCGAGCCCGAGTTTTGGCGCGGGAATCCAGCCCGCGCCCTGCATGGCGGCGCTGATGGCCTGCGCATCCGGCGCGGCGACGACAAGACCGATCGGTTCGCGTGGATCGCCGGTCAGCGTCTCGGTGGCCGTTGGCGCCGCCTCCGACGTGAAGATGGCCATCGGGCCGCTGACTGTGATCGCCGGAGCCGCCGCGCCCGCGTTCAACGGCCGCGAATGGGTCGACGCCAGATAGAGCGCGACGGTGATTGTCAGCGAGAGGACGCCGAGCGCCGCAAGGCGCCGTCGGCGTGGGACTCCGACGTGTATGGTTGTCCGCCGCCATTCGCAAAATGCGATTCCGGCGATCAACCACATGCCCCCGACAAGGTAGCCGTTGAGCACGTCCGAGATGTAGTGTTCGATCAGATAGATACGGCTGACGCCAATCAGGAGGGCCATCGTGATCGCCGCCAGCCCCGCTAGGGCGGCCGGCGCCAGCCGCGCCCGCCACGCGGCGTAGAACAGCATTCCCCAGATCGCGACGGCGGCCGCCGCATGCCCGCTCGGAAAGCTGCCCGACGTCTCGGCGAGGTAGCCGAGCGTGGAGCGCGGCCGGGCGAAGAAGCCCTTGAGAAGCGTCACGGAGAGCTGGTTCCCCGCCGCGACGAGCCAGAGCCCGATGGCGAGGCGATCGCGGCGCAGAAGTCGGAGCGCGGCGGCCGCGCCCGCCAGCATCGCGACGACGACCTCCCACGCGCCCAGAGACGTGATCCATTCAAAGACCGCGATGAGCCGTTCGTCCCGAAGCGCGTAGAGCAGATTGGCGATGCGCATGTCGGCGGATGTGACGCCGGGCGCGCTCAGAAAGGCGTGAACCGAATGGAGATAGAGCCCGAGGACGCAGAGAAAGAGCCCCGCGAGGAGAGTCGAGGGAAGACCCGCAAACTGCGCGGTGTCGAGACGCGCCGCCATGAAAGCGGACATCTTCGGACGCCGCTCGATCACCCGCCGCGCGAGGGCGTTCAGGATTTCGGTCAGCATCGGCGCCGCGCGGCGCGACAGGCGCGCAGTTCGTCGGCGCTCGCCGCCCAAGTCCCCGGCGCCGGAACGCTGGCGAAGACGGCGGCCTCCGGCAGGGCGAGGAGGGCCCGCGCCCAGAAAACCCGGGTCCCGAACGATTGGAGCGATGGCGGCGACTGGTCGAGGGAGTCGGGCACTGAAACCCCTGCCTGAACACGATGCGCGCGCCTGATGCTGGGGCGGCGGCCTCGGCGACGCCGGTCTTCTGCGGGCCAGATAACCGGATGGCGCGCGCCTTTGCAATCTGGCCGTCGGAGACGGCGCGGCGGCGTTGGCGAAGGGCCTAACCCGCGCTGGCGAGTCTTCGCTTTTTCTCACGCCGGACCGGCGCGAACCCCATACGCTGATAGAGCGGCAGCGCGCGGGGGCTGTCGAGCGAGCAGGTCTCCACCGTCATCCGGCGCACGCCTTCCCGCTCCCATCCGGCGCGGAGCGCCTCCGCCAGAAGCCAGCGGCCGAGCCCGAGGCCGCGCGCCTCCGGCGCGAGGCCGAAATAGGAAAGCTCGCAGACGCCGGCCCGCCGCCAGTCGAGCATGAAAAATCCGGCCGACCAGCCCTTGAGCATCATGGTGAAGAGCGCGACGTCGGGGTCGGAGATGAAGGCGCGGAGGTCCGCCTCCGGCCGTCGCCGCCAGTCCGTCCATTCGAACTCGGCGCCGACGCTGTCGTAGAGATGGAGAAACCAGCGCGGCGGCGGATCCTCAGCGCGGATCAGCGCGAGCCCGTGGAGCGAGGGCGCCGGCGGCTGCGGCCCCTGGGGCGGCGCGCGCATCTCGAGATAGGTGACCGTGTAGTCCAGCCAGCGTTGCTCCCTGGCGCTCATCCCCGCGCGACCGGCAGGTCCTGATAGGCGCCCCATTCCGACCAGGAGCCGTCATAAAGCGCGGTCTTCCGATGGCCGAGCCGGGCGAGGGCGAGCGAGAGAATCGCGGCCGTGACGCCGGAGCCGCAGGTGGTGATCACCGGACGGGCGAGATCGACGCCCGCCGCCTCGAAAAGCGCGCGCGTCTCCTCGACCGACTTCATGGTCGAGTCAGGATTGAGAAGGGCCGCGTAATGAAGATTCTTCGCGCCCGGCATGTGCCCGGCGCGGAGGCCCGCGCGGGGTTCGGGCTCGTCGCCGCGGAACCGGCCGGGGGCGCGCGCGTCGAGCACTTGCGCCTCGTCCAGCTTCAGGGCCGCGGCGACCTGCGTCACGTCGCGGACGAGAGAGGCGTCCTTTCGGCCGGTGAAGTGGCGTTCACGCGGCGGCGGCGGCATGTCGTCCACCGGCCGCCCCTCCGCCAGCCATTTTTTCAACCCGCCATCCAGCACCAGAACGTCCGAGTGCCCGAAGACGCGGAACATCCACCAGACCCGCGCGGCGGAAAACAGCCCGTCCTGATCGTAGACGATGACGCGGTGACCGTCCCCGATCCCCATCGCGCGGACGCGGGCGACGAATTTCTCCACCGGCGGCAGCATATGCGGAAGGGGCGAGCTTTGATCGGAGATCTCGTCGATATCGAAAAAGCGCGCCTCGGGGATATGCGCGGCTTCGTAATCGGCGCGCGGATCTCCCCCCTGCCCCGGCAATCGCAAGGTTCCGTCCAGAATCTTCACATCAGGCGCGTTCAGATGGTCCGCGAGCCAAGCTGTGCTGACCAGAACCTGCGGGTCGCTTTCCGGCATCCGATCCTCCCTTGCGTCATTCAGGGTTTAAGCGTGGCGGACGATGGGATCAATCCGAAAGGCCCGGACGCCGGCGCCCGGGTCTTTCGGAAGGCGCGCCCGCCTCAATTCGGCAGGGCGCCCTCGATCCCCTCGACATAGAAGTTCATGCCGAGAAGCTCCTCATCGGTCGCGGTCTGGCCTTCCGCGAGCCAGGGCGTTCCGTCCTGTTTGTTGATCGGGCCGGTGAAGGGGCGAATCTTGCCAAGCTGGATGCCGAGCCTCGCGTATTCGGCGAGCGCGACCACCTCCTTCGGCATCTCCTTGTTGTAAGGCGCGAGGGCGACCATGCCCTGGGCGAAGCCGTCCCAGGTGTCCTGGCTCTCCCAGGTTCCGTCCAGGACCGCCTGCGTCCGCGAGATGTAATAGGGCGCCCAGCGGTCGATGATCGCGGTGAGCTGCGCGTTCGGGCCGAATTCGGACATGTCCGAGGCCTGGCCGAACGCCTTGATCCCCTTCTCTTCCGCGATGGTCATCGGCGCGGCGCTGTCGGTGTGCTGCATGATGATGTCCGCGCCCTGTTCGATCAGCGTGTTGGCGGCGTTCGCCTCCTTGCCCGGATCGATCCAGGTGTTGGCCCAGACGATCTTGAATTTGACATCCGGATTGACCGACTTGGCGGCGAGATAGGCGGCGTTGATGCCGCGCACCACCTCCGGAATCGGGAATGAGGCGATGTAGCCGATCGTGTTGGTCTTGGTCATCTTGCCGGCGATCAGGCCGATGACGTAACGCCCCTCGTAGAAACGGGCCGAATAGGTGGAGATGTTGTCGGCGCGCTTGAAGCCGGTGGCGTGCTCGAATTTCACATCCTGGAACTGCTTGGCGACCTTCACCGTCGGGTTCATGAAGCCGAAGGACGTGGTGAAGATCAGGTCGTGGCCCGACTGCGCGAGCTGCCGGATCACGCGTTCCGCATCCGGGCCCTCCTTCACGCTCTCGACATAGGTCGTCTCGACCTTGCCGTCGAAATGCGCCTCCATCGCCTTGCGGGCGACGTCGTGTTCATGGGTGTAGCCGAAATCGCCGGTCGGCCCGACATAGACGAAGCCGACCTTCAGCGGGTCCTGCGCCGACGCGCCGGTTCCGAACGCCGCGAGCGCCGCCGCCCCCGCCAGCGCCTGTATGATCTTCATCAGTTTCATTCCACTCTCCTCCCTGTGGCGCACCCCGTCTCCCCCTTCGGATCAGGATGTCGCAAAGAACGATTTTCCGAGGCAGGCCGGCGCGTTCAGGCGCGCCCGCGCTCCGTCTGCAGATATCACGACCAGAACCACGATGGTGACCAGATATGGCGCCATCGACAAGTACTGGCTTTCGACCGGAATGCCGAGAGCCTGCAAATTCAACTGGATGATCGTCACCCCGCCGAAAAGATAGGCCCCGAGCAGCGCGCGCCAGGGCCGCCACGCCGCGAAAACGACGATGGCGAGCGCGATCCAGCCACGCCCGACCGTCATGCCCTCGGCCCAGAGCGGCGTCTGCACCACCGCGAGATAGGCGCCGCCGACGCCGGCCATCGCGCCGCCGAACAGGATCGCAGCGACGCGGATCCGGCGCACGGCGTGGCCTATGGCGTGCGCCGCGTCGTGATTCTCGCCGACCGCGCGAAGGATGAGCCCCGCCCGGGACCGGTTCAGAAACCACCAGACCGCGAAAACCATCGCGAGCGACGCGTAGACCAGCGGGTCCTGCCCGAAAATCAGCCGCCCGACCACCGGAAGGTCGGTGAGGCCAGGCGCCTCCAGCCGGACCGAAACCGCGAGCGTCTTCCCCGCGTAGCCCTGCCCGAGCAGCGCCGCGATGCCGAGCCCGAACAAGGTGAGCGCCAGTCCCGTCGCGACCTGATTGGACATGAGATATTGGGTCATCAGCGCGAAGATCAGCGCCAGCGCCGCCCCGGCCGCGGCCCCGGCGACGACCGCCAGGATGAACGATCCGGTGGCGTCTGCGGCGGCGAATCCGCCGATCGCGCCGACGATCATCATCCCCTCGACGCCGAGGTTGAGAACGCCGGATTTCTCCACGACCAGCTCGCCGATCGCGGCGAAAAGCAGGGGCGTCGCGGCGACGATCAGGCTCATCATGATCTCGACCGGGCTCAGGGCGGACAGGTCCATCACGCCGCCCCCCTGCGCCGGATTCTGAAATTCACGAGGATATCCACGCCGAGAAGGAAAAAGAGCAGCATTCCCTGAAAGACGCTGATCGCCGCCGCCGGCAGGTTCATCGCGATCTGCGCGGATTCGCCGCCGATATAGGTGAGCGCCATCACGCCGCTGGCGAGGACGACGCCGATGGGATGGAGGCGGCCGAGAAACGCGACGATGATGGCGGTGAACCCGTAGCCGGACGGCAACCCCGGAACCAGCTGGCCGACCGGCCCGGCGGCGTCGAACATCCCGGCGAGCCCGGCCAGCGCGCCGGAGAGGCCGAGGCAGGCGGCGACCAGCCGCCCTTCGCGGAAGCCGGCGAAGCGCGCCGCGCGCGGCGCCTGACCGAAGAGCTTGATCTGAAAGCCGAAGACGTGCCGCTGCAGCAGGATGTAACCGAGCGCCGCCACGCCAAGCGCGACCAGCGCGCCGACATGGGCGCGGCTGCCCGTGATGAGGAGCGGCAACGTCGCGCTGTCATGGAACATCCGGCTTTCCGGGAAATTGAATCCGTCGGGGTCGCGGAGCGGGCCGGAGACCAGCGCGGAGAGGAGCAGCTCCGCGACATAGACCAGCATCAGGGAGGTGAGGATCTCGTTCGCGTTGAAACGAATCCGGAGGATCGCCGGGATCAGCGCCCAGGCGGCGCCGCCAGCCGCCCCCGCCAGCGCCATCAGCGGCAGAAGCCACACGCCTTCCGTCTCGTAGAAGGCGAGCGCGACCATTCCGGCGGCGAGCGCGCCGATGATGAACTGCCCCTCAGCCCCGATATTCCAGACGCCGGCGCGAAATCCGAAGCTGAGCCCGATGGCGATGAGCGCCAGCGGCGTTCCTTTCACCAGAAGCTCGGTGCGGCTGTACGGGTCGAAAAACGGCTGGATGAAAATCAGCCGCACGGCTTCGACCGGGTCCTTTCCGAGAAGGGCGAAAAGCGCGAGCCCGGCGAGCATGGTCAGCGCCACCGCGAAGACCGGCGTCAGCCAGACCATGGCGCGGGACGCCTCCTTTCGCGCCTGAAGCTCAAACATGGAGATCCGCCGGCTCGGCGCTCCGCGCGCCGCCGCCCATCATCAGGCCGATCTGCTCCACGGTGAGGTCGGCGACCGGCACCGGAAACGAGAGCCGCCCCGCCGCGATCACCGAAAGCAGGGTGGAGATCTCCGTCAGCTCGTCAAGGTCCTGGCTGATCACCATCACCGCCGCCCCAGCCCGCGCCAGCGCGCGGATCGCGTCATGGATGACCTCCGCCGAGCCGGCGTCGACGCCCCAGGTCGGCTGCGCGGCGATGAACACATCCGGCCGCTGCGCGATCTCGCGGCCGACGACGAATTTCTGCAGATTGCCGCCGGAAAGGGATTTCGCGGCGTGCTCGACGCCAGCGGCGCGGACGCCGTATTCCGCGACCACCCGCCGCGCGAAAGCGGCGGCGGCGGGGTATCTGATGAACCCGCCCCGGGTCAGATCGGCGCGGGCGCGCGCGGTCAGCACGGTATTTTCGGTCAGGGACATGTCCGGCGCGGCGGCGTGGCCGAGACGCTCCTCCGGCGCGACGGAGAGCCCCCGCTTGCGGCGCGCGTTCGGGCCAAGATGGCCGATCGGCTCGCCGGAGAGGCGGATCGCCGCCGACGGCGCCTTCGTCTCGCCCGAAAGCGCGGCCAGAAGCTCATCCTGCCCGTTCCCCGCGACGCCGCCGACGCCGAGGATGTCGCCGGCCCGGAGGCTGAGGCTCAACTCCTTCAGATCGACGCCGAAGGGCGGCGCGCCGGGGAGAGTCAGCTTCTCGATCGTGAGGCGCGCGGCGCCGGGTTTCCAATCCGCCGGCCGGGGAGGCTTGAGGCTTCGTCCGATCATCAATTCGGCGAGGCTGCGCGCGGTCTCCTCGCGCGGGTCGCGCGTTCCCGCCACCTTGCCGCCCCTCAGGATCGTCGCGCCATGGCAGAGCGTGCGGATCTCGTCCAGCTTGTGGCTGATATAGAGGATCGCGACGCCTTCCGCGCTGAGCTTGCGCAATGTCGAGAACAGCCGGTCGATCTCCTGAGGAGACAGAACCGATGTCGGCTCGTCCATGATCAGAAGCCGTGGATTCTGCAGGAGCGCGCGAACGATCTCGATTCTCTGCCGCGCGCCCACGGAAAGCTCTCCGACCAGCCGGCCCGGATCGAGCGGCAGGCCGTAGGCCTCGCTTATCTCGCGAATCCGGGCGTTCAGCGCGCGTGTCTTCGGCGCGTCGTTCATGCCGAGCGCGACATTCTCGGCGACGCTCAGCGCCTCGAACAGCGAAAAATGCTGAAAGACCATGCCGACGCCGGCGGCGCGCGCCTCGCTTGGCCGCATCGGGGCGTAGGGCGCGCCAGCCATTCGCATATCGCCGGTATCCGGGCGCAGAACGCCATAGATCATCTTCACCAGAGTCGATTTTCCAGCGCCGTTCTCACCGAGTATGGCGTGGATCTCGCCCGGCCGGACGCTGAAGGCGACCCCGTCATTCGCCGTGACGCCGGGGAAGGATTTCGTCAGCCCGCGCGCCTCGAACAGCGGCGGGCCGTCTCGTCTCCCGTGTGTCGTCTCCAGCGTCAAGCGCGCCCCGATTCTTTCCATCTTCACGCATCAGGAAGGTGCGAAGCCAATATGGCCTTTCGCGGCGAGCGTAAAGCGCGCGTGTGGAGCGGGCCGGAAAACCGATGCCGCGCCGTCCGCATCCGGGCCTTGTCTCCCGACATGAATTCGCGGGCCGAAGGCGCGCGGCTCACGATAAATGCGCACGCCGCCGGTGCGGCGAGATTACATGCTGGACGCCGCCTCAACCCTTTGCTACACGCGCTGCCACGGTTCTGATCCGGCGTAGCTCAGTGGTAGAGCATCGGACTGTTAATCCGCTGGTCGTAGGTTCGAATCCTACCGCCGGAGCCAGAGCCGAAATAAATCCCTTGAAAACAGTGAATTAGGCGAACGGACCCGTCCGGTTTCGCGCTCGTCTCCCGTCTGCGCCCGCGGCTGCGGCTCAAGGCTCCGCGCTCCAGAGTCGGGGCTGCGAATGGGAGCGGCCTCTTTTCCGACACGGCGCGGCCGCGTCTGTTGGTTTCGCCAGCGCCCGTGGGCGGCGCGGCGGCCGGCCATTGATCCCGCGCCTCGGGCTCGTATACCGGACTTGAGGCGAGACGGGCGGGCGGAGAGGGCGGGGAATGGCGATCCTTCTGGGGGTGGACACGGGCGGCACGTTCACTGACGCGGTGGTCTATGACGAAGCGGCGGCGCGGATTCTCGGCAAGGCGAAGGCGCTGACCACGCATCAGGATCTCGGGCGCGGCGTCGCGGCGGCGGCGGCGGCGGCGCTGGCGGCGGCGGAGGTGGGCGCGGAGCGGATCGCGCTGGTCTCGCTCTCGACCACGCTGGCGACCAATGCGCTGGTCGAGGGGCTGGGCGACCCGGCGGCGCTGGTGATGATCGGCTTCGGACGGGAGGATCTTCAGCGGGCGGGCCTCGCCAAGGCGTTGGGCTCGGACCCGGCGCTCCTGATCGCGGGGGGGCACCGGAGCGACGGCGCCGAGGCGGCGCCGCTCGACGAGGGCGCGCTTCGCGAGGGCGCGCGCGCCGCCGCGTCGCGCGTCGCGGGGTTCGCGGTCGCGGCGGTGTTCGGGGTGCGCAACCCGGAGCACGAGGCGCGGGCGGCGGAGATCGTGCGGGAGGAGACCGGCCGCCCCGCGACATGCAGCCACGCGCTTTCCGCCCGGCTCGGCGGGCCGCGCCGGGCGCTCACCACGCTGTTGAACGCCCGGCTCGTCGGCATGATCGATCGGCTGATCGAGGGGGCGGAGACGCGGCTGGCGGGCCTGGGCGTCTCGGCGCCCCTGATGGTGGTGAAGGGCGACGGCGCGCTGATGAGCGCCGCCATCGCCCGCGCGCGGCCGATCGAGACGATCCTCTCCGGCCCGGCGGCGAGTCTCGTCGGCGCCGCGCATCTCACCGGGCTCACCCGCGCCATCGTCGCGGATATCGGCGGCACGACCACGGATATCGCGGTGCTGGCGGGGGGCCGGCCGCGGCTCGATCCGGCGGGGGCGCGGGTCGGCGGCTGGCGCACCATGGTCGAAGCGGTGGCGATGCGCACCCACGGGCTCGGCGGGGACAGCGAGGTGACGCTGGACGAGGCCAGTCTCGAGGCGCGGCTTGTGCTGGGGCCGCGCCGGGCGGTTCCGATCAGCCTCTTCGCGCGGGAATGGGCGGGGGCGCATGACGCGCTCGACCGGCAATTGCGGCGGGAGCAGGCGGACCCGGCGGACGGGGTTTTCGTGCGGCCCGGCGCGCGGCGCGCGGGGCTGGAGAGCCTGGGCGCGCGTGCGGCGGATCTGATGGGCCGGATCGGCGCGGGCGCGGCGCTGGAGACCCTTGATCTCGCGCCGCGCGGGCGGCTCGCGCTGAAGCGGCTGCTGGCGGACGGGTATCTCCGGCGGGTCGCCTTCACGCCGACCGACGCCGCGCATGTTCTCGGCCTGCATGACGAATGGGACCGCGAGGCGGCGGGAAAGGCGGCGGCGCTTTTCGCGCGCCGCAAGGCCGCGAATGGCGAGCGGGCGGCGCCGGACGGCGCGGCGCTGGCCCGGATGACCATCGACGCGCTGACCCGCCGCTCGGCGGAGCTGGCGCTGGAGGCGGCGCTGGCGGAGGACGGGTTCGAGGCGGACGGCATGGCGCGCGCGCCGCTGGCCGCGGCGGCGCTGGACCGGCGGCGGGGGTTTGCGGCCGCGGAACTCTCCCTCACCGCGCCGCTGATCGGGCTCGGGGCCTCCGCGCCGGTCTATTATCCGGCGGTCGGGCGGCTGGCCGGGGCGGAGACCACGATCCCCGAGGACGCCGGGGTCGCCAACGCGGTCGGCGCGGTGGTCGGCCGGGTCGAGGCGAAGGCGGAGGCGCTGATCCTCTCCGCCGAAGACGAGGAGGGCTACGAGGTGCTGGCCGGCGGCCCGCCTGCGCGGGTGGAGACCCTCGGCGCGGCGAAGGCGATGGCGGAGACCTGGGCGCGCGGCGCGGCGCTGGCGCGGGCGGTGGAGGCGGGAGCCGACGCGCCGGAGGTCGCCGCGAGCTGGGAGGAGAAACGCGCCACGGTGCGGGGCCGCGCGACGCTGGCCGAAGCGCGGGTGACCGCGGTGGCGAGCGGGCGGCCAAGGTTTTGACAGGGGCGGCGCGCCTCTCCGCCGAACGCCTCCCTCCTCCGCCGGCCGGGCTTCGAGCGTCTGGCGGCGCCGCGACCACTGGTGGACGCCGCCGAATTTCTTGAGGAAGAAGGGCGCGATCTTGAATGGCGGATTGCGAAGGAGTAATTTGCGGCGTGGCTTGGAGATCCTGGTCGCGTAGAGAAAAGCCTTCGCGGCGCCATGGCTCTGAACGGAGCCAAGTGGGGCTCGCCATGGCCGATTTCGACATAGACAGGAGCGGTTTGGCCCCGGGCCGCGCCGCCGGCATGATCGACGCGCCACTCGGTCTTGTCCGGGATCGGACGATCCCGATTGCCGATTGGCCGCAATGGAGCAACGCTGTCATCAGGACCGATGCGTCTGGGCCGACCGGGAGCGGCGGCGGCTTTCGTTGAGCGGCCGACGATCCGTCGATCCAGTCTCGCATCGAGAGCTTCGACATTGGTCGCCATGTCGGCTGATCCGGGGACGCGCCGCTGATCCGCGCACGCCCCGCCTGGCGATGCTCAGAGATGGACGGGAGGGCGCATGCCGAGACGGAAGAGCCTCTCCGCGGTCCCTCGGCGCGGCCGCCTCCGACCCTCCGTTCCGGCATGATCGTTTCGGCGCCGATGCAAGGTTGCGAAACGCGGGCCGGCGAGCCGGTCGCGTGATCGCGCAAATCATCTTTCACAATCAACCCTCTGTCGGAGGTCGGCAATGACCCTTGCTCCGCTCATGGCGGCGCCCGCCGTCGTTTTCGCCCATGCCGTTGCGGCGATGCTCGCTCTTCTTCTCGGGGCGGCGCAGCTCGCGTTGCCGAAGGGGACGACGCCGCACCGGCTCATGGGGTGGGTCTGGGTGTTCCTGATCGCCGCAGTGGCGGCGTCGTCCTTCATGATCCACACGATCTGCCGGTTCGGGCCGTTCAGCCTCATTCACGGGCTGTCGATCCTGACCCTGATCCTGTTGCCGGTCGCAGTCATGCACGCCCGTGGTCATCGCGTCGCCAAGCATCGGCGCGCCATGATCCTGCTCTTTATGGGCGCGTTGGTCGTCGCGGGGGTGTTTACTCTGTCGCCGGGTCGCATCATGCACGACGTGGTCTTCGGAACCATCACCCATCACGGCGCTTGCTTTTGATCGGCAGGCTTGTTGCGTCTTTTCGCAACCGAAATCGTTCCGGTTTGAGCGCCGCCACGGAGGCCGACATTCATACGTGTCGCACCGTCGCGCGCTCTGCGCTCAACTCCGCCTTCCGCCGCGCTCATTTGCGGCGACGAACCGTCCGCATCGCCCCAAACCCTATTTCCGTTTGCGGCAATACAGCTCCAGCCGGTGGTGGACCACTTCGTAGCCGAGTTCCTCCGCGATCAGGGATTGCAGGGCTTCGATCTTGTCGGAGTGGAATTCGATCACGTCGCCAGTCTCGACATCGATGATGTGGTCGTGATGCGGGGCGTCCGCGGTCTCGAAGCGGGCGGGGGCGCCTTCGAATTCGAGGCGATGGACGACGCCTTGCGCCTCCAGCGCCGAGAGGGTCCGGTAGACCGTGGCGAGGGAGACGGCGCCGTCGATCTCGCGTACGCGGCGGTGAAGCTCGTTTGCGTCGGGGTGGTCGGTGGCGCGGGCGAGAACCTTCAACAGCGCGGCGCGCTGACGCGTGATTCGCACCCCGTCGGCGCGAAGCGCCCGCTCCAAATCTTTCGCCGTCGCGGCCATCTTGTTCATGCCCCTTATATACCTCTCTGTTCCGGGCGGGCAAATGGGAACCGACAGTTCCGCATTGACAAGATGCAAATCATTCTCATAATCATCTGAGGCGTCCGGATCTGGACCCGTTCGCATTCAAGGAGTCGTTCATGGTCTTTCGCTTCGCCGCTTTCTGCGCCGCGGTCTGCCTCGCATCTCTCACGCTCGCAGCCCCGGCGTCGGCCAAGAAGCTGCGGGCGGTGACCACGTTCACGGTGATCGCGGATATCGCGGCGAACGTCGCCGGGGATGCGGCGGAGGTCGCCTCGATCACCCGGCCCGGGGCGGAGATCCACAATTATCAGCCGACGCCGCGCGATATCCTGAAGGCGCAGGACGCCGATCTGGTGATCTGGAACGGGCTCAATCTCGAAAGATGGTTCGAGAAGTTCTTCCGCCGGCTGAAGGGCGTGCCCGAGGTCGTCGCGTCCGCGGGGGTGGACCCGATCGGGATCGGCGACGGCCCCTATGCGGGCAAGCCGAACCCGCACGCGTGGATGTCGCCGGAGGCGGGAAAGATCTATGTGCGCAACATCCGCGACGCCTTCACCAGCCTCGATCCCGCGAACGAGGCGGTCTACCGCGCCAACGCGGACGCCTACATGGCCGAGATCGACAAGGTGGCGGCGCCGATCCGCGCGGAGCTGGCCGCGCTGCCGCCGGAACGCCGCTGGCTGGCGACGGGCGAGGGCGCGTTCAGCTATCTCGCGCGGGATTTCGGGCTGAAGGAGCTGTTCCTCTGGCCGATCAACGCCGATCAGCAGGGCGCGCCGAGCCAAGTGCGCCGGGTGATCGACGTGATGCGCGCGGAGAACATTCCGGTGATCTTCTCGGAAAGCACGGTCTCCTCCAAGCCCTCGGAGCAGGTCGCGCGGGAGACCGGGGCGCGCTATGGCGGGGTTCTCTATGTCGACAGCCTGAGCGAGCCGGACGGGCCGGCGCCGACCTATCTCGATCTGCTGCGGGTCACGACGGACACCATCGCCAAGGGATTGTCGCAATGACCGCGGCGGGGATGAGCGGCGCGGCGGACGACGCGGGCGAGGGGCTCTCGGTCAGCCATGTCACGGTCGCCTATCGGAACGGGGTGACGGCGCTCCGCGACGCCAGCTTCACCGCGCCGGCCGGGTCGATCACCGCGCTGGTCGGGGTCAACGGCTCCGGCAAGTCGACGATGTTCAAGGCGATCATGGGGTTTCTCAAGGCGGCGAAGGGCGAGGTGCGCATTCTCGGCCTCACGGTGCAGACGGCGATCCGGCGCAATCTCGTGGCCTATGTTCCGCAGGCGGAGGAGGTGGACTGGACCTTCCCGGTGCTGGTCGAGGATGTGGTGATGATGGGGCGCTACGGACGGATGGGCTTCACCCGCCGCGCCCGCGCCGAGGATCGGGAGGCGGTGGCGGACGCGCTCGCCCGCGTCGGCATGACCGATTTCCGGGGCCGGCAGATCGGCGAGCTTTCAGGCGGGCAGCGAAAGCGCGTCTTCCTCGCGCGGGCGCTGGCGCAGGATGCGCGCGTCGTCCTTCTCGACGAGCCGTTCACCGGGGTGGACGTGAAGACCGAGGAGGCGATCATCGCGCTCCTGCGGGAGATGCGCGACGAGGGGCGGGTGATGCTGGTCTCGACGCACAATCTCGGCTCGGTGCCGGAATTCTGCGACCGGACGGTGCTGCTCAAGGGCACGGTCCTCGCCTACGGGCCGACGGAGCAGATCTTCACGCAGACGAATCTGGAGCGCGCGTTCGGCGGGGTGTTGCGGCATTTCGTGCTTGGCGGCGCCGATCTCCATCATGACGGCGAGGACGAGCGGCAGGTCACGGTCCTTTCGGACGACGAGCGGCCCTTCGTGCTTTATCACGAGAAAAGCGAATGAGCGCGCTTCTGGAGCCGCTCGCCTATGAGTACATGCTGAACGCGATGTGGGTCAGCGCGATGGTCGGGGCGGTCTGCGGGTTTCTCTCCTCCTTCCTGATGCTGAAGGGCTGGTCGCTGATCGGGGACGCGCTCTCCCATTCGATCGTGCCAGGGGTGGCGGGCGCGTTCATGCTCGGGCTGCCGTTCTCGCTCGGCGCGTTTTTCGCCGGGGGGCTCGCGGCCTCGGCGATGCTGTTCCTGAACCAGCGGACCGGGCTGAAGGAGGACACCATCATCGGCCTGATCTTCACCTCGTTCTTCGGGCTCGGGCTGTTCATGGTCTCGCTCTCGCCCGCTTCCGTGAACATCCAGACCATCATCATGGGCAATGTGCTGGCGATCACGCCGGCGGACACGCTGCAGCTCGCGATCATCGGCGTCGTCTCGCTCACCGTTCTGACGCTGAAATGGCGCGACCTGATGGCGGTGTTCTTCGACGAGACCCATGCGCAGGCGATCGGGCTCCGGGTCGGGCTGCTGCGCGGGGTGTTCTTCACCCTGCTCGCGGCGGCGACGGTGGCGGCGATGCAGACCGTGGGCGCGTTCCTCGTGATCGCGCTGGTGGTGACGCCGGGGGCGACGGCGTATCTGCTGACCGATCGGTTCCCGAGGCTGATCATGCTTTCGATCGCGCTTGGCGCGGGGACGTGTCTCGTCGGGGCGTATCTCAGCTATTTCGTCGATGGCGCGACGGGGGGCGTGATCGTGGTGATGCAGACGCTGCTGTTCCTGCTCGCGTTCTTTTTCGCGCCGAAGCACGGGCGCATCGCGGCGATCCGGCGGCGGGCGGCGACGCTGGCCGGGCTGGAGGCGGCGGAATGACCGGAATGCTCGACACGCTCCTCCTGCCGTTTTCGCTGCCGTTCATGGTCGACGCGATGGTGATCGCGGTCGTGGTCTCGGTCCCGGCGGCGCTGCTCTCCTGCTTCCTCGTCCTCAAGGGCTGGTCGCTGATGGGCGACGCGATCTCGCATGCGGTGCTGCCGGGGGTGGTCGGCGCTTATATCATCGGCTTGCCCGTCGCGGTCGGGGCGTTCGCCGCCGGCATGGTCTGCGCGCTCGCCACCGGGTATCTTCAGGAAAACAGCCGCGTGAAGCAGGACACGGTGATGGGCGTCGTGTTCTCCGGCATGTTCGGGCTCGGCGTGGTGATGTACACGAAGATCACCTCGGACGTGCATCTCGACCTCATTCTCTTTGGCGACATTCTCGGCATCGGGCCGGACGATCTTCTGGAGGCGGGGCTGATCTCCGCCGTGGTCTCGGCCGCGATCATCCTGAAGCGGCGCGATTTCATGGTCCATGCGTTCGATCCGGCGCAGGCGCAGGCGATGGGGCTCCGGGTGCGGTTTCTGCATTACGGGCTCCTGGTGCTGCTCTCGCTCACGGTCGTCGCCAGCCTGAAGGCGGTGGGGATCATCCTCGCCATCGCGCTGATGATCGCGCCGGGGGCGACCGCGTTCCTGCTGACGAAGCGGTTCTCGACCATGCTTCTGATCGCGGTCTGCATGGCGGTGGCGTCGGCTGGCGTGGGGGTCTGGCTCAGCTTCTTCCTCGACAGCGCGCCGGCGCCGACCATCGTGCTGCTGATGACGGCCGCGTTCATCGCCGCCTTCATCGGCGCGACGCTGAAGGCGAAAGGGGCGACGACGGCGGAGGCGCGCGCGCCGCTGAAGATGTGACGGCGCGCGAAGGCTCTCGTCAGGCGCGCGCGCCGCGGAACCCAGCCAGCCAGGCCTCCATCGCCGCGCCGGCGATCCGGAGGGAGCGGGCGGCGGCCGGGATCTCGCCGGAGGCGCGCGCCCATGCGGCGATGGCGGGCGGCGGCGCGATCTTGCGGCCGAATTCGGCGGTCAGCATCCCGATCATCTGGATCGTCACCGGATAGGAGAGGTCGGCGATGGTCGGCGCGGCGCCGAGATGGAAGGGCGCGCGGGTGACGAGG
The DNA here is from genome assembly GCF_037646705.1 of Paludibacillus litoralis. Classification (NCBI taxonomy): domain Bacteria; kingdom Pseudomonadati; phylum Pseudomonadota; class Alphaproteobacteria; order Rhodobacterales; family Paracoccaceae; genus Paludibacillus; species Paludibacillus litoralis. Next base: position 299,010 of record NZ_JBBHER010000007.1, read on the forward strand.
GGGGCGAGGCGGGCGTAGGCCGCCTCGATCCCTTCGAGGCCGGCGGCGACACGCTCCGGCTCCCGCCGCCAGTCGCGCTTGATCAGCGGAAACATCGCGCTCGCCGCGGGCTCGAGCCTTGTGTCGTGAAAGCCGAGGAGGGCCCGCGCGAGCGCGCGCTCATAGGGGGCTTTCGGGAGCAGCGCGGGCTCGGGCGCGATCTCCTCCAGATATTCGATGATGGCGTTCGAATCATGGAGCGGCGCGCCGTCGATCGTCAGGCCGGGGATCGAGCCGGCCGGAATCAGCGCCCGGTATTCGGGCGCGCCATGGCCGCCCGGCGCCGGCGCCTCGCGATAGGGGAGGCCCTTGAAATCGAGCGCGATGCGCGCCTTCGCGACGAAGGCCGAGACCGCGTTTCCGTATAGTGTGATTTCGGGCATCGCTCCCCCTCGCTATGGCGGGCGTCTCAGCGGGCGGAAGCGTTCTTGGGCGGCTTCACCCGAATGCGGATCGCGCGGCCGGCGCTGCGGTCCAGCTCGAAGCGGCCGGATTTCTCGACCAGATCGCTGAGCTTGGCGCAGCCATAGCTTCGCGGGTCGAAATCCGAAGCGAGATTGGAGAGCTGCTGGCCGACCGGGCCGAGCCCGACCCAGCCGTCCTCGTCGTCGTCGAGCGCGTCGATCGCGCGGGCGATGAGCGGAACCGCGCCGGCGGGCGCGAGCCGGGTCGCCTTCGCCTCGGGCGGAACCGCGACGCCGTCCGCCTCCGCCGCCTCAAGCGCGAGATTCTCGGTGTAGATGAAGCGCTGGCAGGCCTGCACGAAGCTTTTCGGGGTCTTCTTCTCGCCGAAGCCGTAGACGGCGACGCCCTGCTCGCGGATGCGCGAGGCGAGGCGGGTGAAGTCGCTGTCGGAGGAGACGAGGCAGAAGCCGTCGAAACGCTCCGAATGCAGGAGATCCATCGCGTCGATCACCAGCGCGATGTCGGAGGCGTTCTTTCCGCTGGTGGTGGCGAGGTTCATCTGGGGCAGGATCGCATGCTCCGGCATCACCTTGAGCCAGGAGGCCATCCGGCTGGAGGAGAAGTCGCCATAGCTTCTGCGGACGCTGGCTTCGCCGATCTTCGCGATCTCCTTGAAGAGATCGCCGGCGAGCTTGGGGCTGGCGTTGTCGGCGTCGATCAGGACTGCGAGGCGCGGCGTGCGGGTATGGTCAGGCATGGGAATCCTTGCGCGGCGTCTGGTTCAGCCGCCGGTGGTGCTCATGTTGCGGTTCACCCGGCCGGAGACATGCTGGCGCGAGTAGTCGAAATCATGGCCCTTGGGCTTGCGGGAGATCGCCTCCGTGATGGTGGCGCGGAGCGGGTCGTCATCCTCGGGGCTGACGCGCATCGGGGTGCGGAGATCCGCGTCCTCGTCCTGGCCGAGGCAGAGGAAAAGCTGCCCGGTGCAGGTCAGCCGCACGCGGTTGCAGCCTTCGCAGAAATTATGGCTGAGCGGGGTGATGAAGCCGATCCGCCCGCCCGTCTCCTCGCAGCGGAGGTAGCGCGCAGGGCCGCCGGTATCCAGCGGCAGCGGCGTCAGGCGCCAGCGCCGGCCGAGATCCTCGCGAAGCTGGCGGAGCGAATAATACTGGTCGAGCCGGTCTTCGTTGCCGATATCGCCCATCGGCATCACCTCGATGAAGGTGAGATCGAAGCCGCGCCCGCCGCACCATTCGACCAGATCGTGAATCTCGTCGTCGTTCACGCCTTTCAGCGCGACGGTGTTGATCTTGATCGCGAGCCCGGCCTTGTCGGCGGCGTCGATCCCCTCCATCACCTGATCGAGGCGGCCGCGGCGGGTGATGTCGGCGAATTTCTGCGGGTTGAGCGAATCGAGCGAGACGTTGACCCGGCGGACCCCGCAATCGACGAGCTCCGAAGCGAAGCGGCCGAGCTGGGAGCCGTTGGTGGTCAGCGTCAACTCGTCGAGCCCGGCGCCGAGCCGCCGCCCCATCGCCCGGAAGAAGGACATGATGTCCCGGCGCACCAGCGGCTCGCCGCCGGTGATCCGGAGCTTGCGCACGCCCATGTCGACGAAGGTCCCGCAGACGCGTTCCAGCTCCTCCAGCGTCAGAAGCTCCTTCTTCGGCAGAAAGGTCATGTGCTCCGACATGCAGTAGACGCAGCGGAAATCGCAGCGGTCCGTGACGGACACGCGGAGATAGGTGATCGCGCGGTCGTAAGGGTCGATCAGCGGCGCGCGCCGGCGCGCGCTGGCGGCGGCCCGGTCGGCGTCGGTCATGGCGGTGGTCATCGGGATATCCTCCATCGCTCGAAGCTAGGCGCGCCGGCGACGGGATGCAATCCGCCTGTCGGGGCGCCAACCCTTTCGCCGCGGAGGATATCGCTTATGATCGCGCCCGCGCTCACGCCGCCTCATCCGCGCGGCGGGGTCCGGCGGAAGACGAGGCGCGGCGAATGACAAACGGAAACTTGATCTGGTCGCCCGCGATTTTCGGGGCCCTTCTGCTCTCCGCCTGCGTCGAATACGGGCTGATGGAGCCGATCGGGCCGATTGCGGCGGCGCCCTCTCCGGCCGACGCGTCGCCCGCGCCGCCAGAGGCGTCGCCGCCGCCGACGGCCTCCGCCGCGCCGACCGGGGCAGGGGCGCCGGTTTTCCGCATCGCGGATCTGCCGGCGGAATGGGACGGGGAGGAGACGGCGGGCGGGCTCTGGGTCGCGCTGCCGTATCTGCCGGCCTATCGGCGGGTTCTGGTGACCGATCCGCGGACGGGGCGCGCCGTGGTCGCGAAGCTCTACTGGCGCGACCCCGGCGCCAATGCGGCGGAGGCCGTGGTCTCGAGCGGGGCGGCGGCGGCGCTGGGCATGAAGCCGGGGCGCGAGACGCGCGTTGATGCGGTGGTGATGGATGATGAGTGAGCCGATCTCCTTTCCGGAATTGCCGGCGGCGCCGACATGGGCCGACGCGCGGGCGGGTTTCACCTGGCGGGCGCCGGCGCGCTACAATATCGCCGATCTGATCTGCGAGCGCTGGGCCCGCGCGGCGCCGGAGCGGTGCGCGGTGATCGAACTCGACGCGGCGGGGGCGGCGCGCAACTGGACGTACGGCGCGCTCTCGCGGCGCGCGTCGAAGCTCGCCAACGCGCTGGCGGCGCGGGGCGTGGCGCGGGGCGACCGGGTCGGCGTGCTGCTACCGCAATCGGCGGAGACGGTGGCGGCGTGGTTGGCGGCGCTGAAGCTCGGCGCGGTGGTGACGCCGCTTTTCACGCTGTTCGGGGAAGACGCGCTGGAATACCGGCTGCGGGACAGCGGCGCGGCGGCGCTGATCACGGATCGGGCGGACATGCCCAAGATCGCCGCCATTCGGGGGCGGCTGCCGGAGCTGCGGACGGTGGTCTGCGTCGAAGGGCGGGACGAGGGCGCGGAGGGGTTGGACGACCTGCTGGACACGGCGCGGGACCGGATCGAGACCGCGCCGACCGGGCCGGACGATCCGGCGCTTCTGTCCTACACCTCGGGCACCACGGGGCAGGCGAAGGGCGCGCTCCACGGCCAGCGGGTTCTGGCGGCGCATGTCGTCGGCGCGCGGCTGGTCTATGATTTCACGCCGGCGCCCGGCGATCTGATGTGGACGCCGGCCGACTGGGCGTGGATGGGCGGCTCGATGAACGCGATGGCGCCGGCGCTCTTTCACGGGGTTCCGCTGCTCGCGCACAGGATGGCGAAATTCGATCCCGAGCGCGCGTTCGACCTGATGGCGCGCCACGAGGTGCGCTGCGCGTTCTTCCCGCCGACGGCGCTGAAGCTGATGCGGCGGGTCGAGCGGCCGGCGCGGTTCGGCCATGCGCTCCGGGCGGCGGCCTCCGCCGGCGAGGCGATGGGCGCGGAGCTCCTCGCCTGGGGGCGGGAGGCGCTCGGCGCGCCGCTCAATGAATTCTACGGCCAGACCGAGTGCAACATGGTGATCGGCAACAACGCCCGGCTGATGACGCCGAAGCCCGGCGCGATGGGGCTGGCGATGCCGGGGCATGAGGCGGCGGTGCTCGACGCGGAGATGCGGGAGGCGGCGCCGGGCGAGATGGGCGAGCTTGCGATCCGGGCCCCGGATTTCGGGCTTTTCCTCCGCTATTGGCGGAAGCCCGAGCAAACGGCCGAGAAGATGCGCGAAGGCCCGGACGGACGGCGCTGGGTGATGACCGGCGATGAGGCGAGCCGCGACGAAGACGGCTATTTCCGCTTCAAGGCGCGCACCGACGACGTGATCACCTCGTCCAGCTACCGGGTCGGGCCGACGGAGATCGAGGAATGCCTGACCGGGCATGAGGCCGTCGCCGTGGCGGCGGTGATCGGGGCGCCGGACCCGGTGCGGACCGAGGTGATCCGCGCCTTCGTCACGCTGGCGCCGGGCTGGGCGCGCTCGGACGAGACCGAAGCGGCGCTGATCGGGCATGTGCGCGCGCGGCTCAGCCCGCATCTCGCGCCGGTTTCGGTCACGTTTCTCGATGAGATGCCGATGACGACGACGAGCAAGATCATGCGGCGCGCGCTTCGCGCCCGCTTTGAAAAAGGAGACGGGAGATGAACCGGAAGAGCGGCGCGCTCATGGGAGCGCTGGTGGCGGACGCGGCGGCGCTCGGGCTGCATTGGCTCTACGATCAGGAGCGGATCGCGGAGATCGGGGGCAGGTCGCCCGAATTCCGGGCGCCGAATCGGCCGGATTATCGGGATTCGACCGGCAAGGGGCTCGGCTATTACGCGCATGGCGGCAAGCGGCCGGGCGAGCCCTCCCAGTACGGGGCGCAGATGCTGGCGATGGCGGAATCGCTCGGCGGCGAGGACGGCGGCGGCTATCAGGCGGTCGAATACGCGCGCTGCTTTCGCGCCCGGTTCGGCTATGGCGGAACCTGGGTCGGCTATATCGACCGCCCGACCCGGGCGACGCTGGACGCGATGGCGCGGGCCGAGGCGGCGGACGAGAATGCGCCGCTCACCGATTGCGGGGCGGATGACGCGCAGCTTCCCGCCGTCTCCAAGCTGCCGCCGCTGGTGGTGCGCCATCACGGCGAGGGGGCGCTGCCGGCGATGGTCGAGAGCGCGGTCCGCGTCACCAACGACCGCGACGACGCGGTCGCCTGGGGCGCGGCGGTGGCGGCGATGATCGGCGCCGCGCTGGACGGCGCCGAGCCGGAGGCGGCGGTGCTGGCGGCGCGCGGAAGCTCGGGCGAGATCGACGCCCAGATCGCCGCGGCGCTGGAGATGCGCGGCGCTTCGGCGGAAGAGGCGGCGCGCGCCTTCGCGCTGCATTGCCAGCTGGAGGCGGCGTTTCCGGTGATCGTCCATCTCATCGTCGCCGCGTCCAGCTTCAAGGAGGCCGCGCGGGCGAATATCCGCGCGGGCGGGGACAGTTGCGGGCGCGCGATTCCGATGGGGGCGGTGCTCGGCGCCTGCTTCGCCGGGGACGCGGCGCGCGGCATCCCGGCGGACTGGGCGGCGCGGGTGCAGGTTCCGGGCGCGCTGGCGGCGCTTTTCTGAACTGATCGCCTCGCCGCCGCCCGCGATTCGCGGCTGGTCCGCCTTGGGCCGGCGGCGGAGGACCAGCCGCGAGGCGCGCCGCGGGGGCGTTTGAGCGCGTCGCCATATGTCGGCCGGCGCCGCGATCCCGTTCGCGGAGATCCGGGGCTGCGCCGGCCTCTCCGGGCGTCTGGACCCGGCTGCGGCGAGCGGGACGCGGCGCGGATACGCCCGACCATTTTCCGCTTCGCGGCGATTCCTGAAATATTTCACGCCCCGGGGCGACGGAACGGCACATCTGCGTGAAGCGGCGCGGCGGCGCTTTGAGCCGGGCCGCCGGCGTGCTTTCTTCATCCCGGACGCAGCAGGGATGAAAGGCTTCGCCATGACCGCCGCGGCTTTCGAACAGCTCTCCACCGACCGGCCCCGCCCCGGGGCGCTCGATGTTCTCGTCGCCGGGGCGCTCGCCACGGTCGCGTTCGATCTTTTCGGGCAGGGCGTCTCGCCGGCGCTCGGCTTCGCCAATCTCTCCCCGGTCGGGCTGGCGAATTCGACGCTTCAGGCGCTTTTCGGCGCGCCGTGGACCCCGGGCGCGCAGATGATGCATTATTTCGCCGGGCTCGCGGCCTATCCGCTCGGCTGGCTGCTCGTCGCGCGGCCGCTCTGGCGGCGCTTTGCGCCCGGGCTTCACTGGGCGCTCGCCGCCGCGGCTTACGGCGTGGGGCTCTGGATCTTCGCGCTGTTCGTGATGGCGTATCTCGTCGCCGGGTTGCCGGCGTTTCTCAACTTCACCGGGATCACATGGGTCGCGCTGGTCGGCCATGTCCTGTTCGCGCTGGTCGCGGCGTGGGCGCTGGAGGCGCGGCGGCTGAACCCTAGGCGAGATGCCGGGCGGATTCGGGGCGCGCGGTCAGCTCCGCCGCCTGCCGGGCGGTGAAGCGGGCGAGCCGCGCGGCGTCGAAGCCGAGCAGGGAGAGCCCGGCGGCGGCGTTGGCGACTTCCGCGTAATCGGAGATCAGCCCGTCTTCGAGGCGGCAGTGCGCGACGCCCTCGAACAGCACGCGCCGGCCTTCGCGCCCCGGCAGGAGCGAGCGGTAGCTGAAGAGATAGCGCGCATAGCCCCGCCCGGAGGCGGCGATCGGGTCGATCATGTCCCAACGGAAATCGGCGCCGTCCCGGTGGAAGAAACGGGTGAGCATCTCCGAGATCTTCTCCCGCCCGCGGAAGGTTCCGTAGAAGACGTCGTGATAGGCGCCGTTTTCGGTGAAGCAGGCGGCGAAGGCGGCGCCGTCGCCGGCCTCGGCCGCGGCGGTGAACTTCCTGAGCAGCGTGGAGAAGGTCATGGTCATGTTGGCTCCAGGCATGATTCGAGACGTTCGCGGATATTGGCGGAGAACGGGCGCGAGCGCCGTGTCGCGGGGTCGAAGAACACGTTCACGCTGATCGAGGTGGCGTGGCAGACGCCATCGAGGAACGCGCCATAGGCGGTGGTGACGGATTTGCCGCCCACTCTCAGCACGCGCCCGCCGACCTGGACCTCGCCGGGGAACCGCATCTCCTGCAGGTAGTCGATGGCGAGATGGGCGAGCACGAAATTGAAGTGCTGCTCGCCCATGCCGTCGAACAGGTCGATGAAAAGGCCGAGCCGGCCAGCCTCGAACAGCGCGGCGTAGGCGACGTTGTTCACATGGCCCATGGCGTCCTGATCCGAAAACCGGAGCGTCACGGGTTCGAAAAACCGGTAGCCGCCGATATCGGTGAGATCTGGCGTCGTGGTCTGCGCCGGGGAAACGGGCTGGGTCATGGGCGGTTCTGTCCTCTTGCTCTTTCCGTCCCGGCGCCGCTCTCTCCGCGGATCGGAGACATGAGGCGCGGAATGGCTTTCGAACACTCTTTCTATTTCCTTCGCCACGGCGAGACCACATGGAACGCGGAGGGCCGCACGCAAGGGCAGCTTGACGCGCCCCTCTCCGAGCGCGGCCGCGCGCAGGCGCTGGCGGCGGCGGCGATTCTGGCGAAGGAGCCGGTGACGCGGATCGTCTCCAGCCCGCTCTCTCGCGCGCGGGACACGGCCGAGGCCGCCGCCGCCGCGACCGGCGCGCCGCTCAGCTTCGACGCGGAGCTGATGGAGTTTCACGCCGGGGAGTTGCAGGGCCAGCCGCGCGGCGAGCATGTGCAGGAATATTTCGAGCGCAGCTGGGAGCCGCAAGGCGGCGAAAGCTTCACGGTCTTCGCCGCGCGGGCCTGGGGGGCGCTGAGGCGCGCGGCGAGCGCGCCGGGGACGCTGATCGTCTGCCATGGCGGGCTTTGGCGCGCGGCGCAGGAATATGTCGCGGTGGCGCCCCGGCTCTGGCCGATGCCGAACGCGCTGCCGATCCATGTGATCCCGGGCGAAGCGGGCTGGACCGCGCGCGTGCTCGAGGACTGAGGCTCGCCCGGCGTCAGTCGCCGACGAGGCGGGTCAGGTAGCGGCCGTATTCGGTCTTGGTCAGGGGGGCCGCGAGATCGCGGAGCTGGGCGGCGTCGATCCAGCCTTGTTCGAAGGCGATCTCCTCCGGGCAGCCGATCTTGAGCCCCTGCCGGCGTTCGATGGTGCGGACGAACTCCGCCGCCTCGATCAGGCTGTCATGGGTGCCGGTGTCGAGCCAGGCGTAGCCGCGGCCCATCCGCTCGACCGTGAGCGCGCCCTCCCGCAGATAGGTCTCGAGAAGGGTGGTGATCTCCATCTCCCCCCGCGCGGAAGGTTTTACCTCGCGGGCGCGGGCGGGGGCGTCGCCATCGAGGAAATAAAGTCCGGTGACGGCGTAGCGCGAGCGCGGTTTCTCCGGCTTCTCGACGATGGAGATGGCGTTGCCGCCAGCGTCGAACTCGACGACGCCGTAGCGCTCCGGGTCCGCGACGCGGTAGCCGAAGACGGCGCCGCCGGTCTCGCGCGCGTCGGCGCGGGCGAGAAGCTTCATCATGTCGTGGCCGTAGAAGATGTTGTCGCCGAGGATCATCACCGAGGGCGCCCCGGCGAGGAAATCCTCCGCGAGGACATAGGCTTGCGCCAGCCCGTCCGGGTTTGGCTGGGTGATGTATTCGAACGACATGCCCCAGCGCGCGCCATCGCCGAGGAGGCGCTGGAACTGCGCCTGATCGTGGGGTGTGGTGATGATCGCGATCTCGCGCACGCCCGCCAGCATCAGGACGGAGAGCGGGTAATAGATCATCGGCTTGTCATAGATCGGCAGAAGCTGCTTCGAGACGCTGAGCGTCAGCGGATGAAGCCGCGTGCCGGAGCCGCCGGCCAGAATGATTCCCTTGCGCGTCATGCCCGCACCTCCTTCACCACGGCGTTCAGTTCGGCGCGCCAGTCCGGCGGCGCGAGGCCGTAGGCGGCGCCGATGGCCCGGCAGTCCAGCCGGGAGTTCAGGGGCCGGCGCGCCGGCGTCGGCCAGTCCGCCGTCGCGATGGGCCGGACGGCGACCTCCATGCCGGCTGCGGCGAAGATCGCCTCGGCGAACCCGCGCCAGGAGACGGCGGGCGCGCCGGCGAAATGAAAGACTCCGTCCGCGCCCGCGGCCTTCATCCGGGCGATGGCGAGGCAGGCGTCGGCGATGGCGGCGGCGGGGGTCGGCCCGCCGATCTGGTCGTCGACGACATCGAGGCTGGCGCGGCTCTCGCCGAGGCGAAGCATCGTCTTCACGAAGTTCTTCCCGTGGGCCGAGAAAACCCAGGAGGTGCGCAGGATGACATGAGAGCCGCCCGCCGCCGCGACGGCGCGCTCCCCCGCCAGCTTCGTGCGCCCATAGGCGCCGAGCGGCGCGGGGAGGTCGGTCTCGACGCGGGGCGCGGCGCCGGCGCCGTCGAAGACGTAATCCGTCGAGATATGGATGAAGGGGATCCCGCGCGCCGCCGCCGCCCGCGCCATCGCGCCGGGCGCGGCGGCGTTCACGATCGCGGCCGCAGGCTCCGCCGCCTCGGCGCCGTCGACATCGGTCCAGGCGGCGGCGTTCAGGACGGCGTCGGCCTCCGCGCCGCGCACCGCCTCCGCGCACGACTCCGGGTCGGAAAGGTCGGCGTCCTCGCGGCCGAGCGCGGTCAGCTCCACATCGCCCGCGCGACGGAGCGCCTCGCGGGCGACCTGCCCGGTCCGGCCGAACATCAGCAGCTTCACGTCAGTCCCCGGCGCGTCCGGGCGTCGCCCCGCGCGAGGATCGCGCGCCACCAGGTCTCGTTTTCGAGATACCATTCGACGGTGCGCCGGAGCCCCTCCTCCAGCGTGACCGACGCGCGCCAGCCGAGTTCGCGCTGGATCTTGGAGGCGTCGATCGCGTAGCGGAAATCATGGCCGGGCCGGTCGGCGACGAATTCGATCAGCCGCTCATGCGGCGCGCCTTCGGGGCGCAGATCGTCGAGAACCCGGCAGATGGCGCGAACGATGTCGATATTCCGGGCTTCGGCGTCGCCGCCGATATTGTAGGTCTCGCCGATCCTGCCCTTTGTGGCGACGAGCAGAAGCGCCTTCGCGTGATCCTCGACATAGAGCCAGTCGCGGATGTTCTCCCCCGCGCCGTAGACCGGCAGCGGCGTCCCAGAAAGCGCGTTCAGGATCATCAGCGGGATCAGCTTTTCAGGAAAGTGATACGGCCCGTAATTGTTGGAGCAGTTGCTGACGAGCACCGGCAGGCCGTATGTCTCCCCCCAGGCGCGGACCAGATGGTCCGAGCCCGCCTTGGAGGCGGAATAGGGCGAGTTCGGGGCGTAGGGCGTCGTCTCGGTGAATTTCCCGCTTGGGCCGAGCGCGCCGTAGACCTCGTCGGTCGAGATATGGTGGAAGCGGAACGTCTCCGCGCGCGCGCCGGCCGGCCCCGCGACCCAGGCGCGCGCCGCCTCCAGCAGGGTGAACGTGCCGACGAGATTGGTCTGGATGAACTCCCCCGGCCCGTCGATCGAGCGGTCCACATGGCTCTCCGCCGCCAGATGCATGACGAGATCGGGCCGGTGCGCGGCGAAGATGGCGTCGAGCGCGGCGCGGTCGCAGATGTCGACCTTCGCAAAGGCGTAGGCGGGGTTCGCCTCCGCGCCGGGCAGATTGGCGGGGTTGGCGGCGTAGGTCAGCTTGTCGACGTTGACGACCTCATGTCCTTCGGCCAACGCATGACGGATGACGGCGGAGCCGATGAAGCCGCAGCCGCCGGTGACGAGAATTTTCACGGCAGATTTCCGAATGGGTTTGTCCAGTCCTTGAGCAGCGGCGCGGCGGCGTCCTTCTCGGACAGGGTGATCTGGTCCGTCTCGACGCCCCAGTCGACGCCGATCTCGGGGTCGTCGAAGCGGATGGCGCGGTCGGCGTCGCGCGAATAGGGCGCATCGACCTTGTACATGACCTCGGTCTCCGGCTCCAATGTCAGGAACCCGTGAAGGAACCCCTGCGGGATCAGCAGCTGCTCGCCGACCGCCGCGGTCAGCTCCACCGCGACCCATTCGAGATAGGTGGGCGAGCGGGGCCGGATGTCGACCGCGACGTCGAGCACCCGGCCCCGCGGGGCCCGGACCAGCTTGGTCTGGGCGAAGGGCGGCGCCTGGCAATGGAGACCGCGAAGCGTGTAGGCGCGCGCGGAGAGCGAGTGATTGTCCTGCATGAAGGCGTGGTCGAGCCCCGCCTCCGCCATCCGCGCCGCATTCCATGTTTCGGAGAACCAGCCGCGCTCATCGCCGAAGCGCTGCGGAATGATCAGCTTCACGTCGGGAATCCGGGTTGGTTCGACCTTCATGTCAGGCCTCGTCGCTGATGGTGTTCCGGCAGATTCCGATCCCCTCGATTTCGCATTCGATGGTGTCGCCGGGCGTGAGAAAGACCGGGGGTCTGCGGGCGTGGCCGACGCCGGGCGGGGTGCCGGTGGCGATCAGGTCGCCGGGCTCCAGCGTCGTGAATTCGCTCATCACCTCGATGATGGCGGGAACCGACCACATCATGTCCTTGGTCGTCGCGCTTTGCATCACGGCGCCGTTGAGGCGGCTTTCGATCCGGAGGTCGCCGGCGGCCCCGAGGTCGCCCGCGTCCGTCACCACCGGGCCGACCGGGCCGGTCAGATCGAAATTCTTGCCCGGCGTCCATTGGTGCGAGCGGCGCTGATAGTCGCGGAGCGAGCCGTCGTTGAAGACGGTGTAGCCGAAGATATGGTCGAGCGCGTCGGCCTGGGCGACGCCGCGCCCGGCCTTGCCGATCACGATCATCAGCTCGACCTCGTAATCGAATTTCTGCGAGGCGCGGGGCCGCACCATCGGCCCCTCCGCCGTGGTCATCGAGGTCAGCGTGCGGATGAAGATCGCCGGATGCTCCGGGATCTCGTAGCCGCCCTCCTTGATGTGATCGACGTAATTGTGGCCGAGGCAGAGGATCTTCCCCGGCCGCGCCACCGGCAGGTCTGGCGGAAGATCAGCGAGGGGGACGCGGTCCGCGCCCTCCATCAGCGCGGCGGCGCGCCTTGCGGCCTCTTCGCGGCCAAGGCCGATCGGGCCCATCATGTCGGCGCCGAACGCGGGGTCGCGCGCGGTGAGATTGACCGCGCCGGCGCCATCGGCCGACACCGCCCATACGGCGCCGCCGCTTACGAGATATTTCATACGCCCGCTCCTCCATGAACTGATCACGGCGGGAGCAATAAAGCCTTGAACGGTTTCGTTCCAGTGAAGAGACGCACATTGATCCGGCGGGCGGTTGGCGGTAGGTCCGGCGAAACCGTGGAGCGAGAGCCATGCTGTCCGATCTTCAACCCTCCCCCGCCGATCCGATCCTGCAGATGGCGGCGGATTTCCGCGCCGATCCGCGGGCGGGCAAGCTCGATCTCGGCGTCGGCGTCTACCGGAACGAGGCCGGGCTCACCATCATTCCGAAAGCGGTGAAGCTGGCGGAGGAGCGGCTTCTGGCCGCGCAGGACACCAAGACCTATCTCGGCCTTCTCGGCGACGTGGAGTTCTCGGCGGCGATGGCGGATCTGGTGCTGGCGGAGTCCGCGCCGGCGGAGCGGCGGGCGCTGATCCAGACTCCGGGCGGGAGCGGCGCGCTCTGGATCCTGATGAGCCTCGCGAAGCTGGCGGCACCCGACGCGACGCTCTGGATACCGGAGCCGGGCTGGCCGAACCACCGCGCGATCGCCGAAGGCGTCGGCCTCAGGGTGCGGAGCTACGGGTGTTTCGACGCGGAGACGCGGGCGGTGGATTTCGGCGCCATGCGCGCCGATCTCGCGGCGGCGGGGCCGCGCGACGTCGTGCTGCTGCACGCCTGCTGCCACAATCCGAGCGGCGCCGACCTGGCGGCGGAGGATTGGGCGGCGCTGACAGGAATGGCGCTGGCGCAGGGGTTCACGCCGCTTGTCGACATCGCCTATCAGGGGTTCGGCGACGGGCTGGCGGCGGACGCGGCCGGGCTGCGGCATATGGCGGCGCGGGTTCCCGAGCTTCTGGTCGCGGCGTCCTGCTCGAAGAATTTCGGCCTTTACCGGGAGCGGACCGGCGCGGCGATGGCGCTGGCGGCGACCCCGAAGGCGGCGGCGACGGTCGAGGCCAACCTCAAGACGCTGATGCGGATCTCGATCTCGATGCCGCCGGACCATGGCGCGGCCGTGGTGCGGACGATCCTCGGCGATGCGCGGCTCCGGGCGGTCTGGGAGGAGGAGCTGGCGCAGATGCGCGCGCGCATGCTCGCGCTCCGCTCGGCGCTGGCGGAGGCGCTCCGGGCGCGGACCAATTCGGCGCGGTTCGATTTCATCGCCGGGCATCGCGGCATGTTCAGCCTCATCGGCGCCGACCCGGCGCAGGTCGCGGCGCTCCGCGAGACCCACGGGATCTATCTGGTCGGCGACAGCCGCATGAACGTGGCGGGGCTGAAGGAGGACCGGATCGACGAGGTCGCGGCGGCGTTCTGCGCGGTCGGACTTTAGAGCAGGTCTCGACCCCGGCCGAATGTCGGGCCGCGCCCCTAGGCGCCGCCGGGCGGCGGGGGTAGTTTCACCCGGATTTCCGAATTTGGGAGAATGAGATGTCCGACAGCCCCGTATCCGTGACGATCGAAGGCGACCTCGCGCTGGTTTTGGTCGACAATCCGCCGGTCAACGCGCTGGCGCAAGCGGTGCGAATCGGCCTCGCCGAAGCGGTGAAGACCGTCGAAGCCTCCGACGCGCGAGCGGCGGTCCTGCACTGCGCGGGGCGGACCTTCATCGCCGGCGCGGATATCCGCGAGTTCGACATGGGGCCGCTTGAGCCGCACCTGACCGAGGTGATCGCCGCCATCGAGATGTGCTCGAAGCCCTGGATCGCGGCGATCCACGGGACCGCGCTCGGCGGCGGGCTCGAGGTCGCGCTCGGCTGCCATTACCGGGTGGCGGCGCCGTCGGCGCGGATGGGCCTGCCGGAAGTGACGCTCGGCATCCTGCCCGGCGCCGGCGGCACGCAGCGGCTGCCGCGGATCGTCGGCGCGAAGACCGCGGTCGAGATGATCACGTCGGGAAAGCCGGTCTCCGCGACCAAGGCGAAGGCGATGGGGCTGATCGCCGAGATCATCGAGGGGGATCTGACGGAGGGCGCGAAGACGTTCGCGCGCTCGGTCGCCGGCGAGGCGCCGCCCCGGATCGACCGCGCCCCGGCGCGCCCGGCGCCCACTGACGCGGAATGGGCGGAGATGCGCGCGAAGGTGGAGAAGGCGGCGAAGGGCCAGATCTCTCCGCTCGGCTGTTTCGACTCGATCCGCAACGCCTTCCGGCTCGACCTCGACAAGGGGCTTGAGGCGGAGCGCGAAGGCTTCATGACGCTGAAGAACTCCGACCAGTCCAAGGCGCTTCGCCATGCGTTCTTCGCGGAGCGGGCGGTGGCGAAACCCGCCGCGATCAAGGGCGCGGCCCCGCGCGAGATCAACCGCGTCGCGGTGGTCGGCGGCGGGCTGATGGGCTCCGGCATCACCACGTCGCTGCTGCAGGCCGGGATACCGGTCGCCATGATCGAGATGAACGAGGAGGCCGCGGCGTCCGGGCGCGCGCGGGTGGAGGTCAATCTCGCCTCCGCGGTGAAGCGCGGCCGGCTCGACGAGGAATCGAAGACGAAGATGATGGCGACGCTGAAGACCGGCGTCGATTACGAGGCGGCCGCGAACGCCGATCTCGCGATCGAGGCGGTGTTCGAGGACATGGAGGTGAAGCGGAAGGTCTTCGCCAACCTCGCCAAGGTGATGGGGCCGAACGCGATCATCGCGTCGAACACGTCCTATCTCGACCCGAGCCAGATCGCGAAGGGGATCGAGAATCCGGGGCGGATCATCGGCCTGCATTTCTTCTCTCCGGCGCATATCATGCGGCTGGTGGAGGTCGTGCGGACGGACGAGACCGCGGCCGACGTGATCGCCACCGGATTCGCGCTGGCGAAGCGGATGGGCAAGGTCGCGGCGCTGTCCGGCGTCTGCGACGGCTTCATCGGCAACCGGATGCTCGCCTCCTATCGGCGGGTCTGCGACTACATGATGGAGGACATGCGCGCGATCGAGCCGATCGACGAGGCGATTCGCGCCTTCGGGATGCCGATGGGGCCGTTCCAGCTCATGGATCTCGCCGGACTTCAGATCGGCTGGGCGACGCGCAAGCGGCTCGCGCCGACGCGGGATCCGAAGGTGCGCTATGTCACCGTCTCCGACACGCTCTGCGAGGCCGGGCGCTTCGGGCAGAAGACCGGCGCGGGCTGGTATCGTTACGAGGAGGGGAGCCGGACGCCGATCTCCGACCCCTGGGTCGCGGAGGTGATCGAGAAGGCCGCCGACGCCGCAGGGCGCGAGAAGCGCACCTTCTCCGAGGACGAGATCCAGCGAAGGGCGATGGCCGCGCTGATCAACGAGGGCGCGAAAATCCTCGACGAGGGGATCGCGGCGCGCCCGCTCGACATCGATATGGTCAAGATCTTCGGCTACGGCTATCCGCGCTGGCGGGGCGGGCCGATGATGCATGCGGATCTCGTCGGCGTCGACACGGTGCTGGCGGATATGGAGCGGGTGGCGGCGGACGATCCGGGCTCCTGGACCATCTCGCCGCTGCTGAAGCGGGTGGCGGAGAGCGGCGAAGGCTTCGCCAAGCTCAACAAGTGACGCGCGCGCGGCTCCGGACCTGATCCGGGGCCGCGCTCCGCCGGGGCGCTCTCAGCCGAGCGTCTCCGGGCAATTCTTCTCAAGCTCCGCGATCCAGGGCGCGGCGACGCCGTCGGACGGCGCGCGCCAGTCCCCGCGCGGGCTGAGCGAGCCGCCGGAGGCGACCTTGGGGCCGTTGGGCGCGGCGCTGCGCTTGAACTGGCTGGTCTGGAAAAACCGCCAGAGAAAGACGCGGAGCCATTTCCGGATCGTCGCGAGATCGTATTCGTTGCGCTTTTCCGCCGCCAGGTGCGGCGGCCAGGGGCCGACCCGCCGGTCGCCCCATGCGCGCCAGGCGAGAAAGGCGATCTTCGAGGGGCGAAGCCCGTAACGGGTGGTCCAGTAGAGGTTGAAATCCTGCAATTCGTAGGGGCCGACGATCTCCTCGGTCTTCTGACCGGGCGTCTCGCCGTCGCCCGGCACCAGTTCGGGCGAGATTTCGGCGGCGAGAATGCGGTGGAGGACGGAGGACGCGTCCTCCCCGAAGCGGTCCGAGGCGGCGACCCAGCGGATCAGGTGCTGGATCAGGGTCTTCGAGACCGAGCCGTTGACGTTGTAATGGCTCATGTGGTCGCCGACGCCATAGGTGCACCAGCCGAGCGCCAATTCGGAGAGATCGCCGGTGCCGAGCACCAACCCGCCCTTCAGGTTGGCCAGCCGGAAAAGCAGCGAGGTGCGGCCCCCGGCCTGCACGTTCTCGTAGGTGACGTCGTGCACCGGGGCGTCGGCGCGGTGCGGATGGCCGATATCGGCCAGCATCTGGAGCGAGGCGGCGTCGATGGAGATCTCCTCCGCCGTCACGCCGAGCGCGCGCATCAGGTCCCAGGCGGCGGATTTCGTGGTTCGGGAGGTGGCGAAACCCGGCAGGGTGTAGGCGAGCACATCGCTCCGCTCCCGGCCGAGCCGGTCCATCGCCTGCGCGGCGACGAGCAGCGCCTGAGTCGAATCGAGGCCGCCGGAGACGCCGATCACCACCTTTTCGATCCCCGACGCCTCGAGCCGCTTCACCAGCCCGGAGACCTGAATGTTGTAGGCCTCGAAGCAGAGTTCATCGAGCTTCGCGTCGTCGCTCGGCACATAGGGGAAGCGGGCCACTTTGCGGCGGAAGCCGAGATCGCCGGCGGGCGGCGCGAGGCGGAACGAAATGACGCGATGCGCCCGCCCCTCGATCGCGGCGCAATCGGCGAAGACGCCGTGGCGGAGCCGCTCCTGCGCCAGCACGTCGAGGTCGATATCGACGGCGAGAAGCTGCGGAGCGCTGGCGAAGCGCCGCGTCTCGCCCATCAGCGCGCCATTCTCGTAAATCATCGCGTGGCCGTCCCAGGCGAGATCGGTGGTCGACTCGCCATGCCCGGCGGCGGCGTAGAGATAGGCGGAAAAGCAGCGCGCCGATTGCACTCGGCAGAGCGCATGCCGGTAGTCGGACTTGCCGACGGTGACGTTAGAGGCGGAAAGATTGGCGATCACCGTCGCCCCGGCCATCGCGGCGGCGGAGGAAGGCGGGGTCGGAACCCAGACATCCTCGCAGATCTCGGCGGCGACGGCGAAGCCGGCGAGATTCTCCGCGGCGAAGATGAGGTCGGTCCCGAACGGGGCCTCATGGCCGGCGATTCGCGCGTGGTCCGCGCCGGCGTCGGCGCCGGAGGCGAAATGCCGGCGCTCATAGAATTCGCGGTAGGTCGGCAGATAGGTCTTCGGGACGAGCCCGAGCAGGCGCCCGGCGTGAACCGCAGCCGCGACATTGTAAAGCCGCCCCTCCAGCCGGAGCGGCAGCCCGACCATGAGAAGCGGCGTCCAGCGCGCGGAGGCGGCGATCAGCGCAGCCAGCGCCTCCTCCGCAGCGTAGAGAACCACGTCCTGTTGCAGGAGATCGTCGATCGCGTACCCGGTGAGGCCGAGTTCGGGAAAGACGATGAGCGCGGCGCCGGCCTCATGCGCCTTCTCCGCCATCTCGACGGTCGCGGCCAAATTGGCGGCCGGGTCGCCGACATGGACCCGCGGGGTCGCGGCCGCGACCCGCGCGAAGCCCTGCTTGTAGATGTTGAGGAAGTCCGCCGCCTCGGGCATCGCCGCGCCTTTCATGCTCTCCCAGATGCGTAGCCGAGACCCGGCGGCTGGTCCACCTCGCCGATCGGCGGCGTCTTGCGCCGGATGATCGGCCCGCTCAGCCCTCCATCGCCTCCAACTCGTCGATCATCCCCGAGATGACGCCGAGCCCCCGGCTCCAGAACGCGGGATCGGAGGCGTCGAGGCCGAAGGGCGCGAGAAGCGCCTTGTGATGCTTCGCGCCGCCGGCGGACAGCATGTCGAAATATTTCTGCTGGAATCCCTCCGGCGCCTCTTCGTAGACGGCGTAGAGCGCGTTCACCAGCCCGTCGCCGAAGGCGTAGGCGTAGACGTAGAACGGCGAATGGATGAAGTGCGGAATATAGGTCCAGTAGGTCTCGTAGCCCTCGGCGAATTCGAAGACCGGGCCGAGGCTTTCACGCTGAACCGCCATCCAGATCTCGCAGAGCCGCTCCCGCGTCAACTCGCCCTCGCGGCGGGCGGCGTGGACCCGAAGCTCGAATTCGTAGAACGCGATCTGGCGGACCACGGTGTTGATCATGTCCTCGACCTTGCTGGCGAGGAGCGCGCGGCGCTTTTCCGGGCCGGCCGCGGCCAGAAGCCGCTTGAAGGTCAGCATCTCGCCGAAGACGGAGGCGGTCTCGGCCAGGGTCAGGGGAGTCTGCGAGAGAAGCTCGCCCTGCTTGGCGGCCAGCACCTGATGGACGCCGTGGCCAAGCTCATGCGCCAGGGTCATCACGTCCCGCGTCTTGCCGAGATAATTCAGCATCACATAGGGATGGACCTCCGGCACCGTCGGGTGGGCGAAGGCGCCGGGGGCCTTGCCGGGCTTGACCGCGGCGTCGATCCAGCCCTTCTCGAAGAAGGGCGCGGCGATCTCCGCCATTTTCGGGGCGAAGCCGGCATAGGCGGCGAGCACGGTCTCCTTCGCCTCCTCCCAGCCGATCTTCCTGTCGTCGGCCTCGGGGAGCGGGGCGTTCCGGTCCCAGTGCTGGAGCTTGTCGAGGCCGAGCCATTTCGCCTTCAGCGCGTAATAGCGATGGCTGATCGAGGGATAGGCGGCGGTGACGGCGGCGCGAAGCGCGTCGACCACCTCCGGCTCGACATGGTTGGCGAGGTGGCGCGAGTATTCCGGGGTCGGCAGCTTGCGCCAGCGATCCTCGATCTCCTTCTCCTTGGTCAGCGTATTGGTGATCCGGGCGAAGAGGCCGATATTGCTGCGAAAGACCTTGGAGAGCGCGGCGGCGCCGGCCGCCCGGCGCTCGCGTTCGGGGTCCGAGAGCAGGTTGAGGGTGGCTTCGAGATTCAGCGTCTCGCCGTCGACATCGAATTCGAGCGCGGCCATGGTCTCGTCGAACAGCCTGTTCCAGGCGGAGGCGCCGACGACGCTCATGTCGTGCTGATAGGTCTCCAGCTCATCCGAAAGCTGGTGCGGGCGGAAGGCGCGCAGCCGCTCCAGCCAGGGCCGGTAGCGGGCGAAGGCCGGGCTCTCGGCCAGTTTGGCCTCCAGCGCGGCGTCATCGATGCGGTTCAGCTCCAGCGTGAAGAAGACCAGCGGGTTGGAGAGTTCGGTCAGCTTCGCTTCGCTGTCGGCGTAGAACGTGCCCCGCGCCTCGTCGGCGGTGTTCTGCTGATAGAGGAGGCCGGCGTAGGACATGATCCGGCCGGCCTTCGACTGGATCACCTCGTAGCGCCGGAGGATCGCCGCCAGCTCATCGCCGCTCATCGCCGCCATTCGGCCTTTCGCGGCGGCCTCGAACGCGGGGATCTCGGTGGCGAGCCAGTCGAAATCCGCCTTCAGCGCCGGGCTCTCCATGCCGGGATAAAGATCGTCGAGGCGCCATTCGGGAAGATCGCCGAGGGGCGCGCCGCCGGAAGGTTCGCCGGAATCCGCGACGAGGGGCCGGAAATCCCGGTTCGATGAAGCTGCGCGCATGGTCTGTCCTTCGGGTCTCATTGTCGTTTCAGGGGATAGCCGAGCCGGGCGGGCGGTGAAAGCCCGCGCTCAGAGCGTGATGCCGCCCTCGGGGACCGGAGGGGGCGCCGGCGCGTCGCGGAGCGGCGGCGCGTCCGGTTTGCGCCTGATGATGATGTCGCCGTTCGGCAGCATCTCGGGCGCGGCGTAGGCGTCGAGATTGTCGATCAGCGCGCCGAGACGGTCCGCGAGCGGCGCCATCCTCTCAGCGAAGCGGCGGAGCGTCTCCTGGGCGAGGTCGCCAAGGTCGCGAAGCTCCTGCTCGTCGAGGAAAAGCGCGCCGCCGTCCTCGTTCCGCGCGCCGCCATCCGCGAGAGGGGCGGCGCCGGGCGCTGCGGCGAGGATGAGCGCAAGGGCGTATGCGGGCGCGTATTTCATCCCTCAAGAGATAGGCGCCGAGGTGGGGAATGTCATCGGGCCGCGGCGGTCGGGCGGCGGGAAAACGAAAAACCGCCCCGCATTTCTGCGGGGCGGTTCCTGTTTCGTCGCAGGCGTCCTTTCAAGGACGACTCAGTTGCCGATCGTGATCTCGACGCGGCGGTTGCGCGGCTCACGGACGCCGTCGCCCGTCTGGACGGCCGGCTCGGATTCGCCGCGCGCGGCGCGCGTGACGCCACCCTGCGGGATGCCGGCGCTGGCCAGGGCCTGAGCGACGGTGTTAACGCGGCGCTGCGAGAGGCCGACGTTGTAGGACGCCGGGCCCGACGTGTCGGTGTGGCCGACGAGCGAGACGATCGGGTTTGCGACACCGCTCAGCGCGGCGACGACGTCCGAGACGACGCCCTGTGCGGCGGCGGTCAGGTTCGAGCGGTCGAAGCCGAAGTAGACGATGTAGTTCGCCGGCGAGACGCCGATGCACGCCGCGTAGGCGGAGTCGAATTTCGCCTTCACTTCGTCGGCGTCAAGGCAGCCGCCCGGGGCCTGATACTGCGCCTCGAGCCACTGATCCCAGAGCGCCTGAGCTTCGGCGCAAGCGGCGGGATTGGTCGCCGAATTCGCGGCGATGTTGGCCGAAACCTCGGAATGCATCGCGGCCGCTTCGCCGCCGATGCCGAGCGCGCTCGGATCCCAGGGCGTCACGCCGCCGGCCGCGGCCGCGTTCGAGCGGTCCATGTAGCCGGCCGCATCCATCCAGTTCACTTCCTGGGATGCGTTGTAAGCCGCGAGGCTCTGGTACTGCTTCGCAAGTTCGGCGTTGAAGTCGCCGCCCGGCATATCCTGCGCCAGGAAATCTTCCGCGCCGAACGTCCCGCCGAGATTGGCTCCGGGAATGTTGGTGCACCCGGCGGCGACAAGCGCAAAGCCCGCCAGGACTGTATGGGAAATCTTCATCATCCCTCTCTCCGTCTCGTTAACGGGCCGCGTTATGTGGCGCGCCCAATTTGACAACCCTCGTTAAGCTGACACCAGCTCGACCGCGTTTTGGCACGTCGACCGCGCAAAAACAACAATCGAAGCACGATAAAAGCTTCCGATGAGACAAGATCGCAACTCCGTATCCATTTGGCAACAATGGAGTGACGGCCGGCGCGGCGAAGGGAGAAAACGTGATGGCGCGCGCCGGAATCGGCTGAATTTATCACGAGGGTTTGTCACAAATCGAGGGAGAAAGCGCCCGCAGCGCCGCGCGGAACGAATCGGGAAGCGGAGTCGGCTTGCGGGTCTTGGCGTCGACATAGACGTGGACGTAGCGGCAGAGGGCGGCCGGCGTCTCCGCCCCGGCTCGAAAGAGCGCAAGGCCATAGACGACGCTGCTGGTCCCGACGCGGAGGGTCGAAAGACCGACCTCCAGATCGTCGGGAAAGCCGATGCTGGAGAGATACCGGCAGGAGGTCTCCGCGACGAGACCGACGACAGGCCCGTGCGGCACATCGAGCGCGCCGCTCCGGATCAGCCAGCGGTTGACGACGGTGTCGAAATACTCGCTGTAGACCACGTTGTTCATGTGGCCGTAGACGTCGTTGTCGTTCCAGCGCGTGGACATCGCCTGCATCACCGGAAAAGCATGGCGCGCGGGCTCGGGATATGTCTCCATATTCTTCTCCATCTGCTCTCATGTTGCGCGCCGCGGCCGGGGCGCCTATGCGGGTGGGGCGTTCGCGGGGCGGCGTGAAACGGAGAGGGCATGAAGGGGCGGAATTTGACACGGATCAAGGGCGCGCTTTTCGACAAGGACGGGACGCTGATCGACTTCACCGCCACTTGGCGCGGGCTGGTTGAGGGCATGATCGCCACCTGCGCGGGGGAGGACGCGGCGCTGGCGGCGGATCTGGGCGCGGCGATCGGGTTCGATCCGGCGACCGGGCTCTTTCTGCCGGGCTCTCCCGTCGTCGCCGGCAGCACGGGCGAGGTCGCCGCGCTGATGGCGGCGCTTCTGCCGGGGACGCATGCGGACGAGATCGAGCGGGAGGCGAACCGCCGGGCCGCCGCCGCCGCCGGGGTCTCGCCGACGCCGGGGCTGATGGCGGCGCTTGCGCGGCTCGCCGAAATGGGGCTGACGCTTGGCGTCGCGACGCATGATTCGGAGGCGGCGGCGCACGCCCATACGCGGGCGCTCGGCCTCGACGGGCGATTCGCGTTCATCGCCGGCTATGACAGCGGCTGCGGGCTGAAGCCGGGGCCGGGGATGGTGCGGGCGTTCTGCCGCGCGACCGGGCTCTCGCCATCCGACGTGGTCATGGTGGGGGACAGCGTCCACGATCTCGGGGCGGGGCGCGCGGCGGGCGCGGCCGCCGCCATCGGGGTGCTCACCGGGCCGGCGCCGGAGGCGGAGCTGGCGCCCTTTGCGGACGCGATCCTCGATGCGGTCGCGGATCTGCCCGATTTCCTGATCCGCCAGTTTCCTGCGGGCGCTCCGGGCTGAAACGGCCGGCGGCGCGCCCGCGCGTCGCTCAGCGCGTCTCGCCGTCGCCTGCGGCCTCATCTTCCTCCGCGTCCGTCTCGGGCGCATTCTTCGGCAGATTGAAGAGGCTGTCCGCGTCGACATGGGCGTTCTTGTTCTCTTCGCCGCCGAGGATCGAGAAATTGTCGAGCCCGCCGAAGCTCTTTTGCGGCCGCTGCGGCTCGACATGCGCGTGCAGGCTGGCCTCCGTCGACATCAGCGCCTTTTTCTCCTCGTCGCTCATCGCGTCGCCTTCCAGCTTCGCCTTGCGCGCGGCGGCGCGGCTGACCGCCGCGTCCAGCTCCACCTGCTTGCAGAGACCGAGGGCGACCGGATCGACCGGGCGGATGTTCGGCATGTTCCAGTGGCTCTTGTCGCGGACGGAGAGGATGGTGGGCTTGGTGGTGCCGACCAGCTTCGCGATCTGGCTGTCCGCCAGTTCGGGGTGGTAGCGCACCAGCCAGGCGATGGCGGCCGGGCGATCCTGCCGTTTGGAGAGCGGCGTGTAGCGCGGCGCCTTGCGCTTCTGCTCCGGAGCGAGCTTCTTCTTGTGGAGCTTGAGGCGCGCCTTCGGATCCGCTTCGCAGCGCGCGATCTCCTCGCGGGTCAGCTGGCCGCCGGCCACCGGATCGAGCCCCTTGATGCCGATCGCCACCTCGCCATCGGCGATGCCGCCGATCTCGAGCTCGTGCATGCCGGTGAATTCTGCGATCTGAGCGAAGCTGAGGGCGGTGTTGTCCACCAGCCAGACGGCGGTGGCCTTCGGCAACAGCGGCAGGTCGTTCATTGCGGGCTCCTCAAATACAAATCTTTCACGCGGTGCGAAGACCGGCGCCTGAGCGTTTTACGGTGTTCGGAGGAAAGTCTGTCGTTATATAGGCGATCAACCGCCACAGTTAAAGACGTTTTCGACATGCGCATTCCTTACTGTCTCCGCCTCCGGCTCGCTCTCGCTCTCGCGCTTCTCGCGGTCGGGGCCCTGATCGCGTGGGGCGCATCCGCCGACGGGCCCCGGGAGGACGGCCGGGCGGGCGCGTTCGACTATTACGTTCTCGCGCTGTCGTGGAACGCGTCCTGGTGCGCGCGCGAAGGAGACGCGCGGGATGCGGAGCAGTGCGATCCGAAACATGATTTCGGCTTCACGCTTCATGGGCTCTGGCCGCAAAACGAGGCTGGCTGGCCGGAATATTGCAGGACGCGGGCGCAGGATCCCGCGCGGCGCGAGAGCGACGCGATGGCGGACATCATGGGCTCGGGCGGGCTCGCCTGGCATCAGTGGAAGAAGCATGGGCGCTGTTCGGGCCTTTCGGGGCCGGCGTATTACGCGCTGTCGCGGCGCGCCTATGAAAGCGTCGCGCGGCCGGAGATCTTCCGGCGCCTGCCGCGCGACATGGCGCTGACGCCCGCTGTCGTCGAGGCCGCGTTCCTGGAGGCGAATCCGGACATGACGCCGGACGGCGTCACGATCACGTGCCAGGACGGCTATGTGCAGGAGGCGCGAATCTGCCTCGCCAAGGACCTGACGCCGCGGGCCTGCGCGCCCGATACGGCGCGCGATTGCCGGGCGCCGAGCGTGAAGATGCCGAAAATGCGCTAGGCGGCGCCAGAAATTGATGTCGAGCGCGGATCGGGGTGGATTGCATTCGCCCGATGGCTCGGGATGATCCTGGATGATGGAAGGAAAGGAGCAGCGGATGACCCAGTCGCCTTATGAGATCGGTCTCGACCGGAGCCCGGCGAATTTCCAACCGCTTTCGCCGCTGTCGTTCCTCGCCCGCGCGGCGGAGGTGAGCCCGGAGCGAATCGCGATCATCCACGGCGCGCTCCGGCGCGATTACGCGGAGTTTTACGCGCGCGCCCGGCGCCTCGGCTCGGCGCTCAAGAGAGCGGGGATCGGCCGCAACGACACGGTCGCCGCGCTGCTGCTGAACACCCCGGCGATGCTGGAGGCGCATTACGGCGCGCCGATGGCCGGGGCGGTGCTGAACGCGATGAACACGCGGCTCGACGCCGCGACCGTCGCCTTCATCCTCGACCATGGAGAGGCGAAGGCGTTCATCGTCGACAGCGAGTTGGCGCCGGTGGCGGCGGAGGCGCTGAAGCTGGCGAAATCGTCGCCGCTCCTGATCGAATACGCGGACCCCGAAAGCGGGGTTCCGCCCGCGCTCGGCGCGACGGATTATGAGGCGTTTCTGGCGGGCGGCGACCCGGAATTCGCCTGGGCCCCGCCCGAGGATGAATGGGACGCGATCTCGCTGAACTACACCTCCGGCACCACGGGCGACCCGAAAGGCGTGGTCTATCATCACCGGGGCGCCGCGCTGCTGGCGCTGAGCAACGCGCTCCACGGCCGGATGGGGGCGGAGAGCGTCTATCTCTGGACGCTGCCGATGTTCCATTGCAACGGCTGGTGCTTCCCCTGGACCGTGTCGGCGGTGATGGGGGCGCATGTCTGCCTCCGCGCGGTGCGGGCCGGGGCGATGTACGCCGCCATCGCGGAGCATGGCGTCACCCATCTTTGCGGCGCGCCGATCGTGATGCAGACGCTTCTCGCCGCGCCGGCGGCGGAGCGGCGGGCGTTCTCGCAGAAGGTCTCCTTCCTCACCGCCGGCGCGCCGCCGCCGGAGACGGTTCTGGCGGCGATGGCGGACGAAGGCTTCGGGGTGACCCATCTCTACGGGCTGACCGAAAGTTACGGCCCCTCCGTCGTCAACGAATGGAAACCGGAATGGGATGCGCTGGCGCCGGCCGCGCGCGCCGCGAAAAAGGCGCGCCAGGGGGTGCGCTGCATCGGGCTCGACGGGCTGACGGTGATGGACCCGGAGACGATGACGGAGGTTCCCGCCGATGGGGAGACCCTCGGCGAGGTGATGATGCGCGGCAATGTCGTGATGAAGGGCTATCTGAAGAACCCCGCCGCGACGGAGGCGGCGCTGGCGGGCGGCTGGTTCCACACCGGCGATCTCGGCGTCCTGCATCCCGACGGATATGTGCAGCTGAAGGACCGGGCGAAGGACATCATCATCTCGGGCGGGGAGAACATCTCCTCGATCGAGGTCGAGGAGGCGATTTTCCACCATCCCGCCGTGGCCGCCTGCGCGGTGGTCGCGCGCCCGGACCCGAAATGGGGCGAGACGCCCTGCGCCTTCGTCGAGCTGAAGCCCGGCGCGTCGGCGACCGAGGCGGAGCTGATCGCCTTCGCCCGCACGCGCCTCGCCGCGTTCAAGGCGCCGAAGACGGTGGTGTTCGAGGAACTGGAGCGAACCTCCACCGGGAAGGTGCGGAAATTCGCGCTGAGAGAGCGGGCGAGAGCGCTTTGAGCGCGGGGGAGTTGATCCGGCGCCCGCCGGTCTCTAGGAGCGGAGATGGATCGCTCGGGAGGAACGGATGAACGGCGCAGAATCACTTGTCAAAACCCTGCTTGGGGCGGGGGTCGATCATTGCTTCGCCAATCCCGGCACCTCGGAGATGCATTTCGTCGCGGCGCTGGACGGCGCGGCGGAGATGCGCTCGGTCCTCGTGCTGCAGGAAAACGTCGCGACCGGCGCGGCGGATGGATTCTGGCGGATGGCGGGGCGCCCCGCCGCGACTCTTCTGCATCTTGGCCCCGGGCTCGCCAACGGGCTCTCCAATCTGCACAACGCGCGGAAGGCGCATTCCGGCGTCGTCAACATCGTCGGCGAGCACGCGATTCCGCATATCGCGCTCGACGCGCCGCTGACCTCGGACATCGAGGGGATCGCGCGCCCGGTCTCGGAATGGGTGCGGACCAGCCGCTCCGCCGCCGATGTGGGCCGCGACGCCGCCGAGGCGGTGGCCGCCGCCAGCGGCGCGCCGGCGAAGGTCGCGACGCTGATTCTGCCGGGGGACACGGCCTGGGATTCGGGCGGGGTCGTGGCGGCGCCGATCAGCCCGGCGGCGCCGAAGGAGATCTCCGGCGCGGCGATCGACGCGGCGGCGGCGGCGCTCCGCCAGCCGGGCGCGCTTCTGCTGCTCGGCCCCGGCGCGCTCGATGAGGCGTCGCTCGTCTCGGCGGGCCGCATCGCCGCCGCGACCGGCTGCGCGCTGCTGACCGAATGGTCGAACGCGCGGCTGGAGCGCGGCGCGGGGCGGGTCTCGGTCGGCCGGGTGCCTTATCCGGTGGACAAGGCGCTGGCGGTGCTCGCGCCCTATTCGCGGATCGTTCTCGCGGGCGCGCGCGCGCCGGTCGCGTTCTTCGCCTATCCCGACAAGCCCGGCGTCCTGACGGCGGAGGGGACCGAGTTCGCGACGTTGGGCGGCCCGGGCGACGATCTTCCCGCCGCGCTGAAGGCGCTGGCGGAGGCGCTGGGCGCCGGGCGCGCCGCGCCATTCGGAGTCGCGGAGGCGATGCGCCCCGCGATCCCTCAAGGGCCGGCGACGGCGGAGAGCATCGCCGCCGTTCTCGGCGCGGTCCTGCCCGAAGGCGCGGTGGTGGTTGACGAGAGCGTCACCGTCGGGCGGAATTTCTTCGGCGCGACGGCGGGCGCGCCGCCGCATTCCTGGCTGAACAACCGCGGCGGCTCGATCGGCTACGGGATGCCGCTCGCCGTCGGCGCGGCGATGGGCGCGCCGGGGCGCAAGGTGGTCGCGCTGGTCGGCGACGGGAGCGCGATGTACACGCCGCAGGCGCTCTGGACCATGGCGCGGGAGGGGCTCGACGTCACCGTCCTGATCTTCGCCAACCGCGATTACGCGATCCTGAAGGGCGAGCTGACCAATGTCGGCGTCGCCAACGCCGGGCCGCGCGCCATGTCCATGCTCACCCTCGATCAGCCGGTGCTGGAATGGACCGCGCTCGCCCGGGGAATGGGCGTGGAGGCGGAGAAGGTCGAGGACGCGCCTTCGCTCGCGGCGGCGCTGAAGGCGGGACTGGACGCCGAAGGACCGTATCTGATCGAGGTGATGATCTGAGGCGCCCAACCTGATGCGCCCCGCCCGCTCCGGCGGGCGCGGGCGGGGCATCGCCGGGCGTGAAAGCGCGGATGCGCCTGCGCCCGAGATTGCCGACGGGAACGGCTTCGCCTATTGCCGTAACCCATGACTCACGAATCCTTGAAGAACCCCGAGGCCGCCGTCGCGGCGCTCCGCCGCCTCTACGAGACGGAGGCGGGGCGCATTCGCGACAGTTTCGCCGCCTTTGCGCGCGGCGAACGGGTGGCCGGGCCGGTTCATGGCTATTACCCGCGCCTCGCGATCAATGTGGAGACGGATCCGCCGATGCCGCCGTCGCAATCCTTCGGGTTTTGCGACGCGCACGGACGATTCGAGACGACGATCACCCGGCCCGATCTGTTCGAGGCCTATCTTCTCAGGCAGTTGAACGAACTGGCGTCGAATCACGGGTGCGGGTTCGAGGTCGGCCTGTCGACGACGAAGATCCCGGTGCATTTCGCATTCCCGGACGGGATCTTCGTCGATGGCGAAATCGGCCCCGAGCGCCTCGCGGAGTTCAGCCGGCTGTTTGATTCGCCCGATCTCCGGACGATGGACGACCAGCATGTGAACGGCGAGATCGATTATATCGGGGCCGCGGTTCGGCCGCTTTCCCTCTTCTCCGCGCCGCGGGTCGACTACTCCCTGCAAAGGCTCAGCCATTACACCGGCACCGGGGCGGAGCATTTCCAGAATTTCGTGCTGTTCACGAACTACCAGTTTTATATCGATGGGTTCCGGAGGCTGGCCGAGGCCAGCATCGCCGATCCGGCGAACGGCTACGATGAATTCGTCGAGCCGCGCTCCTCGGCGCATGCGCCGCAGATGCCGGCCTATCATCTGAAGCGCCCGGACCATCTGGGCGTGACCATGATCAATATCGGCGTCGGCCCGTCGAACGCCAAGACCATGACCGACCATGTCGCGGTGCTCCGGCCTTCGGCCTGGGTCATGCTCGGCCATTGCGCCGGGCTGCGGCGGACGCAGCGGCTCGGCGATTATGTGCTCGCGCATGGCTATGTGCGCGACGATCATGTGCTGGACGCGGATCTGCCGCTCTGGGCGCCGGTTCCGGCGCTGGCGGAGGTGCAGCAATCGCTGGAGGGGGCGGTGGCGGAGGTCGCCGGGGTCTCGATGGCGAATCTGAAGCGGGTGATGCGCACCGGCACCGTCGCCTCGGTCGACAACCGGAACTGGGAGATCCGCCATCAGGCCGAACTGATTCGCCGGTTCAACCAGTCCCGCGCCATCGCGCTGGACATGGAGAGCGCGACGATCGCCGCGAACGGCTTTCGCTTCCGGGTGCCCTACGGCACGCTCCTGGTCGTCTCCGACCGGCCGATGCATGGCGAGTTGAAGCTGCCGGGCATGGCGTCGGACTTTTATCAGAAGCAGGTCGACCGGCATCTCGCGGTCGGCGTGCGGGCGATGGAGATGATGCGGGAGATGCCGTCGGCGCGGCTCCACAGCCGCAAGCTCCGGAGCTTCAACGAAGTGCCGTTCCAATAGGCGGGGCGGGGCGCGATGTCTGACCGCCGGCCGCTGACGCTGCATCTTGGCGCGCACCGAACCGGGAGCACCTCGGCGCAGCGCGCGATCGAGGCCTGGGCGGCGCGCGAGGCCGATATCGCCTTCGCGGGGCCGGACGCCTTCCGGCCGGCGCTGCCGCTGGTCCTCGGCGCGCTTGGCGCGGCGCCGGCGCTCTGGCGGGCGGCGACGCCGCTGCTTCTGGCCATGGCGGCGCCGGCGGTGCGGCGCGTGGTGACGAGCGGCGCCGGCCCGCGTGTGCTTTCGGAAGAATGCATTCTCGGCCCGATGAGCTCCTGCTTGCTCGACCGGCGCGGGGTCTATCCGGGCGCGCCCCGCCGGTTGCGCGCGGTTCGGCGGATGATCGGCCGGCGGCCGGTGCGGCCGGTCCTGACGGTGCGCGCTTACGATGAGTGGTTCGTCAGCATGTATTCATGGACCATGCTGCTCCGGCCGTTGCCGGAGGCGGCGGCGCTGGCCGAGGAATGGGCCGGGCGCGCGCGCGGCTGGCCCGAGGTCGTAAGCGAGATCGTCGAGGTTTTTGGCGGATGCGAGGTGATCGAGTTCGGCGCCGTGCGGCGCGACCCCGGCGCCGTGCTCACGGCGCTGATCGGCGAATCGGGCGCGGAGATTCCGGTCGAGCGGGCCGGCGCCTCTCTTTCCGCGGCCGGATTGGCGGAAGTGGCGGAGCGCCGGCGCGCGGGCGAGGCCGTTGGAATCGCCGATCTCGGTCCGATCCGGGCCCGCCATAGGGGCGGCCCGCCGCTCCAGCCGTTCAGCGCGCCGACGCTGGCGGCGCTGGAGGCGCGCTACCGACGGGATCTCGCCCGGATCGAAGCGAGCGGCGCGACGATGACGCGGGCGCGGCCCGCCGCTTCGGATCACTCCGGCAGCGCCGTGAGCACGTAGAGAAAGGCCGCAAGCTCCGAAATCTGGAACTCGCCGAACGCGGCTTCGATGTCGTCATAGACGGTCTGGTCGAGGTAGATGGCCGAGAGCGCGCGGTCGACCTCCAGCCGCAGCCGGTGCTCGCCCGCCTTCATCGCCAGCGAATAGGGCTCATAGGAGAACTGGTCCGCGATCACCCGGATCGGGATCGCCCGGTCTTCCCGCTTCAATTCGCCGAGTTGATGCAGGATGAGGCCCTGATCGCCGAAATAGACGTCGATCTCGCCGCGGCCGAGCGCCTCCAGCCCGGCGCGGTGCGAGTCGAATTCGAGGACCTTCGAGCCGCCGGCCGCGCCCATATCCTCCGCCATGTCGACGGAGGTGGTGCCGGTGAGCGCGCCGACCGGCTGGCCGGAGAGATCGTCCACGGATTGCACGCCGTCGCGGCGGAGCGCGGCGCCGATGCCGTCCATGAAATAGGGGATCGAGAAATCCAGTGTCTCGCGCCGGGAGAGCGACGAGGTCATCGGCCCGCAGTGAAGGTCGACGAGGCCCTCGCGGAGCGCGGTGAACCGGGTTTCGGAATCCACCGTCACATAGGCGACCTCGAGCGGGCGGCCGAGACGGTCCGCGATCGCGGCGACGACCCGGCGGCAGAGCGCGACGGCGAACCCGGCGGGGGCGCCGGTCTCATCGCGGTAGGAGAACGGGGCGGAGGCGGGCCTGACGCCGAGGCGGATCTCCCCGTTTTCGGCGATGCGGTCCAGAGCGTCCGCGACGGCGGGCGGCGCCGCGAGGAGGACGAGAAGGCAGGCGGCGGCGAGATGGCGCATGGGGCGAGGGTCCCGTTCCAGAAGTGCTCGCATCCAGCATATCGGATTTTCGTTTCGCCGCGGAAAATGGTTTCATGAGGGCTCGCGGCTCGCCGCGGCGACGGGGGGAATGTCCGCCGCCCCCTTCGCGCGCATCTCCCGAACGGTGATATACCAGGCGGAGCTGACGATCACCGCCGCGCCGAAAAGGATGAAGAGGTCCACCGGCTCGCCGAAGGCGACGACGCCGAGGGCGGTCGCCCAGACGATCTGAAGGAAGGTCACCGGCTGGGTCACGGAGATTGGCGCGCATCGGTAGGCGAGGGTCAGCGTGTAGTGCCCTGCGGTGGCGATCGCGGCGGCGAGGGCGAGCCAGCCGACCTCGGCCCAGGTCGGGTCGCGCCAGTCGGACAGCGCGGCGGGCAGGAGCACGAGGGTGCACGCCAGCGAAAGCATGGCCACGATCTCGACCGGGGCCGCGTCCCGGGTCAGGCGTTTGGCGAGGATGAAGGAGGCGGCGAAGAACGGCGTCGCGCAGATCTGCGCGAGCTGGCCGGCGCCGATCTCGTGAAAGCCGGGGCGCAGAATGATCGCGACGCCGATGATCCCCACGATGATGGCCGCGATCCGCCGGGCCTGAAGGCGCTCTCCAAGAAAGATCGCGGCGAGGATCGTGATGAAGATCGGCGTCGCGTAGTTGAGCGCGGTCACTTCGGCGATGGGAATTCTCGCCATGGCGTAGAACCAGAGGATGACGCCGAACCCGTGCAGGAGGCCCCGGCCGCCATAAAGCGCCCAGATCTTCAACGCCGGCGGCCGGCGGATCACGCCGATGAGCGCCGGCGAGACGAAGAGAAGGCCGAACGCGTAGCGGAAGAAGGCCCCCTCGGCCGGCGGCAGGCTCGAACCGAGATGGCGCACGATCCCGGTCATGAGGACGAAAAGCAGCCCGGTGATGAGCGTCCAGCCGATGCCGGCCGCGATGTTTTCGGCGCGCGCAAGCGGAGCGCGGCGCGCTGCAAGCCGGAGCGCCATGTGGTTCCTTCGAAAATTTTCATGGGCAGACTAGCGGCGGCGCGCCCCGGGCGCCATGGTCGGCGCGACATTGGAGGGATGCTTATGACGCATGACTACACCGGGCCCGCGCTGTGCGCGCTGACGGCGACTGAAACGGTGGATCTTCTCGACAAGAAGGAGGTCTCGCCGCTTGAGGTCCTGGACGCGGCGCTGGAGCGGATCGCCGCCGTCGAACCCGCGATCAACGCGATGCCGACGATCTGCGCGGACCGCGCGCGGGAGCGGGCGAAGACCCTGAAGAAGGGCGATGAAGCGGTCTGGCTCGCCGGGCTGCCGATCGCGATCAAGGATCTGATGGCGGTCGAGGGCGTCAGGAGCACCTGGGGGACCAAGGCGCTCGCGGATTTCATCCCCGACGCGAGCGACCCGCTGGTCGAGCGGCTGGAGGCGCGCGGCGGCGTCGTGATCGGCAAGTCGAACACGCCGGAGATGGGCGCCGGCGGCAACACCTTCAACGAGGTGTTCGGCCGGACCCGAAATCCGTGGAACACCGCTCTGAACCCCGCCGGCTCTTCGGGCGGCGCGGCGGCGGCGCTGGCGACGGGGGAGGTCTGGCTCGCGCATGGGTCGGATCTCGGCGGAAGCCTTCGCACGCCCGCCGCCTATTGCGGCGTCGTCGGGCTCCGCCCGTCGCCGGGGCGGGCCGGGGGCGGCGGCGCGACCAACGCTTACAGCCATCTCGGCTCGCAGGGGCCGATGGCGCGGACGGCGGAGGATTGCGCGCTCTTTCTCGACGCGATGACCGGGTTCGAGCGGCGCCAGCCGCTGACCTTCGACGCGCCGGCGGTGAGCTTTCGCGAGGCGCTCCGCCGCTCGGAGCCGCCGAAGCGCGTGGCGTTCGCGCCCGATCTCGGCGGATATGCGCCGGTGGAGGCGGAGGTGCGCGACCTGCTCGCCGCGGCGATGACCCGGCTTCAGGGGCTTGGAACCGACGTCGTCGAAGCGGCGCCGCCGACGGACAAGCTGAACGAAAGCTATCTCACCCTGCGCGCGCAGGCGCACGCGACCGGGCCGATGCAGTATCCCGAGAGCGTGACCCGCCATTACAAGAAGACGCTGCGCGAGAACGCGCAGGTCGGCCTCGCGCTGACGATCCAGCAAATCATCGACGCGGAGCGGAACCGCTCGGCGCTGATGCTGAAGGTGGAGCGTTTTCTGCGCGATTACGACGCCATCGCCTGCCCGGTCGTCGGCATCGCGGCGCAGGCTTCGGAAATCGAGTTTCCGACCTCCGTCGCCGGCGTGCCGACGCCGCATTACATGGACTGGCTGCGCTTCGCCTCCTTCGCGTCGGTGCTTGGCCTGCCGGCGATCTCGGTTCCGATCGGGATCACCGCGAACGGCTCGCCGATGGGGATCCAGTTCATCGGCCAGCCGCGCGGCGAGGCGGGGCTTCTCGCCATCGCGAAGGCGATGGAAAGTGTGACCGAGGGCTTTGGCAAGCCGATCGACCCGGTGACCCCCTCCTGAGGGAGCCGGCGCCCCCCGGCGGCCAGGCGCCGCCGAG
>NZ_JBBHER010000008.1:0-204011 GCF_037646705.1 Paludibacillus litoralis
GACTCGAGGACGGGCGGGCACGCTTGGTGCGCCATGGTCATCTCCCGGAACGCGAGGTGATGACCGGCATCGGTCCAGTGCCGGTGAAAGTGCCACGCGTGCGGGATCGGGGTGCGGGCGAAGACAAGATCAGCTTCACGCCCAGCATTCTGCCGCGGTATCTGCGCAAGGCGAGATCGGTCGAGGAGTTGCTGCCATGGCTTTACCTGAAGGGCGTGTCCACGGGCGATTTCACCGAGGCGCTGGAGGCCTTGTTGGGTCCGAACGCCAAGGGCTTATCCGCGAAGACTGTCACGCGGCTGAAGGCTGACTGGTGGACGGACTACGAGGCTTGACGCGCCCGCTCCCTAATTCTGGCGACTCCGGGAATAACGGTAGCCGCGCTCGAGACCGTCGCGGGCGAACCAGTTCGCGCGCTCCCGGCCCGCCATCTCTCCGAATGCCGCGCCCGCGACCTCCAGGCGCTCATGAACCGGGGAACGGCGCACGCCCCGCGCAGTGGCTTTCTGGCGGAGGCCTCCACATTCACGCCGCGATCGCTTTCGAGGCTTCCAGAACGATCAGATCGTATGCACTCGCGAGCTTGTTCAGCGCGGCCTCCTTTGGATCTTCGGTCGTGTTGAGGATGCGGGTCGCGACCATGTAATGGCCCGCCGAGCCGCTGACCGAAGCGCTCCGGAACCGGTTGGTGTGGGCGAGGATTTCATCGACGGTTTGAACGGCGACGCCAAGCTCCTCGAGCAGTGTCGCGCCGGTACGGCGTACATCGTGCCGGGTCCACCCTGCGGTGCCGCTCGCCTCGTAGATGGCCGCGCTGATGCGGTCCCAGTTGTCGAGCGGGCCTCCGCGACCATTCGGAAACACGTAATCGTCTGGCAATCCGTGGGCGTAGCCAGGCAGCGCCCTCAGCAGCGCGAGCGCCGCCTGCGACAAGGGAAGCGACTGCGCACGATCCCGGCCGCCCATGGCCTTGACCGTCGGCTTGGTCCAGACGCCGTTGCGAAAGTCGAAATCACGCCAGCGAGCGGTCGCTGCCTCTTCGCGTCGCGCGAGCGTCAGGAACAGAAACTTCATTGCCACAGGACCGAAATCATTCGGCAGCAGCAGTCTGGGGCGGCGCAGTTGCTCGGGCGCAGGATAGAGCAGTAACGGCAGAACTGCGGTCAGTTCCCCGACGGAGAGAACGCGTGTCCGGAAGCCCTTAATCGTCGGATCATTCGATGACGGGTCGTACACCAGCCGGAGGACGGGGGTATCGATCCTCCGGAGGCGCCCTGCTCCGATCTTGGCGAACTTGCCTCGATGCGCCGCCCAATCAAGCACCGGGGCGAGATAGGACATCGCCCGCGAGATCTGCCCGTTGGCCGTCGTCTTGCCCTTGATCGGACGCGATGGCGTGTAGGTTCGAATGGCGCGTGCGATGTCCTCCTCCGTTAGCGCCTCGACGGGATCTGATAGAAGCGGCGCGAACACCGTCTCGATGGTGCTGCGCATATTGCTCTTGGAGCCAGGGTTGCCACGAGGGCGCCATCCTTTGCGCGACGCCGCGAAAATCGGCTGCGCCTCGTCCAGCAGATCGCCCAGGGTTACGCTCGACCGCTGTTCATCTCCGGTCCGGGTCGGCGCGCTGACGCCGCCGTAGCGGACGCCATGCCGGATCCTCTCGGCCATCGCGCGGGCCTCCTTCACGCTGAACTCTGGGTAGCCGCCGACGGTGTAAGTCCGGTTCCGGCCGGACTTGTCGCGCATCATCATCGCGAAGGACTTCGCCCCGCTGCGACCGATGCGCAAGGTGAAGCCTTGCACCACCGTATCTTTGATATTGAGCCGCTTGGCGTCAGTCTTCGCATGCTTCGCGAGCAGTTCCGTGATCTCTTTCTTCACCGTATTCTCCTTGCGTTCAATGTGTCGCAAGGAGGAGCTGGGTTCGTTCTTCCGCAGCATAAAAAGGGGACTGCACGGGACTGCAAAACCGCTGCGCTTCAGCGATACGCGATGAGATGGCGTGAGACGGGTGACCAATGGTTCAGTGAACCTACAAAGGCGACAAGCCTCTGAGTTATCCCATGTTTTTGGCCTCACGCCGTCTCATGACGGTTCAGTTCGTCTCGCCTGAAAAATCCGGAAAAGCCGTAGGAGCGGAATCATAATCCGCGTGTCGGGGGTTCAAGTCCCTCCTCCGCTACCAAATTTCCCTGATGTTTCAAATATTTGCTTCGAGCCTCGGATCCTGCTCCTCGCTTGTTTTCCACGAGAACTGCGACCCGGCGCGGGCGCAGCCCCCGAACCGTAGCAAGAGGTGGTGCTGGCGATAAGTTCAAGGTTCCGCTCTGTCGGCGTGCGGAACGGGCCTTCGCCTCTTCACTTCAGCTCCGCGACCTCATGGGGATCGGCGCTCTCGCATTTCACGACGATGTGCGCGTCTTTCGGTTTCGCGGCGAAACCCGAGTGAAATTTCCGGTTTGAGAGTTGGCGGCGAAGCACGAGGTTTTGGGCGCGACATGGTGGGAGCCCGTCCCTGTCCGCATGTGCTCGACCCAGCGACACCGCCGGATAGCGGCGATCCGAATCATGGCCGCAAGTCTGACTCAGGCGGAGAAGCCCCGGCGGATTGGGGAAGGCCTCTGAACATTTCGTTCCCAATCGTTTCCGCCCACCTTGCGATGAACCGATCTCCTCTTCGCAACCGAACAAGAAGATCGCATCGCATGGCGCCAAGCTCAACCGCCTGAGCTTACAGCGCCAGCATCCGTTTCACCACGCACGAGATCACATGATCCTGTTATATAGAGTGGGTTTTGATCCAGTCTCCAACTGAAGTGTTCGAGCGGCCTTCGCTCATCACGTCCTCACAGCAGGTCGGAGATATCGTCACCCAGACCGTCGCCGATCCATCATTGCGACATCATCAAAACTGGCGACGAAAGCTGGCGCTTCAAGAACCGAGCATAGTGTAAACGGCGCCCCCGCCGGCCCGCCGCCGCTGCGTTACATGAGAACTACGCGGCGGCGGGCCAGCTTGGCTACAGAAAGGCCATGCCTTGCCGAGGGCCTCAGTCGGGGAATGCGGTTTCCCGGGTGATCTGGCCCCCGCCCGAAAGTCCGCCGTTCAGCCGGCGGACCCGGACCATGCGGCGAAAGCAGCGTCGCTTACGCTGCGATCAGGCGATTGACCGTCTTTCGCATCGCGTCATCGCCTTCACGGACAAGAATCTCATAGAGGGTGATCTGGCTGAGCTGCGACCAGACGTAATTCTTCATCTGATTGAATGGCCGGCCATGCAGGTCGTCGCCCTTGATTCCGTAGTCGCTCTCCGCGATCTGGCGCAGCGCGGGTTCGGTGCTGAGCTGGGCGCCGCCCATCGTGTAGGGCCAGTTCATATCCGCAAGATGCGTCACCCAATGCTCCGCAGGCTGCGGCGCGAGGACGACATCGCCGCCCTTTCGTTCGAGAAGGCCGTACTCGACCGGGTCGACCTGCGCCATGACCGCCGCCGCCTTGATGAAATGGGCCACGCGTTCGAGGCCGATCCAGTTGGCGACGACGCGCCTGCCGTCCATCGCGGCGTCGAGCATGCCAAGCTGGTGCGCCGCCGCCATCGCCATGACGATCCGGCTGTCGAACCGGCGATGCATCAGCTCCGCGGTGACGTAGATGCAATGGGCGTGCCACGTGTCGTCATAGACCGTGCGCGGCTCTTCGAGCCAACTGCCGTCCTCTCGCCACTGATACAGCCAGACCTTGGGATATTCGTGGATCAGGAGGCCGGCGACGGAAACATCGCGATTGATCGGCACGCCGTACATCTGCCGGTAGTTGGATGTGTAGGCTTCCGCCATGCGGATGTTGTAGGCGACCGTGACCGCGAGCCCGCCCGGATGCGCGTTGTAGAAATCATTGTGGCTGGAGGGCGCGGTCAGGTAGGTCTGCGGGCTCATGTGGCCGGAGGGCCAGACATGATCGGGGTCGTCCTCCGCATTGAAGAACCCAAGCCTGACCATCTCGTCGAACATCTTCCGGCGGTCCGCTTCAGTCGGATACATCTCGAGGAAGGTGACTTTGGGGCCGGTGATGCATTCGGTCATCAACCGGCGATATCCTTCATCCTCGATCGAGGAGGCGGTTTGCAGGAGTTCGTTGTACGTGCCCATGACGAGGCGCGACGCGCGCGCCATCGCCTCGGGCGACATCGATTCGATTTCAGCGAACGTCTTCGGCTCGGCCAGATCGAGATGCTCCGAAAATTTCGCATAGGCGAACTTGCCCGGAAGCGGGCCGTCCTTGCCGCAGGCGCCACAAACGCACATGATTTCTCTCCCTTTTCCCTTGTCAGCCACTTCGCCGGGCGAACAGTCCGCTCCGACGGTCGAGAATATGCTCGGCGGCCGGGCGGAAGCCGATCCATACCGGGCCGCTCGTCGTCACCGGGTGGTCAGGCCGGCTGCGCGCCCTGATCACCTGACCGCCAAGGCGAATGTCGATCACATGATGGCCGCCGAGGCGCTCGATCTGCAACGCCTCGGCCGCGAGCGGCGTCTCCGCGCTCTGATGCGGCGAGACGCTGATCGCTTCGGGCCGGACGCCGATCGCCCCTTCGGTCGGGCGCGGCCCCTCGGCGCGGCCGACCAGAGGCGCCTGAAACCCGTCGCCATGGGCGATCAGGACGCCGTCCCGCTCGGTGAACTCGGCGGGCAACAGGTTCATCGGCGGCGCGCCCAGAAATCCGGCGACGAAGGCCGTTCTCGGGGTCTGGTAGAGTTCGTCCGGCGATCCGACCTGCTCGAAAACGCCGTTGTTGAGGACGCCGATCCGATCCGAAAGCGACATCGCTTCGGTCTGGTCATGGGTGACGTAGAGGATGGACTGCCCGGTTTCGCGGTGGAGCGTCTTGAACGCGATCCGCAGCGAGACGCGTATCCGCGCGTCAAGATTGGTCAGCGGCTCGTCCAGCATCAGAAGGTCCGAGGGCGCGGCCAGCGCGCGGCCGATGGCGACGCGCTGCTGCTCGCCGCCGGAAAACGTGCGCGGCAGCCGCTCCAGCACATGGCTGACGCGCAGCAGCGACGCGATCTCGACCACCCGCGCCTCGATTTCAGGCTCACCCCACCCCGCCGTGCGGAGGGGAAAGGCGATATTCTCGAACCCGGTCGACGCCGGGAAGAGCGCGATATTCTGAAAGAGAAGGCTGACGCCCCGATGGCGCGGCTCCGCGCGGGTCATGTCCCGCCCGGCGATCGCGATCCGGCCCGCTTCGGGACGCTCCAGCCCCGCGATGGTTTTCAGAAGCGTCGACTTGCCGGCGTTGCTCGGGCCGACCACGGTGAAGAATTCGCCGGGCTCCATGTCGAAGGAGACCTGATCCAGCGCCGGAGGACCGGGCTGGTAGCGCATGGTCAGTCCGGTTACGGAAAGCATGCTCACGCCGCGTCCTTCCGCTGATGGACGAGCCCGTCTTCGCGCCCGATCAGGTGGAGGCGCCGCTCGTCGAGCCCGAGCCAGATCGTCTCGCCGGCGGAGGCGAAGCCCGGCGGCGCGGTCAGCGCGATCAGGTCGTCGCCGTAATCGCAATGAAGCACATGCTCTACCCCGAGATTCTCGACAAAACGCACGGTGGTCCGCGCGTGGCCGTCGCCGCCCGTCTTCGAGAGCAGAACATCATGCGGGCGAACCCCGATCAGGAAATCGCCGCCGTCGATGTCCCGGGGCGCCAGCTCCAGCGCGCCATGCAGCGCGGTCGCGGCGCTGAGCCTCCCGCCGTCGCGCGTCACCCGGCAGGGCAGAAGATTGATCGGCGGATCGCCGATGAATTCGGCCACGAACCGGGTCGCAGGGCGGTGATAGATGTCCTCCGGGGCGCCCACCTGCTCGATCACGCCATCATGCATGACGGCGATCCGGTCCGACATCGCCATGGCTTCCACCTGATCATGGGTCACATAGAGAACCGTCTGTCGCAGCCGCTTTTGCAGTTGCTTCAGCTCTCCGCGCAGTTGGGCCCGCAGCGCGGCGTCCAGATTGGACATCGGCTCATCCAGAAGCAGCAGGCGCGGCTCGGTCACCAGCACGCGCGCGAGGGCGACGCGCTGCATCTCGCTCATGTTCAGGCTCGCGCCGCGCCGCGCCATGATCGGGCCGAGGCCGAGCGTCTCCGCCATCGCGGCGACGCGGCGGCGGCGCTCCGCGCGCCGCACGCCCTGCGCCTCAAGCCCGAAGGAGAGATTGTCGCGCACGGTGAGGCGCGAGAAAACGGCGTAATCCTGAAACACCAGCCCGATGCGCCGCCGGCCGGGCGGCGTAGCGTTGATCAACGCGCCATCGACGCGGATCTCGCCCGTGCTGGGCGTCTCGAACCCGGCGATCATCGTCAGCGTCGTGGACTTGCCGCACCCTGACGGCCCGAGCAGCGACAGAAACTCCCCCGGTTCAAGCGCGAGGTTCATGCTCCTGACCGCATCGGTCTCACCGAACCGCTTGCCGAGATCCCTGAGCTCCAGCCGGTGGGTCATCGCTTCACCGCGCCGAAGGTCAGCCCGCGCACGAGGTGCTTCTGGATGATGTAGCCGAAGAAGATCACCGGCAAGGTCGAGATCGCCCCCATCGCCGCCTGCACCCCATAGAGCTTGCCCGACGACGCCGAGACGTAATTCGCGACCTGGAGCGTGACGGTCACGATATCGCCGGAGGTGAGCACAAGCGCGAACAGGAACTCCGACCAGTTGAGGATGAAGATGAAGAGCGCGGTCGCGAGAATCCCGCCCCGCGCCAGCGGGAGCGTGATGGTGACGAAGGCTTTCATCTGGCTCATGCCGTGAACCATCGCGGCGCCTTCAAGCTCGGCCGGCGTCTCTTCGATGAAGGAGCGGATCATCCAGATCGAGAACGGCAGAGTGAACGCGGTATAGGCGAGGATCATGCCGAAATAGGTGTCCGCGAGCCTCAGGATCGAGAACAGCGCCACCATCGGCACCACCACCGCGATCGGCGGCATCATCCGGACGGTGAGGAACTGAAACGGGTAATTCTCGCCCCCGGTGCGGAAGCGCACGATGGAGTAGGCGGCCAGCGTGCCGAACAGGACCGAGAAGAACGTGGCGAAAACGGAGATGATGGCGCTGTCCTGAAACGCCTTCCAGGCGCTGCCCGAGACCTTGTAGTCGAGCGAGCCGCTCTGCCCGGCCGCGAAGTCGCGCGCGGCTTCGGGGAAGAAGACGATGCGGTAGTTCTGCAAGGTCGGCTGGTCGGTCAGCCAGACCGGCGGCCAGGCCGCCCATTCTTCGAACGGCTTCAGCGAGGTGGCGAACAGCCAGTAGATCGGGAAGAACGCGAACACCATCGCGGCGATGACGGCGAAGCGCTTGAGCAGGGTCGAGAAAAATCCTGAGCGCATCACGCGTGCCTCTTCAACGGGCGCGACAGCGCGAGACAGATCGACACGACCAGAACCAGCACGATGAGCGCGGCGGCCGCGATATAGCCCATCCGGAAATAAACGAAGGCGCCGTTATACATGTACATGGAGATGGTCTCGGTCGCGCCGCCGGGCTGACCCCGGGTCAGGATGTAGACCGGATCGAAGATCTTGAAGGTCTCGATGGAGCGGATCAGAACCGCGATTCCGATCACCGGCGCGAGCAGCGGCAGCATGATCCGCCGGAAGATCCGCGCCGGGCTGGCGCCGAGCGCGATCGCCGCGCGCACCTGATTTTGCGGCAAGCTCATCAGGCCGGTCAGCACCATCAGGAACATCAGCGGCGTCCATTGCCAGATTTCGCAGAGCATGATCGGCGCCAGCGCCCAGGTCGGGTGCGACAGCCATGAAAACGTGTAGGGCTCTCCGATCGCCAGGCTGATGAGGTGATTGATTGGTCCGCGGTCGTTGAAAAGCATGAAGAACGCGTTCGCCGCGTCCACCGGAATGATCATCATCGGCAGGATGACGACGGAAACGGCGAGCCGTTTCCACCACCACTCCTCGACGAAGAGCAGCGCCAGCCCGAGCGCGAGCGCGAGCTCCACCGCGATGCAGACCGCCACCAGAAAGAAGGTGCGCAAGACCGCGTTCACGAAGCGGTCGTCGTACCAGAGATCGACGAAATTCCACCACCAGACCGGCTCCGCCCGCCACCAGGACACGGCCTGCGTCGGCTGCCAGTCGGTCAGCGCCAGCCAGATCACGATGACGGTCGGCACGACCACCACCGCCATGATGGTGATCTGGGCCGGCAGCACGAGCGCGATGTTGAACGGCGGCCATCCGCGCCGGGGGGATCGCCCCGGCGCGGGCTGAGCGGCGCTCATCGTCGCTTCAGCAGAGGGTTTCATTTCAGCCGATCGCGGATCGAAGCCGGGTAGCTGGATTTCAGGAACCGCCACTGAACTTCCTGGCTCCGCCTGCCCATCCGCCGCGTGATGCGCGACCAGGCGTTCGCGCAATCGTCGAGCGCCTTTTTCGCGGTCTTCGACCCGGCGTCGGCGCCGGCGACCGCAACGCGCAGCTCGTCGAAATACTCGCCCTGGCCTTTCAGATAGAGGTCGGGGATCGCCTCGGTCATCGCCCGTTCATGCGCCGCGAGGAACGGCGCGGAATAGGTCTCGATGATCGACGCGTCCTTGTAATGGGCGTTGCGGGTCGGGTCGAAATATCCTGCGGGGTCCCGGGTCGCGATGGTCGACATCGCCGGCGAGCAGGCGAAGAGCGAGTAGAGATAGGCGATCTCCGGATCCGCGCTCATCGTGTTCACGACGTAGTTCCAGCCCCAGTTGAAATAGGAGGTGCGGAGCAGCTCGCCGTCGACGATCCCGCCGGGCATGTCGCCAAAGGCGAGTTTGTCCTTGAGCTTGGATTTGCCGGAATGGAGGTATTTCTGCGTGCCGCCCCAGCCGATATCGGCGAATTTGTCGCCTTCGCCGAAGGCTTCGAAATTCTCGAACAGGCCATTCGTCCGGGCGCCGGGATACTGGTGCGCGGAGGCCGCGATCAATTCCTCCAGCGCGGCGACGCCGGCCTCGTTGTTGATCTGCGGCTCGAGATCGTCCGAGAATGGATAGAAGCCCTTGGCGTGGAACCGGCCCCACCATTCCCACGCGGCGAAATATTGCGTGCGAAACAGCGCGCCGCCATACATGCCCTGGTCCGGGCGATGGAACCACGCCATCATGGCGTCCAGCTCCTCCCAGGTTTCGGGTATTTTCAGCGCGTAGCCGTTCTTGGCCTCGAACCCGGCGCTCTCCTCTGCGTTTTCCAGCCAGGGCTTGTTGTAGAACATCAGGTAGATGTCGCCATCGGTCTGATAGCCGTAGAGCGAGCCCTTGTAATAGTCGCCGATGGTGTAGAGCGCGTCCGCCTGAAAATCCTCGGGTTCGTATTTGCGCGCGTAATCGTCGAGATTGACGAGGATGCCCGACTCGGCCAGATCCGGAAGCCCGAACGTCGCCGGCAGCGCGAGGTCGAAGGAGCCGGATTTCGACACCGCCTCGAGCAGCACCTTCTGGGTGATCTCGCTCAACGGCACTTCGATATATTCGAACTTGATGCCGGTCGCCTCGGTGAACCGCTCCGCCACCGGCTGAACGTTTCCGAGCGAGCCGGACGGCTGAAGGATCTTCAGCGTCAGGCTCCGGTCGCCAAGAAGCTCCTTCGCCGCCGCCGCGGCGCGCTCATGGATGGTCGCGAGATCGCCGGTCGCGGCGCGCGCGCCCGCGAAAAGAGCGGGGGACATCGCGAAGCCCGCCATGCCGGCGGCGCCCTTCAGGAGCGTGCGTCGGCTTGGCCGTCTGAAAAGTTCGGTCATGTGTTCATCCTCCCGTTATCGGCCGTTTGCGGCCCTATTTGATCACCGCGCTCTTGGCGCGATCCTGTCCGATCAGCACGGCGCCGATGACGACGGCGCCCTTGATCATCATCTGGGTGTATTGATTGACGCCCATCAGATTGAGGCCGTTGTCGAGCAGCGCGATGATGGCGACGCCGATCAGGGTCCGGTGCACGCCGCCGATCCCCCCTGAAAGCGACGTCCCGCCGACCACGATCGCGGCGAGGGTGTTGAGAAGCAGATCCTGGCCGAGTGTCGGCCCGGCCGCGCCAAGCCGCGCCACGGCCAGCGATCCGGCGAGCCCCGCGGTCATGCCCGAAAGCGCGAAAGCGTAGATCTTGTAGCGCAGGACCGGAATTCCCGCGGTGCGCGCGACGGCTTCGCCGCCGCCGATGAAATACATGTAGCGCCCGAAGCGGGTGCGCCGCCCGGCGAGGCTCATG
Organism: Paludibacillus litoralis; assembly: GCF_037646705.1. NCBI lineage: Bacteria > Pseudomonadati > Pseudomonadota > Alphaproteobacteria > Rhodobacterales > Paracoccaceae > Paludibacillus > Paludibacillus litoralis. The sequence continues at coordinate 10,257 of NZ_JBBHER010000008.1, forward strand.
ATCGCCCAGGCGCCAAGCGCGAAAAGCGCGATGTTTGGCGCGCTGGGGATCAGCTGGCCGATGGCGAGCTCCTCGAACGCCACCGACGAAAAGCGGAGCGCGCGCCCCTCGAGAATCTCCCACGCCGCGCCGGTGAAGATCGAGAGGGTGCCGAGCGTCACGACGAAGGAGGGAATGCGCCCGAGCGCGTAGATAAGCCCGTTGATCGCGCCGAGCGCCGCCCCCGCGCCCATCCCGATCAGAAGCGCGGCGACGCCCGCGTCCATCAGGTTGAGCGCCTTCACCGTGATCGCCCCGACCAGCAGCACGATCGCGCCGACCGAAAGATCGATGCAGCCCATCAGCACGACGAATGACGCGCCGAGGCAGGCGAGAAGCAGGGTGCTGGCCTGCCCGAGGATGCCGGTCATGTTGCGAAGCGAGAGAAAGGCGTCGGAGGCCAGCGAGAAGAAGACGATCAGCGCGACGACGACGCCGAGCGGCAACCAGAGGCCGGAGCGCAGGTCGATGCGCGCTGCGCCGGGCGCGCTCACGCCGCCGCCTCCAACTCGGGCGCCGCGGTCAACATGGCTTCGACCAGAGCCTGTTCGCTCGGTTTTTCATGCGCCGGCGCCGGTATGACCCGGGTGATGCGCCCCTTCCGCATGATCGCGATCCGGTCCGAGAGGCCGATCAGCTCCATGAGCTCGTCGGTGATCAGGAGGATCGCCACGCCCGTGTCGGTCAGGTCGCGGATCAGGCGGTAGATCTCCTCCTTCGCGCCGGCGTCCACGCCTCTTGTCGGGTTGTCGAGGATCAGAACGCCGAGATCCCGCGCGAGCCAGCGGCCGAGGACGACCTTCTGCTGATTGCCGCCCGAGAGGCGGTCGCAGGGCGCCTCCGGCCCGTCCGCCTTCACCCCGACGCGTTCGATCATCTCCATGCTCACCCGCCGCTCGCGCCGCGGACGCCAGAGGCCGAGCGCGGTTGAAAAAAGGTCTCCGCTGGGGAGCGAAATGTTCCATGAAATCGGTTGAGAGGCGATCATGCCCTCCGCGAGCCGCTCGGCGGGAACATAGCCGAGCCCGGCGCCGATCAGGGCGCGCGCGCCGGGGCGGCGCCAGGCGCCGGCTCCCATGGAGACCTCTCCGGAGTCGGACGCCGCCACGCCCGCGAGGCCCTTGCCGAGATCGCTCTTTCCGCTCTCGAGCAGTCCGCCCACGCCCAGGATTTCGCCGGCGCGTATTTCGAGGGAGACGCCGTGATAGGCGCCGGAGCGCGTCATCGCGCGCGCAGCGAAGGCCGGCGCCGCGCCGGCGCCGCCCCGCTGGCGGTCCTCATGGTAATAGTCGCGGTCGCGTTCGCGCCCGACCATCAGGCGATGCAGGTCCCGCTCATCCACGTCGCGCGGTTCGACGGTCCCGACCGCGCGCCCATCTTTCAGCACCATGATCTCATCCGAGAGCGAGAGCACCTCGCCGAGCCGGTGCGAGACGAAAAGCAGCGCGCCGGTCACGCGGGTCTGTTCGACGAGGCGGAGGAATATCCGCTCATCGCCCCGCTCCAGCGACGCCGTCGGCTCGTCCAGAAGCACGATCGGCCGCTCCACGCCGAAAAGACGGCGCGGGGCGAGGCAGGCGCGGATGATCTCCACCACCTGACGCTGGGAGAAAGAGAGATCGGAGGTCGTCTTGCGGACGTCGAGCCGCGCGCCGGCCTCGTCGATCATCTCTTCGGCGAGCGCGATCATCGCCTTGCGGTCGATGAATTGACCGAAGCGCGTGAAACGCCCCTCCGATCCCATCAGCAGATTCTCGTAAACCGGCACGTTGCCGATCAGCGCCTGTTCCTGAAACACGCGCGCAAGTCCGAGCCGCTGAGCTGCGGCGTAATCCGCCGGCTGCGTTGTCTGTCCGGCGAGGACGACCGACCCCGCATCCTGCCGCGCGATGCACGACAGGATGTTGAGCAGCGTCGATTTTCCGGCGCCGTTCTCGCCGACCAGGCCGAGCACCCTGCCCGGCTTCAGATCGAGATCGACGCCGTCCACGGCAAGGCTTTCACCGAACCGTTTGACAAGTCCTCTCGCCTGAAGCGCGGGGCTGTTCATGGCTCTGCCGCGTCACGCGTTCGGGGAGGGGCCGAACATCGGCGTCTTGTAGTGCTCCGCGTATTCCGCGGCCACCGCCTCCGCCTCTCCGTCTTCGCGCGCCTTCCTGTAGGCTTCGGGTTCCGACCAGCCCTCAGGCTTGTCGATGCCGCTCCACTCCAGATCGAGATCCATCGGAAACAGCTCGGCCTGGGGATCCCAGTCGTCGGGGTGCTCGACCTTCGACATCTTCTTGTAGTCGAACGGCTCGACATCGCCGTTCTCGACATAGCGGGAGAGGTAGATGTCGACATTCTCCGCGGTCATCGCGGTCGAGCGCCAGTTCATCATCCGCTCGGAGGCGCGCGGCTCCCAGCCGTTCATCACATCGTAGAGACGGGTGGTCAGAAGCGCTCCCATGTATTGGGGAACGTTGGCGCTTGTGGCGAGAAGAAGACCGCGCTTGATCATCTCCGCCCCGCCCGAGGTGCCGTCGGCCCCGCAGATGAAGACGTCTTCGCCCGGCCGATACCCGGCCGCGCGGAGCGCGGCGATGCAGCCGTCGGCCACGTCGTCGTTCTGGGCGATGACCCCCTTGAGGTCGGGGTGGCGCGAGATGAGATCCTCCATCGCTTTCTGGCTGTCCTCCCGGTTCCATTTTCCGGGCAGCTCTCCTGCGAGGGAGATTTCTGGAAACTCCGCGATCGCGGCGTCGCGGCCGCGTGAACGGATCAGGTCGACGGTGTTGCCCTCGACGCCGGTGACGCCGACCACTTCGCCGCCGCCGAACGCCGCCATCACCGCCTTGCAGACTTCGCGGGTGACGTCGCGATGCGCCGAATATTCTTCCGGGACGGCGTAGAGGGTCCAATAGTCGCCGGCTTCATAGGGGGTGAACCAGGGCAGCGTGCCCCAGGTGTTGGCGAGCCAGACCTTGTTCTCGTTCGCGAGCTGCGCGATTCTCTTGATCGAGCCGCCGCCCGGCGCGTGCAGCATGACCGCGTTCGCGCCGGCGGTGGTCTGCTGCTCGAACTGGTCGAGTTGGCGGCCGCTGTCGAGCTGGCCGTCCACGGCGGAATGCTCGAGCCCCAGCGCCTTCGCCGCGCCTTGCGCGCCGGCGTCCGCGTTCACGACATATTCCAGGCGGAGCGTCATCATCAGATGCGCGATCTTGCCGCTCTGATCGGCGATGGCCATGCCGGGAAGGCCGAGGGCGGAGGCGGTGACCATCGCGCCGGCGGCCGCGGTCGAGAACGCCAGAAAATCGCGACGCGACACGCCGCTCAGGCCCGCCGCGTCCATGTGCCGGTCAATCACGCGCTTGTCGGTGAAATCGGGCGGAATCGGTCCGAAACGCATGGTCATGTCTTTCTCCCTTTCATCGCTGGCCCGTTATTCCGCGCTCAGCTCCATTTTCGTTCGAGTCTCGCCTCGAATTCGCCCGCGGCCCATTCGCGGCCCTTGTTCGTGGCCGTGAACTTGACCAGCCCGTCCTCCGTCACCCGTTCGGCGCGACCCTTTTCAATCTGCAGGATCAGATGGGTCTGCAGGCAGCACTCGGCGTAGCAACGGCGCATGCCGACACCGGTCGAGACGGCGTAGTCGATTTCGGATTTCACCGGCATGACTTCAGGCACCAACTCCAGAATCGTCATCGGCTTGCCCGCGCGCGCAAGAACCTGGATGACGCGGAACTCCATGTCGTCTTGCTGACGGATCATATGCTCCAGGCGGCGCATCGAACTCGCTTCCGAGTAGGCGGAGAGACCGTGTCCCTCCAGCAGAAGCTGCGGCTTGATCCTGATGCAGCTTTCGATCGATGCGCGGTGCGCCTTCGCGTCGCCAATCGGCGCGGGGCCGAGCGGCGTCGGGAAATGCATGATGTCGGCGGAGTAGAGGGAGCCGGTGTGCGGGTTGTAGACCCCGACCTGCCCCGGGCAGTGCCCCGGCAGGTGCAGGATCTCCAGCTTCAGCCCGCCGACATCGAGAATATCGCCGCCTTCGACCGTCACGTCGACTTCGACCGGCCGGTTCCAGTGACGACGGACGATTTCGGGGTCGGAGAGGCCAAGGCTTTCGTTGGGCGCGAGATTGAAGTCGCGGAGCACCTCTTCGGGGCTGACGCCGAACCTCTCCACATTCTCGGCCTTGGTGACGAGCATCGGATCTTCGATGATCGGCTTGTCGAGCGGATGCGCGACGATTTCAGCGCCGTAGCGCTCCTTCAGGATCGAAGCGTTGCCGGTATGGTCATAGTGAAAATGCGTGATCAGGATGTAGCGGAGGTCGTTGGTCTCCTGATCCAGCTTGTCGATCAGGAACTTGCCCATGCCGTTGTCATATTCGGGCGTGGTCCAGTTGCCGGTGTCGATGAGGATGTTCTCGCCCTGGCCGCGGATCAAATAGACGCCGGACTGCACATATCCATCCAGCTCGTCCCCGGCCAAAGGGCCGTGAATCCCCGGCACGCCCCATCCATCGGGAGTCTCCGCCCAGTAGAAGATCATGTCGTGGTCTCCGTCTCGCGATTTTCTCCCCGGTAGCGCTCACCTCGAACGTCGCATGTGATCGCATGGGCCAACATGCCCTCCTCGCGGCAGATGCGGCCGAGCGGGCCGGCGAGATCGTGGCTCGCCGCGCGGCTCAACCTCTGCCAGGTCATGGTCTTGATGAACTTGCCGACCCAGAGCCCGCCCGTGTAACGCGCGGCGCGGCCGGTCGGCAGGGTGTGATTGGTGCCGACGCCCTTGTCGCCATAGGCGACCGTCGCCTCCGCGCCGACGAAGGCGCTGCCGTAATTGCGGATGCGCTGCAGGTACCAGTCGTCCTCGGCGGTCTGGATCTCGAGATGCTCGGGCGCGTAGTCGTCCACGATCCGCACGGCCTCATCGCGATCCGCGGCGACGACGATTTCGCCGAGATCCCTCCAGGCGCGCCCGGCCATTTCGCCGGTCGGCAGGGTCTTCAGCTGGCGTTCGATCTCCGCGAGAACGGCGGCGCCCATTTCGGCCGATGTCGTCACGACCCAGGCCGGGCTGTCCGGCCCATGTTCGGCCTGGCCGAGGATGTCGGTCGCGACCAGCTCCGCGTCCGCCGTGCCGTCGCAGAGCACGCAGACCTCCGTCGGGCCGGCGGGAAGGTCGATGCCGACCATGCCGAAAAGCTGCCGTTTCGCTTCGGCGACATAGGGGTTTCCGGGGCCGGTGATGATGTCCACAGGCGCCATCCCGACACGGCCGAAGGCCATCGACGCCATCGCCTGAACGCCGCCGATGCAATAGATGTCATCCGCGCCCGACGCATGGAGCGCATAGAGCGTCTGCGGATACATGCCGTTTTCGCCGGGCCGGGGCGGGGCGCAGCCGATGATGTGGCCGACGCCGGCGACGCGGGCGGTCGCGACGCTCATCGCCGCCGCCGATATCAACGGGTATTTCCCGCCGGGAATGTAGCATCCGGCCCGGTTGATGGGGACCAGCTTCTGCCCAAGGAGGACGCCGGGCGCGATCTCGGCTTCGAACTCGGAGATCGAATCGCGCTGCCGCTTGGCGAAATCTCTGACATTCGCGAGGCAAATCGCGAAATCTTCCTTGAACGTCTCGGGAAGGCGGCTCGCCGTCTCGCGGATCCTGTCCTCGGAGACGCGGAAGTCCGGCTCATCCCATTTGTCGAGCTTGGCGGCGTAGGCGCGCACGGCGTCGTCGCCCTGGTCGCGTATGCTGTCGATCATCTCGCGGACGGTGTCGTGAATCGCCGCAAGGTCCTGAGGCTTGCGCGGCGGTGCGCGCTTCACGAATTGCGGCATTTGAATCTCCCATGGCGTCGTCCGGTCTTTTCTGTAACCGGTTACAAATCCAACCCACCATGCGATCTGATTCGTGTCAATCCTACTTCTCGGCGGCGGTGAAAATCATGGAATAGGTAGACACAAGGCGATATTGCAGCGTAATTGCCGTTCAACGGAACCTATGAGTGGACCTGTCATCGTGAACCCGGTTTCAAAGAAAGGGCGCCGGCCGCTCAGGACGATCCGTGAGATCGCGCGCGAAGTGGGGGTCTCGACCGCGACTGTTTCACGCGTTCTGAACAATCCCGAGTCCGTCAGCTCCGCGAAGCGTGACGCGGTGCTGCGCGTCATCGAGCAGAACGATTACGTCAACGACGGCATGGCGCGGGCGCTTTCGGGCGGGCGAACGATGACGATCGGCCTTGTGATCCCGACGATCACGAACTCGATCTACGCCTCGTCCACGCATGCGATCCAGCGCCTCGCGCAGAAGAACGGATACGCGGTCATCCTTGTGGTCAGCGACTTCGACGCCGTGACGGAGAAGAACCTCATCCGACGGCTTGTCGAGCGCAGGGTGGACGGCATCATCCTGACCGGGGGAGAGCACGACCCCGGCGTCTACCGGATGCTGGAGCGAAACGGCGTGCCCTGCGTGCTGACCTGGCGCCTCGCGGACTCGTCGAGTTATCCTTGCGTATCCTTCGACAATTACGCCGCTGGCCGGCTGGCGATGGATCATCTTCTGAGCCTTGGCCACAGGCGGATCGGCCTGATCTGCGGCCGGTCGGATGTCAACGATCGGGCCCGGGAGCGGCGGCGCTCCTACGAGGACGCGATGACGGAAGCCGGTCTGGATATCGATTCCGGCCTGATCTTCGAGCGGGATTTCGAATTCGTCGAGGGGCAGACGGCGATGAGCCGGATGCTCATCACGCCCGAGCCGCCGACGGCCGTCTTCGCCGCAAACGATATTCAGGCGGTCGGCGCGTTGAGCGCCTGCCGGAATGCTGGGCTCCGCGTTCCGGAGGATATTTCGATCGTCGGTTTCGACGACCTGCCGATCACCCAGTTTTCCGCGCCGCAATTGACGACGCTTCGCGTTCCCGCCGCGGAGATGGGGCACCGCGCCGCCACGCGGCTCCTGCAGATGATCGACGGCGCCGAAGCGAGCGGCTCGGATGTTCTGCCCGTCCAGTTGATCGTTCGCGAGAGCACTGCGGAGATCAAGCACGTCGAAAACTGATCGCCCGATCTCAATTCCGGCAGGTTGTGGAGAGGAGATCGTCGGCAATGCCCGCCTTCAGGCGAATGCGGGGGGCGCCGCGTGGGCGCGTTCGGGTTGCGGCGTCAAAGCCCGAGCCGATCACCCCGCAGACTCGAACGACTCGGTATGAATACGCTCTGCGGGCGCTCCGCGGCGCTCCAGGCCGTTCTGGGCGTCGATCATGAAACGCGTCGGGCCGCAAAGGAAATAGTGCGCATCCGGGTCGCCTGCGAGATCGGCCAGAAGCGCGCCGTCGATCCGGCCCTCGGCGTCGCAGGCGGAATTGGCTCTGTCTTCGGGGCGCGGCCGGCTATAGGCGACGTGGACGCGTATGTTCGGGCGTGTCGCGGCGAGCGCGCGGACTTCGCGCGCGAACGGATGGTGGCCTCCGTCGCGGGCGCCATGAACGAACCATACCGGGCGCGCGCCGCCCTCGTCCGCGAGGGCGTGGAGCATGCTCACCATCGGCGTCACGCCCACGCCGGCGCTCGCGAGCACGACCGGGCGCCGCCCGGATGGCAACAGAAAGGCGCCGCCGGGCCTGCGCGCGTTGATGAGCGCGCCGACCTCGAGGCCATCGTGGAGTTGGCGTGACGCGGCGCCAAACGGCTCGCGCTTCACGCTGATCCGGTACCGGGCGCCGCCCGGCGCGCCGGAGAGCGTGTAGGTTCGCCGGACGGGCGCCGCCAAGCCCGGAACCTCAAGCTCTATCGGCAAATGCTGGCCGGCCTTGAAGGGCGGCAACGGGCCGCCGTCCCGCGCCTCGAAAAAGAATGACGTGACATCGTCGCTTTCCCGGACTCTCTCGACCAGGCGCAGCGCGCGCACCGACTCCGCATGCGCGTCCCAGCGCAGGGGCGTCGCGGCGGGCAGATCGACGATCTCATCGATATCGAGCGTCACCAGACGCCGGGCGCCGGGAACGCGCGCAACGGCCGCCGAGTCCCAGTCGATCGACGTCGTCCCGGTGAGCTGGAGCAGGCCGCCGGTCTCGAAATCCACGAAGAGCAGACCGGCGCGGGGAGCGGCCACGAGGTTGCCGAGCGTGTTGAAGTGGTTGTTGCCCGCGTAATCCGGAAAGACGAGGCGGGTCGGGCTGACGACGCGGACGAAGCCGGGCTCGCCGCCGCGGTGCGAGGCGTCCATGCCGAACGCCGCCCCCTCGCTCGCCCCCCGGTGGCCGCTCGCGATGAAGAAGGTGTCGGCCGAAGCGATCCACGCGCGCTGAGCCGGGGTCAGGCTGCGGCCCCGGCGCGGCGGCCCCGCAGGCGCGCCGTCGACGCGCCGCCACGCCCGCTCGCGGATATATTGCGGGCAGTTGCCGAACGTCTGACCCACCGCGCATACGAGGACGCCGGCGCCGTCGCTTTCGATCCGGCCATTCATGCGATTGCGTCGGCGCGTGGCGAGCTCGACGCCGAGGATCCCGATATCGGCGCCCGCCGCAAACGCCCCGTCGAGGGCGTCGCCGGGCGCCGGTCTCGCGTCGATGACCAGCGTGCGCGGATCGGGAGAGGTGACGAAGCCTTCGGCGCCGACGAGCAGCGTCGCCCACGGGCGGCCTCGGGCGTCCCGCCCCGCCGCGACCAGAAAAGGCAGCGCCGTGTGAAAGGCGCGATGCTGCTCCGGCATGTAGGGGCGCACCACCTTGCGCGCCCAGTCTTCGATAGCGCGCACGCCCATGCGTTCCTGAACCTGCCGTTCACCCGCATGGAAGGGGGAGTCGGCCTGCGGCGAATCATCGGACATGGGCCTCGCTCCTGATTGCGTCTGCTACGCGCGACGTCGCCGGTCGTATCTTCGAAGACGTAAAGGCCAGGTCGGGCACGCGGCGGACGCGGCCGGCCGGAGAGGCGTGGGCGCGCAGCGGCGCAAACGCCCGCCCCGCCCGTCCCGGATCGCCGGCGCGGACTTCCTCGCGGGCGGACGCTGGGCGCCCCCGGCGCGTCCGGAATGCGGCCTCAGCCAGCGGGCGCGATGAACTCCATGCGGACGCCGCCGGGAATGGAGCACATCATGTGCTTCGTCGCGCCGCCGCCAAGGGACTCAGGCGCGAACTCGATCCCGACGCCGGCCGTCCGGGTCAACTCCCGGTGCAGGTCTTCAAGGCGATCCGCGTTCTCGACCTTCAGCGCGACGTGGTGCAACCCGATGACGTTCTTGCGGTCGAAGGGAACCGCCGTGGCCGGATCGACCGCCTGCCAGAGAGTGATCATCGTGACGCCGTCGGTCAGAAAGACCGCAGGGTAGTCCGGCTTCTCCCCGACCTGCGAAAATCCCAGCGTGTCGATGAAGAACGCCCGGGTTCTGGCCAGATCCGGAACGGTCAAACCGACATGATGGGCGCCTCTGGTGACTGCGTTTTCTGACATTCTCTCTTTCCTTTGATCTTGCGGTCGTTCTTCCGGTCCCCTGAGATGCCGGGCGCGGCGCTAAAGCCCGAGTTCGGACAGTCCGGGATGGTCGTCGGGCCGTCGCCCGGACGGCCAGTGAAATTTCCGATCTTCGGCCCGGATCGGCAGATCGTTGATGCTGGCGTGCCGGCGGCGCATCCGCCCGTGCTCGTCGAACTCCCAGTTCTCGTTGCCATAGGAGCGGAACCACTGTCCGCTGTCGTCGCGCCACTCATAGGCGAAACGGACGGCGATGCGGTTGTCGCCGAAGGCCCAGACCTCCTTGATCAGACGATAGTCCAGCTCGCGCGCCCATTTGCGGATGAGGAAGGCTTCGATCTGGTCCCGGCCCTCGACGAACTCCGCCCGGTTCCGCCACCGGCTGTCGAGCGTATAGGCCTGCGCGACGCGCTTCGCGTCGCGGCTGTTCCAGGCGTCCTCGGCCAGTCGCACCTTTTCGGCGGCGGTCTCCGCGGTGAAGGGAGGCAAAGGCAGGCTGTTCATGAAGATTTCCTCAATCAGAGAGCATTCCGACGCCGACGATCATTCGGCGCCGCGCGAGTCGGGTTCGTGCTGTCGCCCGCTCATATGAGGCGTCTGATTCAGGGTGAGAATGAGCAAAATTGGAAAGATATTATTCCCGCTCATGGAATAACGATGCTGAAAATCATCGAACCGGCCGCAGACGGCGCATCAGTTGATGGCGGGATCGGCGCGCAGACGATCGACCATGAAATCGACGAAGGCCCGCACTTTCGACGAGACCATCCGGCCCTCCTGATGAACCACATGGATCGGCATGGGGGGCGGTTCGAAATCGCTGAGAATGGTCTGGACCAGCCCCTCCGCAAGCTGCGGCGCGATCTGGTAGGAGAGCAGACGCGAGATCCCCCATCCCCGCGCCACCAGGTCAATCACCGCGTCATTCGTGTTCATGCGAAGGCGGGGCTCGAAATGGATGGAAAACGGCGCGCCTTTTTCCTGAAACGACCATTCGAGTTCGGAGCTGATCGCCAGCGACTTGATCAATCGGTGGCGCGGGAGATCGGTGGGGTGCTGAGGAAAGCCATGCGCCTCCAGATACGCCGGCGCCGCGATCATGACCTGGCGCACCGATCCCACGCGAACCGCGGTTGACGAAGAATCCGCCAGATCGCCGATGCGGATGGCCACGTCGAGCCCCTCGTCCATCAGGTTGACGATCCGGTCGACAAACAGGGTCTGGCAGTTCACCAGGGGATAGCGGTCCAGAAAATCGCCCAGGATCGGGGTGACGAAGAGCCGCCCGAACAGCACCGGAGCGGTGATGCGCAACTCTCCGCGCGGCGCGGCGTGAGAGCCGGCCGCCGCTTCCTCCGCCTCTTCCAGGTCCATCAGAATGCGGCGGCTGTCCTGCAGGAAGCGCGCGCCGCTCTCGGTCAGTCGAACCGAGCGTGTCGTGCGAATCAGAAGCCGGGTGTCGATCCGCTCCTCCAGCGCCGAAACGGCGCGCGTCACGGCCGGCGGCGACATCGCCAGGTCGCGCGCGGCGGCGGCGAAACCGCCGCGCTCAGCAACCTTCACGAACACCTGGATACACCGGAGGCGGTCCATTCTATTGTTCCATTTGCTGGAATGTCCAACTGAATATTGTGGCCAGCCGAACATCAATAGAAAAGAATACGCCGTCAATAGCGCTGAAAAGGCGCTGTCAAAACGAACGCGCAAGCCTCCGTCTCACCAGGTGGGGGCGAGGGCCGGATTCCATCTCATGATGGTTTCCTTTCGGGCGCAGAGAGCGCCATGGATCGCCCGCCCTGGCGCAAGTCTTGAGGGCCACGCCGTTCGGCGAATCAGAACGCGGCGTTTGGATTTCGCGCGGCAGACGGCGCAATCGGAACAACCTATCTTCCAGAGCATCGCCAGGCGCAGAGGAGCGCCAGGCGATCCCGCCGCGCCAAGCCGCGACTCCCGTGCGACCGAAAAGGACAAGCGCATGAGCACCCCCTACACCCGTCTCGACAAGGACGACGCCGCCGTCCTGCTGGTGGACCACCAGGCCGGCCTGCTGTCGCTGGTCCGTGACGTCGATCCCGACAAGTTCAGGAACAACGTGCTGGCGTTGGCCGATATGGCGAAGTATTTCGACCTGCCGACCATCCTGACCACGAGCTTCGAAGACGGCCCGAACGGCCCCATCGCGCCCGAATTGAAGGACGCCTTCCCGGACGCGCCCTTCATCGCCCGGCCCGGCCAGATCAACGCCTGGGACAACGAGGATTTCGTCAGGGCGGTCAAGGCCACGGGCAAGAAACAACTGATCATCGCCGGCGTCGTGACCGAGGTCTGCGTCGCATTCCCGGCTCTTTCCGCCCTTGCGGAAGGGTACGAGGTTTTCGTGATCGCCGACGCATCCGGCACATTCAACCCGATGACCCGCGACGCCGCCTGGGAGCGCATGTCGGCGGCGGGCGCGCAGATGATGACGTGGTTCGGCGCGGCGTGCGAGTTGCATCGCGACTGGCGCAACGATGTCGAGGGGCTTGGCGCGCTGTTCGCAAACCACATCCCCGATTATCGCAACCTGATGACCAGTCACGCCGCCCTCAGGCAAGGCTGACCTCCCAAATCTGTCCCGCGCGTTCCGGACAGGTCCGCCCGCCTGGCCGGCCGATGGCCCTTAAGAACAAGGGATCGCCGGCCGGCGGGTGGATGCAAGCCGCTGATAAATCGGAATCTGGAGAGAGTCTCATGACCACGCTCTACTACGCACCCGGCGCCTGTTCGCTGGCCCCTCATATCGTTCTGGAATGGATCGGCGCGCCTTACGACGCGGTGAAGGTCGGTTTCGGCTCCAGGGAGTTGCTGGCGGTGAACCCAGCGGGCGCCGTGCCCACGTTGCGCGAGGATGACGGTTGGCTCTTGAGCCAGGCGGGCGCGATCCTCGGCTATCTCGCGCAGAAGCACCCCGAAGCAGGGCTTGGCGGCGGCGACACCCTGCGCGAGCAGGCCGAGGCGCGGCGCTGGTCGGCCTTCTTGACCAGCGACATGCATGCCGCCTTCTGGCCGATCTTCCTGCCGCAACGCTATACCGTCGATGACGGCGAGGCGGCGAAACAGGCCGTGACGAGCGCCGGACGCGCCTTGGCGCGCAAGCAGCTGGGCCATCTGGACGCCCACCTTGAGGGGCGCGACTGGATGCTGGGCGCGCGCTCGGTGATCGACGCTTACGCCTTTCCGATGATCCGCTGGGCGATCAACATGCTGCCGGGCGGGCTGAACGGCCATGACAACGTGCAGGCGCTGCATGACCGGATTGCGGCGGACGCCGCGGTGCAAGCCGTGCTCGCCCGCGAAGCGGGAGACTGAGATGACAAGCGGCATCCATCACGTCACCGGGATCACAGCCAATGTGCAGGCCAACGTGGATTTCTACGCTGGCTTTCTGGGCCTGCGGCTGGTCAAGCGGACCGGCGGGTTCGAGGACGCCGAACAGTTGCATTTGTTTTATGGAGACGCGGCGGGCGCGCCCGGCTCGCTGGTCAGTTTCCTCGTGTGGGAGGCCGGCGGGCGCGGGCGCGTCGGACACGGGCAGGTGGCGGAGATCGGTTTCGCCGTGCCGCCCGCCAGCATCGGCGATTGGTTGACGCGGGCGCTGGAGGCGCGCGCGCCGACCGAAGGGCCGTCGCGCGAGCTCGGCGCGCCGGCGCTTCGGCTAAAGGACCCTGACGGGCTGGTCGTCAAACTCGTGGGCGTGGCCGCGCCCGCCACCGCGAAGCCGCCGGGTTCGATCGCCCCGACGCGCCTGCATTCCGTCACCATCCTCTCCGAGCGGCCCGATGAGACGGCCGCATTCCTTGGCCGTTTCGGTTTTCACGGCGGCGAGACGCAGGGCGCGATCCGGCGGCTCGCCTCGGAGCGCGACTTCGTCGATGTCCGCGACGCGGCCGGCTTCGTGCCCAGCATTCCGGGCGCCGGGATCGTCGACCATGTCGCCTTTCGCGCGAAGGACGCGGCGGAGCTGCGGCGATTGCGGAGCGCTCTCGGCGCCGCCGCCGCCCCGGAGATCCGCGACCGCAAGTATTTCCTGTCGCTCTACATGCGCGAACCCGCCGGGACGCTGATCGAATACGCCACCGACGGCCCTGGATTCACGGTGGACGAGCCATTGGATCGTCTCGGAGAGACGCTGTTCGCCCCACCGCAAGACGCGGGCCGCGCGCAGGATCTGAAACTGATGTCGCCGCAATTCGCCCTGCCGGGCGAAGAAAGGGGCCCCATGCGCGATCTGCCTTTCATCCACCGCTTTCACCGCCCCGACAACCCGGACGGCGGCGCGATCATTCTGCTGCATGGCTCCGGCGGGTCCGAGGCCGACCTGATGCCGCTCGCCAACCGGATCGCGCCGCGCGCGACGCTGCTGGGAGTGCGCGGCCGCTCGACCGAAGAAGGCCTCAACCGCTGGTTCCGCCGCTTCGACGCGATGACTTACGATCAGGCCGATATCCGCGCCGAGGCCGAGGCCTTCGCCGCGTTCGTTCAGGGCGCGGTTTCAGGCTACGGGCTTGATGCGGCGCAGATGACCTTTCTGGGCTATTCCAACGGCGCCAATCTTCTGGGCGCGGTGATGCAGCTTCATCCCGCCGCGGTGCGCCGCGCGGTTCTGCTGCGCGGGATCAATGTGCTGGAGGAGCCGCCGGCCGCCGATCTGGCGGGCGCCAGGGTGCTGCTGCTGAATGGCGCAGACGATCCTTTCAGGCGCATGGCGCCAGCCCTGGAGCGGGCGCTGCGCGATGACGGCGCGGATGTTGAAAGCCACACGCTGCCTGGCGGCCACGATCTGGGCGCAGCGGACGTGGAGAGCGCTGCGCGCTGGCTGGCCGCCTGACCCGCCGGCGCCCGCCATGCCTTTTCGAATGGCGGCGCCGAATAGCGCACCCGTCTCGTCTGAGCCCGGGGGGAGCAGTGACGAAATCCTTTTCAGTGTCACGGCTCCATCGTTCACCTTTTCGCATTCTGCGGCATGCGCGAGATGGCCGCCGGGAAAACCGGCGGCCATCCGGTCAATCGAGCGGCTTCAACCCCGCCTCGATCCGCCGGCGCCGGTCTTCGAGGAAGGGCGGCAGCGACAGGCTTTCGCCCAGGGCCTCCATCGGCTCGTCCACTGCGAAGCCCGGCCCGTCGGTCGCGATCTCGAACAGGGCGCCCCCCGGTTCGCGGAAATAGAGGCTGCGGAAATAATACCGCTCGATCTCGCCCGAATTGGGAACGCGGAGTTCATCGAGACGGCGCCGCCAGCCGCGGATGGCCTCGATATCGGGCGTGCGGAAGGCGACGTGATGCACGGCGCCTGCGCCTTGCCGCGCGACGGGCAGATCGGGCTGCGCCGCGACATGCAGTTGAGCCGCGGCGCCGCCTCGCCCCATCTCGAAGACATGCACGCGCCCCCGCCCGTCAGGGCTGGCGTAGGCGCGCGCCTCGCGCATGTTCAGCACGCGGGTCAGCACCTCTTTCGTCGGACCGAGATCGGGAACCGAAATCGTGATCGGCCCCAGCCCCCTGATCTGGTTCTCGGGCGGCACCGGGCTTTGCTCCCACGGATGCGCCTCGCCCGCGTCGTCCGCCGTCAGGCGGAAGCGCTGGCCTTCGGGATCTTCGAAATCGAGCGTCGCGCGCCCATCGAGCGTGACGATCCCGCCGCGCGTCAGCCCGGCGTCCGCCAGCCGTTCGGCCCAGAAGTCGAGGCTGGCTTCGGACACGCGCAATCCCGTGCGGCTGATCGAGCGCGTCCCGCGCTTTTCGGGCGTCGCCGGCCAGTCGAAGAACGTCAGATCCGTGCCGGGGTTCGCCCGTCCATCCGCATAGAACAGGTGGTAGGCCGAGGTGTCGTCCTGGTTCACCGTCTTCTTGACCAGCCTCAGACCCAGAGTTTCGGTATAGAACCGCTTGTTCGCCCGCGCATTGGCGGTGATGGCGGTCAGGTGATGAATGCCTGTCAGCTCCATGACGGCCTCCTTTCGCTGCCCTGAAAATGGAGCGGTCACAGGTTCCACGCCAGCGACCGCAAGGCGAAAGCGGCGTTCGACTCTTGCGAACGATGAGACGGCGGCTAATCATGACTCCATGCGCTACACCCTCGACGAGATCGAAACCTTCCTCACGGTGATGGAGCTTGGCGCCATCACCGCCGCCGCCGCGCGGTTGAATCTGTCGAAATCGGTGGTCAGCAAGCGCATTTCCGATCTGGAGCGATCCCTGGGCGCCGCCCTCTTCCGGCGCAACGCCGGCCGCATCGCGGCGACCGAAGCCGCGATCAGGCTCGACGACCGGCTGCGCCCGGCGTTGGCGGAGCTGACCGCCGCCACGGAAAGCGCGGCCTGGGGCGGCGCGCGCGACGATCCCCTGCGCGGCACGCTCTCCATCGCGGCGCCGATGAGCTTCGGGACGCTTCACCTGACGCCGATCGTCGCCCGGTTCGCCGCGGCGTATCCCGAGTTGCGCCTGCGCATGGACTACGACGACCGCGCCCGCGACCTTGCGCGCGAGGGCTTCGATATCGCCATCCGCATCGGACAGATGCGTGACGCCGCGCTGATGCAGCACAAGCTTTGCGAGGATGAGACGATCCCCTGCGCCAGCCCGGACTACCTTGTTCGGCATGGAAGGCCGGCGACGCTCGCGGACCTGAGCGCCCATCAGGTGATCGGCTATCACCACATGACGAACGCGCAGCTCTGGCGGACCAGCAAGACCGCGCCGCCAGCCCTTTCCAACCGCATCACCCTGAACAACGGCGAGGCGATGCGCGACATGGCCGTCAACGGGCTGGGCCTTGCGATCCTGCCGGGCTTCATCGCCGCCCCGGCGATCGCCGCAGGACGCCTGGAGCGTATCCTGCCTGATCTCGAAACGCGCCGTTTGCCCATCACGGCGGTCTGGCCCGCGGTCACGCCGATGCCGCCAAAGCTGCGCCTCTTTATCGATTACCTGGCCGTCGAACTGGAAGGCGGGCGCCTCTGGCGACAACCATAGGCGCCTGATCCGAAACGGGTTGAGCGATATCAGAGGGGCGCGCTTCCCGCCGGCTCGCAAGGACTGACGGAGAAACGACGCCCTCCCGGCGATGCCGAGCGCCCCGATCCACCGGATCTGGAGGCGGCGAGAGGCGCGGTTGCGTTGTGGGCGAGCCCCGATCATTCGCGGCGAAAGGCCATCCGTCTCGAAGCGCCCCTGCGGCGCGCTTCCCATCGCGCGGATGGTCTGACAGTGTTCAGATCCAGCCTGACCCGTTTTCGTTCTCGTGAGCGCCGCACATGTGCAATCTCTATTCCCAGACCAAGAGCCAGGACGCGATGCGCCGCCTCTTCGATGGCGTGCTCGAAGGCGACGAAAGCTTTGTGGACGATGTCGGCAACCTGCCGCCGCTGACCGGGATATGGCCGGATTATTCGGCCCCGATCGTCAGGCGCGGGTCCGGCGGAGACTGGCGCTTGTCGATGGCGCGGTGGGGGATGCCGACGCCTGAGAAATTCCTGCGCGGCAAACGCACCGATCCCGGCGTGACCAATATCCGCAACGTGGCTTCGCCGCACTGGCGGCGCTGGCTTGGGGTCGAGCATCGTTGCCTCGTTCCCTTCACCAGCTTTTCCGAGCTTGACCAGCGCCCCGGCGCGCCGCGAAATTCGCCGGTCTGGTTCGCGCTCGGGCAGGATCGGCCGCTTGCATTTTTCGCCGGGCTGCGCACGGAATGGACCTCGGTGCGCAAGTTGAAGGAGGGCGAGGTGACGGCGGATCTGTTCGGATTTCTGACCTGCCCGCCCAACGCCGAGGTGCGCCCGGTTCACCCCAGGGCCATGCCCGTCATCCTGACGCGGCCGGAAGACTGGCGGCGCTGGCTGACCGCCCCGGCGGATGAGGCGTTGACGCTCCAGCGCCCGCTCGCCGACGGGATGCTCCAGATCGTCGCCGAAGGGGAGCGCGAAGATGCGGCCTGACCCCGCGCCATCGGATCCGTTCACGCTGGCGCCGGCGCGGACGCATGAGGCCGAAGGGAGCGGCCGGCGCGCCTTCGCCCTGTTTCAGGCCGCGCGCCATCCCGGCCCGCTGATCTGGGTGCTGCCGGGCCACGCGCCGCATCTGCCGATGCTGCGCGGCCTGCCCGACGGCGTGGGCGAGCGGCTGCATGTGATCCGCCCGGCGAAGGAGAAGGATCTTCTCTGGTCGGTCGAGGAGGCGCTGCGGAGCGCGCCGGTCGGGCTGGTGATCGCGGAGCCGTCAAGCCCGCTCTCGCTCACGGCGGGGCGGCGGCTGCAGCTGGCGAGCGAGGCGGGGAAGACCACCGGGCTGATGCTGATCCAGGACGGCGCGGGCGCCAACGCGGCCGAGACGCGCTGGCGCTGCGCGCCGGTCGCGGGCGACAGCAGAGACTCGACTCTGCAGCGTTGGTCTCTTAAAAAGAACAAACAGGGAACTTTGGGGAATTGGACCGTGCATTGGAATGGCGCGACGGCTGCTTTCCATCTGGTTTCCGAGGCTGGCGAGCGACGCCAGCCTGCGGAGACGCCCCATTCCGGGGCCTTTCGCCCTGATCCATCGGTCAGGCGACTCTGACCATGTGCATTGCCTCAACCGCGACGCGGAGGCGCGCGGGCTGCATCGCGGCATGAGGCTGGCCGATGCGCGCGCCATCTGCCCCGACCTCGCCACCCGGCCCGCCGATCTGGCGCGCGAGGCCGCCGCGCTGACGAGCCTCCGCCGATGGGCGAGCCGCTACGCCCCGATGCTTGCGGTGGACGGATCGGACGGGCTGATCGCCGACATCACCGGCGTGCCGCACCTGTTCGGAGGCGAGGCGGCGCTCCGCGACGATCTTCACGCGAGACTGGACCGGATGGGCTTTACGGCCGCCAGCGCGATCGCCGGCGCGCGCGGCGCGGCGCATGCGCTGGCCCGGAATGGCGGCGGGATCGCGCCGGAAGGCGGGCTCGCCGAGGGGATCGGGCATCTCCCCGTCTCCGCCCTGCGGATCGACGGCGAGACCGCCGCGGCGCTCTCCCGAGTGGGGCTCGCCCGCATCAGGGACCTGATCGCGCAGCCCCGCGCGCCTCTGGCCCGGCGGTTCGGCCCCGGCCTGATGCTGCGGCTCGATCAGGCGCTCGGGGCGCAGCCCGAAGCGGTGGCGGCGGAGCCGGACGCCCCGCATTTCGGGGTGCGGATGACCCTGCCCGAGCCGATCGGCCTACGGACGGATCTGATGGCGGGGCTTTCGCGGCTGCTGGAGCGGCTTTGCGAAAAACTCTCTCTTCACCATATGGGCGCGCGCCGGCTGCGGCTGGAGCTGCGCCGGGTGGACCGGGAGGCCGCGCATGTCGAAATCGGCCTCGCCCGAGCGATGCGCGACCCCGACCGGATCGCGGCGCTTTTCGCCAGAGGCGTCGAAGAAATCGAGACGGGATTCGGCGTCGACGCGATGCGGCTCACCGCCCATGTGACCGAGGCGCTCGCTCCCGAGCAGTTGGGCGGCGGCCCGACCTCGCGGCGCGAGGATGCGCTGGCCGACCTGTTCTCGCGCCTCGGCAACCGGCTGGGGTTCGACCGGGTGCTGCGCCTGCTGCCGGCGGAGAGCAAGATCCCCGAACGCAGCTTTCTGCTCGCTCCCGCCGCCTATAGCGAAGCCGAAGCGCCGCCGGGCCGCGCCGGGCCGGAGCGGCCGATCATCATCTTTCCGCCCGAACCGGTGACGGCGCCCGGGATCCGCCGCCCCGGCCATCCGCCCGCCAGTTTCCGCTGGCGGCGCATGCGGTTCACCTTGCTGCGCGCCGTCGGACCGGAGCGGATCGCCCCGGAATGGTGGCTCGATGATCCGGCATGGCGCAGCGGCCTGCGCGATTACTGGCGGGTCGAGACGCGCGAGGGGCCGCGGCTCTGGCTTTTCCATACGCCGCAGGCGCCGAACTGGTCGGTCCAGGGGGAGTTTCCATGACCGCCTACGCCGAGCTTTGCGTGACCACGAATTTCACCTTC
This sequence comes from Paludibacillus litoralis, assembly GCF_037646705.1. NCBI lineage: Bacteria > Pseudomonadati > Pseudomonadota > Alphaproteobacteria > Rhodobacterales > Paracoccaceae > Paludibacillus > Paludibacillus litoralis. The sequence continues at coordinate 29,774 of NZ_JBBHER010000008.1, forward strand.
CTGACCGGGGCGTCCCACCCCGAAGAGCTGGTGACGCGCGCCGCCGAGCTGGGCCTCAAGGCCATCGCCATCACCGACCGCAATTCGGTCGCGGGCGTGGTGCGGGCCTTCTCGGCGTTGAAGGAGTTGAAACGGCTCTCCGAGGAAGCTCGGGCGGCCGCCGGCGGCGCGCAAAATGGCCCGGCGATCCGCTCCCGGCGGGTGGCCGACCATTCCAGCCGGCGAAGCCCGCCCCCCGCCCCGCTTGAAGCCGCGCCGCGGATCCCGGCCGACGCGCCGCCGCCAAAGTTGATCCCCGGCGCCCGCATCGTTCTGGCCGACAGCGCCGCCGACTGGCTGGCCCTGCCCGTCGATGCGGCCGCCTGGTCGCGGCTGACCCGGCTTCTCTCTCTCGGAAAGCGCCGGGCCGGGAAAGGCCAATGCCATCTGACGCGTGAGGATCTGCTGGAGTGGGGCGCAGGCATGGTTCTGATCGCCCTCCCCCCCGATCCGCTGGACGCGCCGCGAGAGGCGGATATGTCGGGCGATCTGCGCCAGATGCCGCGCGCCTTTCCCGGCCAGTGTTTCCTCGGCGCGGCCCCGCATTACGACGGGCGCGACCAGATCCGCTTCGAGCGTCTGGCGCAGCTTTCGCAGGCGACCGGCCTGCCCATGGTCGCGGTGGGCGAGGTGATGATGCATCGCTCGGCCCGCCGCCCGCTCGCCGATGTGCTCACCTGCCTGCGGGCCGGCTGCACCATCGACAATATCGGTGAGCGCCGCCTGGCCAATGGCGAGCATCGCCTGAAGTCGGGCGACGAGATGGCGCGGATGTTCCACCGCTATCCCGCCGCGATCCGCCGCACGCTGGAGATCGCGGACCGCTGCGCCTTTCGTCTCGACGATCTTCGCTATCAATACCCGGACGAGGCCGAGGACGGCGAGCCGGCGCAGGCGCGGCTTGCGCGGCTTTCCCGCGAAGGCCTGCGCTGGCGCTATCCGGACGGCGCCCCCGCGAAGATCGCGGCGCGGGTCGAGAAGGAGCTGCGGCTGATCGAGGAGATGGAATACGCGCCCTATTTCCTGACCGTGCATGACATCGTGGCCTTCGCCCGGTCGCGCGGCATCCTCTGTCAGGGGCGCGGCTCGGCCGCGAATTCGGTGGTCTGCTACCTGCTCGGCATGACCGAGGTTCCGCCCGAGAGCATCACGCTCATCTTCGAGCGCTTCATCTCGAAGGAGCGCGGCGAACCGCCCGATATCGACGTGGATTTCGAGCATGAACGCCGTGAAGAGGTGATCCAGCACATCTATGAGCGTTACGGGCGCCACCGCGCGGGGCTGACGGCGACGGTGATCCATTTCCGCTCACGCGCCGCGATCCGCGAGGTGGGCAAGGTGATGGGACTCAGCCAGGACGTGATCGCGCGGCTCTCGGGCCAGATCTGGGGGCGTTCCTCCGCCGCGCCGGACGAGGACCGGATGCGCGCCGCCGGGATCGACCCGGCGGACGGCCGCGTCATGCTCGCCGCGCGCCTGATCGGCGAGATCATCGGTTTCCCGCGCCATCTCAGCCAGCATGTCGGCGGCTTCGTCATCACCCATGGGCGGCTCGACGAGCTCTGCCCGATCGAGAACGCGGCGATGGAGGACCGCACCGTCATCGAATGGGACAAGGACGATATCGACGCGCTCGGCCTCCTGAAGGTCGATGTGCTGGGCCTCGGCATGCTGACCTGCATTCGGAAGGCGTTCAAACTGCTGGAGCGCCATTCGAACCTCGCTCTCACCCTCGCCAGCGTGCCGCCCGAAGATCCGGCCGTCTACGACATGCTCTGCCGCGCCGATGCGATCGGGGTGTTCCAGGTGGAAAGCCGGGCGCAGCTCAATTTCCTGCCCCGGATGCGGCCGCGCGCATTCTACGATCTGGTCTGCGAGGTGGCCATCGTCCGCCCGGGGCCGATCCAGGGCGGCATGGTGCATCCCTTCATCAATCGCCGGCAAGGAAAGGAGAAGGTCGAGGATCTCGGCCCCGCGATGATGGAGGTGCTGGGGCGCACCTATGGCGTGCCGCTGTTTCAGGAGCAGGCGATGCAGATCGCCGTGGTCGCCGCCGGCTTCTCCGCGGCGGAGGCCGACCGGCTGCGCCGCTCCCTCGCCACGTTCAAGCGCATGGGCACGATCGGCGCCTTTCGCGACCGTTTCATCTCGGGGATGCTGGCGCGGGGATACGAGGCGGATTTCGCCGCGCGCTGCTTCGCCCAGATCGAAGGCTTCGGCTCCTATGGCTTTCCGGAAAGCCACGCGGCGAGCTTCGCCCGGCTGGTCTATATCTCCGCCTGGCTGAAGCGCCATCATCCGGCGGCCTTCACCTGCGCGCTGCTGAACAGTCAGCCGATGGGGTTCTACGCCCCCGCCCAGCTCGTGCGCGACGCGCGCGAACATGGGGTGGAGACCCGCCCCGTCTCGGCAAATCATTCCTTCTGGGACTGCACGCTGGAGCGGCGCGCGGACGGCGCATTGGCGCTGCGGCTGGGATTTCGCCAGATCAAGGGGATGCGCGAGGAGGACGCGACATGGATCGTCGCCGCGCGCGGCAACGGCTATCCGGATGTCGAAAGCCTCTGGCGCCGGGCCGGGGTTCGCCCGGACGCGCTGGAGCGGCTGGCCGAAGCCGACGCTTTCGCCGCGCTCGGCCTCAACCGCCGCGACGCGCTCTGGGCGGCGCGGGCGCTGCGGGCTCCGAAGCCCCTGCCGCTTTTCGGGGCCGATGGCGAAGGCGGGATCGAACCCGAGGTCTCGCTGCCGGCGATGACCCTCGGGCGGGAGGTGATCGAGGATTATCTGTCCCTGCGTCTCAGCCTGCGCGCGCATCCGCTGGAGCTGCTGCGCCCGCGCCTGCCGGAGAGCCTGCCGCATGAGCGGCTGCCGCAGGCGAAGGGGCGGATCACGGTCACCGGCCTCGTCATCACCCGCCAGCGCCCCGGCACGGCCTCGGGCGTGGTCTTCCTGACGCTGGAGGATGAGACCGGCGTCGCGAATGTGGTGGTCTGGTCGCGGATCTATGCGGCCTTCCGCAAGGCGGTGATCGCCGGGCGCCTGCTGCGCGTCACGGGCCGGGTCGAGCGCGAGGGCCGGGTCGCCCACCTGATCGCCGAACGGGTCGAGGATCTCTCGGCGATGCTCGCCACGCTCGGGCGGCCGCTGATCGAAATCGACGATGCGCGCACGGATGAAGCGAAGCGCCCGGCCGGCGCCGCGCCGTCCGCGCGGCATCCGCGCGAACAAGCGAAAAAGCTGTTCCCGAGCCGGGATTTCCACTGACGCGCCGAGGGGCCTGGGCGGCAGATCCCCGGCCCGGGGCGCGGGCCTCGCCATGTCCCCGCTCGCCCGTTCTTCACCACCGCAGCCCGCACATCTTCGAGAGACGAGGGCCGGCTCTTGCGAGACCTCTCTTTCAGCGCGCCTGGTCAAACGAGCAGGGGTTGGCCCTCAGAGGACAGCGCCCTGACGCGCGGTGCGGTTGCGGCGGGGAGGAATGTCGCGGCTGCGAGGCGATGATCTTTCGCGAACGCCGAGGCGACATGAGCGTCGGGCGCCTGCTCGCGCCACGACGATTCACGCGCGCGCAACTTTTCACGCGTGCGCAACTTTAATTTCAGCCCTGTTTGTGTATACATCTAGCCTTTGTTTCACGTCGTTTCCCGCGTTTTGCGGGCGATTAAGTTTAGGAAACGTAATGTTGACGACCGACTATGAAATCAGGAGATTCGCATGCGCGCCGTGAGTATAACTTCCGCCTTTCTCGCTCCCATGGCTTCACTCCTCCTCGTTGGCTCCGCCTATGCGCAGGATCGAAACGTGTATTTCGGGCAAACTCACCAGCACACGAGCTGGTCGCTCGACGCCTACATTCTTGGCAATACCGTGACCGGGCCCGAAGAGGCGTATCAGTACTCGATGGGGCGGGTGGTCAAGCATCCCGCGGGCTATGATGTGAAGATCCGGACGCCGCTCGATTTTCAGGGGGTCTCGGACCATGCGGAATATGTGGGCGTCATAAGGTTGGCGAACGACCCGAACTCGGCGCTCAGCAAACTGCCAGTAGCCGCCAAGCTCCGAGTGTCGAAAGACAACACCGTCATGGACATATTCCAATGGATGGCCGGCAGCATCGCCCATGGCGAGCCGATCAAGGAATTGCTCGATCCCAAGGTCATGAATTCGGTCTGGGCGCATAACAATTCGATCGCGGACAAGTATAACGCGCCCGGAAAGTTCACGACGTTCTGCGCCTATGAGTGGACAGCCATGCCGCAGAACCAGAACATGCATCGGAACGTGTTCTTCAAGGACTGCGCGAAAGTTCCCGAGGCGCCGTTCAGCGCGATTCAGTCCGACCATCCCGAGGATTTGTGGAACTGGATGGACGACCAGCGCAAAATCGGCAACGAAGCGCTGGCGATCTCGCACAACGCCAATCTCTCCAACGGCATCATGTTCCCGATCGATGTCGACAGCAAGAACAGGCCGATCGACGCGGCATGGGCTCAGCAACGGATGCTCAACGAACCGCTGACCGAGATCAAGCAGGCCAAGGGCGCATCCGAAACGCATCCGGTCCTGTCGCCGAACGATGAGTTCGCCAACTTCGAGATCATGAATTATCTGATCGGTGTGGATAACAGCTTTTCAAAGATCTACGGGAGCTATGTCCGCGACGCCTACCAGAGCGGATTGGCGATGCAGGACGCGCGCGGATTCAATCCGTACAAAACCGGCGTCGTGGGCGGGGGCGACTCGCACAACACGGTCACGGCTTACGCCCAGTCGAACTTTTTCGGCGACCATGGCGCCTCCGACGCGACGCCCGCGGTCCGGCTGTCCGGGGCCGTCGCATCCGGCATGGAAATCCTGAAAACGAGCACCTCGGGCCTGACCGCCGTCTGGGCGGAAGAGAACACCCGCGACTCGATCTTCTCCGCGATGCAGCGCCGGGAGGTGTACGGAACCAGCGGAACGCACATCAAGCTGCGCATGTTCGGGGGATGGGGCTACGATCAGAACATCCTGTCGCAAGAGGATTGGGCCAAGGCCGCCTACGCCGGAGGGGTTCCGATGGGCGGCGACCTTCCCCCGGCTGAAGTCGCGGCCCCGTCGTTCGTCGTATGGGCTGTCAAGGATCCCGCGGACGGAAATCTCGATCGGATCCAGATCATCAAGGGATGGACCAGGGACGGACAGATCTTCGAGAAGATCTATGATGTCGCCTGGTCCGGCGCGCGGGCGCTCGACCCCTCCACGGGCAAACTTCCTCCGGTCGGCGACACCGTCGATATCACGAAGTCGACGTACAGGAACGACATCGGGGCGGTGGAGCTAAAGGCGCTCTGGACCGACCCGGATTTCGACGCGAGCAAGCACGCGTTCTATTACGCGCGCGTTCTTCAGATACCGACTCCCCGGTGGAGCACATATGATGCGGCCGCGCTCGGCATCACACCGCCCGGCGGCGTGCCGGCGGCGATCCAGGAACGGGCATGGGGCACGCCGATCTGGTACACGCCAACGGCGGCTGAAGCGGCCAAAGCCAAGCCCGGCCTGACGGTCGCCGACCTGCTCAAGGATGGGGCGACGGCGCTCGACGACGATGAGCTCAAGAAGCTTGTCTTCGGAAAGAACCTTACGGTCCGCAACACCGTGACCGGCCGGACGACCAACGTGCTGTTCGGCGTGAACGGGAAGCGCATCGTCACGGAACTGGACGGCGAGCTGCCGAATGGCGGCGATCTGCTGGAGATAATGCACAGCGGCGTATCCAGCTCCTCGGCGAGCTACGAGATCAAGGACGGGCGCATCGTGACGACCATCGAGGGCACGCCGTTCGATCTCACAATCTATCGCGCCAAGGACAAGCACATCGCGGCCCGCAGCAATGAGTTCGGCCACGCCAACTACGAACTGGTGAAGGTGGCGAAGTGAGTGAAGCATGGTGAGTGGACATCTCGCGGAATGACGGAGCTTGAAGGCGGCCGCCCCGCCGCGCCGCGGCCTGCGGCGCCAGACGATCACGCGGCGGGGCGGCTCCGCAGGCTGCTGGCGGAGCCTCTTTTCCACTTCTGCGCCGTGGGCGTGATCGTGTTCGGCGCCTACTGGCTTCTTCAAGAAGAGCCGGAAGACGCGGCCTATGGGGAGAAGATCGAGATCAGCGCGGATGACGTCCGCCAGATCGCCGTCGCCTGGCTCGCTCAGGGGCGCCCGCCGCTGACCGAGGCGCAGCTGCGAAGCGTCATCGACCAGAAGATCGCCGATGAGATCCTGTTCCGCGAGGGGCTGGCCCTCGGCCTCGATCGCAATGATGAAATCATCAGACGCAGGGTCGTGCAGAAGATGGATTTCCTCGCCGCCGACATCGCCGCCTTGCAGGAGCCGGACAGAGCGGAGTTGCTGGAGTGGTTTTCTCAGAACGAAGACCGCTTCGCGCTTCCGCCTCGCGCAAGTTTCCGGCAGTTGTATTTTTCGCCCGACAAGCTCGGCGCCTCCGCGCGCGACGTCGCGGCGGCGGCGCTCGACACGATCGCGGGAAAGCCCATCGCTTCGCCTGAAGTGGAGGCGCTGACCGATTCATTCGTCCTGCGCCCTTATTATAGCGACGCCGCTCCAGACCGAATTCTGAAGGAGTTCGGCCCGGTTTTCGCCGCGGAGGTGTTCAAGCTCGCGCCTGGCGGCTGGCGCGGCCCGGTTCAATCAGGATACGGGTGGCACCTGGTCTGGATAGAGTCGATCGCGGCGGGCCGCGTTCCGGCCTTCGAGGAGGTCGAGGCCGACATCAGGTCGGCATGGATCGACGCCCGGTATCAGGAAATCAAGCGCGCCGCGCTCGAAGAGATGCGTTCGCGCTATACCGTGAACGTGGTTCCCCTGGAGACGATCGACCTCAGAGACCTGAGGGACCCGGCGCAGGCGAGCGGCGCGGCGGAGCCGATCACGCAATGAGCCGCGCGGCGCGAATTTGGCGCGCAGGCGCATGCCTGTTGGTCGCGCTGGCGATCTCGTTTCTCATGGCGCCCGGTCAGGTCTCGGCGCATGAAGTGAGGCCTGCGTATCTGCAGATCGATCAGATCGGAAAGGACCGCTTCAGCGTGCTCTGGCGCACGCCGGTCCTGTCAGGTCAGAGATTGCCTGTGCTGCCGCGCTTCTCAGACGGCGTAAAGGTGATCACCGGCCCGTCTGAACGCGAGCTTTCCGACTCCCTGATCGAGCGCAGCATCATCGAATCCGATGGGGGGCTGTCCGGGCGGACGATCTCCTTTGTCGGCCTTCAGGCGACCATAACCGACGTTCTGGTCCGCGTGAAGTTTCAGGACGGGGCGATCAACACGCGATTTGTTCGCCCCTCGCAGCCATGGATCAAGATACAGGCTCAGGAAAACTGGTCGACGATCGCCAGATCGTTTGTCGTCGAGGGAATCGAGCACATTCTGTTCGGGTTCGATCACCTTCTCTTCGTCGCGGCCTTGATGCTGATCGTCCGAAATCTGCGTGTTCTGGTGAAGACGATCACCGCGTTCACGATCGCGCATTCGATAACCCTGACATTCGCCGCTCTGGAATGGATCGCGCTGCCCTCGGGCCCGGTCGAGATCATGATCGCGTTCAGCATCGTCCTGATCGGCGCCGAGATCATCGCCAAGGAGAGGGGCCGGACCAGTCTGACCAGCGAAGCGCCGTGGGTCGTCGCATTTGCGTTTGGGTTGCTGCACGGATTCGGGTTTGCGGGCGCCCTGACGGAGCTTGGCCTGCCGCAAGGCGACATTCCCCTGGCGCTGTTTTGCTTCAACCTCGGCGTCGAGATCGGACAGTTGATGTTCGTCATCGTGGTCCTGACGGCGATCGCAGCGTTGCGCAGAATTGTAAAGGCGCCGCGAAAGGCGGTCGTCCCGTCAGGATACGCCATCGGTATGGTCGCGACGTTCTGGGCTGTGGAGCGCGTTTTCTCGACCTTCGCGTGAGTCCGCGGGGAGCGAAGGCAGGCGACCGGATCAACCTGTCGGGCGCCCTGCTCCCCTGATCGTCCGCACGCGGAAGCCAGCTCTGTGCGGGGTGTGGTCCGCCACGCCGCGCCGCGCGATCGGGCGGCGGGCGTGGCCCGGGCTGGGGGAGAGGCGCTATCCTGAGAGGGATGTATCGAGGACCGTGGCCAGGCGTTCGCGGCCCAAGTCGTCGATCACAGTCAGGGCGCGGAACCGGCGCCCGCAGGACGGACCGCCGGAGCCGAAATCCAGAGACCATCGCTGGTTTGGCCTGTGCGGGACCGTCCCGGCGACATCTTGCTGACGATGCGGGGCGGCCTCGATCCTCGGCTTTCGGACCGTCCTCGCGGATTCCGTCGATGTGACGGGCGCTCTTCCCTCCGCAGGCGACGTCTTCATCGAGCCGCCGCCTTTACGGTCAACGTCTTCAACGTCGGCGGCGCAGGCGCGAGCAAGAGCGAAGGCGTCGAAAAGCTGGCGGGTTCGCTTCGACCGCAGGCGCGCGCTCCTTCCGTCATCGCCCGTCTTGACGAGGGTCGGAAGACTGAACATCTCAGCTTGTCTCAGCGTCCGAATTTCGGGGGGCGGCTCACGCTTTCTCACCAAATATTGGGCTTGCCGCGCTCCCTCTAAACTGCCACAAACTCCAGTCTCTTAGCGCCTCCGTGTGGATTTCACCTTGAGTTTTCTTTCCGTTACGTCAGTTCCGAAACTCAGATGGAGTTCGCCAAGGGCTTTCACCATGAAGCCGCCTTTGGCGTCGGTCGTGTTTCTCATACTTGGCCTGGTGATGTTCGGCCTGGGAGAGGCGCTTCTGGTCACCGCAGGCGTTGGCGTGAGCCCCTGGACGGTGTTCGCCCAAGGCGTCACCAACATAACAAATTGGAGTCTCGGATTTGCGACCTTTATCATCAGCGGATCCGTCCTCGTCTTGTGGATTCCACTCAGGCAGACGCCCGGAATAGGAACGATCCTCAACGCAGTCGTCATCGCGCTGGTGCTGGAGTTCGTGCTGCCGTTCCTGCCAAGATTCGAGACCTATGTCGCAAATGGCGCGATGGCTCTGACGGGGGTGTTCGTGACCGGATTCGGCGGGGCGATATACCTGATCGCGAATCTGGGTCCCGGCCCCAGAGACGGCCTCATGATCGGGCTTCAGACGGTCACACGTCAGCCTATCGCGCTGGTGCGCATGTCGATCGAGTTGACGGTCGTCGCGATCGGCTGGGCCTTGGGCGGCACGCTTGGCCTGGGCACGGTGTTCTTCGCCTTGGGCATCGGGCCCGCGATGGCGATCGGGATGCGCATTCTACAAATTCGGAGCGCCGCGCATTGAGACCCGCCTACTGATCGAGCGGCTTGACGGGGCGCCGCCGATCGGAGATCGGGCGGAAAAAGGCGCCATCCACGCCATATCTGTCGCTCGGGCGCCGCGCTGCGGGCGATGACGGGTGAGCAAACGGCGCTCTGGCGCGCGCGCATCGCCAGAGATTCGAGTCCCCCTTTGGCAACGCGATCTCGAGCGCCCGGCTATCCTGGCGACGGCTCTCCTTCAAATAGCGTCCGTCTCTCGGGGCGCATTGGCCCCGAAGAGCCAATGGCGATGCGGTTCAGTTGCGCGCGGCGCGCCGCCGGGCCCTGACCATTGAGCGCCTTCGAGACATTCGGCCACGCCCGCAAGGCTGACCCCGGGAGGAGCCGCCGATGGAGGATCTACTCGCCTACCGCATGGATCAAGCCTGTGCGTGTATCCGCATCGCACCCGGCGCAGGCGGTTGCGCCTGAAACACTCCGATACGTCAGATGCGATGACGTTCGGTGCGATTTCACCAAACGTCATATCATCCCCGCCTATCCGACCCTGTAGTTCGGGCTTTCCCGGACGATCTGCACGTCATGGACGTGGCTCTCCGCCAACCCGGCGTTGGTGATCCGGACAAACTCGCACCCGGTCCGCATCTCGTCGATCGTGCGCGACCCGGTGTAGCCCATCGCCGCGCGAAGCCCGCCGACCATCTGATGCAGAACGGCGCTGGCCGGGCCCTTGTAGGCCACCTGCCCCTCGATCCCTTCAGGCACCAGTTTGTGCGTCTCCGCCATCTGCTCCTGAAAATACCGGTCGGCCGAGCCGCGCGCCATCGCGCCGACGCTGCCCATCCCGCGGTAGGATTTGTAGCTCCGGCCCTTGAAGAGGAAGACTTCGCCCGGCGCCTCGTCGGTCCCGGCGAGCATCGAGCCCACCATGGCGCAATTCGCCCCCGCCGCGATCGCCTTCGCGAGATCGCCGGAGAACTTGATCCCGCCATCGGCGATGATCGTCGCCTCGCCTCCCGCCGCCGCCACGCAATCGGTCACCGCGGTGAGTTGCGGCACGCCGACGCCGGCGACCATCCGCGTCGTGCAGATCGAACCCGGGCCGATCCCGACCTTGACCGCGTCGGCGCCTGCGCCGATCAGCGCGCGCGTCGCCTCCGCCGTCGCGACATTGCCGGCGACGACCTGAACCGTGCTCGAGAGCCGCTTGACCCGCTCCACAGCCTCCGCCACCGATACGGAATGGCCATGAGCGGTGTCGATCACCAGAAGATCGACCTCCGCGTCGATCAGCGCCTCCGACCGGGCGAATCCCTTGTCCCCCACCGTCGTGGCGGCCGCGACCCGAAGCCGCCCGAGATCGTCCTTGCAGGCGTGCGGATTCAGAACCGCCTTCTCCATGTCCTTGACCGTCAGAAGCCCGACGCAGCGGCCCTGGCCATCCACCACCACCAGCTTTTCGATCCGCCGCTTCATCATCAGACGCCATGCGACCGCGCGATCTTCGCCTTCGCGGATCGTGGCCAGATTCTCATGCGTCATCAGCGCGCTGACCGGCGCCGCGTCGTTCTCGGCGAACCGCATGTCGCGGTTGGTCAGAATGCCGATCAACCGTCCGTCCGCGCCCACCACCGGAAAGCCGGTGATCTTGTAACGCTCCTGCAGCGCCTTCGCATCCGCCAGCGTCTGGTCGGGGCGGAGCGTGATGGGGTTGTAGACCACCCCGCTCTCGAAGCGCTTCACCCGGCGGACCTCTTCAGCCTGAACCATGAGATCGAGGTTGCGGTGAATGACGCCGATTCCCCCCGCCTGCGCCATCGTGATCGCCATGGCGCTTTCCGTCACCGTGTCCATCGCAGAGGAAAGCAGCGGAATATTGAGCCGGATCGATTTCGTCACATGTGTCGAGACATCGGCCTCAGCCGGCAACACGTCGGAAGCGCCGGGAACCAGAAGAACGTCATCAAAGGTGAGCGCCTCGCGAATCTCCATGGAGAATCTCCTGAAAGGGTGCGGATGGCGGCGTCTTATTTCACCGCGGGCTCCGGATTGAAAGAGGCGCGCGGGCGCCAATCGCCGCATGCATTTATTGCAGTCACGAGAACTTGGCGCCCGCGGGCTTGGATGTGCGTTCCGTCACGTCCCGACCTCCGGTTGTATTGCTTAGTACGCTTTCAGCTTTACCCGCTCAATTTGACAAGATAAGAGTTTAATCAATGTGGAGAGGACGTCGTGCGCAATGTACGGCTTATGCGGGCGCTAATGTAAATCATTCAACCTCCGGTAGTTACTTCCGGATGCGAATGTGGGGTGTATCGCTCGGTTCTTTGCTTGGATGCTCTTGCTTCCACATTGTGGATCGACATCCCGCCGAGCGGGATAGTATTATGGGGAATAAGACATGAACATCAAGTCTCTTGCGGCTGCGGCCGTTCTGGCCGCTGCGGCCATGGTGGGTTCGGCCAGCGCGGCGACGCTCAACAGCTCGGTGACGACCACCGGCAAGTTCAACCTGAAGATCTATAACTTCGACGCCGGCGGAAGCGCCGCCAACGCGGCGGCCACCGTCGCGAATGTCGACGCGCAGGCGTCTGCGGGCAAACTGGTCTTCAACGGCACGTACACCGGCAATCTCGACTTCTTCCTCGACACGCCGGGCGGCGCGCCGACGATCGCCGAGTTCCTCGCCACCAGCGGCGGCTCGTATGTCGGCTTCTCGAACGCCAACTTCAACAACCTGATCCTCAGCGAAGGCGCGGGAAGCAGCAGCCCGGTGTTCAGGACCACCACCTTCTTCGACTTCACCGCTGAGATCACGGACGGGCTGTACGGCACCGTCACTCACGACGACGGCATCTCGGTGCTCGACGATGGCGTGACCGTCGCCTCTTCGGCGCCGCCGACCACCGTCAAGGACACCGACTACGCGTTCAACGGCGGCGCGTTCCGCCTGATCTACGCCGCCGCCAATGGCGATCCGTCGGTTCTGAAGGTTGCGGCGGTTCCGCTGCCGGCGACGCTCTTCCTGATGCTTGGGGCGCTCGGCGGTCTCGGCGCGATGTCGCGCCGTCGGCGCGTCGCCGCCTGACCGACGCCCAATCGAGCCGGCGCTCCAGCGTCGGCTCCGACATGAAAAACGCCGGCGTCTTCGACGCCGGCGTTTGCTTTTCTTCGCTCTTCGTATCACCGTCTCCATGCGCCGGGCGATTCCGTCAGGCTCTCAATCGCTGAAGAGGAGAGGCGCGCCATGCCCATCGAAATCGGCGAGCGCATCAGGTTCCATCTCGGGCCGGACAGCGTCGCCCCCGGGCTCGACGACCTCGAAGCGGCGATCATCGCCTTTATCGACAAGGCCACGAAGCGCCTCGACATCGCGGTGCAGGAACTGGAGAGCCGGCCGATACTGGAGGCGATCCTCCGCGCCGAGATCGAGCGCAAGGTGCAGGTCCGCATGGTGCTGGAGGCCGATTATCTGGTCGCCAATCGCCGGCCCGAGACTGTCGCCGACGCGTTCGAAAGCGCCGGCGCGCATGAGGAGAACCGCCTCCTCGCCGCCGCCGCGCTCCGCAGCACGATCTGGCTCCGCTCGGATTTCAACCCCAGGATATTTCATCAGAAATTCATCATCCGCGACGGTGAGGCGGTTCTGACCGGCTCCACCAACTTCACGCCGACAGGGGTTGGCCGCGCGGCGCAGGGCGGCAATCTCAATCATATCCTGACCGTGGAATCGAAAGAGATCGCAAGGATATACAGCCGCGAGTTCACTGATATCGCGAAAGGGAATTTCGGCCGGGAATCGACCCAGAGCCCGCACCCGCCCGAAATCGTCGTCGACGGCGTCAGATTCAAGATCTGCTTCGCGCCCGAGCACAACCCCGAGATGGAGATCGCGAAGCGGATCAACAAGGCGATGCGCCGCATCGATTTCGCCATCTTCACCTTCTCGCAATCCTCCGCCATCGACGACGCGATGGAGATGGCCATGCGCGCTGGCGTGGAGATCACCGGCGCTCTCGACGGGATGCAGGGCAACCAGACCTGGGCGCCGACGCGCGAGTTGATCCGACGGGGCGCGAACCTGGCCCGCGTCGGCAAGGTGCATGGGTTGGTGAACAAGCTTCACCACAAGATGCTGGTCGTGGATGAGGCGACGCTGGTGGTCGGCTCCTTCAACTACACCGGCCCGGCCAACCTCGTGAACGATGAGAACATCGTGGTCATCACCAGCGACGATGAGCGCGGCGCGGCGCTGCCGCTCATCCGCGCCGCGCGGGCGGAGATCGGGCGGATCATCGCCGACCACGGCGCCCCGTTCCAATTCGACGAAATTTCGGGCTGACCGGCGGGAGCGGCGCCGCGCCGGATGTCAGCCCGTGAACCGCGGCGCCCGGCCTTCGATGAAGGCGGCGACGCCCTCCTCGTAATCGGCGCCGGTCTGGGTCAGCGCGAACTGGTCGGAATCGGCGTGGCTCGCGGTATCCGCCAGCGCCGACGCATAGGCGTCGACGCCGCGCTTGATCATCCGGAGCGCCGCCGCAGGCATCGCCGCCGCGCGCGCCGCGAGCGCCAGCGCCGCCGGGACCGGCTCCTCCGCCACCTCATCGACAAGGCCCCAGCCTTCCGCCTCCTGCGCGCCGATCCGCGCGGCGAGGATCAGCAACCGCTTCGCCCGGGCCGGGCCGACCAGATCGACCAGCCGCGGGACCGAGCCCCAGCTCATGTTCATCCCACGCTCGATCTCCGGGGCGTAGAAGCGCGCGTCCGGCGCCGCCACCCGAAGATCGGTCGCCGCCGCCAACGCGACGCCGCCGCCGACGCACCAGCCGGACACCGCCGAGATCGTAAGCGCCTCGATCTCGGCCCAGGCCCGACACATGCGCCGCCCGGTCTGAAGCGCGAGCCGCCGCTCGGCGAGCGACAATGTCGGGAGCGCGACGGTCTCTTCGTCTTTCAGGTCGAACCCGAGGCAGAAGTTATCCGCCCGCCCCGCCAGCACCACCGCCGAGACCCGCGCGTCGGTCTCGAAACGCCGCGCCGCGGCGGTCAACGCCCGCATCGTCGAAAGCGCGAGCGGATTCGCCGCCCGCCCCCGATCGAAGCGCACCACCGCGACGCGGCCGTCATGCGCTTCGGGCCATTCGACAGAGACTTCGTTCATGGGCCATCTCTCCTTTTCGCCTGCGGACGCCGCAAGACCTCAACCGGGGACCCGCGCAGCTTGGCGCAGGCGCGCCTCAAGCGCCAGGCGTCGTGTCCGCGCCCCAATTACGCCAGCACGCGATCACCCGGCCGGAGCCGCCGCCAACGCGCCGTTCCGCGCCACCAGCCGCCCCTTGCGGTAAACGTCGCGGCCCTGCGGGACCGCAACCACCGCTTCCGGCCCATGGCGGGCGTTCAGGGTGGTGAAATCGGCGGCGGCGCCGACCCGGATTCCGTAATCCTCCAGCCCGAGCGCGGCCGCCCCGCCAGCCGTCACCACATCGAGCGCCATGAGAAGCTCTTCGTCCGTCTTGAAGCCGGAGCGATAGCCGAGAATCATCGCCCGGCGCAGCATGTCGCCATCCCCGTAGGGCGACCAGCTGTCCCGGATATTGTCATTTCCGGAAAAGACGGTGACGCCGGCGGCCCGAAGCGCCGCCACCGGCGGAACCGCGAACACCCCGGGCGCCGCGGTCATGATCGCCACGCCGGATCGCGCGAGCGTCTCCGCCAGCGGCGCCAGCCTTTCGGCGGACGCGTCCCCGAGCGCGTATGCATGGCTCACGGCGACCCGCCCTTCGAGCCCGAGCCTTTCCGTCCAGGCGGCGATTCGCTCGATTTCGAAACAGCCGAGCTCCCCGCGATCATGAAGGTGGATATCCACCGCCGCGCCGCGCCGCGCCGCGATGTCGAAAATCGCGGCGAGGTGCCCCTCCACATCGCGATCAAAGCTCGCGGGGTCGATGCCGCCGACGACCTCGCAGCCCATCGCGACGGCCTCGTCGAGCAGCGCCGCCGTCCCCACGCTGGCGAGGACGCCGCTTTGCGGGAAGGCGACGAGCTGAAGATCGATCAGGTCGCGGCAGGCGTCCCGCAACTCGAGAACCGCTTCGACATGGCGAAGCCCCAGCTCGGCGTCGACCATCACATGGCTGCGCATCCGCGTACTCCCTTGCGCGAGGCAAAGGTCGAGCTGGTCGCGCGCGCGCGTCCGGAGCGGCGCGGCGAGTGCGAGGTTCTCCGCCTGAAACCGGACGCGCTCATGCACGTTGAACCCGCTCTCGCACGGCTTGTGCGGGCGCCAGTCGTCGCCATAAAAGCTCGTGTCCAGGTGGATATGGCCCTCGACGAATCCCGGGACGACAAGCGCGCCGGAGAGATCGACGGTCGCGCCGGCCTTCGGGCGGGCGTCGCCGCTCTCGACGATCGCGGCGATGGCGCCCTTTTCGACCGCGATGTCGACGAGCCGCCCATCCGTCATTTTCGCGTTAACGAACAGGGTCTCGAATGTATTCATTTCTCACTCCTGATAAGATGACGGCGCGCCGACCCGCAGCAGGCTTCCCGATGGGAGGATTTCATCAATTTCCACCGGGCTCAACGCATCGAACGGCGCGAATGAGCATTCCGGTCGCCACGGCGCCCGGCGCCGGGGTCTGAAGAGAGAAAGACGGGCGCTTCGGGCGGCCCGCCAATCTCCACGCAACACGACGGGAAGCCAGGAAGGACCATGAAAATGAAGTTTCACAAATCCGCATTCGCCGCGCTCGCGGGGCTCGCGCTGCTCGCCACCGGCGGGCAGCCAGCCACAGCGGCGGACTTTCCGACCAAGGATATCGTCCACATCATGCCCTGGAGCGCCGGCGGCGGCACCGACACCGTCATGCGCACCTTCCTTCATTACGCGGAAGCGCCGCTCGGCGTCGCGATCCGCACCCAGAACATAACCGGCGCGCAAAGCGGGGTGGGCGTGCTTCGGCTGATGAAAGCCCGCCCGGACGGCTACACCATCGGCTCCTTGACCTGGGACAGCATGATCACCGTGCCGTATTTCAATCTCGTCCCCGGCTACGACACCGAGAAGCTCGCCTATCTGGCCAATGTGACGCTCTATCCGACTGTTCTTGCGGTCAACGCGGACACGCCGTGGGAGACGCTGGCGGATTTCGTCGCCGATGCGAAGGCGAATCCCGGGAAATACCGGCTCTCGAACGCCGGGACCGCGGGCATCTGGCATCTGCACGGGCTGGATATGGCGGACAAGCTCGGGATCGAACTCAATCATATCCCGTTCCCCAACGGCTCGGCGGCGCAGCGCGAGGCGCTGATCTCCGGCGAGAACGAGGCCGGCGCGCTGAGCTACGCGACCGTCGCGACGGCGCATGACGCGGGGCAGGTCCGAATTCTCGCCGTCATGGCCGATGAGCGCGACCCGGAGTTGCCGGACACGCCCACATTCAAGGAGCTCGGCTATGACGTGGTCTGGGGTGGAATGCGCGTCCTCGCCGTGCCGGCGGACACGCCGAAGGAGAGGCGGGATATCCTGATCGCGGGCTTCAGGGCCGCCTTTGACGACCCCGAATTCCAGAAGAAGGCCGAGGAGACCGGCATGGGCGCGTTCTGGATGGCGGGCGAGGAAGCCGACGCCTACGTCAGGAAAACGCAGAAGCGGGCCGCCGCGCTGCTCGACAAACTGGTCGAAGAGGGTGTTATCGAGAAATAGGCGGCGGCCCGGCCCGCGCGACGCGCGGGTCGGGCGCCGGCCTCCGGCCCTCTCTTCGCGCGTTCGGCGGATGGTCGTGAGGCGGCCGACGCGCCAGGGAACGCGGAAAGGACAGTGATGACGCATCTTGCAACCCGTGGCGCTCGGGGCGCGGCGCGCGCCGCCGCTGGCGCGCGGGAGTCGGGCCGGAGGCGGCCGTGAACCGGCAAGCGGCCTTCGCGCTCTTTCTCATCATCGTCAACGCGATCTATTTCGCCGAGGCGCTGACGCTGCCCCGCCCGTTCAATCTTGGCGAGCCGGGGCCGGCGTTTCTTCCGCTTGTCCTCTCGCTGATCCTGTTCGTCTCCTGCGGCCGGATTCTCTACAAGGAGATGCGCGGCGTCCCCGACGACGGCGACGTCGACGAGGCGGCGGAGCACGGGTTTCGCCCGCGGGCGGCCGCGCTGGTCATCGCCACATGCGGATTCATTCTGCTGTTCGAGCCGGCCGGATACTGGATCGCCACCCTCGCCTATACATTCGTCGTCGCCTTCCTGTTCGAGCGCGAGCGCACGGCGGCGCCCGGCCGGGCGCTTGCGCTCTCCGCGGTCATGGCGCTCGGGATCACGGCCAGCGGCTGGCTCTTCTTCGTCACGCTCTTTGATCTCATGCTGCCGGCCGGGAGCTTCTGACATGACCTTCGACGCGCTTTCGGGCTTCGCCGCGCTGCTCCATCCGGAGACGCTCCTCTACCTCATCGCCGGTTACCTGATGGGACTGGTGTTCGGCGCGATTCCGGGGCTGACGGCCACGCTGGCGATCGCGCTGCTCCTGCCTTTCACCTTCGCGATGGAGATCACCAACGCGCTGGTGATGGTGATGGCGATCTTCATGTCGGGCATCTACGCCGGCAGCATCACCGGCATCATCGTCAATATTCCGGGCGCGCCGTCCGGCGTCATCACCAGCCTCGAAGGCTATGCGATGATGAAGCGGGGCGAAGGCGCGCGGGCGCTGGGGCTGAGCGCGCTCGCATCGAGCCTCGGCGGCATGCTGGGGGCGGCGATCCTGATGCTCATCGCCGCGCCAATGAGCCAGTTCGCGCTCCTGTTCCGGACGCCGGACAAGTTCTCGCTCGTGCTCATGGCCGTCGTCACCGTCGTGATCGTCGCGAAAGGCTCGATCTGGAAGAGCGTGGTCGCGGTCACCATCGGTCTGATGATCTCGACGGTCGGCTTCGACAACATGGTCGCGAAGGGGCGTTTCGATTTCGGCAGCGCCAATCTGATCGAAGGGGTCGGGCTTCTTCCCGCGGTGATCGGGCTTTTCGCGGTCTGCGAGCTTCTGGCCCAGGGAGGGGTCCCGCGCGACCGGCTGCCCCGCACCATCGAGTTCAAGGTCACTCACCGGCAATTCATTCCGACGTGGCGCGACATCCGCGATATCGGGTTTTTCATCTACGCCAAGAGTTCGATCATCGGCGTGCTCATCGGCATGCTGCCCGGGGGCGGCGCGGCGATGGCGTCCTTCATCGCCTACGCCGAGGCGAAGCGGGTCTCGAAAAAGCCGGAGGAATACGGCCACGGCTCGCGCGAAGGGCTCTCCGCTTCGGAGGCCGCCAACAACGCCATGTGCGGCGGCGCGGTGATCCCCCTCCTCACGCTCGGCATCCCCGGCGACTCGGTGACCGCGATCGTCTTCGGGGTGCTGCTGATCCATGGAATCGTGCCCGGACCGGCGTTGCTGGCGGAGAATATCGACCTGGTCTCGCCGATGTTCGCCGCGCTTTTCGTCGCGGCCGGTTTCGTCTTCGTCTCGGTCGTTCTCTTCGGCCCCTATTTCATCTGGATCGCGCGGCTCAACCGGGGGATTCTCTACGCCTTCATCGCCATGGTGGCGATGGTGGGCACCTACGCCTCCACCTTTTCGATCTTTCAGATGTGGGTGGCGCTGGCGATCGGCGTTTTCGCCTATGTGCTCCGGGTCATGTCCTATCCGCTGGTGCCGGTGCTCATGGGGATCATCCTCGGCCCCTATCTCGAGGAGTATCTGCGGCGGGCGCTGATCACCCATGACTCGAATCCGCTGATCTTCGTCACCAGCCCGCTCAGCCTCTCCATGCTGATCCTGACCGGCGTCTTCATCTATTTCCTGAGGATGCGGCCCGCGCGAAAGGCGCGGGCGGCGCGGGCCGGCGGCGGATGAACCCGGGCGCCCATCCGCGCCGGTTCTCCGCCGCCGGCGGCGGGCTCAGCCCATCCAGCGGCGCACCGGCGCGTTGGCCTCCTCGAGCGGCTGGCAGATGATGTCGACGAGGGTCGGCCCGTCATGCGCGATCGCTTCGCGGAGCACGCCATCGAGCTTCGCCGGATCCTCCACCCGCCATGACTTCACGCCGTAAGCCGCGGCCACCGCGGCCTGATCGGTGCGGTTGAAGTCCACATTGTAATAGCGCGCGCCCTTGTCCGCCATCTGGCTGGCCTTGATCCAGCCGAAGTTGGAGTTGGAGAAGACGATGAAGGTGATCGGCGCGCCGGCGCGGCACACCGTTTCGAGCTCGCCGCAGGTGAACCCGAAGGAGCCGTCGCCCATCAGCGCGACCACCTTGCTGGAGCTTCGGCCGAACCAGGCGCCGAGCGAGGCGGAAAGCGCATAGCCGAGCGCGCCATGGGCCCGGTTGGTGATGAAATGGCGCCCCATCATCGAGCTCTGCGAGTAGGCCGAATAATAGGGGCAGGACGTGCCGGGGTCCGAGACCACGGTCGCGTCCTTGGGCAGCGTCCGGTTCAGCGCCGCGATCACCCGCTCCGGCCGGATCGGGGTCTCGTCGCTGGCGGCCAGCTTGTCGAAAATCTCGAACTTCCGCCGCTTGATGTCGGCGACGGCGGCGGCGCCGCCGAAGGTGGCGAGCCCCTGCCCGCGTTCGTCCAGAACCGCGTTGACCTCGGCGAGCGCGAGCCGGAGATCGCCGACGACGCCGACCTCGGTCGGGTAGTTCGCGCCGATCACCATCGGGTCGCTGTCGAAATGGACGATGCGTGCGCCGGGCTTGGGCGCCTCCCAGCGCGCGGTGGTGGTGGAGCCGGCGCGGCAGCCCATGAAGATCACCAGATCGGCCGCCTGCATCAGCTCCCAGGTCTGGTCCGTGCCGCCGTTCGAGCCGACGACGCCGAGCGCGTTCGGATGGGTGTCGGCGAGCGCCCCCTGCCCCGAGATCGAGGTCGCAACCGGAAGATCGAGCCGTGTCGCCAGGCGCTGAAGCTCACCCATCGCGCCGGCGATGACCACCCCGCCGCCGCAGACGACAAGCGGCGCCTTCGCGGAGAGAATGGCGTCGACCGCCGCCTCGGCCGCGCCGGGCTCGGGCGCGCCGGGATAGGCGGGATAGGTCGCGAGCTTCGGGTCGGCCCAGATGTCGGCGGGGTCCACCGCGTCATACTGGATGTCGTAGGGAAGGCCGAGATGCGCGGCGCCGGGGCGCCCCGTCGTCATCGCGCGAAACGCGGTCCGCACCATCCGCGGGATGTGCGAGGCCTGCCGGATCACCGTGTTCCACTTGGTCAGAGGCCGCATCAGCGCGTCCTGATCCACCTCGGTCAGCGGATATTTGCCATAGGACGCGACCGAGATGTCCGTCGTGATCCCAAGCACCGCGTAGGAGCTTTCCGACGCCTCTATCAGACCGGGGAGGATATAGGTCGCGCCGCCGCCGGACGGCCCCTCGCAGACGCCGACGCGCCCGGTCACGCGGGAATAGCCGTCCGCCATGTAGCCGGCGCTGCGCTCATCCCGGGTCAGCACGTGGCGGATATCGTGGTCGAGCCCGCGCATCGCGTCGTAGAAGGGAAGCGTCGTATCCCCGCAAAGGCCGAAGATATGCTTCACGCCATGCGCTTCGAGCATGCGCACCATCGCTTCGGCGCCGTTCATCCTGTTGTCCAAGGGAGGCCCTTTCTTCATGGCGGCGCAGGCGCCGCGCGGGTTTTCATCCGGGGGCGGTCATGAGGCTCTGTATACAGCTCCGCATACAAGCAAGCGGCCCATCCGGCAAGGAGCGCGAAAGACGCCCGCGCCCGCGATCAGGCGCTCTCGCATCCCGGCCCATTCATGAATCGCAGGATGAGCCGGGCGCGCGCCTTCGTCGATCACAATCGCGCCGGGCTGGCGACGCCCAGCGCGTCCTCCACCCATTTCGCCGCCGCCAGCAGCGCCGCGTCTCCATAGGGCTTGCCGATCAGTTGCAGGCCGACCGGCAGACCGCCCGCCGTCACCCCGCATGGCAGCGAGATCGCGGGAAAGGCCGGCAGCGCGCTCACCGCATAGGTCAGGGCCATCCATTCGAGGCGGTTGGAGAATGTCCGGTCTCCCAACCGCTCGAGATAGTCGACGCCGATATCGGGCGCGGCGACGATCGCCGTCGGCGTCACGAGAAGGTCGCGCCCCTCGAAGAACCCGGCCAGCGCCTGGTGCAGCTTCATCCGAAGCCGCTCCGCGGCGCCGATGTCATCCGCGGTGAGCCGGCGCCCGGCGGCGACGCTCTGGTTCACCTCGACGCGGAGACGCTCTTCATGCTCTTTGGCGAACGCGCTGAACCGTGCGACGAAGTCCAACCCGCGCACGGCCGGATAAAAGGCGTCTATCGAGCGGAAGTCGGGCACGCCCTCCTCCTCCACCCCGACGCCCGCCGCTTCGAGCCGCGCCATGGCGCCCCGGCAGAGAGCCTCCACCTCCGGGTCGATCGACGTCAGGTTCAGCGTCGCGGAGAACCCGACCCGCCGCGGCGCCTCCGGCCGCGCGGCGGCGGCCTGACATGCGCCAGGCGCGGCCGGGCGCGACAACGGATCGAAAGGGTCGAAGCCGCTCATCGCATCCAGCAGCAGCGCGCAATCGGCGACATTCCGCGCCATCGGCCCCTCGACCCCGAACCCGATATAGCCGATCGTCTTGCGGGCGCGCGGCGTCCGCCCGAGGCTGGGCCGCATGCCGACGACTCCGCAAAAGCTCGCGGGCTGGCGGAGGCTGCCGCTCAAATCCGTGCCGGTCGCCAGCCAGACCGACCCGGACGCGAGCGCGGCGGCGGATCCGCCGGAGGATCCGCCCGCGGATTTCGTCAGATCGTGCGGATTGCGCGTCGGGCCGAAGACGGTGTTGTTGGTGTTGCCGCTCGATCCGAATTCCGGCGTGTTCGACTTCGCGAGGACAACGCCGCCGGCGCCCTCGATCCGCTCCACGACGGGAGCGGATTCGGCCGGGATATGATCCTTGAAAATCTCGGAGCCGAAGGTCGTGCGCACCCCGGAGACCTCGGTCAGATCCTTGACCGCCAGCGGAACGCCGCCAAGAAACGCCGAAGGCCAGTCGCCGGTCTTCGCGGCGCGATCGACACGCGCAGTGATCTCGCGCGCGTTTTTCCTCGCCCGCTCCTCGCAAAGCGTCGGCAGCGCGTTCACCTCGCCGTCCACCTTCCTGATGCGCTCCAGCGCCGCGTCCAGAAGCTCCATCGGGCGGACCTCCCGGCGTTTGACCAGATCCGCCGCCTGCACGGCGGTCAATCGCCTGAGTTCGCTGTTCGACATTCGCGCGCGCTCCGATGTTCGTGTTCGCTTGAGGACATGCGCGCCGTAAGGGTAAGAACGGCCGCCCCGCAATTGCATGCGGACGATCATGCAACATTGTATGCGGGTCAATGGCGACATAGCGTTCGCCATGCGGATGTCCTCGGCCGGCCGGCCTCGTTGTCATATCGGGATGCACCATGGAGAAAAGCAGCGTCGACCGGGTCCATGCCGAGTTGCGGAAGATGGCGGCGAACTTCGTGTTCAAGCCCGGCGAAAAGCTGAATGAGAGCCAGCTCGCCCAGCGACTCGGCTCCAGCAGGACGCCTCTGCGCGAAGCCCTGAACCGGTTGGTCGCGGAAGGGTTCTTGACGTTTCAGCCGGGAAAGGGCTTTTCCTGCCGGACGCTTGCGCCGGATGACATCCTGCATCTCTATGAGCTGCGCGTCGCGATCGAATGCGAGGCGCTCCGTCATTCGGCGCTCCGCGCCGACGAAAGCCGCATCGAGGCGCTTTCCGCCTATCTGGACGCCATCGAGCCCGCTTATGAAACCTGCCGGGATCCGTTCGCTCTTTTGCAGATGGACGAGACGTTCCATCTCGACCTGGCGGCGCTTTCCGGCAATCCGGAGTTCGTCCGGACGCTCGCCAACGTCAATGGGCGGATCCGCTATGTCCGCATGATCGACCTCAAGACGATGCGCGAGAGGCCGGCCGCCGAAACCGATGCGGCGGTCCGGCTCACGGCTCATCGGCGGATCCTCGACGGGCTGCGCGCGCGGGACGCGCCGGCGGCGCTGACGGCGCTCCGCACCCATATCGAGCGACGGCGCGAACAGACCACCATCGCGGTGCGGAACGCCTACGCCCAGATCTACGTCGACGCGGCGCCGTGACCCTCGCCCCGGCCGGCGGGCCACGCGCCCGCAGCCCGGGCGCCTTCCGAGTCCATCGCGGCCGCGTTCAGGTCTTCAGCGTCGCGGCGTGCCGCGTCAGCTTCTCGAGAAGCGCATCGAGGGTCCTGCGCTCGTCCCGGTCGAGCGCGGCGAGCACCTCTTCCTGACGCGCGAGGAAGAAGGACACGATCTTCTCATGCAGCGCGCGGCCCTCGGCGGTGATCGTGAGATGCGCCTGGCGCCCGTCATCGGGGTCCGGCACCCGTTCAATATAATTCTCGGCGAGCATCCGGGCCACGGCGCGGGAGATCGAGCTCCGCGGGCGGCGAGACATCCGCGCGACGTCCTGCGCCGTCAGCACCGGAAAATGGGCGAGGCAGAGAATCAGCAGATACTCCCCGCGGATGATCCCGAACCGGCGCCGGATCTCGTCATAGGTCGGGATGACGATCGCGTTGGCGAGATAGGAGATACGGTAGGCGTCGCGAAACTCCACGGTCTCGAAAACCCGCGTCAGGTCCTGCGGTCTCGCTGATGATTTCGATCCGCTCATGGCTTCTCCCCCTCGTGGCGCGCGTGCAGATTCTCCCTCTTGCCAAACGGAAGCAAGTTCGGCAGGGTCGTTCCAAATGGAACGAGTATTGACCCCACACAGGAGCGCATGGTGACGCACCCCCGCCCGAAGCTGACGAACCCCGATCTCGCCAAGAAGAAGGCCGCCGGCGAACGGCTCGTCATGGTCGCCGTCGGCGAGGCGTTGACCGCGGCATGGGCGGAGCGGGCGGGGGTCGACATCATCGGCGTCGGCGACAGTCTCGGGATGACCATCCACGGGCATGAGAACACGCTGGCGATGACCGTCGATCAGATGATCGATCACTGCAAGGCGGTCAGGCGCGGGGCGCCGAACACGATGTGCTCCGTCGCGATGCCCTATGGCTCCTACGCGACGCCGGATATCGCGGTTACGAACGCGCTGCGGCTGATGAAGGAATCCGGGGCCGATTCGGTCAAGCTCCAGGGCGGCCGGGAGATGTTCGCCATCATCAAGGCGGTCGCGGACGCCGGGGTTCCGGTGATGAGCCATGTCGGCCTTCTGCCGCACCGGGTTCATATCCACGGCGGCTTCAAGATGCAGGGCAAGACCGCCGAAGACGCGCTGAAGATCATCGACAACGCCAAGGCCATCGAGGAGGCCGGCGCCATCGGCATCGAGATCGAAGCGATGCCCTATGAGGTCGGGAAGGCGGTGGATGAGGCGGTGTCGATCTTCACCTTCTCGATCGGCGCCGGCTCGGCCGGAACCTGCCAGCTTCTGAACGGATACGACCTCATCGGAGCCTTTGACAGCTTCAAGCCGAAATTCGCGAAACGCTACGGCAACATCGCCGAAGTCGCGACCAAGGCGTTCGCGGCCTACGCCGAAGACGTCCGCTCCGGCGCGTTCCCCGACGAAGAGCACAGCTACAAGATGAAGTCCGAAGAAGCCGAAAAACTCGCCGCCGCCCTCGCCGAAGGGAGGACCGAATGAGCGAAGGCGCCTCCCTCCCGCGCCCCTGCCTCCGCGCGCTCGCGCCGGCGCGCAAACACCCGACCCCCGCCAAAGCGGCGCCCAGGCTTTTCACTCGCAACGAAAGGAAGACGCCATGACTCCAGAAGAAATTCTCAGCCATCCCGCCCGCGTGCTCACCGAAGCGCAGCGGGAAAAATACTTCACCGACGGCTTCGTCTCGGTCGCGGAGATCGTCCCCGCGGACGTGCTCGCGGAATTGCAGCGCGTCACCGCCGAATTCCAGGACGAGAGCCGGTCGGTCACGGCCTCCGACGACAAGTTCGACATCGGCCCCGGCCATACGGCGGACGCGCCGATCCTCCGCCGCCTGAAGTCTCCGGACATTCGGCACGAAGCCTATTGGCGGTTCGCCACCGGGCTGATGGCCGACGTCGCCGCCGATCTCGTCGGGCCGAATGTGACGTTCCATCACTCCAAGCTGAACTTCAAATGGTTCGACGCGTCCGACACCGTGAAATGGCATCAGGACATCCAGTTCTTCCCGCACACCAACTACAATGTCCTGACCATCGGCTGCTATCTCGCGGACACGGACATGAGCAACGGGCCGCTCGCCGCGCTCAAGGGCTCGCATGACGAGCCGCTCTACAACCAGTATGACGCCGACGGAAACTGGACCGGGATGCTCTCGGACGAAGACGCCGCCCGGGTCGACGAAAGCCGGATCGAGTACATGACCGGCAAGGCCGGATCGATCACGATCCATAACGCGCGGACCCTGCATTATTCGCCGTCGTCGAAGAATCCGGTGCCGCGCCCGCTGCTGCTGAACTGCTACACGTCGGCCGACGCCAAACCCTACACCGCCCACCCGCAGCCGACCGCGAACACCTACAAGATCGTGCGGGGAGAGGCCGTGAAATGGGCTCATCACGACCCCCGGCCCTGCCAGATCCCGCCGGATTGGGCGAAGGGCTACACCTCGATCTACGCGGCGCAGGCTGGCGAAGACAAACCCGCCGCAGGCGGCATGATGTAAGACGCTCCACCCCGCGGCGCCCGCTATCGACCGGCGCCGCGGAGAAGGATCGCGCGCCCCCCGCGGAGAATACGGATTCTCCGCAGGGGGCTGAACCGGAAGCGGGCTGCGCGGCCTTTGCGCTCCGCGCGATCAATCCTCGTCCGGCTCCATCAAACCTCGCGCCCTCACCGTCCCCCATTTGTTCAGAGAATGTCGCATCCGGCGCGCGCGATTGCGGCGACGGCTCGATCTTGTCGCACGGCTGCGCGCGGCGTAAGACCGGTATCGACATTCAAAAGGGAGCTCAGAATGGCATTTCTCGCCGATAGCCTCGCCCGTGTGAAACCATCCCCCACCATCGCCGTTTCAACAAAGGCGCGCGAACTGAAGGCGGCCGGCCGAGACGTGATCGGCCTCGGCTCCGGCGAGCCGGATTTCGACACGCCGGAAAATATCCGCGAAGCCGCGAAGCGCGCCATCGACGAAGGCCATACCCGCTACACCGCGCCCGACGGCACGCCGGAGCTGAAGGCGGCGATTTCGGCGAAGTTCAAGCGCGAGAACGGGCTCGACTACACGCCGTCCCAGATCACGGTCTCCACCGGCGGGAAACAAGTGCTGTATAACGCGCTGGTCGCGACGCTGAATCCCGGCGACGAGGTCGTGATCCCGGCGCCCTACTGGGTCAGCTATCCGGATATGGTCCTGCTCGCCGGCGGGGAGCCGGTGGCGGTCGAGGCCGGGATCGAAACCAATTTCAAGATCACGCCCGAACAGCTCGAGGCCGCGATCACCCCGAAAACCAAGTGGTTGATCTTCAATTCGCCGTCGAACCCGACCGGCGCCGGCTATTCGGCCAAGGAGTTGAAGGGGCTGACCGACGTTCTGATGCGCCATGAGCATGTCTGGGTGATGACCGACGACATGTATGAGCACCTCGCCTACCCGCCGTTCAAGTTCGCCACCGTCGTCGAGGTCGAGCCGCGGCTTTACGACCGGACGCTGACGGTCAACGGCGTCTCCAAGGCCTACGCGATGACCGGCTGGCGGATCGGTTACGCCGGTGGGCCGGAGCATCTGATCAAGGCCATGGGCAAGGTGCAGTCGCAATCCACGTCCAACCCCTGCTCCGTCAGCCAATGCGCGGCGGTGGAGGCGCTGAACGGACCGCAGGATTACATTCCCTGGTCGCTCGAGCATTTCCAGCGGCGGCGCGATCTCGTCGTCTCGATGCTCAACCAGACGCGGGGGATCGAGTGCCCGACCCCGGAAGGCGCGTTCTACGTCTACCCGTCGATCAAGGGCTGCATCGGCAAGACCGCGCCGAGCGGCAAGGTCATCGCCACCGACGAGGATTTCGCGACCGAGCTTCTGGAGGCGGAGGGAGTCGCGGTGGTGTTCGGCGGCGCTTTCGGGGTTTCGCCCTGCTTTCGCATCTCCTACGCGACGTCGGACGAGGCGCTGGAGGAAGCCTGTCGGCGGATTCAGCGGTTCTGCGGCGCGCTGGTTTGATCGAAGCGCCGAAATCCGGACTTTCAGCCGCCCACGCGATATCGCCAGAACATGAGATAGTGGAGATAAACCTTTGAACCTCTTGTTTCTTGGCGATATCGTCGGTCGGTGCGGCCGTGATGCGGTGGTCGGCGCCCTGCCCGGCCTCCGCGAGCGGCTGAAGCTGGATTTCGTCGTCATCAACGGCGAGAACAGCGCCGGCGGCTTCGGCATGACCGCCGCGATCGCCAACGATCTTTTCGAGGCTGGCGCCGATTGCGTCACGCTCGGCGATCACGCCTTCGACCAGAAGGAGATGCTGGGCCACATCGATACGGAGCCGCGCATCCTGCGGCCGTTGAACTTCGCGCCGGCGGCGCCGGGCCTCGGGGCGCGGTTGTTCGAGGCGCCGCGCGGAAAGCGGGTTCTGGTCGCCGTCGCGCTCGGCCGGCTCTTTCTCTCGCGCCCCTATGACAATCCCTATCCGATGCTGGAGACGGCGCTGAAGAAACATCCGCTCGGCGCCGGCGCGGACGCGACGATCCTTGAATTCCACGCCGAGGCGACCTCCGAGAAGATGGCGATCGGCCAGTATTTCGACGGCCGGGCGTCGCTCGTCGTCGGCACCCATACGCATGTCCCGACCGCGGACACGATGATCCTGCCTCGCGGCAGCGCCTATCAGACCGACGCCGGCATGTGCGGCGATTACAATAGCGTGATCGGGATGGAACCTTCGGAGCCGCTCAGGCGCTTCACCACCGGAATGACCGGCGGCCGGTTCGCCCCGAACGACGGCGAAGCGACGGTTTCGGGCGTTTTCGTGGAGACCGGCCCGGACGGCCGGGCGCTCCGGGCCTCACCGCTTCGGGTCGGCGGGCGTCTGGGCCAGTCTCCTTGCGAAGCCGCAGGGTGAGTGCGCGCCTTAATCCGCGGCCGGTTCGGTGATATCCTGAGCCGATCGCCCCAGAAGGAGCTTTCGGCGCTTGGATTTCTTATCGCCCGAGATATGGCCGGCTCTCCTCACGCTCGGCGTCGTGGCGGTGATGTTCGCGCTTTTCATCTCGGAGCTCTATCCGCCGGAGACCGTCGCCATCGGCGGCGCCGGGGGATTGCTGGCGGCGGGCGTCCTCACGATCGACGATCTCCTTCAGGCCATCGCCAATCCTGCGCCCCTCGCCATCGCCGCGATGTTCGTGATCTCCGGCGCGCTGGTGCGCACCGGGGCGCTTGGCGCGGCCACGGCCGCGCTGACCCGCTCCGTCGAGACCCGGCCGCGAAGGACGATCGCGGCGCTCGGCGTGTTCATCATCTTCGCCTCCGCCTTCATGAACAACACGCCTGTGGTCCTGATCCTGATCCCGGTCGTCTCGAAAGTCGCCGCGCGCCTTGAGGTCTCTCCGTCCAGATTATTGATTCCCCTGTCGTACTGCGCGATTCTCGGGGGGGTGTGCACGCTGATCGGCGCCTCGACCAATCTTCTCGTCGACGGGGTCGCGCGGAGCAAGGGGCTCGCCCCATTCTCGCTCTTCGAGGTGACGCCTCTCGCCCTCATCCTCGCCGCGGCGGGATTCGGATTCATGGCGCTCGCCGCGCCGCGGTTTCTGCCGGACCGGCAGGCGATCGCGAGCTTTCTGACCAGGAAGCGCGAAGCCCGCTTCATGACCCAGATCGCGGTTGGCGAAGGCTCGCCCCTGATCGGTGAAAAGCCGCTGGAATGCGACCTCTTCCAGCGCGAGGGAATGCGGATCGTCGATGTGCTGCGGGGGGACGCGTCGCTTCGCAGGAATTTCGCGTCCGTGGCCTTCGAAGCCGGCGACATCATCGTGATCCGCACCGGCGTCGATGAGCTGCTGACGCTCCGGCGGAGCCGAAAAGTGGCGATGGTCGACGAAATCGCTTCATCCGAGAGCGTCACGGTGGAGGCCCTGATCGGGCCGGATTGCGCCATGGTCGGGCGCACGCTCGGCCGGCTGCGGCTGCGGCGGCGCTACGGGGTCTATCCGCTGGCCGTGCACCGGCGGGCGCAACGCGTCGGGCGGAAGCTCGACGATGTGGATGTCCGGGTCGGCGACACGCTTCTGCTCGAGGGCGCGCCGGAAGACATCCGGCGCCTCGCGGACGATATGGATCTCGTCGACCTGAACGAGCCCTCCGGCCGCCCGTTCAGGCGCAGGCGGGCGCCCGTGGTCCTGCTGGTTCTGGCGGCGGTGGTCGGCGCGTCCGCCTTTGGCGGGCTTTCCATCGCGGCGGCGGCGGTGATCGGCGTGGCGGTCGTGCTTCTCACCCGCTGCATCGACGCGGATGAAGCCTTTTCCGTGATCGACGGATCGCTTCTGGCGCTGATTTTCGCGATGCTCGCCGTGGGCCGCGCGCTCCAGGTCTCCGGGGCCGCCGACATGATCGCCGAGGGGCTCGCGCCCTATCTGATGGACATGCCGCCCTGGCTCGCGCTCTGGTGTCTTTATCTTGTCGCGTCCGCGATGACCGAGCTCGTGACCAACGCGGCGGTGGCGGTGGTCATGACGCCGGTGGCGATTTCGCTCGCCGCCGCGCTCGGCGTCGACGCCCGGGCTTTCGTTGTCGCGGTGATGCTCGCCGCCAGCCTCAGCTTCGCGACGCCGATCGGATATCAGACCAACACCATGGTCTACGCGCCCGGCGGATACCGCTTCACGGACTTCCTCCGCCTCGGCCTGCCGATGAATCTCGGGCTCGGGTTGCTCGCCGCCATGCTCATCCCCCTTTTCTGGCCCCTGTGAGCAGTCTATAAGGCCGCGCAAGATCCGAAAAGACCGAGGTTTTCATGGCCGGCCATTCCAAATGGGCGAATATCCAGCATCGCAAAGGGCGGCAGGACGCCGCCCGCTCGAAGCTTTTCTCCAAACTGGCGAAGGAGATCACCGTCGCCGCGAAGATGGGAGACCCCGACCCGGACAAGAACCCGCGGCTCCGACTCGCGGTCAAGGAGGCCAAAAGCGTCTCCGTGCCGAAGGACGTGATCGACCGGGCCATCAAGAAGTCTCAGGGGGGCGACGCGGAGAACTACGACGAAATCCGCTATGAGGGATACGGGCCTGGCGGCGTCGCGGTGATTGTCGAGGCGATGACCGACAACCGGAACCGGACCGCGTCCAATGTCCGCTCGACCTTCACCAAGAACGGCGGCAATCTCGCCGAGACCGGCGCCGTCAGCTTCATGTTCGACCGGAAGGGGCAGATCCTCTACGGGGTCGACGCGGGCGACGAGGTGAAGGTGATGGACGCCGCGATCGAGGCCGGCGCCGAGGATGCGGAAAGCTCCGAGGACGGCCACGTCATCATCACCGATCCCAACGATCTCGCCGATGTCGCGGCGGCTCTGGAGAACGCGCTCGGCGAGGCCGAATCGGTGAAGCTGATCTGGAAGCCCCAGACCCTCACCGAAATCAACGAGGAGACCGGAGCCACGCTCTTCAAGCTGATCGACGCGCTCGAGGATGACGACGACGTGCAAAGCGTCACCGCCAATTTCGACGCCTCCGACGAACTCATGGAAAAGCTGGCGGGCTGAACCGCGCGGCGCGCGGGAAGGATCGAATTATGGACGAGCCGCGCATCTATCTCGTCACACCGCCGCTCAGCGATGGCGCGGAGTTCGCGCCGATGCTCGACGCCGCGCTCACCGCGGCGCGCGTCGCCTGCGTCCGGTTTCGCGTCGCCGATGACGATGAGGCGCTGATCCGCCGCGTCGCCGACCCGCTCCGCGAGATCTGCCACCGCCATGACGTCGCGCTGGTCGCCACCGACCATTTCCGGCTTGTGCGGCCGCTCGGCCTCGACGGGGTTCACCTGGCCAATCCGCGACTCAACGTGCGGGAGGCGCGGAAGGCTCTCGGAGACGACGCCATCGTCGGCGCGTTCGCCGGGGCCTCCCGGCATCAGGGCATGACGCTGGCCGAAGCCGGAGCGGATTATGTCTCGTTCGGGCCGGTCGCGGCCAGCGACCTTGGCGACGGGCAGATCGCGGAGCCGGCGCTCTTCGAGTGGTGGTCGGAGATGATCACGACGCCCGTGGTCGCGGAGGGCGGGGTCACGCTCGAACTCGCCGCCGCCCTCGCCGGAACGGCGGATTTCATCGCCGCCGACAGCGCGGTCTGGGATCACGCGGAAGGCCCGGCTGCGGGCGTCTGCGCGCTTTCAGCCCTGCTCGGTCAGTGAGGGAAAGGCGCTTCTGACGGCGCTCTCGCAATGGGCGGTCAGGGTCTTCCGATCCGGCCAGTCGGCGGCGTGGATCGCCTCGTGAAACACCATCTCGACGACGCCGCCGCGTGAGCGCGCGGCGACGGCCCAGACATGCGCCCCGAACGGCATCGAGCCCCACCAGCCGTAGAAATTCACCGGCAGCCCGAGCCGCGGCGACGGGCGATAGATCAGCGACACCGGCTGCACCAGCGCGCGCTCACGCACGCCGTCCACGAAAAGGACCGACATCAGCGAGCTCTTGAACGGCAGGACCCGGAGCCCGTCCGTGCTGGTCCCCTCGGGAAAGATGCAGAGCAGCTCGCCTGCTTTCATCCGCTCCAGAAGATCGGCCTGCTGGCGC
This sequence comes from Paludibacillus litoralis, assembly GCF_037646705.1. Taxonomy (NCBI): domain Bacteria; kingdom Pseudomonadati; phylum Pseudomonadota; class Alphaproteobacteria; order Rhodobacterales; family Paracoccaceae; genus Paludibacillus; species Paludibacillus litoralis. Next base: position 61,845 of record NZ_JBBHER010000008.1, read on the forward strand.
ATCGCCTCGGTGCGCTTGCGCTCGATGAACACCGTCTCGCAGAGCGCGGCGACGGCGCCGACGCCCGGCCATCTCCGAACGTCCGCCTTGGCGACGAAATTGACGCGCCTGACCGACCGCAGCGCGACGATGTCCACCCATGAGGCGTGATTGGCGACCAGAACTCCGCCGCTCTTGATCGGCGCGCCGCGCACGATCGGCTTCAGCCCGAAGATCTTGAGCATCACCCGCGACCAGAGTCGCGCGGCCGCGTAGTGGTACGTCACCCATGGGCCGAATGCGGCCTTCGCCCCACGCCCCGCGACGAACACCAGCAACAATACGCCCGTGACGCCGAGCGCGACGGAGATCCTGACCCAGGCCCGAATCCGCTGTCCGACGCTGAGCGGCGGCAGCGTCGGCGGCTCCGCGTCTTTCCAGGTCATCGGCGTCATCGCGTCAGCCAAGGACGCGATCCGTCGCGCCGCGCGATGCGCGCTGGTAGAATTCGCGATAGCGATCGACCATGCGCGTGGTGTCCATCAGGAGGCAAACGTCGACCGTATTGAACGCATGATCCACATAGGCCCCCTCGCCGACGAAGCCGCCAAGCCGGATATAGGCTTTTATCAAGGGCGGAATCTGTTTCATCGCCTCGGCCCGCGACACCTCCTCCGCGGGGATCAGATCCATCGGCACGAAGAACTCCTCGCGCGTGCGGACGCGAAGATCCTCGGGCGCAAGATGGTTGTGATGGAGATAGGCCAGCGGCTGCGCGAGCTTCGTCGGATCGGAGCCGTGAAAGCTGGCGACGCCGAACATGATCTCGATATCATGATCGGCGACGTAGCGCCCGAGCCCAGTCCATAACAGATGCATCGCCGCGCCGCCGCGATAGGCGACATCGACACAGGAGCGCCCAAGTTCGACCGTGTTGCGGGGGTAGTTGCGGATCTTGGTCAGGTCGTATTCCGACTCGCCGTAGAATCCGCAGCCTTGCTTCGCCACGTCGCCCCGCAGCAACCGGTAGACGCCGGCGACGCCGTCCAGCGGGTCCTCCGGCGTCGCCTCGTTGTCGATGAGAAGGAGATGATCGAAATACGGGTCGAAGGAATCGCGCTCGCGCCTGAGCTCGCGGTCCTCCGGAGACGGGGTCGCGCCCATCTCCTCCACGAACACGCGGTATCGCAGGCGCTGCGCGGCGGCGACGTCTTCGTCGCTCTCCGCCAGCCTTACGGTGAACCGACCTGCGTCAATCCGCAATGAAGCGCTCCTGCCATGGATCGGGAAAGCCGCCCCGACCGTCGGCGCGGACATTAAGTGAGCATGGAAGGCGACGCAACACAGCCTTCGGCCGGCGGAAGCCTCGCGGCGTTAACCAACAGCGCCCCGAGATCGGCTACACATGACGACGCAAATCAGGCGTCATTCCCAATCGGGGGCGACCAGCTCCAGATCGGCGGCGCCGCCAGTAAGGACCAACTTGCCCGCATGCTCAAAATTGACTGTGATCCGATCGCCGATATTCGACTGCACCCGCCCGAGGCCCCAATCGGGCCGCGCCCGGCTTCGAACGATGGCGCCAGGTTGATAAAGCGCGTCCATCGGCGCAACTCCCTTGTCGTGAGGCCGGACTGATGGACGATCTCATGCTTTCCGGGCTGGTTTCATCACGGATCTGCCACGACCTCATAAACCCTGTCGGGGCGATCGGCAACGGCATGGAGTTGCTGCGCGGGCCCGGCGGCGGCGAAGAGGAGATGCGCCTGATCGCAGACTGCGCCGACGCGGCCTCCAACTCCCTGCAATTTCTGCGTATCGCATTCGGCTCCCGCGCGCCGGACGAAGCGATCGAGACCCGAACGCTCGCCGGCGCCGCCGACGCGTATTTCGCCCGCCGCCGCGTGCGGCTCGACTGGGGCGATATCGGCGACGCGGTGCCGTTTCGCGCGGCGCAGCCGATCCTTCTCCTTGCGCTGGCCGGCGCCGGCGCCCTGCCCCGCGGCGGCCAATTGACGCTGTCGGCGGTGGAGACGGCGCCCCTCCGGCTGGAATGGGCGCTGGAGGCCGGAGCGGCGAAAATCCAGGATCGCGCGCGCGCGCTTCTCGCGGCGCGCCCCGCCCTGGCGGACATCGCGCCCGGCGAGGTGCATTTCGTTCTCCTCTGGCTCGCGGCGAAGGCGGCGGGCGCCAGGCCTTACTGGAGCGAGGCGGACGGCGCAGCCGCGGTCGGGCTCAGCTAGACCGGCTTCAGCCCTGCGCGGAATCGGCGCATGTTCGCCTGATAATGGCGCGCCGATTCCCCAAGCCCCTGTATCGCCGCGTCATCGAGCGTGCGCACCGCCTTGGCCGGCGCGCCGACGATGAGCGACCCGTCCGGAAACTCCTTTCCCTCCGTCACCAGCGCGTTCGCCCCGACAAGGCAGTTGCGCCCGATCCGCGCGCCGTTCAGCACGGTCGCGCCCATGCCGACCAGGCTGCCGTCTCCGATGGAGCACCCATGCAGGATCGCCATGTGGCCAATGGTGCAGCCGGCGCCGACGGTCAACGGAAAGCCTTCATCCGTATGCATGACGGAGCCGTCCTGGACGTTGGAGCCCTCGCCGATCTCGATCAACTCGCCATCCCCTCGCAGGACCGCGTTGAACCAGATGCCGACGCCGGATTTCAACGTCACATTGCCCATCACCCGCGCGCCGGGCGCGACCCAGAAATCGCCATCATCGGGCGTCGTCGGGGCCAGTCCGTCCAACTCGTAAAGTCCGCTCATCTTCGTCTCTCCTCAAATTCTTCGTTCAGGCGCCGGACGAACCCGCTCAGATCGGTGCGGCGCTCACGGCGCAATCTCTCCGCCTTCAGGATCGACGCCACCTCTCTCCGGCAGGTTTCGATATCCTCGTTGATGACGATATAGTCGTAAGCGTCCCAATGGCTTATTTCGCTCATCGACCTCTCCATCCGCCCCGCGATCACCTCGTCGCTATCCTGCGCGCGGGCGCGCAGACGCGCCTCCAGCGCCGCGATCGACGGCGGAAGGATAAACACCGAGACGGCCGAGCTGCGAAGCGGCGAATTCGCGATCTGCTGCGCGCCCTGCCAGTCCACGTCGAAGATCACGTCCCGCCCGGCTGAAATCGCCGCCTCCACCGGCGCGCGCGGCGTGCCGTAACGGTTTCCGAAGACCACGGCGTGCTCCAGCATCTCGCCCGCCTCGACCATCGCGGTGAAATCAGCGTGGCTCAGGAAGAGGTAATCGCGCCCATCTTCTTCGCCGGGCCGCGCCGGCCGCGTCGTGGCGGAGACGGAGAAGTCGAGTTCCGGCTCAGTGGCCAGCAGCCCCCGCGACACGGTCGATTTTCCGGCCCCGGACGGCGACGAGAGAATGAAAAGCAGCCCGCGGCGCTTCATCTGCGCGGCCCCGCTCATTCGACATTCTGCGCCTGTTCGCGCATCTGATCGATCACCACTTTCAACTCCAACCCGATGGACGTCAGCTCGGCGCTGGTCGCTTTCGAGCACAGCGTATTCGCTTCGCGGTTGAATTCCTGGGTCAGAAAATCGAGCTTCCGGCCGATCGGGCCGGTTTGCCCGATCAGAGCGCGCGCCGCCGCGACATGACCGGAGAGCCGATCCAACTCCTCGCGCACATCGGCCTTGACCGCCAAGAGCGCAAGCTCCTGCTGAAGGCGCTCCGGCGCGATGTCCGCTCCCGCCCCCATCAGCGCGGCGACCTTCTCGGCCAACCGCGCGGGAGCGGTGGTCCGGCTGGCGGCGTAGGCCGCTTCGGCCTCCTTGGTCAGATCCTCGATCCGGTCGATGAAGCCGGTGAAAAGCTCCCCCGCCCGCGCGCCCTCGGCCGCCCGGGATGTCTCAAGATCACGCAACAGCTCCGCGAACCCCTCGCCCAGAGCGGACAGCGCCGCATCGTCGAGCCCGGCGCCGCCGGGCGCCATGACGCCGCGAAGCGCCAGGATCTGGCCGATGGTCGTCGGCGCGAGATCGAGCCCCGAGGCGGAGGCCTGCGCCTCGCCCGCGCGCGCCGCGTCGATCACCGCCGCCAGCGCCGCCTCGTTCAACGCCGGCGCGCCCGTCTCGTCGCCTCCATCCGCGCGGAGCGTGAAGCCGATATTGCCGCGGCTGAACCTTTTCGCGGCCGCCGCGCGGAGTTGAGGCTCCAACGCTTCGGTCCCCTCCGCGAGGCGAAACCGCAGGTCCAGCCCCCGGCCATTCACGCTCTTCGCCTCCCAGCGCCAGCGCCGCCCCGCGACATGGCTCTCGGACACGGCGAACCCGGTCATCGACTGCATCTCGGCTCCTTTTTGTTCGAAGCGGGAGATTAAGCCGGGACGACAAGCGCGCCAAGCCCGCCGACCGCGGATCCGGCCCGCCGACGGGTTTTTCATCGGATTGAACCGGAACCGCGGCGCGGGGCGACAAAAGATTGAATAACCATGGGGAATGTTTTGAAAATACGGTATAAACTAATCGGGAATGACGATTCCGTTTTGGATTGGGGCTGATGTCCAGGTCGACCGCCATTGAAATGAAACACGCCGGCTCCCGTGCGCTTCACACGTACTGGAACACGCTCCGCGCCGGCCGCGCGGCGCCCTACAAGGCGGAGGTGACCGCCTCGGGCCTCGGCCCCGAGCTTTCCGACCATGTTTTCATTCTTGAATCGCTGGGTTCGGGCGCATTTCGGTTTCGCAGCGCCGGCGCGGCTCTTTATGATATTTTTGGCATGGAAATGAGAGGGATGGGCGCCGAAGCCACGATGGAGGGCGAAAGTCGCCGCCGATTCGTGGGGCTGGCGGAGCAAACACTCGCGGCCGGCGACGTCGGCGTCGCCAGGGGCGATGCGCTCGGCGACAGCCCGACGCTTGCGCTGGAGTTCATCCTGTTGCCGCTCCTGAGCGATTTCGGGCGCGCCGACCGGTTGCTCGGCGCCGTCCATGTCGCGCCCGGAGACGGGGCGCCGGAAGAGGCTGTGCACGCCGCGCGCCGCTGCCGCCTTCGGGAGACCGGCGTCATCAGCGCCGCGGCGCGCCCCCGGCGCGAGCGCGCGCAACCCCTGCCCGGCTTCGCCGAACCCGCGGCGTCTTTCCGCCATGATCGGTCGGCTGCGCAACCGAGCGGCGCCGGCGCGGCCAGGATGGGCGCCGATGCGCGCCGGCGCGATCATCTGAAAGTCGTGAAAGACTGATCCGCGAGAGCGCCCGGGCTCTCTCCCGTCCCTCCACCTCAGACCGGCGCGCCGCCGAGGCGGAGCGACCCGGCGTCAGTCCGTTTCCGCCCCGCCGCGAAACCCGGTCGCGACGACGAATTTTTCGGAGCTGTCCTTCCGCGAGGATGGCGGCTTCATATGCGAGACCTTCGTGAACCGGCGTTTCAGTTCCGTCAGCAATTCACCCTCCGCCCCTCCGGACAGAACCTTGGCGACGAACACGCCGCCCGGCTCCAACACATCGAAGGCGAACGCCGCGGCCGCCTCGCAAAGCGCCATGATCCGAAGGTGATCGGTCTGCTTGTGGCCGGAGGAGGACGCCGCCATGTCGGACATCACCACATCGACGGCGCCGGAGAGAGCCGCTTTCACCACCTCGTCGGCGCCTTCGTCGAGAAAGTCCATCTTGAGCAGCGTCGCGCCCGGGATCGGGTCCACGTCCTGAAGATCGACGCCGACGATCCGGCCGACCCGCTTGCCCTGCTTTTCGCCCAGCGCGTTGATCCGCGGAACCGAAACCTGGAGCCAGCCGCCCGGCGCGCAGCCGAGATCGACCACCCGAGCCCCGGGCACCAGGAAACGATGCTTGTCGTCGATCTCCATGATCTTGTAGGCCGCGCGGCCGCGATATCCCTCGGCCCGCGCGCGCGCGACATAGGGGTCGTTCAGCTGCCGCTCCAGCCAGAGCTGGGAGGAAAGCTTGCGCCCGCGCGCGGTCTTCACCTTCTGGCGAAGCTCGCGCGCGCCGCGCCCGGATCCGGATCCAGTCGGCCGGCTCACGCCTGCGCCTTCGCGTGCTGGGTGTAGATCAGGCCCTCGCGGAGGCCGCGATCCGCGACCCGGAGCCTTTGCGTCGGCCATACGTTGAGAATGGCGGACAGGATCGCGCAACTGGCGACGATCAGCCTGGCGCGGTCGACGCCGATGCTCGGATGCTGCGCCCGCGCGCCGTCCGGCAGGCTCGCCAACTCCTTGGCGATGCGCCGCGCGGCGCGGAACGGCAGCCAAAGCCCGTCGACCCGCGACCGGTCATAGCGGCGAAGACCGAGATGCGCGGCGCCGATCGTCGTGACCGAGCCGGACGCCCCGATAAGCTGCAGCGCCCCGTTCGCGGTCTCCTTGGCCATCGATTCGGCGAACCCGTCGATCAACTCCTCGAAATACCAGGTCATCAGCCCGAACCGCCGGCCGGAATCGGCGATCTCGGCGAATTTGTCCTCCAGCGTCGCGACGCCGACCGGGATCGACGCCCAATCGAGAATCCGCACCCCTGCGCCGCACGCTCCGGCCACGCCGATCCCCCTCACCCGCGCCGCGCGCTCGGCGGGGCGGACGGCCGCGAGATCGAGAAGCACCAGCTCCGTCGAGCCGCCGCCGATGTCGAACACCAGCACCCGCTCCGCCGTCGGGTCGACGAGCGGCCCGCATCCCGCCACCGCGAGGCGCGATTCCTCCTCCGGGTTGATGATCTCCAGAAGAATCCCCGTCTCCTCGCGCACCCGCGCGACAAACCCGGCGCCGTTCAGCGCCTGCCGGCATGCGGCGGTGGCGACCGCGCGAAATTGCGCCGGCTCCGCGCGCGAGAGCTTGGCCGCGCAGATCTTCAGCGCCGTGACCGCGCGGTCCATCGCCGCCGGAGCCAGCGCGCCGGATTTCTCCATCCCGTCGCCGAGCCGCACGACGCGCGAAAAACTGTCGATGACGCGAAGGGTCGGGCCGTCGGGGCGCGCGATGAGCAACCGGCAGTTGTTGGTTCCGAGGTCCAGCCCGGCGACCAGGGTCCCGGCCTCGGCCTGAGAGACGCCGGCGCGCGCATGTCGCAAAATCGCCTGCCCGTGCATCTCATCCCCTGTCTTGTCGCCGGTCTCTTACTTTCGCCAGACGACCAGAGGTAGAGGACGCCGTCCGCATCGGCAAGACACCTCTATCGGATCATGCGCATCCGGCCGCCGCGGCGATCCGGACCGGCGCCGTCTCGACGCCCAGCGCCTGGCAGACCCGATAGGGCAAATCCGGATTGTTGAGCGTGTAAAGATGAATATGCCCCGCCCCTTCGCGCCGGAGCCTGTCGCACATCTCCGAAGCGATCGAGACGGACAGAATCTCCACGGCGTCCGCGGCTTCGGCGTTCGCGTAGGCGGCCTCCATCCAGCCGGGAACGGAGGCGCCGCACCGCGCCGCGAAGGATTTCATCCGGGCGAAATTCTCGATCGGCAAAACGCCCGGAATGACCGGCTTTTCGATCCCCGCCGCCGCGCACCGGTCTCGAAAGCGCAGGAAGGTCTCGACATCGAAAAAGAACTGCGTGATCGCGTCATCCGCGCCAGCGTCGAACTTGCGTTTGAGATGAGCGATATCGGCGGCGGCGTCCGCCGCCTCCGGATGCCGCTCCGGATATGCGCCGACGCTGACATGGAAGTCGCCCATCGCCTTCAGCGCCGCGATCAGCTCCTCAGAGCCGGAAAATCCACCCGGATGCGGCGCGAATCCGCCGCTCCCGGGCGCGCCGTCTCCGCGCAGCGCGACGATCCGGCGGCATCCCATTTTCGCATAGGCGCGCGCGACGGCCAGCGTCTCCATTTTCGTCGCGCCGACACAGGTGAGATGCCCCGCGACGTCAAGCCGGGCGCGTTCTCGAATGGCGTGGATCGCGGCGACTGTCCGCTCCCGCGTGGAGCCGCCCGCCCCGTAGGTGACCGAGACGAAACGCGGCCCGAGCGGCGCCAGGCGCTCAACCGACCGCCAGAGCCGCATCGCCCCTTTCGGCCCTTTCGGTGGAAAGAACTCGAACGAAATGGTCGGCGGCGAAATGGACATCAGGTGGCCTTGGATCACAGCGGCGTGCGCCGCTCGGGAGCAAATTACAGGCTGGCCGCCGACGCGACAAGGCGAAAACCCGACTTGCATCCCATCTCCCGCCGACACATGTCGGAAAGGAGGCGCGGGCGGTCGCGATCGCGCGCGCCGGCGCGCCGGTCATGACGCATGTCCAGTTGAAGAGATGGGAGCGGTTCGGGATGCCACAGGTGGTCACGGTCTTCTGGCGGGACATCCCGGCGCAGGTCATCGTCGGCAAGGGGCGGCGCGCCGCCAAGGTGGAGCTGTCGGAACGCTTCGTTCAGGCGATCGACCGCTGCGCGATGAAGATTGGCGCGCGCGGCGACGACGCCTATCTCGCCGAATGGCGCAAGGCCGCCCCGGTCGAGGTCGCGGGAGACGACGACGGCGCCGTCGCGGCGGCCGAAGCCGCCCGCCTCGAAGCGGAATACGACGCAGCCCATCTCCACGCCCTGATCGCGAACGATGGATGGGCGGAGAAGCGGTAACCTCGAACGGGAGCGACCTCAGCGATGGCCAAGATCCGGAACCTCTTCCCCACGCGCCGCCCCGCGCCGACGCCCGCGGCGGGCGCCGCCGCGCTTCTGGACGGCTTCTCCATCGAGGTGACGCCGCGCACCGCCAGCCGGATTGCGGATTTCCGCACGCTGCTGCCCGCCGGAACCCGCGTTTACATCGCGCATATCGACGGCGCGCCGATCGAGGACATGGTCGCCACAGCGGCGAGGCTCCGCGAAGAAGGCTTCGCCGTCATGCCGCATTTTCCGGCGCGGCTCATCGCGGACCGCGCGACGCTCAAGGAGTGGATCGGCCGCTATCGGGATGAGGCCGGCGTCGATCAGACGCTGCTGCTCGCCGGCGGGCTCCCCGCCCCCCGGGGCGCGTTTTCGGATTCGATGCAGCTGATCGAGACCGGGCTGTTCGACAAGGCGGGATTCACCCGGCTTCACGTCGCCGGCCATCCGGAAGGCAACCGCGATATCGACCCGGACGGCGACGGCGCGCGGGCGATGGCGGCGCTCCGCTGGAAAGCCGGTTTCGCGGAGCGGACCGACGCGCAGATGGCGATCGTGACGCAATTCTGCTTCGAGGCGGCGCCGGTGATCGCGTGGGCCGACCGGCTTCGCGACGAAGGCGTCAATCTCCCGATCCATATCGGCGTCCCGGGCCCGGCGCGGCTGCAGACGCTGATTCGCTTCGCTCTGGCCTGCGGCGTCGGCCCTTCGCTTCGGGTCTTGCAACGCCGCGCGGCGGATGTGACAAAGCTGGTGACGCCTTTCACCCCTGAAAGGTTTCTCACGGATCTCGCGGCGCACAAGATGGCCAACCCCGACTTCACGATCGCCAAGACGCACTTCTTCCCCCTCGGCGGCATCGCCAACGCCGCCGAATTCGCCAGGGCTTTCGGCGGCGCGCGCCGGTTTGTCGCCACCGGCTGATCCGATCTCATCCAGCCGCAGAAAGACACGAACGCATGACACGAACTGTCGTCGAATCCAGGACGAAAACCGTCATCATCGGCTTTGACGAGCCCTTTTGCGTCATCGGCGAGCGGATCAACCCCACCGGCCGCAAGCGGCTGGCGGCGGAGCTGGAGGCGGGCGATTTCTCCACCGTCGAGCGGGACGCGCTCGACCAGGTCGCCTGCGGCGCCGCCATACTGGACATCAATTCCGGCGCGGTCTTCACCAACAAGATGGCCGAAGATCCGCGCTACGCCGACAACAACTTCGTCGAGCCGGCCCTGATGAAGGAGCTGGTGGCGCGTGTGCAGGCGCTGGTCGACGTCCCGCTCTGCATCGACAGCTCCGTCCCCGGCGCGCTGAAGAACGGGCTGGAGACGGCCGAAGGCCGCCCGCTCCTGAATTCGGTCACCGGCGAGGAGGAGCGGATGGCGCTCGTTCTGCCGCTGGTCAAGAAATACAACGTGCCCGTGGTCGCGATCTCGAATGACGACACCGGCATCTCCGAAGACCCGGACGTGCGCTTCGAGGTGGCGAAGAAGATCGTCCGGCGCGCCGCGGATTTCGGCATTCCGGCGCATGACATCGTCGTCGATCCGCTGGTGATGCCGATCGGCGCGATGGCGACGGCGGGGCTTCAGGTCTTCGCTCTGGTCCGGCGGCTCCGGGAGGAGTTGGGCGTCAACACCACCTGCGGCGCCTCCAACGTCTCGTTCGGCTTGCCCAACCGGCACGGAATCAACAACGCCTTCCTGCCGATGGCGGCGGCGGCGGGCATGACATCGGCGATCATGAACCCGATGCGGCCCGGCGCGAGCGAGAAGAAGATCGCGGCGCGGGTCGCGGAGCTCGCGGCGCTGGGGATCACGGTCCCGGACGGGATCGACCCCGCCGCGCTCGCGCCGCTGATCGGGCTCGGGTCCGCCTCCGCCACCCCGTCGAGCGAGATCGAGGCGATCCGCGCCGCGAATTTCCTGCTCGATCACGACCCTTCGGGCGCGGCCTGGATCCGCGCCAACAAGGCCGCCGCGGGCCCCGCCGGCGCCGGCGGCGGCCGCCGGCGCCGGCGGCGCTCGGACTGACGCGGCGCCGAAGCGCGAGGCCTGGCCCCGCTTCGGATCTTCCCGACGCATTCACACCCTATGGCGACGCAATCCCGCGGGCGGTTGGCGCGGGGATGCGAAAGGATTAGCAATGACCCGCGCCGATCCGAGACGGCGCCGCCCTGAGAAAGCCCAGCCATGTCCGAATCCGACCCTCTCGTGGTTTTCACCCCATCCGGGAAGCGCGGCCGCTTTCCCGCAGGCACGCCGATCCTGACCGCCGCGCGCCAGCTTGGCGTCGATCTCGACAGCGTCTGCGGCGGGCGCGGCATCTGCTCCAAATGTCAGGTCGCGCCGCAATTCGGCCAGTTTTCGAAGCACGGCGTCACCGCCGCCGAGGACGGCCTCTCCGAATGGAACGCGGTGGAGGAGCGCTACGACTCCAAACGCGGGCTCCCGGCGGGGCGCCGGCTCGGCTGTCAGGCGCAGCTTCTCGGCGACATGGTGATCGACGTTCCGGCGACGAGCCAGCTTCACAAGCAGGTCGTCCGCAAGCGCGCCGAGGCGCGCGACATCGTCATGGATCCCGCGACGAGGCTCTATTACGTCGAGGTCGAGAAACCCGACATGGAGAAACCGAGCGGCGATCTGGAACGGCTGCGCCGCGCGCTTCACGAGCAGTGGGGCCTCGATCATCCGCTGGCGGATCTCGGCGTCATGCGGGCGCTGCAACCCGCGCTGCGGGATGGCGGATGGAAGGTCACCTGCGCCGTTCACCGCGGCGAGCCGGGCGGCGCGGCGCGGATCATTCAGGTCTGGCCCGGATTCTACGAAGGATCGATCTACGGGCTCGCCTTCGATATCGGCTCCACCACCATCGCCTGTCATCTCGTCGACCTCCAGTCCGGCGACGTTCTCGCCTCATCGGGGCTGATGAACCCGCAGATCCGCTTCGGCGAGGATCTGATGAGCCGGGTCAGCTATTCGATGCTGAACCCCGGCGGCGCCGAGGCGATGACGAAAGTCGTGCGCGAGGCCGTGAACACGCTGATCGGGGAGGTCGCCGCCGAAGCCGGCGTGGACCGGGCGGAGATCGTGGAGGCGGTTTTCGTCGCCAATCCGGTGATGCACCACCTGCTTCTCGGGATCGACCCGAAGGAGCTCGGCTGGGCGCCCTTCGCGCTCGCCACCGCCAACGCGCTTCATCTTCGGGCCGAGGAGCTCGATATCGAGGCCCATCCCGGCGCGCGCGTCTACATCCTGCCCTGCATCGCCGGCCATGTGGGCGCCGACGCGGCGGCTGTCGCGCTCTCGGAAGGGCCGAACGTCTCCGAGGATCTGGTGCTGCTCGTCGATGTCGGCACCAATGCGGAGATCATGCTCGGCGACAGGACCGGCGTTCTCGCCTGCTCCTCCCCCACCGGCCCCGCCTTCGAAGGCGCGCAGATCAGCGCCGGACAACGCGCCGCCCCGGGCGCCATCGAGAAGGTCGAGATCGACCCGGAGACCAAGGAGCCGCGCTTTCGCGTCATCGGCTGCGAGCTCTGGTCGGACGAGCCTGGATTCGAGGCGGCGATCGGCGATCGGGGCGTCACCGGAATCTGCGGCTCCGGCATCATCGAGGTGATCGCGGAGATGCGCCTCGCCGGGATCATGGACGAAGACGGCGTCATCGGCTCCGCCGCCGCGACGGGAACCGGCCGCTGCGAGCTGGACGGGCGCACCCACGCCTATCTGCTCCATGACGCCGCCGCCGCCGGCGGGCCGCGAATCCTCGTCACCCAGGCGGACGTGCGCGCCATCCAGCTCGCGAAGGCCGCGCTCTACGCCGGCGCGCGGCTCCTGATGGACAGGCGCGGCGTCGAGACCGTGGACCGCGTGGTGCTCGCCGGCGCCTTCGGCGCGCATATCTCGCCAAGACACGCGATGGTGCTCGGCATGATTCCCGATTGCCCGCTGGAGAAGGTGACCTCCGCCGGCAACGCCGCCGGCACCGGCGCGCGCATCGCGCTTCTCAACGTCGCCGCCCGGCGCGAGATCGAGAGCGTGGTGCGCGGCATCCACAAGGTCGAGACCGCGGTCGAGCCGCGCTTTCAGGAGCATTTCGTGGACGCGATCGCGATCCCGAACAAGACGGCGCCGTTCCCGCTGCTGAACGCTGTCGTCTCCCTGCCCCATGTCGCCTTCGGCGGCGGCGCGGGGGATGACGGCGCCGCCGGCGCCGGACGCGGCGGCAGGCGCCGCCGGAGAAGCCGATCCCCGGCGTGAACGCGCCCACCCTCCCCTGACAATCCGAGAGAAGAAATGAAGCACACCACCCTTGGCCGCAACGGGCCGACCGTCTCCGCGCTCTGCCTCGGCTCCATGACCTGGGGTTCGCAGAACACGGAGGCCGAAGGCCACGCCCAGATCGAGCGGGCGCTGGCGGCGGGCGTCAATTTCATCGACACCGCCGAGATGTATCCCGCCAATCCCGGCCCGAACGACCAGCCCGGCGCGACGGAGGCGATCATCGGCTCGTGGCTCGCGAAATCCGGGCGCCGGGAGGAGATCGTCCTCGCCTCGAAGATCACCGGAGAAGGCAGCCAGCGCGCCCGCGCCGGGGTCGCGCCGACGCCGCCGATCACGCCTGCGGAAATCGAGAAGGCGCTCGACGCCTCGCTCAAACGGCTCCGGACCGACCATATCGATCTTTATCAGCTCCACTGGCCCAATCGCGGCAGCTATCATTTCCGCCGCTACTGGGGCTGGACGCCGCCCGCGCATGACCCGGCGCGCGAGCGCCAGGAGATCGCCGACATTCTCGGCGCGCTCGACCGCGCGATCGACGCCGGCAAGATCGGCCATGTCGGCCTCTCGAACGAGACGGCCTGGGGGTTGATGCTGTTTCTCGAGGTCGCGGAGCGGCACGCTTTGCCGCGCGTCGTCTCGATCCAGAACGAATATTCGCTCCTTTGCCGGCTTTTCGATCTCGATCTCGGGGAGATCTGCATGGCCGAGGGGGTCAGCCTGCTGGCCTATTCGCCGCTGGCCACCGGCATCCTGAGCGGAAAATACGCTGGCGACAAAACCCCGCCGAACACGCGAAGGGCGCTCAACGCCACGCTGAACGGGCGGATCACGCCGCAGCTCTGGCCGGCGCATGACGCCTATCTCGACCTCGCGAAAGGATCGGGGCTCGATCCGGCGGCGATGGCGCTCGCCTTCTGCCTCAGCCGTCCCTTCATGGGCGCCGCGATCTTCGGGGCGACATCGCTCGATCAGCTGGATACGGCGCTATCGGCCGCATCCCTCACGCTCACGGAGGAGCAATCCGCCGCGATCGAAGCGATCCACCGGCGCTTTCCGGCGCCGATCTGAGCCGACTCTCCGGCTTCAGCTCGGATTCGAGGCGCCGCCATCGACCGCCGGCAGCGTCTCGAACGCGTTTCGGATCGCCTCCGCCCAGCCTTTCGAGATGGCGGAGAAATCCGCATCCTCGGCTTCGACCCGGCGCTGGATCGCGAACGCGATCTCGCCGGTGCGGATCACCACCAGATCGAGCGGCATCCCGACCGAGAGGTTGGAGCGGAGCGTCGAATCCATGGACAGGAACACCGCCTTCAGCGCCAGGTCGAGCGGGGTGTCCGGGGTGATCACGCGATCGAGGATCGGCTTTCCGTATTTATGCTCGCCGATCTGGAGGAAGGGCGTGTCGTCGGTCGCTTCGATGAAGTTTCCGGCGGAATAGATCAGGTAGAGCCGCAGCTCGCCGCCCGCGCGCTGCCCGGCGAGCAGGATCGAGGCGTCGGCGCCGGCGCCCTGCGCCTGCAACGTCTCGCGGTGGCGCGCCTGCACCTCCTTCATCGCGTCGCCGAAAAGCTGCGCGGAGTGAAAGAGCGTCGGGGTGTTGAGGATCGTCTCCACCCCGTCATCGGTTCTGGAGCGGGCGATGGCGGCGTTGACGCGGCTCATGACGCCCTGCGTGATCGAAAGATTGCCCGCGCAGCATACGGCGAGCACCCGCTCGCCCTCCTTGCGCCAGGTGAACATCTTTCGGAAGCGGGAGATATCGTCGAGCCCGGCGTTGGTGCGCGTGTCGGCCATCATCACGATGCCGGCGTCGAGCTTCAGACCTACGCAATAGGTCATCAGCGGCCTCTTACTGTTGCATCTGGCTCACCACAACGTCGGCTTCGAGCGTCTCATCTACGGCGCCGGTGATCGATCCACGTAGGGGCGCCGCGTCCACCGCGTCAAGCCCCGCCGCAAGCCGAACGTAACGATCCGTCGGACAGATCCCGTTGGAGGCGTCGAACCCGACCCAGCCGAGATCGTCGATCCAGAGCTCCGCCCATGCGTGGGTCTCCTGCGTCGCCGCGTGGAGCGGCTCATCCGCATCCCCGATCATGAGGTAGCCGACGACATATCGCGCGGGCGCGCCGCGCGCCCGCGCGGCGGAGATCAGAAGATGCGCATGATCCTGACAGACGCCCGCGCCGAGGCGCAGCGCCTCGGCGGCCGTCGTCGTCGCCGCCGTCGCGCCGGGGCGATACGCCACCGCCTCCCGCACCGCGGCGGAGAGCGCATGCGCCGCCGCGAGCCCGGTCTCTCCCGCCGCCGCGTCGCGCGCGAGGGCGACGATGGCGGCGTCTGGCGCCGTCAGCGCGGTTTTCCTCAGAAAGACGCCCGGTCGCGCCGCCATCGTCCAGCCCCGCAGCACCCCATGCGCGCCGCGCGTCTCGACTTCGCCTTCGGCGACGATCTCCACCTCCGCGGCGCCCTCATGGCCGAACCAGACCGCCTCCTCGTCGCCGAAACCGTTCACCAGCCGCATTTCGGGGGCTTCGCCGTTCACGGTCACGCGCCAGGCGCGCGGCGTCTGCGTCGCGGTCATCGCCGGAAAAAGCCGCACCTTCAGCGCGACGCGCGCGGCCGGAGGCGTGTACTCATAGCGCGTGCGATGGCGGATCGAGAGAAGCATCGGACCTCAAAAGTAATAGGCGCGGGAGATCGCGGCCGAGAGTCGGGCGTTGTGCCGGAGCGCCTCCGTGGTGAACTCATGCAGCCCGGACTGGAACAGCTCTCCCATCTCCGTATCGGCGAGCCGCGCCACCATTTCGCCGGCCAGGGAATGACACTGGTTGCGCTGTCCGTAAGCGAGCGCGAGAAGCCCGAGATAGCGCGACAGTTCGGTGTAGCAATAGGCGACGGAGCGCGGGAATCTGAGATTCAGGATCAGGAAATCGGTGATCTTCCACGGGCTGAAATCGCCGCGATAGACATGATGATAGGCCCGCGACGCCGAGGTCGCCTGCAGCACCGACGTCCATTGATGATGATCGCGCCCGCCGCCCACCGTCTCCGTTTCCGGAAGCAACACGAAGTATTTGACGTCGAGCAACCTGAGCGTCAGTTCCGAGCGCTCCAGAAATCCGCCGATGCGCAGGAAATAATACCTGTCGGTCCGCAACATCGACGCCTCGGACGCGCCGCGAAAAATCGAGGCGCGGGTCTTCACCCAGTCGAGGAGCGCGGGCAATTCGCGAAGCGCCACGTTCGGATCCGCGATCTCCAGTCGCCGCCAGCCGTCGTTGAGCGCCTCCCACATCTCTGCGGTGAGCGAGGTGCGGACGGCGCGGGCGCTGTCGCGCGCCCGGTTCAGACAATACCGGATCGAGGCCGGGGAGTCCGGGCAGAGCACCAGCTTCTCGACGATCCGCGCCTCGGTGATCCGCTCATCTTCGTCGAAAAGATGCGCCGCCCCGGCCACCGCCGCGACGGAACGCCATTCATCGCGGCTCGGGCCCGGAATGAGCGTCATCCGCCGCCCCATCTCGATCAGCCGCGCGGCGGCCTCCGCACGCTCGAGATAGCGCGCGGTCCAGAACAGGTTTTCGGCGGTCCGGCTCAGCATCTCCACCTCATTCCGACAACACCCATGTGTCCTTCACCCCGCCGCCCTGGCTCGAATTGACGACGAGCGACCCCTCGCGAAGCGCGACGCGCGTCAGCGCCCCCGGCGTGAGGCGCATCGTTCGCCCGACCAGGCAATAGGGCCGCAGATCGACATGCCGCGGCGCGATGCGGCCTCCCGCCAGCGACGGCGCCACCGAAAGCTCGAGCGTCGGCTGCGCGATGAAACCGTCCGGATCGGCCCTGATCCGCTCGGCGTAGGCGGCGATCTCTCCGGCCGTGGCCTTCGGTCCGATCAGCATGCCGTAGCCGCCGGAGCCATGCACTTCCTTGACCACCAGATCGCCGAGATTCTCCAGGACATAGGCCGCCTCGTCCGGCTCGGAGCACCGCCAGGTCCGCACGTTCTCCAGGATCGGCGCCTCGCCAAGATAGAAGCGGATCATGTCCGGCACATAGCAGTAGACCGCCTTGTCGTCGGCGACGCCGGCGCCCGGCGCGGAACAGATCGTCACGCCGCCGGTGCGGTAGGCCTGCATCAGCCCCGCCACGCCGAGCGCGCTGTCGGCCCGAAAGGTGATCGGGTCGAGAAAGGCGTCGTCGATCCGCCGGTAGATCACATCCACCCGCCGCGGCCCCTGAGTCGTCCGCATCCAGACCCGCCCGTCATCCACAAAGAGATCCCGCGGCTCCACCAGATCGACGCCCATCTGGTCGGAGAGGAAGGAATGCTCGTAATAAGCCGAGTTCAGCGCGCCCGGGGTCAGGATCACCACCGTCGGATCGCCCTTGCAGGCCGGGGGCGCCACCTCCTCCAGGGTCTTGCGCAGGAGGCTTGGATAGTCGTCCACCGGCTCGATCGACAACGTCTGAAACAACTCCGGGAACATCCGCATCATGATGGTGCGCGTCTCGAGCTTGTAGGAGACGCCGGACGGCGTTCGGCAGTTGTCCTCCAGCACCTGAAACAGCCGCTCTCCGGTGCGCACGATGTCGATCCCGACGATATGCGAATAGACCCGGCCCGGCGGGCCGACGCCGATCATCTCCGGCAGGAAAGCCGCATTCTGATAGACCAGCCGCTCCGGGACGATCCCGGCCTTCAGGATCTCGCCCCGGTGATAGACATCCCAGAGAAACGCGTTGAGCGCGCGCGCCCGCTGCTTGACGCCCCGCTCGATCCGGCGCCACTCGACCGCGTCGAAGACGCGCGGGATCAGATCGAAGGGAATGAGCCGCTCCGGGTCGCCGCCCTCGCCGTAAACCGCGAAAGTGATGCCGATCCGGCGAAAGATCGCCTCCGCCTCTTCGGTCTTCAGCATCAGAGCGGCGGCGCCCGTCTCCTCGAGCCACCGGCTGACGCCCTCGTAGGGCGAGCGGACCACGCCGTCTTCGCCGGTCATCTCATTGAACATCGGCGCGGCCTCCTCGCCTGGAGACCATCAACGTATTGCGCGCCGCGCCGCAATCAACCGCCGCCGGAAAATCGGGGCGAGAGCCCCCCGGCGCCGCTACGCGCGCCGTGCGCGAACCGCCTCGGCGAGCCTCCGCCATGGCTCGATCGACCAATAGCCCCGCGCCGCGCCAGAGGTCGACGGCAGCACCCATGGAACAGCGCCGCCAATCTCGAGCCCCGCCTGTTCGCCATAATCCACCGGATGGGCCGTTGGCCGGCCAAGCGCGGCCCGCGCCGCCCTCTTGCCATTGAAAGCGACGATGGTCGGCCTCCACGTTCCGAGAACCTCGGCCAGCCGCGCCGGCGCGAATGCGCCCGGCGGAAGCTCGCGATCAGAGCCGGAGGCTTCTTTGGCGAGATCCGTCAGCCCGATGCCGAAACGCGGAAGCTCATCGGCCGTTTCGGGCGCCAAAAGCACCGGTGTCAGGCCCACCTCAAAAAGCGTGGGCCAGAAAAGATTGCCGCGGCCCGCGTAATACATGCCGACCTCGGCGGAACGCCTGCCCGCCGCCGTGCCGCAGAACACGACATCGAGGCCGTCCCTCAATATATCCGGGAGCACGCCCTCAATCTTCGCGCGCCCAGAGCCGCTCCGCCATCACGCCGACCCGCGCCTCGATCGCCTCGCAGGCGTCGAGGATCATGTCTTCGCGGAATCGCTGGCCGATGACCTGCACGGAGATCGGCTGCTTGTCGTTCAGATAGGCCGGGATGTTGCCCGCCGGCAGGCCGAGAAAGTTCATCGAATAGGACCAGATCGCGGAGCCGAGCGCCTCGCGCACCCCCTCGACGCCTTCGGCGTCCCGGTCGGGCGCGAAGAACGGTTGCGGCAGGAAGGGCGAGAGGACAAGCGGATAAGTCTCCAGAAAGACCGTCCACGCCCGCGCGTAGTAGCTCCGCTTCGCCATCATCTCCAGAAGCTCGACGCCCTTGTAGGGGGGAAACAGCTCATAATAGGCGTCGAACACGTTCCGGATCGTCTCCGAGCCGAGTTCGCGCACCGAGGGCGCCATCAGCGCCTCGACTTCGCCCATCAGCGCGCGATAGCCGACATGGGCGATCTCGCGCACCATCGGCGCGTCGATGTTCACCACCTCGTAGCCGGCGTCGCCGAGCGCGGTCGCGGCGGTGTCGAGCGCGCGCTCGACATCGGGATGAAGGTCGAACTCGCAGGTCTCCTTGGTGAAGGCGACCTTGATCTTGCCCTCCCGCTTCGGGCCGTCGAACGGCGCGGGAACGTGGAACGGATCGCGCGCGTCGGGCGCGATCAGCGTCCTCATGCCGAGCCGGACGTCGCACGCCCGCCGCCCGATCAGCCCCTGCACCGACATCGACTGCGCCAGCATCCCGCGCTCCACGGTCTGCGAGGGATTGTAGGCGGGAACGCGGCCGAGCCCCGGCTTCACCGTCGCGACGCCGTTGGCCGCCGCCGGAAACCGGAGCGAGCCGCCGATGTCATTGCCGTGGCCAAGCGCGCATATCCCCGCCGCCACCGCCGCGCCCGCGCCGCCGGAGGAGCCGCCCGGCGAGATATCATCGCCCCAGGGGTTGAGCGTCCGCCCATGCAGCGGGTTGTCCGTGTCCGCCCTGAACGAGAATTCCGGCGTGTTGGTGCGCCCGATCACCACCGCGCCGGCGGCCTTCAGATTGGAGACCACGGGCGCATCCGCCGGGGCGATGACATTGGCGAAGGCGGGGACGCCGTTCGTCGTGGCGTGGCCCTTCTGATCGACATTCACCTTGATCGTGACCGGAACGCCGTGAAGCGGGCCGAGCGGCTCGCCTCCGGCCTGACGCTCGTCCAGCGCCGCCGCCTCGGTCATCGCTTCGGCGGAGAGGTCGGCGACGACCGCGTTCAGGCGCGGGTTCACCGCCTCCATCCGCGCGATCGCCGAAGCGGCGGCGTCGCGGGCCGAAACCTCGCCCTTGGCGATGAGAGCGGCGAGATCGGCGGCGCCGAGGCGCCAAAGTGATGTGTCTGACATCGGATTCTCCTTGGTGCGGAGACCCTATCGCAGCCTGCGGATTTGTAAAATGCGCGGCGGCGGCTTTCCTCATTCAGCGCGTCGCGCCGAGGTCCTTGAAGTCGAAAAGCGCGGAATCCAGAAGATGGCTCGGCTTCGCGTTCCGGAGCGCGGTGAACATCACCTGCCGGCGGCCCGGGCTCCGGGCCTCCCACTCGTCCAGCAGCCGCTTGATCTGGGCCCGCTGCAGGCCGTCCTGGCTGCCGCAAAGGTCGCAGGGGATGATCGGGAACTTCATCGCCGCCGCGAAGCGGGCGCAATCGGCCTCCGCCACATGGGCGAGCGGGCGCAGAACGGTGAGATCGCCCTCATCGTTCAGGAGCTTCGGCGGCATGGAGGCGAGCTTGCCGCCATGGAAGAGATTGAGAAAGAAGGTCTCGAGCGCGTCGTCCCGGTGATGGCCGAGCACGACCGCCTCGCAGCCCTCCTCCCGCGCAACCCGGTAGAGATGCCCACGGCGAAGCCGCGAGCAGAGCGAACAGAAGGTCTTTCCGGCGGAGATCTTCTCCGTGACGATGGAATAGGTGTCGCGCCGCTCGATCCTGTGCGCCACGCCCATCCGGGTGAGAAAGCGCGGCAGGATCGTCGCGTCGAATCCCGGCTGCCCCTGATCGAGATTGCAGGCCAGAAGCTCCACCGGCAGAAGCCCGCGCCATTGCAGCTCCATGAGCGCCGCCAGCAACGTGTAGCTGTCCTTGCCGCCGGAGACGCAAACCAGCCAGCGCGCGCCCCGCCGCACCATGCCATAGGTCTCCAGCGCGTCGCGCACGTCGCGGATGATGCGTTTCCGGAGCCTGGCGAATTCGCCGCTCGTCGGCATGTCGGCGAAAAAGGGCGGGACGTCGTCAAGCATCGGAATCGGCTTTCCCCACGGCGGTGTCCGTCTTCGGCTCCGGCACCGGGTCGAATCCGGAGCGGCCGAGCGGGTGGCAGCTCAATATCCGCCGCAGCGCCAGCCAGCCGCCCTTCAGCGCGCCATGCTTCTCGAGCGCCTCCAGCGCGTAGACGGAGCATGTCGGCTGAAAGCGGCAGCTCATGCCGACGAGCGGAGAGAACGTCGCCCGGTAGAGGCGCACCGGAAGCGCGACGATATGGGCGAGCGGGCTCATCTCCGGCGCGCCGGGGCGTGCACGCGCCGCAGCCCGGCTTCGAGATCGGCCAGCATCTCGGTGAAGGGCCGCGTCGCGGTCGCCCCCGCCCGCCCAATCAGGACATAATCCCACCCGGGGCGGCCCAATCGCGGCAAGGTCGCGGCCGCCGCCGCCCTCAGGCGCCGTTTCGCGCGGTTCCGCGCGACCGCGTTGCCGACTTTCTTGGAGCAGGTGAACCCGACGCGAAGAGACGTCGCCCCGACCATCTCTTTTTCCGCGCGTTTTCGCGCCTGAAGGATGAACCCGGGCGCGACATGACGGCGCGCGCGCGCCGCCGCGAGGAAATCACGGCGCTTTCGAATCCGATCGGGACGAATCATCGTTTGGCCGCGTTGAGCGGCCCCGGTTGGGGCCTCGGCGGCCCCTTGCGCCGGCGCGCCGGTTTCCGGCGCCGTCATCGACTCAGGCCGAGAGACGCTTCCGACCACGGCTGCGCCGGGCGTTCAGGATCTTGCGGCCGCTCTTCGTCGCCATCCGGGCGCGAAAACCGTGGCGGCGCGAGCGCACGCGATTGCTCGGCTGGAAAGTACGTTTCATCGCTTCGGTCCTTCGTCATGCAGGCGACGGGGCGGCCCCGAAGGCGCCCTGAATTTGGAAGGCACCAATTACGCGCACGAGCCCACCCTGTCAATTCCCGCGCGGGCGGCGGCGGGCATGACTTTCGCCGCCGCCCGCAGCTTCCCGACGGAGCCAAACTTGAACTCGACCTCACTCTCTCGTCATCTCGGGTTCACTCTCACGTCATCTCGGGCCGCCGGCACTGGCCACGCGCCGCGCAAGGCTTTCAGATGCCGGAATGAAACAAGCGGAGGACCGCACATGAAATGCGATGACGCGCCCGACGCTCCTCCACCGGGACTGTCCCTGAAACGGATGATCCCGCTGGCGGTCGCGCTGCTCGGCGCGATTCTTCTCTTCACGTTCGGGCGCGAGTATCTCAGCTTCGAGGCGCTCCGCGACAATCGTGAGGCCCTCGTCGCCTGGCGGGACGCGCATTATGCGCCCGCCGCGCTCGCCTTCATCGGCGTTTACGCGGTGGCGACGGCGCTTTCCTTTCCCGGCGGGCTCGCGTTGACGCTGGCCGGCGGCTTCCTGTTCGGCCCGTGGTTCGGCGCCGCCTTCGCCGTGACCGGCGCGACGCTGGGCGCGACCGCGATCTTCCTCGCGACCCGCACCGGCCTCGGCGACGCGCTTCGCGCGCGCGCCGGCGGATGGGTGAAGAAGGCGGAGGACGGATTCCGCGCCAATCAGATCAGCTTTCTGCTCATGATGCGGCTCGTGCCAGCGATTCCCTTCTTTATCGCCAATCTGGTTCCGGCGTTTCTCGGCGCCAGCACCTTCGTCTATATCTGGACGACGTTCATCGGCATCATTCCCGGAGCGCTGGTTTACGCTTCGGCGGGCGCGGGGCTTGGCGCCGTGTTCGAATCCGGCGGCGCCCCGGACCTCGGGTTGATCTTTCAGCCCAGGATTCTCTTGCCGCTCATCGGCCTCGCGGCGCTCTCCGCCCTGCCGATCGTGATCCGGCTGATCCGCAACCGCCGCCGTTCATGGAGATGATATGGAGATTCTGAAACCTGACCTCTGCGTCATCGGCGGGGGCTCCGCCGGACTGTCCGTCGCAGCGGGAGCCGTGCAGATGGGGGCGTCCGTGGTCCTGATCGAGGGCGACGAGATGGGCGGCGACTGCCTCAACACCGGCTGCGTGCCGTCCAAGGCGCTGCTCGCCGCCGGCAAGGCCGCGCACGCGATGACCGCGGGCGGCGCCTTCGGGGTGCGCCCGGTCACGCCGGAGATCGACTTCGCCGCCGCGAAAGCCCATGTCCGCGCGGTGATCGAGGGCATCGCCCCGCAAGATTCGGTCGCCCGGTTCGAGGGTCTCGGCGTCACCGTGATTCAGGCGATGGCGCGATTCGTCAGCCCCGATGAGGTCATCGCCGACGGGCGGAGAATCCGCGCCCGCCGCTTCGTCATCGCCACCGGCTCACGCCCGACCGCGCCGCCGATTCCGGGCCTGGAGAGCGTCGGATTCCTGACCAACGAGACGATATTCGGCCTCTCCGAGCGGCCGCGCCGCCTGCTGATCATCGGCGGCGGGCCGATCGGCTGCGAAATGGCCCAGGCGCATCGGCGGCTCGGCTCGGAGGTGGTGGTTCTGGAGGCCGCCGCCGCCCTCGGCCGCGAGGATCCCGAACTCGCCGCCATCGCGCTCAAAGCGCTTCGCGCCGAAGGAATCGTGATCCGGGACAACGTGAAGATCGCCTCCGCGCGGCGCGCCGGCGACGAGATCGCGCTGACGCTCGAAGACGGTGAGGAGATCAGCGGCGACGCCCTGCTCGTCGCCGCTGGGCGGCGCGCCAACATCGACGACCTCGGGCTGGCCGACGCGAAGATCGAGACCACGAAGACCGGCGTGAAGGTCGACAAGGGCCTTCGCGCCACCAACCGGCGCGTCTACGCCATCGGCGACGCCGCCGGCGGGCTCCAGTTCACGCATCTCGCGGCCTATCACGCCGGGCTCGTTCTGCGCTCCGCGCTCTTCCGCCTGCCGGCGAAGGTTCGGGACGACCATATCCCCCGCGTCACCTATCTGGACCCCGAACTCGCCCAGGTCGGCCTGACCGAAGCCGAAGCCCGCGCGCAGCATGGCGACAAGCTGGAGGTTCACCGCGCGGAATACGCCGAGAATGACCGCGCCCGCGCCGACAATCGCACCACCGGCTTCACGAAGGTGATGATCGTGAAAGGCAGGCCGGTCGGCGCGTCCATCGTCGGCGCGCAGGCGGGCGATCTGATCGCGATCTGGGCGCTGGCGCTCTCAAGTCGCCTGAAAATCGCCGACGTCGCCAATTTCATCGCGCCCTACCCCACATATGGCGAGTTGGCGAAACGCGCGGCCGGCGCCTATTTCACGCCGCGGCTGTTCGAAAGCGCCCTCGTCAAGCGGGCGGTTCGCCTCCTTGCGAAACTTGGCTGAACGAATAGGTTTCCAATACGCCCGCCTCGGCACCGCCGGTATTGGAAACCCATGCAATTCATATGTTCGCTCTCCGGCCGCCTTCTGCTTCTGACCATCGGCATCGTGATGATGACCGAAGTTCTGGTGTTCGCACCCTCCGTCGCCCGATTTCGGCAAGACTACCTCCAACAGCGCCTGCATCTCGCTGAAGTCGCCGCGCTCGCGCTCCTCGCCGCCGATAGCGACATGGTCGAGAGAGCGCTCGAAGTCGAACTTCTGGACAGCGCCGGCGTCGCGTCGATTGTGCTCAGGCGGGATTTTTCGCGGCAACTGATCCTTCGGGCGCCGGGCGACAAGATCGTCGATGAAACCTACGACCTCCGCACGGCCGGCCCGGCGACGCTGATCGCGGACGCGCTCGGCGTTCTGATTCGGACCGAGCCCCGAACCATTCGGGTGATTGGCGCGCCGATGAAGGGAGGCGCCGTCGAGCTTGAGATCACGATGGCCGAATCGTCGCTCCGGCGCGCCGTCGTCGATTACGCTGGGCGCGTGTTTCTGCTCTCGCTGTTCATCTCGACGATCACCGGCGGGCTGATTTTCCTGATCACGCGCCGGCTGATCGTCAGGCCGATCGAGCGTGTCGTGAGACACATGGTCGCTTTCCAGAAGGCGCCCGAGCGCGCGCCGGTGGTTCTTCCCGCCGCCGGCGCGCCGCCGGAGATCGCCCGCGCGGAAGCCGCGCTCGCCGAGATGCAGACGGAACTGAAGGCGGCGCTGCGGCAAAAGTCGCGCCTGGCCGATCTCGGCGCCGCGGTCGCCAAGATCAGCCACGATCTTCGTAACATGCTGGCCAGCGCGCAACTTCTTGCCGACCGGCTCAGCGAAAGCAAGGATCCCGTGGTCGTCCGGGTCGGCCCGAAACTGATCAGCTCGCTCGACCGGGCGACCGCGCTCTGCATCTCGACATTGCGTCACGGCAAGGCGGAGGAGGCGGCGCCCGCGCCGCGCCGCGTCGCGCTCCGCCGCCTGGTCGCGGATGTCGGCGACGCGGTCGCGCCCGCCAAAGGCGCCGTCGCGTTCGTGAACGAGACGCCCCCCGGCCTTCGCGCGACGATCGATCCGGATCATCTCTTCCGCATCCTGACCAATCTGGCGCGGAACGCATGCCAGGCCATCGAGGCCTCCGGCCGGAACGGGCATGTGACGATTTCCGCCGAAGCGACGGAAAGCGACGTCGTCATGACCGTGGCCGATGACGGGCCGGGCATGCCGCCGAAGGCGCTGGAGAACCTCTTCCAACCGTTTCGCGGCGGCGCGCGGCGCGGCGGCGCCGGCCTCGGCCTCGCGATCGCAGCCGAACTCGCCGCGCTGAACGGCGCCGAGCTGACGCTGAGCGAAAGCAGCAGTTCGGGCGCAGTCTTCCGCCTGACCCTGCCAAAGTGAACGCCGCCGCCCCGCCCGGCCATTTCCGCACTTGCAACACCGCCCGAGCAAAGCTAAACGACACGAGGTTTCGCGGCGCTCGTCGCAGCGGACAGGCGCCGATAGCTCAGCTGGATAGAGCACCAGACTACGAATCTGGGGGTCGGGGGTTCGAATCCTCCTCGGCGCACCACTAAAATCAGCAAATCAGGTGGCGCAAGGCGCCCTTCTTTGGCAACCGCCTTCCGCGCGCGGGCTAAATGCGATCCGAGCGGCGCCGCCGATCCGCCGTCGCGGACCTCTCATCCGCAGAGCGTTGATCGGCGTGGAGTAAGAACTCTGGCGCGAGCTTGATGAGGGGCGGTCATGCGCCTTTGATGATTCTGGCTCGCAGGAGGTCGATATTGGGTCGGCCCTGGATCTGATGCTCGACGAGCTTGAGCCGGGCTATCCGCCCCTCGGTCCGACCATTCGACCATTCTTCTTCGATCGCCGCGGCGACGGTCGCCTCGTCGGCGCCGACGCCTCTCGCGAAGCGTGCGATCGGCGGCTCGAACGGCGCGAACACCGCCCCCCTGACCCGCCGCAAACCGGGTTCCTTTGACAGGATTTTCTGGACAGCTCGGCTCGACTCAGCTAGGTAAAATATACGATATAAAATACCTAAGGGAGATGATATGAGAAGCTGGATCACACGAGCCGCAGCCGCAGCCACGGCCGGAGCGCTGTTCACATCCTCAGTTGCGCTCGCGGCGCCGGCCGACCGCTGGAAAAGCGGCGACAACTGGGATCTCGTTTTTGGTTCGGCGACGGCCACCGGCTCCTATTTTGCGGGGATGTCGGCGGTCGCGGCCCTGCTCTCCCAGGAACTGCCGGATGTGCGGGCGACCGCCACGGTCAGCCCGAACTCGACGACAGAGGTCTACCCGCAGATGATACGGGGGGAACGTGTTGGCGGCGTCGCCAGCATGGACCTGACCCTTGCGTATAACGGCAAGGGCCCGTGGGAGGGCCGCGATGTTCCGGTGCGCGGATGGGCGTTCGTGCAGGAGGGTTTCTTCGACGTCTTCCTGCTGAAGCGGCATGGCAAGACCAAGGTGTCGGAGCTGGCCGGCTCGGGGCTGACGATCGCCGCCGCCTGCGCCCCGCCCGAGCCCGACCGACCGGAACGCTGGGACCAGCCGTTCACCTTCTTCAAGATCCTGATGGAGGCGCACGGCCTCAACCCGTTCGAGGACGTGAACGTCGTCCCTTACTGCACGTCGCAGGCCATCGAGCAGCTTGCGAGCGCCAATATTGACGGGCTGTCCCATACGCGGGCTCTCGGCGACGCCGCGATGATGGAGCTGAATACAAAACAGGACCTGGTGCTGCTTCAGCCGGACGAGGACGCCATCGAAGAAGTGATGGCGAATTATCCGGTCTACACGAAGACAGTGCCCGAGGACGTCTACCCGCAGCTCACCATTCCCGATCCGAAGAAGGGCTTCTTCCACGGCGTCTACTTCTTCCTCCACGCCGATCTCCCCGACGATCTCGTCTACGAAATGACGAAGGCCTTGTGGGAGAACATCGATGTGCTGAGGAACGCGCATCCGGCCTACAAGGCTGCGACGATCGAGAACGCGCTGCAGGGGATGCCGATTCCGCCGCATCCCGGGGCGCTCCGGTATTACAAGGAAATCGGCGTGCCGGGCGTCGAGCGGTTCATCGAGTAGCAGAAAGCCAGCAACTGACGTGGCGGCCGCTGTCACGGTTGCCTGGGCATGGCCCCAGCGCAGCCGTGACAGACGAACGTTCCATAGCCCCGGCCAGGGCGGCGAACACTCGCCGCTTCAGGAAGGGACGCCTCCAAAAGGCTGCTGGAAAAGTCCGAGACCGCTCATGATGACGCCGACCGGGACCGATTTCGCATTCTCTCGTGGCGTTGATGAATAACGTCTCGCGGCGGGCGAAGAGCAACGAGATGAGACCGGCGCTCCAAAACCGCCTTTCAGCAGTTCGTCAAGCCGCCTGCGAAGCGTTCGGCCCACCCGCGTCAGCATTCCCTCATCCCATTCCTGGGCAGGAATTCGCCGAAGGAACGTCCTATGACTGAAGTAACTAGCGACTCGAGCCCGGTATCGGTGCGTTTGCAACGCGCCATAGCGGTGGCGCTCGGGCTGGCCGTGTTGGGCGCGGCCCTCCATGCGGCGTTCTTCGGCGCGCCGATCGTCTACGTTCAGAGACCGCTTTTCCTCTTCGCCGTCGTTGCTTGCGCCACGCTCCTTTATCCAAGCGGCTGGCTGCGGGAGGGGTCGCTCCCGGAAATGGCGTTCAACCTGGCGATCATCGGCGTCGCAGCGGGCGCGACGGTTTATCTGGTCCTCAATTGGGATGACCTGTTGTGGGAGTCGTACCTGTCGAATAGCGAGCGCCTGATCGCCGCGGCGCTCCTCCTCACGGTGTTCGAGGGCGCCCGCCGCACGACCGCGAAGCCGCTCATTTACGTCGCCTCGCTGTTCGTGCTGTACGCGGTTTACGGCAGATACTTTCCAGGCATCCTGCAGCACGCCGGCGTTACATGGGAGAACGTGCTCAGGGTCACCGTGCTCGGCACCGACGGTCTGTTCGGCACGCCTCTCGGCTTCGCCGCCGGCTTCGTCACGGTCTTCGTGTTCTTCACCGCCCTGCTCAACGTGTCGGGCGCAGGGGCCTACCTGCTGAACCTCGCCTTCGCTCTCGCCGGTCGATGGACCGGCGGGCCGGGCAAGGTCGCAGTGCTGGGAAG
The DNA here is from genome assembly GCF_037646705.1 of Paludibacillus litoralis. Lineage (NCBI taxonomy): Bacteria > Pseudomonadati > Pseudomonadota > Alphaproteobacteria > Rhodobacterales > Paracoccaceae > Paludibacillus > Paludibacillus litoralis. Next base: position 90,072 of record NZ_JBBHER010000008.1, read on the forward strand.
CGCGTTGATGGGCATGGTGAGCGGCAGCGGCGTGACCAACGTGCTGACGACCGGAACGATCACCATCCCGATGATGAAACGGGCGGGCTACACGCCCGCCTTCGCCGCGGGGGTCGAGGCTGTCGCCTCGCAAGGCAGCCAGTTCATCCCGCCGATCATGGGCGCCGCCGTCTTTCTGATGGCGGAGTACACCGGAGTGCCGTTCCTTGTGCTCGCCGGCTACTGCCTCGTGCCCGCCTTCCTCTATTATCTCAGCGTCTTTGTTCAGGTGCACCTGCGCGCAAGCAAGATGAATCTGCGCCCGATGAACGAGGACGAGATCCCGACCTTCGCCGACAACGCCTTCAAGAGCCTCATCGTCTTCGGGCCGATAACGCTTCTGATCGTTCTCCTTTTCAAGAACTTCTCGACGGATTTCTCGATCGCCGTCACCTTCCTCAGCCTCTTCGCGACAACCTGCCTGCTGCGCGAGACCCGGGTTTTCACCGGTGAGCGGGTCAAGGCGGTCAGCCTCGACGGAGTGCAGACGCTGGCGACGATCTCGGTTGCGCTGGCGCTCGCGGGCGTGGTCGTGGGCATGATCCTGCTTACGGGGCTCGGGGCGCGCCTCACAACCATGATCGGCGCGATCTCCCAGGACTCAATGTTCCTCGCGCTCCTGGCCACCGCCATCGTCGCGGTTGTCCTTGGCATGGGCGTCGTCACGGTGGGCGCCTACGTGATCGTGGCCAGCCTTACGGCGCCTCTGTTGACGGACATGGGCGTCCCGCTCGTCATCGCGCACCTCTTCATCTTCTACTACGCGACCTTGAGCGGCCTGTCCCCGCCCGTGGCCGTCGTGATCTTCGCGGCGGCCGGCGTCGCCGGCGCCCCGGCCATCAAGACCGCCTGGATCGCCATGCGGCTTGGCTTCGTGGCGTGGTTGGTGCCGTTCATGTTCACCTACTACCCGAGCATCATCGGCCTCGACGGGATCACGCTGAAAATGGTCATCCATGTGTTGACCGCGACGGTGGGGGTGATCGCGTTCGGCGTCGCCTTTGAGGGCTGGGCCTTCACCCGCGCGACAACGGTGCAGAGACTGCTCTGCGCCGCGGGGGGCGTCTTGCTGTTCTATCCGGCCGCTTACCTCCTGCCCGCCGGCGCGGGGCTGCTTGCGATCGCGCTAATCCTCAATCGCCGCAGCCTTCCTGCAGCCTCCGTAACCTGACCTTCGCCAAGGAACATAACAGATGACTAAGGTCCAACCATATTCGGGGATCAGAATCCTGGATCTGACCCATGACCTCGGGCGATACGCCACTCGTCTATTCGCCGACCTCGGCGCCGAAGTTGTCCGCGTCGAGCCGCCGCAAGGCTTGCCGGATCGGCATAGATCCGCCGAGCGCGCGCGCGAAGAGGGCGAAAACACGCCCGACTGGGCATTCCTGTTCTTCAACGCAAGCAAGAAGAGCGTCGTTCTGGATTTCGACACGGAAGAAGGCCGCTCCGACTTCGCGCGCCTGATCGAGCCGGCGCAGATCGTCTTCCTCGAGCGCGGCGGCCCGCTGGCGGATGAGCTTGGATGGGTGCGGTCGCTGAATCCGACGGCGGTCATCACGATTGTCTCGCCCTACGGTCTTGGAGGACCGCTGACGGACGCGCCGGCCTGCGACCTGACGATGCAGGCCAGCGGCGGCATCGCTTGGCTCTCCGGCCGCCCGGGCGAGCCGCCGCTCCGACTGCCGGTGGCGCAATCGGCGATGATCGCGTCAGTCTACGCGGCCTCAGCGACGGCGGTCGCCCTCTTCGACGCAGAGCGGGGGGGCGTCGGCCACCTGATCGACGTCTCGGCGCAAGAGTGCATCGCGCATTCGCTGCAGAACGCGATCCAGGTCTACGATCTGGAGGGGCGGGTCTCGCAGCGTGGCGGAGAGGGAACCCGCGATGCGAGCGAGGACATCTTCAGCTGCCGCGATGGGTACGTCTTCCTCGCCTCGCCGCCAACGCTCGGCGTGTCATGGAAGTCCCTGGTCGAATGGATGCGCGAGGTGGAGCACCCGTCAGCCGAGGAATTCTCAAAGGAGCGTTGGCTCGACCGTCCCTGGCGCACCACCGCCGAGGCGCGCACGATCTTCCGCCGGACCTTCGAGGCTTTCATCCGCGACTTCACAAAGGAAGAGGTCACACGAGAGGCGATCCGGCGGAAGATCGTGATGTCCTCGGTCAACCGCGTCAGGGACGTGCTCACGGACCCGCAGCTCCAGCACCGCGACTATTTCGTTTCGCTCGCCGATCCTCGCCTGGAGAAGCCCGTCCTGTTCCCCGGCGCCCCGTACCGGCTGTCCGAGGACGTGTGGTCGCTGTCGCCGGCGCCGGAGCTAGGTCAGCATAACGACCTTCTGAAGGCGGCGCCCACTGCATCGAACCGGTGAATGAAAATTACAAAGGAGTGCGCCATGAAACCCGATTTTCTCCGTGGAATCCGCTTCACCGACCTGACCTGGGCCGGCGCGGGCCCTTTCGGCACCAAGCTCTTCTCGGATTTTGGGGCCGAGGTTCTGAAGATCGAGAGCACCTCCCGGCTTGACCCCGTGCGCCGCGGCGGTCCCTTCAAAGACGCCAAACCCGGGGTCAACCGCAGCGGCTACTATGCTTCCCGCAACACCGGGAAGAAGAGCGTGTCCATCGACCTGAAGAGCGATGAGGGCCGGCGGCTGGTGCTGGATCTGGTCGCCCAGTCGGACGTCATCAGCAACAATTTCGGCCCGGGCGCGATGGAGCGGCTTGGGCTGAGCTACGACGACGTTCGCAAGGCCAAGCCCGACATCATCTATCTTTCCATGCCGATGTATGGCGAGAGCGGCCCCCGCGCGTCCATGCTGGGCGTAGGGATGACCATCAGCGCCGTGACGGGGCTCATGTGGATGACCGCCTACGGGCCGGATGATCCCGTCGGGCCCGGCACACACTATCCGGACCATGCGGCGAACCCGTATCACGCCGCGTTCGCCGTCCTCGCCGCGCTGCGTCACCGCCGCCTGACCGGGCGCGGGATGAAGATCGACCTGTCCCAGGTCGAGTCGACCGCGAATTTTGCGGGCCCCGCGATCGTTGAGGCGGCTGCTTCAGGACAGGAGCCGGAGCAGATCGGAAACCGCTCGCGCACCGACGCGCCGCATGGGATCTATCGCTGCCAGGGTGACGACAGCTGGTGCGCCATCGCGGTGGAGAGCGATACCGAATGGCTGGCGCTCGCCGCCGTCATCGGGCGCCAGGACCTTGCGGCCGATGCCGACCTGCGGTCGTCGGCCGGGCGGTTGGCGCGGTCCGCGGAACTGGACGACGCGGTCTCCGCCTGGACGCAGGGGCGCCCGCCCCGCGAAGCCGCGGAGATCCTTCAGTCGGCGGGCGTCGCCGCCGCGCCCGTCGCCTCGTCGAAAGAGTTGATCGAGGAGGACCCCCAGCTCGCCGCGCGCGGCTACTGGCAGCAGGTCGACCACCCGGAGATGGGCGAAACGCTCTTCACCTCTCCGCCCTACCGGCTCGACGGTGAGCGCGTCGAGTTGGCCGGCCCGCCCCTCCTTGGGGAGCACACCCGCGAGGTCCTCAGCGGCGTATTGCGCCTGTCAGACGAGCAGATTCGCGCGCTGGCCGAGAAGGGAGTGCTGGGATGACCGCCAATAACGGAAGCCGCCCTGGAACCGGGCTCAAGCGCACGGCCGCGATCGTCGGCGTCGGCCATAGCGACTGGGCGGGCGACTGGAGACGCGTGCGATCCGGCGAAAAGCCCTCCGACGCCTATGGCTACGGGGTCGCGGCGTTCAGGAACGCGCTGGCGGACGCCGGGATCGCGCGCGATCGGATCGACGGCCTGATCGTCGGGCCCACGACCGCCTACGAGCGCATGGCGGAGATTCTCGCCATCGACCCGCGATGGGGCGATCAGGCCGACGCCGTCCTCTCTGTCATTCAGGCCTGTATGGCGATCGAGAGCGGCATGGCCGAGGTGGTGGCTCTCGTCTACGGCAATGACCAGCGCTCGGCCCAGACGCAATATGGCGGCCCCAACGCCATGGGGGGCGACGCCTTCCTGTCCTATGTCTACCATTCCCCGTGGGGACTCACCTCGCAAGGCGCGCTCTACGCGCTGACGCTCCAGGCCTACAAGCACGCGCGCGGCTTCACTGAGGCGGAACTTGGCGAGGTCGCAGTCGCCCAGCGCGGCTGGTCGTCGCTCAATCCGAACGCGATCATGCGCAAGCGGATCACGGTCGAAGACTATCTCGCCTCTCCGTATATCTGCGAGCCGCTTCACCTGTTCGACTACTGCCTCATCAATGACGGCGGCGTCGCGCTGATCATCGCCGAGGCCGAACTCGCGAAGAAAATGACCGAGCGCCCGGTCTTCATCGAGGCGGTCGGGCGGCGCGACCTCAACCAGGCCGCCACGAGCCTGGAGCCGCGTCTCACAGACTTCTACCTGCCGGCGCAGCAGGACGTCGCGGAGCGCGTCTTCTCTACCGCGAACATCGAACCCAGGGACGTAGACGCCTTTCAGGTCTACGACAGCTTCTCCGTGCATGTGCCCCTGGCGCTTGAGGGCTATGGCTACTGCGCCGTGGGTGAAGCCGGGCGGTTTCTGCGCGAGGAAGGCGTCGGCCCCGGCGGCAAGCTGCCGACCAACACCAGCGGCGGCCATCTGTCTGAATCATACATGCAGGGTTGGAATCACCAGATCGAATGCGTCCGCCAGCTTCGCGGCGAGTGTGGCGCGCGGCAGATCCCCGATTGCCGCTACGTCCACTACTCGTCGGATGTCGCCGGCAAAGCGGTTTCCATCATCTACGGCCGTTGAGAGAGCCATGAACATATCCGAGATCCAGACGCCGCAGCCCGTCCTCGGGCTGTACGAAGAACCGATGTGGGAGAGCATCCGCGCCAGGAAAATGCGGCTCCAGCGTTGCAGCGACTGCGGCGCCACTCGATATCCGCCCGGGCCGACCTGCCCGGCGTGCCTGTCCGCGAACGCCGAGTGGGAGCCCATCTCGGGTCGGGGCGTTATCGTCTCCTGGGTGGTGTTTCATCGCCAGTATCTGCCCGCCTACAGCGCGCCCTACAACGTGATCGCGGTGAGGCTGGAGGAAGGGCCGATTTTCATCAGCAATCTCGAAGGCGAGGAACCCGAGGACTCGTGGATCGGCCGGCCGGTGAGGATGGTGTACAGGGCGATGCCCGACGGCTTTCTCCTTCCACGCTTCGTTCTCGACGACGCGACAGATGCAGGATCCCCCCATGTCTGACGATAACCGGACCATCATCATCACCGGAGCTTCGCGCGGCATCGGGGCCGCCACCGCCCGGCTGGCCGCGGCGCGGGGCTATCGCGTCTGCGTCAATTATTCGAGCGACGCGGCTGGCGCCGCAGGCGTCGTCGACGATATCCGGAAGGGCGGCGGCGACGCCCTCGCTTTTCGAGCCGACACCTCCGACGAGGCTGAGGTCGCCGCCATGTTTGACGAGGCCGCGGCGCGGCTTGGCCCGGTCACCGACCTTGTGAACAACGCCGGTCAATCCGGCGGGACGACGCGCCTCGAAGATCTGGACGCAGCGACGCTGCGCCGGATCTTCGAGGTCAACGTCATCGGCTACTTCCTGTGCTGCCGCGAAGCGGTGCGCCGCATGTCCACAAGAAACGGCGGAGGGGGCGGCCGGATCGTCAATGTCTCGTCGGTCGCCGCCGTAAACGGCTCGGCGGGCGAGCGCGTCCACTACGCCGCCACCAAGGGCGCGGTGAACAGCATGGGGGTGGGGTTGGCGAAGGAGGTGGCGCGCGAGGGTATCCGCGTCAACACATTCAGCCCGGGCCTGACCTGGACATCAATGAACCCGCCCGGGCGACTCGAAAAACTGGAATCGGCGGTGCCGGCCGGTCGCGCCGCGCAACCCGAGGAAATGGCGCGGGGCGTTCTCTGGCTTTTATCGGATGAGGCGGACTATGTACTAGGAGCAAATCTTGTGATGTCTGGCGGACGCTGACCGAAACGGCGCTACGCCGTTGATGAGAGGACTCCATGGCCTTCAGAACGAAACAGGATCACGTCTCCGAGATACTTCGGGAACGCATCATTTCGGGCTTCTACAAGCGGGGCCAAAAGCTGAAGCAGTCCGACATCGCCAACGAATTGGGCGTCTCGGTCACGCCGGTGCGCGAGGCTCTGCGCAATCTCGAAGCCGAAGGCTACGTTCTCGGATTATCGCATCGCGGCGTGCTCGTCCCGCACTTCATCATCGAGCAAGCCGAAGAGCTTTACGAACTGAGGCTGACGCTGGAGCGGGACCTCACGGTGCATGCGTTTCCCGCTGTGACGCGGCAGGCGCTCGCCGAACTCAAGGAACGTCACCGTGACTGCCTCAGGGCCTACCGCGCCGAAGAGCGTCTTGAACTTCGCGCCGCCAACTATCGGTTCCACTTTCGCTTCTACGAGCTTGCGAACCGGCCCCAGACCTTGCAGTTCGTGCGGGTTCTCTGGGCCAAATATCCCTTTCATCTCCTCGATGCGATAGATCTGCGCGTGACGCGCGTCATCGGGGAGCATGAGGAGTTCTTGGCGACACTCGAGTCAGGCGATGTGGATGGCGCCGCCGCGGCGATGGTGAAGCATATCAAGCGCGGCTGGGAGGAGTTCAGCCGAGCCCATCCGCGCACGCATGCCGACGGCGCCGCCGCAGCGGAGGCGACGCCGCGGATCGCCACAAAGACCGGGCTCTGACCGTGAGAGACATGCGGCATGTGAACCTCAGGCGCGCGCGGTTGTGGCGCATTCCGGACCAAACCGCTGGCTCCCTCCCCACTATTCTCTTCGTCCACGGAGCGTGGCTAGGCGCCTGGACGTTTGAGAACTTTCTTGGATATTTCGCCGAACGCGGCGTCGGCTGCGCGGCTATCGACCTGCGCGGCCATGGCGGTCTCGCCCAGGATGACGTGTTTCTCGCGTCGGGTCAGAGGGAAATGGCGGAGGATGTCGTCGAGGCGTGCGAGGCCATCGGCGGCGACGTGGTGGTTGCCGGTCACAGCGCCGGCGCGGCCGTGGCGGCGATAGCCGCAAGCCGCTTCCCGACGGTCGGGCTTGTCCTGCTCGCCCCGTCGCCGCCCGGACAGCTTCCCGGGCTTGAGCCTCAGGCGCCGGTGCCGGACGGGCGACCGTTCGCGCCGGGCTCGATCGAACACGTCAAGCGCAAGTTCGTGCCGAATTTCTCGCACCAAGAGGCGGTCGACTTCGCGGGGCGGCTGGTCCACGAGAGCCCGACTCTGCTCAATGACCGCCGCTTGCTTCGTGTAGAGATCGACCGTTCGCGCATCAGCGGCCCTGCGCTGTGTCTCTCGGCTGAGAAGGAGTTGGGCGACTTTCACAAACCCGGTCAAGATCTCGCCACCGCCAGATTTTACGATGCCGAGTATTGGTTCCTTACGGGCGCCGGACACTGCTTCTCGCTGGAGCCCCGCTGGCGCGATGCGGCCTCTGTGATCGAGCGATGGTACGGCAAGCACTTCCGCATCCCGTAAGTTTGGGAGCATCCACCACAGTCCGTTGACGAGCGCGGCGGCGATGATGAAGCTGACCGACAGCCCCCTCTGGCGCGCGACCAGATTCAGGCCGAGGGCGACATGGGTCTTGGCCGCGCCGTTCGGGCCGCCCGTTCAGCCCTGGCGCATCTCATCAACCGGACGACGCGCCCGGTCAAACGGCTCCCGATCAATGGGCGCTGGCGGGCTGGGCGCGCGCCGGCGGTTCCGGCGTCGCCTCAGGTCGATGATTTCACGCGCCTCAGCCGGTTCGGGCGACGGCCCGACCATGCCTCACAACTGAACCCCCTTGGTCAGCGCGCCATCGACCAGCAGATTGGCGCCGGAGGTGAAGCTGGACGCCGGACTGGCGAGGAACACCACTCCCCGCGCCACCTCCTCCGGTTTCGCCATGCGGCCCATGGGATTGAGCGCCAGCGCCTCCGAAAACAGGGTCGGGTCGCCGGATTCGATGCCGTGCCAGATGCCGCCTTCGAAATAGGTGTTGCCCGGCGAAACCGTGTTGGCGCGGATGCCCTTGGGCGCCAGCTTGTATGCGAGGCCTTGCGCATAGTGGACGATGGCCGCCTTGAACGCGCCATAGGCGGGGCCGGTGAAATCGATCTCGCGGCCGGAGACGGACGAAATCAGCGTGATCGACGCCGCGTCGCTCTTCTCGAGCCAAGGCATCGAGGCGTTCACCAGGCGGACACAATGCATCATGTCGGTGTCGAACCCGCTGCGCCAGGCGTCTTCGTCATCCGCCACGGCGAGCGCCGAGACGTTGCCGATGACGATGTCGATGCCGCCCAGCGCTTCCCCCGCGTCGGCGACCCAGCGTTCCATAGCCGCCTTGTCCGAGACATCCACCGCAGAGCCGTGCGCCGTGGCTCCCCCCGCCGTCAGCCGCCCGACGACGGCCTCGACGTCCGCGCCCGTGCGCGCGCAGATCGATACGGAGGCGCCCTCGGCGGCCAGGATCTCGGCGCAGCGAAGGCCGATCCCCTTGCTGCCGCCGGTGACCAGGGCGCGAAGCCCGCTGAGACCCAGATCCATTCTTGTTCCTCCCGCCGCTATTTTAGATCATGTTTTTCAATGGCTGCGCCGAGAGTATATTTCGGATCGGCCATGTTGCCCAGCCGGACCTTGCCGCACATCGTCAACGGCGAACAGGCGCCGCTCTCCGATCGCCCGGTTTCAGCCGCGCCCCGGGGCGGGCAGGCGCGCAGGGCCGCCACTCAGTTGTTCATCAGATTCGGCAGCCATGTCACGATGCCCGGCCAGATCCAGATCATAACCAGCGCCAGCAGCTGGATTCCGACGAAGGGCGCAATGCCCTTGTAGATATCGGTCGTCTTGATCTCGGGCGGCGCCACGCCCTTGAGATAGAACAGCGAAAACCCGAAGGGCGGCGTCAGGAACGAGGTCTGCAGGATCAGGCACATCATGATGCCGAGCCAGATCGGCTGCGCGCCCATGAAGAACAGCACCGGCGCCACCAGCGGCACTACGATGTAAATGATCTCAACGATATCGAGGAAAAAGCCCAGAACGAACATCACCGCCAGCACGACGAATGTCACGGCGATCAGCCCGCCGGGCAAGCCGGTCAGAAAATCGTGCACGATGTCGTCGCCGCCCATCCCGCGAAACACCAGCGAAAAGAGCGCGGCGCCGATCATGATCGAGAAGATCATGCTGGTGATCTTGACGGTCGATTGAAACGTCGGCGCCAGAAGCTTCTGCGCGTGCAGCTTGGCGAAACTTATCATCAACGAGCCGACGGTCATCAGCGACAAGACGCAGGCGGCGGCGATAGCCACCCATGTTCCGACGCTTTTGTCCGACAGGGTGACGCGCAGGTCCACGAAGCCGCGCAGGATCAACAACGCCACCAGCGCGACAAGCCCGAGCATGATCGGGCGGTTCCAGCGGGGATCGCATTTCATTCCCGCCAGAAACGTCGCGCCGACGGCGCCGACCGACGCCGCCTCGGTCGGGGTGGCGACGCCGGCGATGATCGAGCCGAGAACCGCAAAGATCAGCAGCAAGGGCGAGATCAGCGCGCGGAGCAGGCCCGCCCACGAGGGCGCGCCGTCATCACCGTCGGCCCTCTGGATCGGCGGGCTCGATTTCGGCCAGATGATGGCGACGATCAATTGCAGCACGATATAGAGTCCGGCCAGCATCAGGCCGGGCAACAGCCCGCCGGCGAAAAGATCGCCCACCGACAGCGGCTCAGGCGAAAAATTTCCGGCCTTCAGCTGCGCCTGCTGGTAAGCTGGCGACAGCGCGTCGCCGAGCAGGATCAGCACGGTCGAGGGCGGAATGATCTGCCCCAGCGTGCCGGCCGAGGCGATGGAGCCGCAGGCCAGCGGTTTGGAATAGCCATTGCGCAGCATCAAGGGCAGCGACACCAGCCCCATCGCCACGACGGTCGCGCCGACGATGCCGGTCGACGCCGCCAGCAGCGCGCCGACAATGGTCACGGATATGCCGAGGCCGCCGGGAATCTTGCCCATCAGCCGCGCCATGGAATACAGGAGCTCTTCAGCGACTTTCGAGCGTTCGAGGATCACGCCCATCGCCACGAAGAGCGGGATCGCGACCAGCACCTCATTGGTGATGATGCCGAAAATCCGCTCGGGGTAGAACCCCAGAAACGACGGGTCGAACAGGCCGAGGCTATACCCGATCCCCGCAAAGATCAGCGAAACGCCCCCCAGCGAGAACGCGACCGGAAAGCCGGTCAGCAGCGCCACTGCGGAAAAGGCGAAAAAGAGCAGCGCGAAGAGTTCCTGAATGGTCATGCCTCGCGCTTCGGGCCGTCCGCGCCGACGAGTGTTCGGACCGCGCGCCAGATCATCGACAGCCCCTGCAGGAACAGCAGCGCGGCGAAACAGAGGATCAGCGTCTTGAGCAGAAAGACCCCTGGAAGGCCGGACATTTCCCGCGAGCTTTCAAACACGCTCCACGAACGCAGCACATAGCCCATCGCGTCGAAAAAGATGAAGATCGACAGCGGCAGCAGGTAAACCGCCGCGCCGAACACATCCAGCGCGGCCTGGGCGCGGGCGCTGCGATTGGAATAGAACAGATCGAGCCGCACATGCCCGTCCTTGAGCAGGGTGTAGGCGCAGAGGATCATCAGAATGAAGGCATGGATATAGATGATGCTCTCTTGCAGCTTGATCGACCCGACGCCGAACACATAGCGCAGCAGCACCACCGCGAACTGGTTGAGGATCAGAAGGCCGACGAGCCAGGAGAACACCACGCCGAGCGCATTGTTGATCCGATCGACTCCGGAAAAGAGCTTTTCAAGCAACGCGGTCTCCCGCCCCATAATCTGGATGTGGCCGCCTCACCCTCGCGGGCGAGACGGCCAGCCTCGTTATCAGCGCTCAGAGCGTGTCGAGATAGACCTGACGCTTGTTCAGATAGGCCCCGAGGGAGATCCGGGTCCATCCGGCGATCTCGTTGCGAAAAGCGACATAGCTGTCATGGATGCGGCCGGTCAGATCGTCCTCCTTGGCGACCTCGGCCAGCACCTCGTCCGTCGCCTTGCCGAACGCCTGGAACACATCGTCGGGGAACTCGCGCAACTCGACGCCATGCTCTTCGACAAGCGCGGTCAACGATTTGATGTTGTGATGGAAATACTCCGCCGGAACGTTGGTGTTCTCCGACCGGCAGACCGTTTCGATGATGGCGCGGTCAACCTCGCTCAGGCTGTTCCACAGCTCCAGATTGGTGCCGAGGCAGAGCGCCGACGCGGGTTCGTGGAAACCCGGCCAGTAGTAGTATTTCGCGACCTTGTGAAAGCCGAAAGCGAGGTCGTTCCACGGGCTGACGAACTCGGCCCCGTCGATGGCGCCCGATTGCAGCGAGGTGTAGATCTCGCCGCCCGGAACATTGATGACGTTGACGCCGAAACGGCGCAACACTTCGCCCCCGAGGCCCGGCATACGGAATTTGAGCCCTTTCAGATCCTCGACCGTGTTGATTTCACGGTTCAACCATCCCCCCATCTGCACGCCGTTATTGCCGCAAAGAAGGGGCTTGATCCCGAAACCGCCGCTCAGCTCGTCCCAGAGCGCCTGTCCGTCGCCATAATAGATCCAGCTGTCCAGCTCATTGGAGACCAGACCGAAAGGCACAGTCGAGAAAAAGGCGAACGCCTTGGACTTGCCCTGAAAATAGTATTCCGCCGAGTGATACATATCCGCCTTGCCGGAGGCGACCGCGTCGAACACTTCGAAGGCGGGGACCAGTTCGCCCGCGCCGTAGACCTTGATCTTGATCCGGCCTTCCGACAGCTTTTCGACCTGTTGCGCGATGCGCTCGGCGCTGGTTCCCTGACCGGGGTAATTCTTGGGCCAGGACGTCACCATCGTCAGCTCGCGCGTATTCGCCGCAATTGCGGGGCTGGCCAGACCGGCCCCCGTCGCAGCGGCGCCGCCAAGCGCCAATGTCCCGATCGCGCCTCTTCTGGTCAGCTTCATCGTCTTTTCTCCCTCGGTCCTCTTGGTGGCCGAACATACGCATGATCAACGCCCGCCGTCCATCGCCGCCGCCCAATTCTATACCTGCGATTCAGATCTGCGTCCGGCGCGTCCGGCATGATGCCGCGTACGCGGCCTCCAGCCTATAGAAACGGCAATCACGGAACTTCACCCAAAATTGAAAACCGGCCGCCGGAGGCCGTGATCCATTGAGGTGAGACCCTGTTTCACGCCGCCATTTCTGGCGCGCCGCCGCGTTCAAGTTTTCCCCGCCGCCGCGCGCGGGGCCCCGCCAAACCGAGCCTCGCGTGTTTGGTCCGACAGCGCCTCCTCCGCGCCGGGCGGGCCGCGTCGCTCACGCCGTCTGGCCCGCCGAACAGGCCGCCAGCAGATAGATCTCCTCCAGGCGCCGCCGCCCCCTCAGCTCGTGTCGGCCACATGGCGCGGCCACGAAGTCGTCGCCGATCTGGCGCGCCGTGTCGCCGCTTATGACGATCACGACATCCTCCGCCTCATCGGTGAAGTCTCTGCCGAGCGCTTCGAGTCTCTGCGCGATGTTGACGGTGTCGCCGATGACGGTGAAATTCGCGCGCCCCGGCGCGCCGATATTCCCGACGACCGCCTCCCCGGAATGGACGCCGATGCGGAGCCGAATGGCCGGCTCGCCCCGGCTCCGGCGTTCGGCGTTATCGGCGCGTATCGCCTCACGGATGCGAAGCGCGGCGTGGCAGGCGTGCGCGGCGTGGGAATCAAGGTCCTGCAGCCCGCCCCAGAACGCCATCACCGAGTCGCCGATGAACTTGTCGACGACGCCCTCCTCCGCCCAGATGCAGGACGAGACCAGCGCGAAATGCGCGTTCAGAAACGCCGCCACCTCGGCGGGAGGCAGCTCTTCCGAAAACGGAGTGAAGCCCTGAATATCGGTGAAAAGAACGGTGATCTCACGCGACTCCGACTTGATGGTTCGCGGATCGGCCGCCGAGAGCAGCTTTTGCGGCAGGGTCTTCGGCAGATATAGCCAGAGCGACCGCAGCGCCCGAAGCGCCGCCGCGAAGGCGTCGCTCGCCTCGTTGATTTCGCGGAACGTGCTTCTGCGAAGCGGGGACTCCTCGTCGATCTCCCACCTGCTGATTTGCCTTGCGGCCGCCGAGAGGGACCGGATCGGCCAGCTGATCGCGCGCCCGATCGCCAGCGAGGCCAGCGCGGCGGCGAGCAGGAGCGCGGCGCCGCCGAAGATGATCGAGGGCGTTTTCAGGAGCTGCGGCGCGAAGCCTTCCAGATCGAAGACGCCGCCAACGAACCATGACGTCTCCCCCAGCGCGGAAACCGGCTCGTAGACCAGATAGAATTCGTCGTCTTCAAGCGCCACGGTGCGCGCGAAGATTCCATCCTCGGAGACCGGCCCGGCGCTTCTCGCGCTGCGCCAGAGCCGCCGGAGTCTGTCATCCACGAACCCGTCGATCGGCGGCAGCGGCGTCCGGTCGCTCAAGCCGGCGATCCCCGCCGCCATCGCCGGATGGGCGAGAACCGCGTCTTCGCCATAAAGGATGAAGGGCGCGCCCTCGATCTCCTCCGCGAGTTCGGCGAGGAACACCGAGAGCGAGGTCAGGTCCACCGACGCGATGACGACGAACGGCGCGCCCGCCGCGTCCCTCAACGGGATCAGACGACTGAGGAGCGTCGTCTGACTGGATTCAGCGAAGAAAGGCTTGCTCCAATAGGCGACGCCCGCCGCCATCGCCGCCTTCGTGGCCGCGGCGAACTCGGCGTCCGCGCTCCAATTGCTGACGCGGAAACGCTCTCCGGGCCGATTGCGGAACGCGCGCATCAGCGACAGATCCGCATCGACAAGCGCAACCGAAGAAACCTGCGGCGCCGCGGCGAGAGACGCGTAAAGGAGACGCGATATCTCCGTATTGGTCATCGCGGCGACATCAAGCTCGCCAAAGAGGTCGGCGAGCAACGCGACCTGCGCCTCCACCGGCCGCATCTGAGCGATCACCCGCTGGGAGATCGTGCGGTTGATCACCACCGCCTTCTGCCGCGTCTCCGCTTCGATCATGTGTTGCGCGACGCCGCCCGCAACGAAGAGCGTCGTCAGCCCCACGGCCACGGCGAGGAGCACGAAGAGCGCCACGATCGACGTCGCGATCGAAACGCCGGCTCCGGTCATCATTCTTTTTTCAGCAAGAAAACGCAGCAAATGGCGGCTCCAGCTCCAAGTCTCCCGGTATGGATCGTCACGCGGCCGGGAGCCGCTTTTTCACGCCGCCGCCGCGGGGCGCGGCGAGCGGCGCCAGCTTACAATGAGCGCTCGTCATCCGCGCGCGCAATCTGACGCGCAGATTTGACGCAGCGCAAGCCCGCCGCCGATCATGCGATCCATGGCGAAGGCGGTCAAACGCGGGAGACTGAGCATGCGAAGAGAACCCGAGCGCGCGAAACAGGCTTCCACAAAGCCGGGAGCCGCCGACGCCCAGGCGGAGGCGATGGCGTTCCTTCTCGATCCGGAGACGCATGGCGGGTTGGCCGTCGATCATATGGAGACCCATATGAGCCATGTGTTTCTCGTCGGTGAGTTCGCCTACAAGATGAAGAAGGCGGTGAAGCTCGATTTTGTCGATTTCACACGACTCGAGGACCGGCGGCGCGCCAGCGAACGCGAGGTCGAGATCAACCGGCGCACCGCGCCCGACATCTATCTCGGCGTTGTCGCGGTGAACCGGGAGGGCGGGCGCCTCGCCCTCGGGCCGCCGACCTCTCCCATCGACTATCTCGTGAAGATGCGGCGCTTCGATCAGACCGATCTTCTGGACCACATCGCCGCCGAAGGCCGGCTGACCCCGAAGCATGTGCGCGACCTCGCAGACGCCATCGCCGCGCTTCATCTCTCGGCGGCGCGCGCGTTCGACCCGCGCGAGACGGAGGATTTCGAGGTCACGGCGCGAACGCTCGCCGCGCGTCTCGAGGCGCATGGCCAGGATCCCCGCGCCGCCGCCGCCGTGCGCGCCTGGGCCGTGAAGATGGAGGCGCGTCTCGCGGCTCTTGCGCCGCTGACGCGCGCCCGCGCCCGGCGCGGCGCGGTGCGCCACGGCCACGGCGACCTTCATCTTCGGAACATCTGTCTCTTCCATGGCGAGATTCGTCTCTTCGACGCGATCGAGTTCGAGCCGAAATTCAGCCATATCGACGTGCTGTATGACCTCGCCTTCGTCCTGATGGATCTCAGCCATCGCGCGGCGGACGCGGAGGCGACGGCGCTGCTCGGCCGATACCTCTGCGCGACGCGCGACTATTCGGGCGTCGCTCTCCTGCGGCTTTTCATCTCCGTCCGCGCGGCGGTGCGGGCGCTTGTCGCGCTGCTCGATCCGGCTCCGGGCAAGCTGGACGAGGCGCTAAGCTATCTCGATCAGGGCGAGGCGGCGCTGTCCGAGCCGGCGGGGCCGCGGCTGATCGCCATCGGCGGGAGGTCGGGAACCGGCAAATCCACTCTGGCGCAAGCGCTGGCCCCCGCTCTCGCCAGCGTTCCCAACGTCATCGTGATCCGCTCGGACGAGGTCCGCAAACGGATCTTCGGCGTCGCTCCGGAAACGCGGCTTCCGCCTTCGGCCTACGCGCCCCGCGTCTCGGACGCGGTGTATCGGCGGCTCTTTCGGGACGCGCGGCGCGCGCTCGACGCGAATGCGACCGTCATTCTCGACGCCGCATTTCTGGAGCCTGACCGCCGCGACGAGGCGATCCGCGCCGCGCGCGCGGCTGGCGCGCCTTTCACGGGGCTCTGGCTCTCCGCGGAGGAGGCCGTTCTCACCCGCCGTCTCGAGCGCCGTTTCGATGACGCTTCAGACGCCGACGTCGCCGTGCTCTCGCGGCAAACCGACGCCGAGGAGACGCCAGGATGGACCCGCTTGAGCGCGGGGCGGGACATCGAGCGGATGTGCGAGGCCGCCCTCGTCTCGATCGGTCTTCAGGACAGATCTGTCTGACGCGCCGCTTTTCATCGCTTCAGCCCTGCGCCCGATCGCAGGCATTGCGGCCCGTGACGCCGCCATCCCAGCGTCATCCGGGGGGCCTTCGGCGTGGCCGGATGACGTTTTCGGCGGAGCGGGCGCCGCCTGTGGGAGGGGACGCGCTTGCGCACACCCCCGCCTGACGGCCCCCCGAACGCGCGGCGCTCAGAACCGGTTCGCCGGGATCTTGAAATAACTGCGCCCGTCGGACTCTTTCGGAGGCAAGGCCCCGCCGCGCAGATTGACCTGCAACGCGTGCAGCATCCGATCGGGGAGCGCGAGGGTCGCATCGCGGTCTTCGCGGGTCTTGATGAAAGCGGCCCTGTCCACCCCCGCCTTGACGTGGATATTGTTCGCCTTGTGCTCCGCGACGGTCGCCTCCCAGGCGGGCTCCTTGCGCGCGCCCCTGCCGTAATCATGGCCGACGAACAGACGTGTGTCATCGGGGCGCGACAGGATCGACTGGATGCTTTCCCAAAGCTCCGCGGCGCTCCCTCCCGGGAAATCGGCCCGCGAGGAGCCGCTATCGGGATACATCAGCGTGTCATGGACAAACCCGCAATCTCCGGCGAAAAAACTGACCGAGCCGAGCGTGTGACCCGTGGAAAGCTCGACGGTCACGGCCAGATCGCCAATGTCGAAACGGTCGCCATCCTCGAAGAAATAATCAAAATGCCTCGCCGGGTCGAGATCGGGAAGATTGTAATACTCGCGCCACAGCTCGGCGATCTTCTTCGTTCTGGCGCCGATGCCGTTCCGCAAGCCCGTCCGCTCCTTGAGCCATGCGCCCGCCAGGAGGTGGTCCGCATGCGGGTGCGTGTCGAGGATGCGGACCGGCTCAAGCCCCTCCCGCCTGACCAGATCGAGCACCTTTTCGGCGCTGGTCGTGGACGTGCGCGCGGATCTGGGGTCGAAGTTCAGAACAACATCGATCAGCGCCGCCTTCCGGGTTCGAGGGCAGGCCATCACATACTGGATCGAGCCGGTGTCGGCCTCATACACCCCCCAGACATCGGGAGAGCCCGGCCCGGTCGATGGGCTATGGCGGGTGAGATGCTGATATTCAGACATGATCGGCTCCTTGTTCGGTCGAAAACCTCACCGCTCGCGACACGGCCGACGCCTGCTCCGCCAGACGGCGCGAGAGGAGCGCCCGCCCCGCCACTTCCGGCGGGAAACGGGGGCGCTCCTCCGGTCGCGCGCCCGGCCTAGAGCCGCCCGATCGGCACCTTGAGCATCGGGTTGCCGTCTCGGTCGGTCGGCACCTCCCCGGCCCGCATATTCACCTGAAGCGACGGGAGGATCAGTCGGGGCATGCCGAGCGTGGCGTCGCGTTCAGTGCGGAACTTGACGAACTCCGCCTTGGTCTTGCCGCCGCCGACATGGATGTTGTCCGCCTTCTGCTCGGCGACGCTCGTCTCCCATTGAATGTCGCGGCCTCCGGGGCCGTAGTCATGGCACATGAACAGCCGCATCTCGTCCGGCAGGGCGAGCACCTTCTGGATGCTGTCGTACAGCACGCCGGCGTCGCCGCCGGGGAAATCGGCCCGCGCCGACCCGCCGTCGGGCATGAACAACGTGTCCCCCACAAAGGCGGCGTCGCCCATGACATGGGTCATGCAGGCGGGCGTATGGCCGGGGGTGAATATCGTGAAGGCGGACGTCTCGCCAATCTGGTACGTGTCGCCATCCTCGAACAATCGGTCGAACTGGCTGCCGTCGCGCTGGAACTCGGTGCCTTCGTTGAAGATCTTTCCGAACGTCTCCTGCACCACCATGATGCGGCCGCCGATCCCGATCTTGCCGCCCAGCTCCTGCTGAATATAGGGCGCTGCCGAGAGGTGGTCGGCGTGGACATGGGTCTCGATGATCCACTCCAGGCGCCAGCCCTTCTCCTTGACGAAGGCGATCATGCGGTCGGCGTGGCCATAGGTGATCCGCCCGGCCGCATAGTCGATATCCATGACGGAATCGATGATCGCGCAGCTGTCGGAGGCCGGATCTCTCACGACATAGGAAATCGTGTTGGTGACTTCGTCGACGAAGGCGTGGACCTCGGGTTTGACGTCCATCCGAACGGGATAATCGGTCATCTCAGCGTCTCCTTGCAGTGATCAATCGCTGGCGCCCGCGCCGGCCGACGCGGCGCCGCGAGATTGGAGGAATTTGGCCAGCAAGATGCCGGCCACCATGGCGGCGACGAAAAGCGCAACCTCCCAGCGGCCGGCGCCGAGCGCGGGCAGCGCCCCGCCCGGGCAAAACCCCGCGACCCCCCACCCGACCCCGAAGAGGGCCGAGCCGCCGATCAGGCGCGCGTCGATCACGCGGCTCGACGGCAGCATGAACCCGGCGCCGAAAATCGGCGTCCTCCGGGGCAGAACGAGGCGATAGCCGATGAAGGTCGTCACGAGGGCGCCCCCCATGACAAACGCCAGGGACGGATCCCAGGTTCCGGCGACGTCGAAGAAGTTCAGCACCTTCGCCGGGTTCGCCATGCCGGAGATCGAAATGCCGACGCCGAAGATCAGGCCGATCAGATAGGTCGCGAGCAGCTTCATGGGTTACGCTCCGACGACATGGCGCGCCACGTAGACCGTCGCCGCCGCCGTGATCATGAAGGTCAGCGTGGCGACGATCGAACGCGGAGACAACCGCGCCATCCCGCAGACCCCGTGGCCGGAGGTGCAGCCTGACCCATAGGTGACGCCGACTCCCACGATCAGGCCGCCAAGCGCCAGCATCGGCGCGGAAACCGGTACGTCGATGGCGAGCGTCCGCCCCGACAGCAGCAGCACCGCGAGAGGCCCGCTGATCATTCCCAGAAGCAACGCGCCGCGCCACATCCGATCCTCCGACGGCCCCCGCGACAGGAGGCCGGTGAGAATCCCCGTCGCGCCGAAAACTCTGCCGAGGCTGAGCATCAGAAGAGTCGCGGCGACCCCGATCAACGCGCCGCCGGCGAGCGACAGCCAGGGCGTGAACGCGGTCTCCATCGCGCTCACTTCCGGCAGGTTCGGAGGCCGAGGATGGCGTAGAGCGGGCAAACGCCGACCAGCGCCGTCCCTGCGGCGATGACGCCAACCACGATCATCGCCCAGTGCATCCAGCCGCCCGCGCCCAGATCCGTGGCGAAGGCCGCGATCAGCAGGCCGAGGCCCGCCACCAGCCGCAGGCCCCGATCTATCGTTCCCATATTCGTTGTCATGCGAAGCTCCCTTCGTGGAATCAGCGACACGCGGAGCTTGCCACGCCGGAGCCGCGCTTCACGGTGACTTCGTCACTGTTCTCCGGCGGCGCGCGCCAGGCGTTCAAGCCCCGCGCGCCCGACCAGCCGGATTTCGCCGCGGCGCTGTTCGATCCAGTTCCGGCGCTGAAATTCGGACAGGATCCGTGAGACGACCTCGCGCGCGGTGCCAAGTTCGGCGCCCAAAACCTGATGGGTGGCGCGGACGACATCGCCTTCAGCCAGCTCCAACAGCCGCGCGGCCAGACGCACATCCATGCGCTGAAAGACGATATCGTCGATCAGCGTGAAGAGATCGGTGATGCGCCGCGAATAGGCCGTGAACACGAATTCACGAAACACCGAAGACCGGGCCGCCAGATCGTCGAACGTGGCGCGCGGGATGGCGACGGCGCGCACATCCGTCTCGGCCACCCCGTCGGCGGCGTAATCCTCGAAGGCCAGCATGCAGGCGGTGGTCAGAACGCAGCTCTCCCCCGCGTGGACGCGGTAGAGAAACACCTCGCGCCCGGTTTCCGATCTCTGCTGCACCCGCACCGTGCCTTCGAGCAGCAGAAGGAGGTTGTCCGCCGATTGCCCGGGTTCGAAGACCGGCGTGCCTTCGGGGACCGTGACGACCTTGCTTCCGGCGACGAGCGTCGCGCGGAGATCGGCCGGCAGGCGCCGGAGGCCCTCGAACTGATCGATCCATTGCGTGCGGTCAGGTGTCATGCCTCGCCCCTCGCATTCCACGACGGGAGCGATCGCTCTCCCTTGCAAGCGGGCGCCGTGGATCGCGCGGAGTGTACAGCGTTCAGGTCGAATGGCGCCAGCCCTTGGCGCCGCATCCCTCCGCCATCCGCGCCTCGGCCATCAGGCGGCCCGCGGCGCCGCCGCCTTGAAGCGCCGCGGAACGCGTTTCACCGCAGGCCGCTCAGAAGCTGAGGACGCGCGTATCCGCCGCCATCAGCCGCTCGGCCATCTCCGCCGGACTCGCCACGCCGACGCCTTCGAGCAGCGCCGACGGATCGAGCCCCTTGCCCGGCAGATAGATCGCACAGACATCGGCCGTCGCGCCGGTTTTCTCCCGGATCATCTGCATCAGCCCCTGCGGGCTCATATCCTTTGGAGGCTGGCCCGCGGTCGCGCTGGCGGGCGCGTCGCGAAGCGCGAGATCGCCGGCCGGGCCGCATAAAAGGATATGCGCCTCGGCCCCTTTCTGGGCGGCCTGCATCGTCAGAACCATCACCATCAGTTGCGTCTGGGGTTCGGGCGAGGTGACGACCGTGACAAGCTTCCGCAACTCCTGCGCGTCGGCCGCGCCTGCGGCGAGGCTCGCCGCGACGGCGAGGGAGGCGGCGGTCTTCTTGATCATGACGTATCCTTCCGGATTGAAGCGTGATGGCGCCGGCCGCGTTCAGGTTGCCCGGCCGCGCCCCGGCGGCTCACGCCTCCCCGGCGTCGCCGACATCCATGAATTTCGCGCTGTAGGTCTTCTCGCCAAGCCGCGCGATCAGGTCGAGTTGCAGCTCCAGCCACGCCTTGTGGCCCTCTTCGTCGAGCACGATCTTCTCGAACAATGTCCGCGACCCGATATCGCCCAGTTCCGCGGCGTGCTGCGCGGCCTTGGTGTAGACGGCGATCGCCTCCTCCTCATCCGCGAGATCCGAACTGAACATGTCAGGCAGCGATTCCGCCCGACGCGGCTCCTTGTAGAAGGCGATCTCGGGCGTCGCCTTGAGAAACATGAGCCGTTCGATGAAGAGATCCGAATGGCCCAGCTCTTCCGTCATCTCCTCGCGCATCTGCGCCGCGAGCTTTCCAAGACCCCAGTCATCCAGAACATGCGCATGGAGCTGATACTGGTGGGCGGCGGTCATCTCCATCTTGACGGCCCGATTCAGAAATTCGACCATTTTTTCATTCGACATTTCAAAGCTCCTTTTCAGATTGTCCCGGGCCATTCGCGCCGGGGCGGTCTCGTCGTAGATATGGATCGCGCGCAAAGCGCGGCAAGCGAGCTCCGCCCCGCCGCCCCGACCGTGAACCAAAGCCCGCCAGGCCGTTCATCGCGCCCGGCCGGGCCTCAATGCGGTTCGTGCTTCACGCCCGGGTCGTCCTGTTCCCAGAGCGCGCGGTCGCGCCGCATCTCGAGCCACATCGCGTTGACGACGGCGAACACCGCCGCGAGCGGCAAGCCAAGCATCCAGGCGAAATACCACATGCCAGATTCCTTTCTTCAGTACGCCGAGCCGGAATCCGTGACATCGGCCTCGGCGACCTTGCCCCAGAGCACCCGATAGACCCAGGCCGTATAGGCCAGAACGATCGGCATGAAGATCACCGCCCCGACCAGCATCACAAACAGCGTCTGGTGTGAGGATGAGCTGTCCCACACGGTCAACGACGAGCGCGGATCGAGCGACGAGGGCAGGATGAACGGAAACATGGTCAGCCCGACCGAAGAAATCGCGCCGAAGATGCCGAGCTTGGACCAGAGCAGCGTCGAACCCTCGCGCCCGGCGCGCAGGCCCAGCACCGTCATCACCATGCCGAGGAGCCCCAAAGCCGGCGCCAGCGCGATCCAGGGGCGCTCCACATAGCTGGCGAGCCATGTGCCGGTGCGCGCCACTTCGGAATAGAGCGGATTCGACGGGCCGTTCGCGGCGGCCGCCTCGGTCAGCTCATAGCCGCCTATTCCGAAACCGAGCCAAAGCCCGGCCAGCACATAGCAGAGGATCGTCAGCGCGCCGGAAACCGCGCCGATGGAGCGCGCCCGCATCGCCACCTCGCCTTCCGCCTTGAAGGACAGCCAGGCGGCGCCATGCGTGGTGAGCATCGCCAGAGACGCCAGCCCCGTCAGCAGGGCGAATGGGTTCAGAAGACCAAAGAACTTGGCGTGAACCATCCCTTCATATCGGGCGAAAAGATCCGGCGTCAGCTCGAACGGCACGCCTTGCAGCACGTTGCCGACCGCGACGCCGAAAATCAGCGCAGGGATCGCCCCGCCGGCGAAAAGTCCCCAGTCCCAGGCGGAGCGCCAGGCCGCGGAGTCGCGTTTCGAGCGATACTTGAACGCCACCGGCCGCACGATCAGCGCCGCGAGGATCACGAACATCGCAAGGTAGAAGCCCGAAAAACTGACCGCGTAGAGCGGCGGCCAGGCGGCGAAGATCGCGCCGCCGCCGAGGATGAACCAGACCTGGTTGCCCTCCCAGACCGGGCCGACCGTGTTGATGGCGATCCGGCGCTCGACATCCGTCTTCGCGACGAAAGGCAGCAGCGCGCCCACGCCCATGTCGAAGCCGTCCGTCATCGCGAAGCCGATCAGCAGGACGCCAAGCAGCAGCCACCAGATCACGCGCAGGACGTCGTAGGAAATCAGTTCATAGAGGATCATCGCGCTTGCTCCGCAGTCGTCGCGGCGAAGGGGACCGTCCCATCGCTCCCGCGCAGTCGTTGTTCGTGCCGCGCCGTCCAGATCTCGGTCTCCACGACATCCTCGACCGGCCCTCTGCGGATGAATTTGAGCATCAAACCCATCTCGACCACGAAGAGGCCCGTGTAGAAGATCATGAAGCCGGCCAGCGTCAGCAGGAGATCCCCGACCGACAGATGGCTGACCGAGAGCGCCGTGGGCAGCACCCCGTCCACCGTCCAGGGCTGGCGTCCGTATTCGGCGACGATCCAGCCCAGTTCCGCGGCGATCCAGGGCGTCGGGATGATCGCCACAGCCCCCCAAAGCGCCCAGCGCGGATAGTTCTGCCCGCGAAAGCTGGATCGCCAGAAGAAATAGGCCATCACCGCGATGAAGCTGAAGCCGAGCGCGACCATGATCCGGAACGACCAGAAGAGCGGCCAGACATTCGGCACCGTGTCATCGGCGGCCTGCAGGATCTGCGCCTCGGTCGCCTCGCGCGGGTCGTCCAGATAGCGTTTCAGCAGAAAGGCGTAGCCAAGATTGCCGCCGTGCTCCTCGAACGCCTCGCGCACGTCCTGCGGCGCGGCGTCCCGCTGCTCGCGGATCGTCATCAGCGCGTCATAGGCGATGACGCCCGACCGGATGCGCTCTTCGGATTCCGCGACCAACTCGTTGATCCCCGGAATCTCGGTCGTGAGAGAGCGGGTGCCGATCAGGCCCATCACCCATGGAATCTTGATCGTATAATGCGTCTCGCGCGCCTCCTGATCGGGGAAGCCGATCAGGTTGAACGGCGCCGGCGCCGGCTCGGTCTCCCACATGCCTTCGATCGCGGCGAGCTTCATCTTCTGGT
The DNA here is from genome assembly GCF_037646705.1 of Paludibacillus litoralis. Classification (NCBI taxonomy): domain Bacteria; kingdom Pseudomonadati; phylum Pseudomonadota; class Alphaproteobacteria; order Rhodobacterales; family Paracoccaceae; genus Paludibacillus; species Paludibacillus litoralis. The sequence goes on from NZ_JBBHER010000008.1 coordinate 113,627, forward strand.
TATGCGAGACGTCATAGCCGGATTCATCGCCCAGCAGCACCACCGAAAGGGCCGAAGCGAGGCCGAACGACGCCGCCACCGTGATCGACCGGCGGGCGAGCTCGGTATGGCGCCCCTTCAACATGTACCAGGCCGACACGCCCAGCACGAACACCGCCGCGGTCACGTAACCGGCCGAGACGGTATGGACGAATTTCGCCTGCGCGACCGAGTTGAACATCACGTCGAAAAAGCTGGTCAACTCCATCCGCATGGTTTCGGGATTGAATTCCGCGCCGACCGGGTTCTGCATCCAGCCATTGGCGATCAGAATCCAGAGCGCGGAGAAATTCGACCCGATCGCCACCAGCCAGGCCACGGTCAGATGCGCGACCTTGCTCAACTTGTCCCAACCGAAGAAGAACAACCCGACGAAGGTCGCCTCGAGGAAGAACGCCATCAAGCCTTCGAGCGCGAGCGGAGCGCCGAAGATATCACCGACATAATGACTGAAATAGGACCAGTTCATCCCGAACTGAAATTCCATGGTGATGCCCGTGGCGACGCCAAGCGCGAAATTGATCCCGAAAAGCAGCCCCCAGAACTTGGTCATCTGGCGCCAGATCGGCCGGCCGGTCATGACGTAGACCGTCTCCATGATCGCGACGATCACCGACAGGCCGAGCGTCAACGGTACGAAGAGAAAGTGATACATCACCGTCGTCGCAAATTGCAGACGCGACAGCTCGACGACATCGAGATCCATCTCTCGGGCTCCTTAGCTTATGATGACGCAATCCGACGCCGTCCGACGAATTCCGGGCGGCCTGTTAACGATGCGGACATACATCCCCGTTGGTTTTGGGACGGTGACATCGTCACAAACTCAAGGAAATTTGTCTATCGAAGATCGGATGATCCTTGCTGCGGTGCAGTGTCGCGAGGATGGCCGCGCGCGGCAACGCGGCCCGAACGCCCGACAAAACGCGATCGGCGGCGGCGGCGTCCAGTCCCTCGGTCGGCTCATCGAGAAGGAGCAGCCGGGGGCGCTTCAGAACCGCCCGCGCCAGGGTGAGGCGCCGCGCCTGTCCGCCCGAAAGGCCCGCGCCGGCCTCCCCCAGGCGCGCGTTTAGCCCGCCGCGCTCCTCGATCACCTCGCTGAGCGCCGCCGCGGCCAACGCGCGCCACATCGCGCCGTCATCGGCGTCGGCCGCCAGAGCGAGGTTCTCGCGGATCGTCCCGGCGATCAGCGCGCTCCGCTGCGGGACCATCGCCACGACCTCCCTCAGCGCCGCGTCGGGCCAGTGATCGGGGCGCCGCCCGAGGATGGTTATCCCATCGCCTCCGGCCAACCCGGCGATCTCCATCAGCAGGCTTGTCTTGCCGACGCCGCTCGGCCCGGTCAGCGCGACCGCGTCGCCCGGCTCAAGCTCGAGGCTCAACCCGCGCCTCCGGATCGCCAGCAGCGGCGCGCCCGCCGCGCCCGCGCCGCCCCTGTCGAGCGCCTCCGGCGGCGCCGCCGCGTCCCCGCCGATCCGCCGGGCGGCGCCGGCCATCTTTCCATACTCGGAGAACCCGCGTCTGAGCGGCGGCAGGGTCTCGGCCAGCGCCAGCGCGACAAAAACGCCGATCGCCGCGACCGCCGGCCCCGCGGCCCCGCTCGCGATCAGCCAGCCTCCGGCGATCAGCGCGCCCCCGGCGACCACCGCGACCAGCGCGGAGAGCGCCGCGCCCGCATTCCGGTCCGCCCGGTCCAGCGCCCGCGCGGCGGCGCGAGAGTCCGCGTCGACCCCGAGCAACGCGGCCTCGCGCGCGCCAAGCGCCGCGCCAAGGATCAACGCCTGACGATTTCGGATCATGTCGATGACGCCGCGCCGCAGCTTCTGATCCTGTGCTTCAACCGCGTCCGAAGGCTGGACGCCGCGGCGCGCCAGACGCCAGAAAATGAACGCCGCGAACGGGGCGTACGCGCCCAGAACGGCCCATGCGACCGGCCAGCCCGCCAGCCAGCCAAGCGCGAGAAAGACCAGCCCATGGGTGACGATCGCCGCCAGTCCCGGCAGCAAAAGCCGCAGAACGACGCCGTCGAGCGCGTCCACATCCGAGACGATCCGCGTCAGCACGGCCTCGCCGCGCAAACGCGCCAGATCGCGCGCCCCCCGCCGCGCCTGCCGCCGCAGAAGCGTCACGCGGAGCGCGGCCAGCGCGCGCAACGTCGCGTCATGGGTCAGAATCCGTTCGCCATAGCGCGCGGCGGTGCGGCCAAGCGCCAGAAACCGGACGCCCGCCGACGGGCGAAACACATCGAAAGCGATCCCGATCCCGGCGATCCCGGCGATTCCCGTCGCGGTGATGAACCAGCCGGAAAGCCCGAGGAGCGCCGCGCCCATCAAGAGGACGATGACGCTCAACGCCGCGCCGCGCGCCATCGCCCAGGGCGCCGCCGTCAAGAGCAGGCGAATGATGGGACGCAGCGCCTTCACGCCGACGCCTCGATCGATCGGTCCATCGCGCCCGCCACCGCCGGATCATGCGTCGCCACGATCAGGCTCCGCCCGCTCTCCTGCAGCCGGATCAACGCCCGGACGACCAGCGCCGCCGTCTCCGGGTCGAGATCCGCCGTCGGCTCATCCGCGAGGATCAACTCGCGCCCGCTCAACACCGCGCGCGCGATCATCAGCCGCCGCGCCTCCCCTCCCGACACGCCGCCGCCGGTCTCGCCCAGCCGCGTATCGAGCCCGTCGGCCAGCCGCGCGACGACCCCATCCGCCTCGGCCAGTCTCAGGGCCGGCCAGGGGTCCGCGCCGCGCCCGTCGGCGTCGAGCCAGTCGCGCAGGGTCTGATCCGGGAAATGCGGCGCCTGCGGGATGAGCGCGAGCCGCGCGCGCCAGGCGTCGGCGGTCTCGTGATCCAACGGCCGGCCGCAGACCGACACGCCGCCCGCGACCTGCGGAACCAGCCCGGCGATCGCCGCAAGGCAGGTGCTCTTGCCCGCTCCGCTCGGCCCGGTCAGCGCGAGCGACTCTCCCGCGCCGAGCCGCAACGCCGGCAGCGGAACATCCCGCCCCGGCAGCGCCGCGACGGCGCCCGACACGACGAGCGTCAACGGCCCCGGCAAGGGATCGGGCGCATCGGCCCGCCCGAGAAAGGACACGCGCTCGGCGGCGTCGAGCGCCTCCAGATCGGCCACGACCGACAACCCGGCGGCGCGGTCATGCCAGGCGGCGGCGAGATCGCGGAACGGCTGGAAGAACTCCGGCGCGATCAGCAACAGGAACACGCCCTCGCCAAGCCCGAGCGGCCCGCCCCAGCCGCCGAACCCGATCGCGCCGAGCAGCGTGAATCCGACAAGAACCGCGACCATCGCGACGCCGATGGCGCTGAACAGCTCCAGCACGGTCGAGGAGAGGAACGCGATGCGCAGAACCGCCATCGTCCGGCGGCGGAGCCCCTCGGCCCGGTCCGAGAAATCCGCCGCCGCCCGCTCCGTCGCCCCGAGCAGCCGGATGTCGAGCATGGCCGACAGGCGGTCCATCAGCATCGCGTTCATCGACCCGATCTCGTCCATCTGCCGGCGGGACGCCTGTTCCGCCGCCATCCCGACCAGCGCCATGAAGACCGGGATCAACGGCCCGGCGATCAGCAGAACCAGGCCCGCCGCCCATGAAAACCAGAACGTCAACGCGAGAAGGACGACGGGAAGCGCCAGCACCCTCGCCATCGCGACGTAGTACCGGGTGATCCACGGCTGCAGCAGCGGCAGTTTTTGCACGATCAGCGCCGCGATCTCGGCCGAACCGGCGCCGGCGCGCGAACGCGCCTCCCGCCGGATCAAGGCCGCCCGTTCGCGTGTGATGGTCCGGTCGGCGGCGTCGAAGAGATGGCGTCCGGCGCGATGATCGATCGCCGCGCGCACGATCCCGCCCAGAACGAAGATCAGCGCCGCCCAAGGGGTGCGCTCCAGATCTCCCGCCACCCAGCCGGAGATCGCCCAGGCCAGCGCCGCCGCCTGCACGGGCCAGACGAGCCCCGCGCCCACCGACAATGCGGCGGCAGCGCGCAACTGGCGCGCCACGGGCGCGACAATACGCGCGTTCGCGCCCCGCCGCACCACCGGCCTTTTCTCTGACCGTGTTTCGATCATGGCCATACCCGCTTGCATGTTCGACGCGCGCCCGAAGGGATCGCCCCCGCCTCGCGACCCGCCGCCCTATTGGCACGACTTCGCATGCCGCCGCCAGTTCACATCCGGCCGCGGGATCCGGCGCGATCCGCGGACCCGCATGAGACCGTCGCCGGACACGGCCATTCTCCACGCGAAGAGCGCGTCAGGACGGGCGCTTCGTGAAAACCCCGCGAATTGCGGCGTTCCGAAATGGAGCAGCCGGTGTTTTGGATGAGCGTAGCGCCTGCGGCGCCCGGCCCGCTCATGTCCGAGCCGACGTCAGAACGCGGGCGCCGGATTCAGTGAACCGGCCTCCGATATGTCGGCTATCCGCCGCTCTCGTCCTTCTTCACACTCACCCATTCATATCCGGTCGTCATCGCCTTCAGATAGGCGATCGGGGTGTCGCCCGTCGTCGCCATGTAGACGTGGATCACCACGAAGATCGCCATCGCATAGGCCGCGACCACATGCAGCCAGGCCACCGCCTGAAGGTCTAACCCGGTCAGGTTCACTGTCAGATAGAGGACGCCGGTGGCCCAGATCGCCGGGTTGATCACCAGCTTCAGGAAAAGATAGCTGAGCCGCTGCAACGGATTGTGTTTGCGGTGAATCGTCGGCTTGGCCGGGTGCGCCTCGCCGCGAAAGACGCCATAGGCGTAGAAGCGGATCACCGGGAGCAGATTGCGCAGGGTCGGAATATAGTGCCGCCAGGCGCCGGTGGTGAAATGCCAGAAGATGGCGAACACCCAGAGAAGGATGAGCGCCCCCGCCGCGATCAGATGCAGCGTGAAGGCGCCGGACCAGTCCAGCGCGCTGATCAGCCCGTGCAACCGCGCGCCCGTGAACAGCAGCGCCAGAACCAGAAGCGCCTGCATCCAGTGCCAGAACCGCTCGAACCGGGTGAAGATCATGACGTATTGGCGCTCCGCCATGGCTCAGCCCTCCCCCCGGTCGCGCCGGCGCCGGCCCAGCGCGATCCGCAATCCCGCATGAAGCCCCACGCCGCCCAGCGTCAGCGCGAGCAGCCAGAGGCCGATCCGGTCGGTCAGGGCGAACCTGTCGCGCCCCGGCAAATAGAATCCGGCCAGATTGGCGAGCCGGCCATCCCGCGCGTGGCAGGCGCCGCATTCCAGCGCCTCGGACGCGGGGGCGACCATATGGGTCGTCGGCCACCACATCTCGGTCTCGACAAAGCCGAACTCGCCGGAATAGGGCACGCCGCTGCCCTCCATCCCCGCCTTCAGCGCCTTGTCCCAGTCGTAATTGCTCCAGAACGCGGTGTCGCCCTCAGGGCCGTAGACATTGCTCTGGATCAGGTTCTCGTTGACCTTGTCATAGGCCTGCTTGCCCAGCATCCGCTTGAAGGGAAAGATCACCGACCCCGGCTGGTCCGGCCCGCCGCCGATCCGGTTGACGCCGACGAGCCCGCTCGGATCGATCTTTTCGCCCAGCAAGGTGTATTCGACGACGCCGTTCCAGAACGCATAGTCCGGCGTGACATCCTCGGCCCACCGGAAATCCCCCTTGATGGTCAGATAGGCGATGCGCCCGTTCTCGTCTTCCTCGGCATAGGGCAAGCCGTCCTTCAGCTTGCCGGCCGTCGACCAGTCCCACCAGGTCTTGGTCGCGACGCCGCCCTTGGCGAATTCCGGAATGTGGCATGTCTGGCAAGCGACGCGGGCGACGTGATCGTTCAACTTGGCGCCCTTGAGCGACAGCGCCTCATGCGGCGTGGACGTATGACAGGAATCGCAGGCGAGAACACGGACGTTCCGCATTCCCGGCCGCTGCTCGGACGTATCGGTGAGCGTCCCGTGATAGCGCGAGCCCGGCCATTCATGGCGGTCGCCGACATGGCAATCGACGCAGACCATATCGCCCCCGTCCGGCGACATGTGGACATCGACATGCGGGCTCGGATCGAGCAGGGCCGACGACAGGTCGCCATGTTTCACATTGTCGCCGCCGCCGCCGTAGAAGTGACAGTTGCCGCAATTTTCGCGTGTAGGCCGGCCGACATTGACCGCGACCTTGGCCAGATCGGGAGGAAGATGCGTCAGTTTCCCGTCCGCCTGCTCGACGATCAGCGCGTCCGCGTAGGGGACCATCCGGCTGGCCTGCGTGCGCGGCGCATAGAGCGGGTGGCCCGCCTCGGTCGGCCATTTGACATAGTCGCCGGTCGTGTCGTGACAGACCAGACAGTCGATCCTGGTCTCGTCGGTGAAATCGAAGCTGGCGGTCCGCTCCCAGCCGTAACCGATATGACAGGACGTGCAGCGCGGCTCGTTCGTCGCCAGATTTCCGCAAAATGCGTTGAGCACATTTTTCTTGCCGAGGGTCTGCCCTGTCGTCGGGTTCACCGTCTCCCATGTCCAGTGAATGGAGCGCGTGATCTGCTTGCCCGCCTCGGTATGGCAACCGAGACAGGCTCTGGTCACGTCCGATCCGGTCTTGAACGGCCCCTTCAAACTGTCGAACCTGGCGTGATCGGCCGTGATCTCTGGGATGGCCGCGCCGGCGGCGGGCGATGATGGGCTCTGGGCGAGCGCCGCCCCGGAAAGCCCGAGGACCAACACCGCGCTCAATAGCTGCCGCAACATGTCGATCCCTCCCGTGGTCGGCGCCGGATGGTCGCGTGGTCAAACCGCTGAATACGCGTGATCGTGTTGCGCGGGGCCTCGAATGGCAAGGTTTGTCTGTTTTTCCGGCCTCGGCGAAAGCCTGGAGTTGGTGGCGGCCCTGGCCCTGAACGCACGCCCGGCGAGCGAAATCGGGAGCGGACGGGAAATCGTCCGCTTCCTCCTGACGCAGGCGGCCGCGCCATTGTTGCACGTTGCAGTTCCAGGCGATGGCGGGAATGCTTGGTCGACCACGAGCAAGGAGCGAGCGGATGATCAGGCGATGGATTGTCTTGGGAGTTTTGCCGTCGCTGCTCTGCATGGGAAATCTGGCGAAAGCGGACGCGCTGACGGTTGAATCGGTCGAGATCACCGAATGGAAATCGGTCTACGGCATGGTCGAGACCCGCGACCGCGTGCCGGCCCGCGCCCGCATCGGCGGCATTCTCGACAGCCTGGACGTGAGCGCGGGCGACCGGGTCGAGGCCGGCCAGCAGATCGCGTTGGTGGAGGATGACAAGTTCGCGTTCCAGGCCGCCTCTCTCGACGCGCAGCTTGACGCGCTGCGCGCCCGGCTCGCCATCGCGGAGACCGATCTCGCGCGCGGCCAGACCTTGCTGGAGCGCGGGGTGGTCACCGCCCAGCGGATGGATCAGTTGCGCACCGAGGTCGATGTGCTCCGCGGCCAGATCCGCAGCCTCGACGCGGAACGGCTGGTCATCGCGCAGCGGGTCAGCGAAGGCGCGGTGCTCTCGCCGCTGACCGGCGTCGTCCTGTCGGCGCCGCTGGCGCGCGGATCGGTGGTGACCCCCGGCGAAGCGGTGGCGGAGATCGGCGGCGGCGGCGTGTTTCTGCGCCTCGCCCTGCCCGAACGCCACGCCGAGGCGCTGTCCGAGGGCGACGAGATCGTGATCGGAGGCGATGGCGACGGCCGGCGCGTCGGCCGGCTGGTCAAGCTCTACCCGCAGATCGAGGAGGGCCGGGTGCTGGCCGATGTCGAGGTTGCGGGGCTCGACGCGCGCTTTGTCGGCCGGCGCGTGCAGGTGCGGCTGCCGATCGGCGCGCGGCGGGCGATCCTTGCGCCCGCCAACGCGCTCTCGACCCGAAACGGGTTGGACTATATCGACGTCGAAGGGCCGGACGGCGTGGTGGCGCGCGTCGTCGTGCCGGGCGACACCGTTGAACACGGCGGCGCGACGTGGCGCGAAATCCTGACCGGGCTGAGCGCCGGCGACCGCGTGGTGACCCCGGATGAGTGACGGAGCGGACGGGCTGGGCGTAGCCGGCAGGCTGACCCGCGCCTTCATCGCCTCATCGCTGACGCCGCTTCTCCTGATCGCCTCGCTCGCCGTAGGGCTGATCGCGCTGGTCAACCTTCCGCGCGAGGAGGAGCCGCAGATCTCCGTGCCGATGGTCGACATTCATGTGCGGGCCGATGGGCTGGCGGCCGAGGACGCGCTGAAACTGGTGACCGAGCCGCTGGAGACCATCGTCAAGGGGATCGGTCAGGTTGAACATGTCTACTCCGACACCCGCGACGACCGCGTGATGGTCACCGCCCGGTTCGAGGTGGGCGTCTCTTCCGACATCGCGGTCCTGCGGGTCCGGGACAAGATCCTCGCCAATCTCGACCGGATTCCCGTAGGCGTCCCCGAGCCGCTGGTCGTCGGCCGGGGCATCGACGACGTGGCGATCGTCGCGCTCACCTTCGCGCCGACGCCGGGCGAGGAGGATATCGGCGCCGACACGCTGACCAGCATCGCCCGCGAGGTCGAGGTCGAGCTGGCCCGGATCGACGATGTCGGGCTGACCTATCTGGTCGGCGAAACCGATCAGGTCCTGCGCATCGCGCCCGACCCCGAGCGTCTCGCGCTTTACGGCGTCACCCTGCAGCAACTGGCCGCCAAGGTCGAAGGCGCCAACCGGGCCGCGCCGGCGGGAGATCTCCGCGACGCGGGCGAGCAGATCGGCCTCGTGATCGGGCGGACCCTCTCCACGCCCGGCGAGATCGGCGATCTGGAAGTGACCGCGCGCGACGGGCGCGCCGTCTATGTGCGCGACGTGGCCGATGTGGCTTTCGTCTCGGACATGAACGAGGAGCATGTCGCCACGCTGACCCGCGACGCCGCCGGAGCGATCACGCGCAGACCGGCGGTCACGCTGGCTCTGGCCAAGCGCGCCGGCGCCAACGCGGTGACCGTGGCCGACGAAATCCTGCGCCGGGTCGAGGCGATGCAGGGCGACCTGATCCCCGACAGCGTAAGCGTCGAGATCACCCGCGATTACGGCGAGACCGCCAACGAGAAGGCCAACGAGCTGCTTTTCCATCTGGCGCTCGCCACGCTCTCCATCGTCTTGCTGATCCTGCTGGCGATCGGCTGGCGCGAGGCGGCCGTCATGGCCGTGGTCATCCCGGTCACGATCCTGCTCACGTTGTTCGCCGCCTGGATCATGGGCTACACGCTGAACCGGGTCTCCCTGTTCGCGCTGATCTTCTCCATCGGCATCCTCGTCGACGACGCCATCGTGATGATCGAGAACATCGCCCGCCATTGGGGCCTGAAGCCCGCCGACAAGAGCGCGCGGCGGGCGGCCGTCGAAGCGGTGGCCGAGGTCGGCAACCCCACCATCGTCGCCACGCTGACCGTGGTTGCGGCGTTGCTGCCGATGCTGTTCGTCTCGGGCATGATGGGCCCCTACATGAGCCCCATTCCCGCCAACGCGTCGGCGGCGATGATCTTCTCCTTCTTCGTCGCGGTGATGATCACGCCCTGGATGATGATGAAATTCGCCAGCCCCGCCACCATCGCCCATGCGGGAGCGGGCGCCGCCCATCCCGGCGGCGGGCTGGGGCGGATCTACGCCGCCGTCGCGCGGCCCCTCCTCAAGAGCAAATGGCGCGCATGGCTGTTTCTGCTGATCGTGGCCGCGCTCTCCTTCGGTTCTCTGGCCGCGTTCTATACGCGCGACGTGACGGTGAAATTGCTGCCGTTCGACAACAAGTCCGAGCTGTCGGTGATGATCGACCTGCCCGAAGGCGCTGCCGTCGAGGATACGGACGCCGCCGCGCAGGCCGCCGCGCGCATCGCGCTGACCATGCCGGAGGTCCTCTCGGCCCAGACCCATGCGGGCGCGCCGGCGGCCTTCGATTTCAACGGGCTGGTGCGGCATTACTACATCCGGTTCAGCCCCGAACAGGGGCAGGTGCAGCTGAACCTCAAGGCCAGGGACCAACGGGACCGCACGAGCCACGCCATCGCGCTCGATCTGCGTGAGCGGCTGGCGGGCGGCCTCGACCTGCCGGAAGGCGCGGTCTTCAAGGTGGTCGAGCCGCCCCCCGGCCCCCCGGTTCTGGCGACGCTTCTCGCCGAGATCTACGGCCCGGACGGCGCCACCCGCCGCGCGGTCGCCGACAAGGTGCGCGAGGCGTTTCACGACACGCCGTTCATTGTCGACGTGGACGACAATTACGGCGCGCGGCCGCGGCGTCTCCGCGCCCATCTCAACGCCAGCGACATGAATTTCTTCAAGGTGCAGGAGGGCGACGCGCTTCAGACGCTGCGCTTGCTCAATTCCACCACCACCATCGGCTATTCGCATCGCCGCGAAGGGCGCCAACCGATTCCGATCGTCATGGCCCGCCCCCGGGGCGAACGCGTGATGGGCGAGGCGGCGCTCTCCACGCCGATCCCGGTCAACGCCCTTCCCGGGGCGCGCGGGGTGGTCGAACTCGGCGACGTAGTGCGGATCAGCGAGGAGCGCGCCTCTTACCCGATCTTCCGGCGCAACGGTCATTCCATCGTCATGGTGATGGGCGAGCTGGCCGGCGCATACGAGGCCCCGCTCTACGGCATGCTGTCGGTCGCCGACCGGCTGGAGGCGATGGATTGGGGCGATACGCCGAGACCCGAAATTCGCCTGAACGGCCAGCCCGCCGACACCAGCGCGCCGGTTCTGCTCTGGGACGGCGAATGGGAGATCACATGGGTGACGTTCCGCGACATGGGCGCGGCCTTCGCTGTCGCGCTCCTCGGGATCTATATCCTCGTCGTCGCGCAGTTCGGGTCGTTCCGCCTGCCGCTTGTCGTCCTCACGCCGGTGCCGCTGACCTTTCTCGGCATCGTGTTCGGGCACTGGCTGTTCAACGCGCCGTTCTCGGCCCCGTCGATGATCGGCTTCATCGCCCTCGCCGGGATCATCGTGCGGAATTCGATCCTGCTGGTGGATTTCATCCGCCACGCCGCCCCCGAAAGCGGCGTCACCGTCGATACCCTGATCGAAGCGGGCGCCACCCGGTTCAAGCCGATCCTCCTGACCGCCATCGCCGCCATGATCGGCGCGGCGGTGATCTTGGCCGACCCGATCTTTCAGGGCCTCGCGCTCTCGCTGCTGTTCGGGTTGCTGACCTCCACGGCGTTGACGGTGCTGGTGATCCCGGCGATCTACCGCGTCCTCAAGACATGAGCGGGCGGGCCGCCTCCGCGCGGGCCGCGACCCGACTTGAAGCGGCGCTCCATCCGCGCCCGGAGCGCCGCTTCCCGTCTCGACGATCGCATGCGATCACCCCCCGGCCGCCGGATGACGCCCCGGTTTCACCGCTTGCGCAGCGCTAGAACCCGCCGCGCGCGATCCGCGGGTCGTTGCGTCCGATCCCTCGGAACACCACACTTTGGAGGACGGGATTTAATGGAGTTTCATCGATGGGATACCTTCGGCCCGTAAGCGCCGCGATCGTGGTTCTGGCCGTCATCGCCTCGATCGGCTGGTATGTCTGGGAGCGAAACGTCGGAGGGCTCCCGGACGGCTTCGCCAGCGGCAATGGCCGGCTTGAGGCCGACCAGATCGACATCGCGACCAAGACGCCGGGTCGGATTGCCGAAATCCGTGTGAGCGAGGGCCAGCTCGTGCAGGCTGGCGACATTCTCGCGGTGATGGACACGCGCGAACTTGCGGCGCAGGTGGCGCGCGCCAGGGCCGACGCGGCCCGCGCCGCCAGCCAGGTCGAGGAGGTTCGCGCCCTGATCGAACAGCGCCGGGCCGAAAGGGCGCTCGCCGAAGAGGAATTCGCCCGTGCGCGCACATTGGTCGAGCGAGGCGTGAATTCGCAGGCGCTCGCGAATGAGAAGGAAACCCGCCTCGCCACGGCCGAGGCCGCTCTGAACGCGGCGATCGCCCAGTTGAACACCGCCGAGCGCAGCGTGGAGGCCGCCGCCGCGCTTGTCGCTCAATTCGAGGCGCAGGTCGCCGACGCCACCCTGACCGCGCCGGTGTTCGGCCGCATCCTCTATCGTCTGGCCCAGCCGGGCGAGGTTCTGGGCGCCGGCGGCAAGGTCGTCACCCTGCTGGACCTGTCCCAGGTTTACATGGAGGCGTTCCTGCCGGCCGATCAGGCGATGCGCACGGGCATCGGCGCGGAAGCGCGGATCCGGCTCGACAGCATTCCCTACGCGATTCCCGCCTATGTGAGTTTCGTCTCGCCCGAGGCGCAGTTCACCCCCAAGCAGGTGGAGACCGCCAGCGAGCGTGAAAAGCTGATGTTCCGCGTCAAGGTTCGCCTGCCCGAGGAACTGGTGAAGGCCTATATCGAACAGGTGAAGACCGGTTTGCGGGGGGTCGCCTATATCCGGCTTGCGGGGGCCGAGAGCCTGCCCTGGCCCGCCGAGTTCGTGGGCCAGCCGATCCCCGCCGACAAGCTGCCGGGAGGCTGAGCGATGCCGGTCGCCTCGGTCGCCCGCGTCCAGACCGTCACGCATCGCTATGGCGAGGTCCTGGCGCTCGATGACGTGACGCTGGCTCTGCCGGCCGGAAAGATGTTGGGGCTGATCGGACCGGACGGGGTAGGGAAATCCACCTTGCTCGCCCTTTTGGCCGGGGTCCGCAAGATTCAGGCGGGCGCGGTGACGGTGCTGGGCCAGGATATGGCCGACCGCCGCCGGCGCGAGGCGGTGTTCGCCCGCATCGCCTACATGCCGCAGGGCCTCGGCAAGAACCTCTACCAGGAATTGAGCGTTTTCGAGAACCTCGACTTCTTCGGCCGCCTGTTCGGCCATGGCGGGACGGAGCGGCGGCGGCGGATCGACCGACTGACGCGGGCCACCGGGCTGGATCCGTTCCTGACCCGTCCGGCGGGAAAACTGTCAGGCGGCATGAAACAGAAACTCGGCCTGTGCTGCGCGCTGATTCACGACCCCGATTTTCTGATCCTGGACGAGCCGACCACAGGCGTCGATCCATTGTCGCGCAGTCAGTTCTGGGACCTGATCGACGACATCCGAGCCGACCGTCCGGGGATGAGCGTGCTGGTTTCGACCGCATATATGGAGGAGGCCGACCGCTTCGACTGGCTGGCCGCCATGGACGACGGGCGCATCCTCACCACCGGCGCGCCGGCTGAACTGCGCGCCGAGACCGGCGAGGACACCCTGGAAGCGGCGTTCGTGTCGCTCTTGCCCGAAAGCAAGCAGCGCAAGCGCGATCCGGTGAAGATGGCGCCGCTGGAGGACAGGGACGCAGGCGGGCCGGTGATCGTGGCCAAGGGCCTGACCAAACGGTTTGGCGATTTCACCGCCGTCGATGATGTGAGTTTCGAGATCCGGCGCGGCGAGATATTCGGTTTTCTCGGCTCGAACGGCTGCGGCAAGACCACCACGATGAAGATGCTGACCGGCCTCCTGGCCCCCAGCGAGGGCGAGGCGTGGCTGTTCGGCGAAAAGGCCGACGCGCGCAACATCGAGACGCGCAGGCGCGTCGGTTTCATGTCTCAATCCTTCTCGCTCTATGGCGAGCTTACGGCGCGCCAGAATCTGAGCCTGCACGCGCGCCTGTTCCACATGCCGCCCGCCGCCATCGAACCTCGCATCATCGCGCTTCTGGATGAATTCGACCTTCGCTCGCACGCGGATTCGCTTGCGGGCGACTTGCCGTTGGGGCTGAGGCAGCGCCTGTCGCTGGCGTGCGCGATCATCCACGGCCCGGACATGCTGATCCTCGACGAGCCGACATCGGGCGTCGATCCGGTGGCGCGCGATGAGTTCTGGGAGTCGCTCGCCAAGCTGTCGCGGCGCGACAAGGTGACCATCTTCATCTCGACCCATTTCATGAACGAGGGCATGCGGTGCGACCGGATCAGCCTGATGCATGCGGGCGATGTGCTGGTGTGCGACACGCCCGAAAATCTGGCGACCGAGGGCGGCTCGACATCGCTGAACGAGACCTTCATCCGCTATATCACGGAGGCGATGGACGCCCCCGGCGCCGCGCCCGAAAGGCTGAGCGGCGGCGCGCCCACGCCGCCGCGGCGCCGACGCGGCGCCGGGCTGACGCGGCTTCTGGCCGTCAGCCGCCGGGAGGCGCTGGAGGTGATGCGCGACCCGATCCGCCTGGCCTTCGCGTTCGTCGGCAGCATGCTTTTGATGCTGCTGTTCGCCTATGGCATCTCAATGGACGTCAACGGGCTGAAATACGCCGCCTATGATCTGGACCGGACGCCCGAAAGCCGCGCCTATCTGGCCAATTTCTCTGGCTCGACCTATTTCGAAGAGGTCCCGGAGGTCGCCAGCGTCGCGGAATTGCAGCGCCGGATGGTCACCAGTGAAATCACTTTGGCCATCGAGATCCCGGCCGGATTCGGCCGCGCCGTCACCGCTGGGCGGCCCACAAGCGTGGCGGCGTGGATTGACGGGGCCGACACCATTCGCGCGGCGACGGTCGAGGGCTACGTGCAGGGCGCGCACGGCGCGTTCCTGGCGACGCGCGCCGCGGCGGCCGGCCTGGAGGGCATGGCGCAGCCCATCGTCAACATCGAGCCCCGGTATCGCTACAATCCAAGCTTTGAATCGCTGCCTGCGATGGCCCCGTCGGTGCCCGCGATCCTGCTGATGCTGTTTCCCGCCATCCTGATGGCGGTCAGCGTCAGCCGCGAACGCGAGATCGGCACCATCACCAATTTTTATGTCACCCCCACCAGCAAACTGGAGTATCTGCTGGGGAAGCAGCTGCCCTATATCGGCGTCGGTTTCGTCAACTGGCTGATTCTGACCGGCATGGCGGTGTTCCTGTTCGGCGTCCCGCTCAAAGGCTCGGCGCTGGCGCTGGCGCTGGGAGCGCTCGCCTATGTGGCGGCGGCGACCGGGTTCGGCCTGATCGTTGCGGTGTTCGTGCGCAGCCAGGTGGCCGCGGTTTTCGCGACCATGGTGCTGGCGATGATGCCGACCGTGCAGTTTTCAGGCCTCACGCAGCCGGTCTCGACACTGGAGGGGGCCGGGCGGCTCATGGGGCAGCTTTGGCCCACCAACTATTTCATGCAGATGAGCGTCGGCGCCTTCGCCAAGGGGCTCAGCTTTGAGCAGCTCGGCCCCAATATCCTGCTGATCTCTCTCTTCGCGCCGGTCTTCGTAGCGGTGGCGGTCCTGTTCATGAAAAAGCAGGAGGCGTGAGGAATGCGGCGCGTCGCGAACGTCTTCTGGCTGATGATCAAGGAGTTCCGCACGCTCTGGCGCGAAGCCATCCTGCTGCTCCTGGTCATCTACTCTTTCGGGCCCGGTCTCTACATCGAAAGCGCCAGCGAGGGGGAAACGCTCAACAAGGCGTCCGTCACCTTCGTCGACGAGGACCGGTCCGCGCTCAGCCGCGCGCTTCAGACCTCCCTTCAGATGCCGCGCTATCTGCCGCCGCTCGAGACCACCGCCGACCAGATCGACCGGATGATGGATTGGGGCGAGACGGTTTTCGTCGTGGTGATCCCCGCCGGATTCGAGGCGGATGTGCGCGCCGGGCGCACGCCCTCCTTGCAGCTCAACATCGACGCCACCAAAACGCAGGCCGCCGCCGTGGGCGCCGGCTATCTGACGGCCACGTTCAATGAGGAAATCAACCGTTTCGCGGCCGGTCACGACATCGTTCAGGCGCCGCCCATCGACCTGGTGCTGCGCCGGTCATTCAACCCGGCGGGCGATGCGGTGTGGTTGCGGTCGATTTCCTCGCTCTTGAACGCGCTGTCGATGCTGACCATCGTTCTCACCGGCGCGGCCGTGATCCGCGAGCGTGAACACGGCACGATCGAGCATCTTCTGCTGATGCCGGTCACCGCGATCGAGATCGCGTTCGCCAAGATCGTCGCCAACAGTCTCGTGATCTTCGCGGCCTTCGTGTTTTCTCTTTTCATTGTCGTCGAAGGCGCGCTGAAGGTGCCGTTCGCCGGATCCGAAGGATTGCTGCTGGCGGGCGCGGCGATCTATCTCTTCGCCGCCGCGTCGATCGGGGTGCTGTTGGGGATCCTGGCGCGGACCATGGCGCAATTCGCGCTGCTCCTGATGCTGGTCATCATGCCGATCATGATTCTGTCGGGCGGCGTCGCGCCCATTGAAAGTCAGCCCTTGTGGCTGCAGCCCATCACCTGGCTGCTTCCCTCGCGCCATTTCATGGAGTTCGCCATCGCCATCACCTATCGCGGCGCCGATTTCGCGATCGTCTGGCCGGAATTCTTCTGGACCTTCATTCTGGGCGCGGGGTTCCTCGCCGCCAGCCTGATCCTGTTTCGCCGATCGATCTCGGCGGGGTGACGGCGCAGGCATGCGCCAACCGGCCAAAGGAGGGCCGAAACCTGGGCGGCGCCGACCGATAAACGAGGCCGCCGGGAGAGCAGGCCGTGAGACGCCTGCTGTCCATCGCCTCGGATTGTTCTATAGATGATGCATGGACCGAGCCGAGACGCAGGCTCTACATGGAGGTGCGAATGTACAAACACATTCTGGTTGCGACCGATGGATCCGAGCTTGCCCAAAAGGGGCTCGAGCATGGTCTGGCGCTCGCCAAACAGCTCGGCGCGAAGATTACGGTCCTGACGGTTTCGGAGCCCCTGCGCCCGGAAGCGGCGCGCGCGGCTCAACTGGCCGGCGTCGAGAACGCCGCCACCCGCTACGATCAACAGATCGACAACCTCATGAAGGAGCGTTTCGCCTTCATCAGGGAGCGCGCGCGTGAACACGGCATCACAGTGGACCTGACGCATGAGATCGATGACGCGCCGGCCGAAGCCATCGTCAGGTTCGCCGAAATCCGGAGCTGCGACCTCATCGTGATGTCTTCGCATGGCCGACGCGGCGTGCAGAAATTGCTGCTCGGAAGCCAGACGTCGGAAGTGTTGGTCAAGACGACCATTCCCGTGCTGGTCATCCGATAGGCGCCGCTGGCGGCGTGAACGCCCCGCGAGCGACAGGGCCGAGCGGCGCGCGATAGCGCCCCGGGCGGAAGCCCAACCGCTACGGTCGGGGACCGGATTCCCTCCGGCCTCCAGCCGCCGGCGCTCCGATGCGCTCTCGGCGCAAACCGGGTCATCGCCGCCGCATCGGCGCCGTCTTCAGGGCGGCCCCGATGGTCTTGAGCGGCGCCCATCGATTGCGAATGAACGGGCCGTCAATCGGGTGTGTTCAGACCTCTCGTTCGTTCCTATCCTGACATGGCGCGGCCGGAATCGGCCGCGGGCGAAACATTCGACACCGAGGACATTTCAATGAACGCCAAGACACCCTCCGTCATTGTGTTCGATGTAAACGAAACGCTGCTCGACATCACCACGCTGGAGCCTCTGTTCGACCGCGTGTTCAACGATGGATCCGTCATGCGGGAATGGTTCGCGCAGCTGGTCCTCTATTCCCAGACCATGACCCTCTCCGGGCTCTATACGCCGTTTGGCGCGCTGGCCGTCGGAGCCTTGCGCATGATCGGGCGAACGAAGAACACGCCCGTGACCGACCAGGACATTGATGAGCTGAAGGAACGCATGGGCGCGCTCCCCGCCCATCCCGACGTCGTCCCCGCCCTGACCCGGCTGCGGGATGCGGGCCTGCGCCTGGCGACATTCACCAACTCGGCGCCCGGGCCGGGCCCTTCGCCGCTCGAGCGCGCCGGGATCGGCGGGTTCTTCGAGCGCTCGCTCAGCGTCGACGCCGTCCGGAAATTCAAACCGGCCCCCGAAACCTACGCTCACGTCGCGACGGAGATGGATGTTCAGCCGTCGGACCTGTGTCTGGTCGCCTGTCACGTCTGGGACACGATCGGCGCCCAGTCCGCCGGGTGGCTGGGCGCGCTGGTGACACGGCCCCATAACGCCCCGTTCCCGGCGGAGCAGGCGCCGCAGCCGGACTTCGTTTCGCCCGACCTCGTCGATCTGTCGGAGCAGATGCTGCGCCGCTGGTCGATCGCATGACGGCGCGGGCGCGTCAGACCCGCCGCGCAGCGCGCTGAGAAACGCGCCCGGAACTCCGGAAACCTCGCCCGACGGGCCATGGCTGAAGCTGCCCGCCGCAACCCGGGGCGCCGGAGGGCGCGTATCGGCGCGCCATCGACAAGACCGCCGGTCGCCCTCGCGATCACGCTCATGACCCGCATCCTGCCGAGAGGAGGACGCGGCCAAGGCGCATGGAGGCCCGCTGCAAGGTCGGAACCGGCTCACGGGCGACTTCACGAAAATTTGGTTCACAATCGGCGGGAGAAGGATGAACGACGATTGAGTCGCTCTCGTGTCCGGGGTGTTAATCCTTACAGTGCGCCGGGAGGCGGCTCATTTCGCCTTCGCCGGCGCGGCCGCCGCTGAAATGCGCTCAAGAACGCTGAGGGAGCAAGGATACGGTTGTCGTTCAAACTGGTCTTGGCGTCAGCAGGCCTCGGGCGCGCCGTCGCGGCGGGCTTTGCGCGCCCGCGACCGGGCGCGACCGCGCGGGGAGTCGCGCCCGGTCGTCGGGCCATTCCTGGCGTGATCGCGTTCTGACGCTTGTCGATGGCGATCCCCCTGTAACGACCGCCGATGGCGGGTGAGCCCGACCTCCCCCCCGCGCCCGAGCCAAAGGGCGCGACGATCCGCATTCTTCTGAGGATCGCCGTCCTGCTGCTGGCCGCGTATGGCGTTCATCTTCTGATCGGCTGGGCGGCGCATCTCTCCATCTCGGGGAATCCCCACGCCCGGACAGGAGTGCTGATCGCGCTGGTGCTGACCTACGCGTTGCTCATCGCCATCCCCTTCGTGCCCGGTGTCGAACTCGGGCTCTTGCTCATGGCCATGGAAGGGGCCCCGATCTCGCCGCTTATCTACGCCGCGACCATAATGGGGCTGGGGGCCGCCTACGCCGCCGGGGCATGGCTCCCCTACTCGCGCCTGCACGGCATGTTGGCCGACATGCGGATGCGCCGCGCCTGCGCGCTGTTGGATCGGATCGCTCCACTCACCAGCGAGGAAAGAGTCCAGATGCTGCGAAGCCGGGCGCCGGCGTGGGCGCGCCCGTTTGTCTCGCGCTATCGCTATCTCCTGCTCGCCGCGCTGGTCAACCTGCCCGGCAATTCTCTCATCGGCGGCGGCGGCGGCATCCTGTTCATGGCGGGCCTGAGCCGCCTGTTCCGCCCCGCCGCCACGCTGTTGACGATAGGCCTGGCGGTCGCGCCGGTTCCCTTGATCGCCTGGCTGTTCGACATCAAGATCATGAATTGAGCGCCGCGCCGCGCAGGTCGATCGTCAGTCTCTCAAGGCCCGGTTCCGAAGACGCGGCTCTCAAGGTCTCCGGTCATTCCGCGGCGATCGGCGGTTTCGTTTCCGGAGGGATCGGGCAGGCGTAGGGGAACTCCTTCAGGTGCTCGGCATGGGCCTTTCGCGCCGCGGCCCGCAGCCGGTCGTCGCGCAGGGCGCGGCGCGCGGTCGCCGCCATCACCTTGGCGGCATGCAGCATCCCCTTGTGCGCCGCCGACGTCTTGCCCTGAGCGGTCTGTTGCCAGGTGTGAAGCGGCGTGCCGATAGCGCAGGTCGCCACCCGCGCCTGGACGGTCGGCGCCGCCCAACTGACATCGCCCACATCGGTCGATCCCATCCCGCCCATGAACGGCCTGTCCAGCGGGGCGATGAAGTCGCAGAGCGCCAGATCGTAATCCGGTTTCATCGCGAGGCGCTGGAAGGTGTCGGCGATCTCCTCGCGGGAGAGGGTCTTGCGGATTTCGGCGGCGAAGGCGATGTCGTCGGCGTCGAACGGCGCCGGGCCGAGAGCGTCGAACTCGGCCTGCATCGCCTCTTGCAGCGGGCGATTGCCGAGCAGGTTGGACACCGCCGAGAACACCTGCGAGGTGACGGTCGTGCCGGACATCAGCGCGGCGCCGTCGGCGATCCTGCGGACACGCTCGACCAGCGATTGCAGGCCCTGAAGGTCGGGGCTTCGGATCAACTGGCGCACGGTCGCCTTGGCCTGCACCACGTTCGGCGCCTCGCCGCCGGCGTCAAGATAGGCGTAATGGACGCGGGCGGCGTCGGGCATGTGCTCGCGCAGGTAGTTGACGCCGATGTTCATCAATTCGACGGAATCCAGCGCCGACCGCCCCAGTTCGGGGGCGCCGGCGGCGTGGGACGCCTTGCCGGTGAAGGTGAAGTCGATCCGGGTGTTCGCCAGCGACCGCATGTCGTCCACCGCGTTGAAGCTGGCCGGATGCCAGGTGATGGCGATATCGACATCGTCGAATCGTCCGTCGCGGACCATATACGTCTTGGCGGCGCCGCCCTCTTCCGCCGGGCAGCCATAATAGCGGATGCGGCCCGGCAGGCCTTCGGCCTCCAGCCAATCCTTGACGGCCGTGGCGGCCGAGAGCGCGGCCGAGCCGAGAAGGTTGTGGCCGCAGCCGTGGCCATAGCCGGTTTCGCTGATCTGTCTGGGCTCGGCCAGGCCGGGCTGCTGGCTGAGGCCCGGCAGAGCGTCGTATTCGCCCAGAATGGCGATCACCGGGCCGCCCTCGCCAGCCTCGCCCATCACCGCCGTCGGGATGCCCGCCAGATGCTCTTGCACGCGAAAGCCCTGCTCGCGCAGCATCGCGGTGTGCTCGGCGCAGGACCGCGTTTCGGTATACGCGACCTCAGGCATGTCGAACACGCGGTCGGCCAGGCCGATGAACGCCTCGCGCCTTTCGTCGACCAGCGGCCAGATCGGATTCTCGTTTCGCATCGCACCGTCTCCTTGGGCGTTCTGTCGCCGGGTCGCCCGGCGCGTTGTCGGGTCAGCCGGCCCTGTCATTCAGATGGCACGCCGAGAGCCGCCCGGGCGCCACTTCCTTCAGGGCGGGCGCCTCGACGCGGCAGCGGTCATGGGCGTGCGGGCAGCGCGGATGGAAATGGCAGCCCGTCGGCGGGTGCAACGGCGAGGGGATCTCGCCCTTGATGGCGGAATAGATCCGCTTTCCCGTCTCGAATGTCGGAATCTCGGCGACCAGCGCCTGCGTATAGGGATGGTTCGGGCGGGCCATCAGATCCTCGGCCTCGCCCAACTCGACCAGGCGGCCGAGATACATGACGGCGATCCGGTCCGAGATATGCTCGACCACGCCGAGATCATGACTGATGAAAAGATAGGTCAGATCGAACGCCTCGCGCAGCCCCACGAAGAGGTTGAGAACCTGCGCCTGGATCGAGACATCGAGCGCGGCGACGGATTCGTCGCAAACCAGAAAATCGGGCTTGACGGCGAGCGCGCGGGCGATGCCGATGCGGGCGCGCTGCCCCCCCGAGAACTGGTGCGGATACCGCTTGCCCATCGACGGATCGAGGCCGACCTGTTCGAGAAGCTCCTCGACATAGGCCGCCATTTCGCGCCGGGGCGCGATACCGTGCACGCGCGGCGCCTCGCCGACGATGTCGCGCACCTGAAGCCGGGGGTTCAGCGACGACATCGGGTCCTGAAACACCATCTGGATCCTCAGCGCGGCCTCGCGCGCGGCGGCCCCCTCCAGGCGGGCCACGTCCTGCCCGCGATAGAGAATGCGCCCCTCGGTGGTCGAAAGCAGCCCCGCCACCATGCGGCCCAGAGTGGATTTTCCGCAGCCGGATTCGCCGACGAGGCCCAGCACCTCCCCGCCTTTCACCGCAAGGCTGACGCCATCGACGGCGTGAACCGTCAGCGGCCGGATGGAGGAGCCCAGCCGGCGGGCGGTCCGCTCGGCGATGTCCAGCTCCTTGACGAAGCGTTTTGAGACGTTGTCGATCTCGATGATCGGTGGCGTGGTCACGAGGCGGAAACCCCCTGGCGGCTTTCAAGATGCGGATGCGCGCAGCGGACCCGATGGTCCGCGCTCTGCGCGTCGAGCGACGGCTCCGTCAGGCAGGCGTCGTCGGCGCGCGGACAGCGCGGCCTGAACTTGCAGCCGGAGGGCAGATTCAGCAATGACGGCGTCATTCCCTTGATCTGAGTCAGGAGAGCCCCGTGGCGCTTGCCCTGGGGGACGCTCTCGATCAGGCCTCTGGTGTAGGGATGCATCGGCCGGGCGATCACCTGCGCCGTCGCGCCTTCTTCGATGATGCGGCCGGCGTACATCACGGCGAGACGGTCGGCCAGGCCCGACACGACGGCGAGATCATGGGTGATCCAGATCAGCGCGGTGCCCGATTCCGCGCAAAGCGTCTGCACTTCGGACAGGATCTGCGCCTGTATGGTGACATCGAGCGCGGTGGTCGGCTCGTCCGCGATGATCAGATCCGGCTTGTGCAGAAGCGCGATTGCGATGGCCACCCGCTGCCGCATCCCGCCCGAAAACTGGTGCGGATAGCTTTCCAGCCGTTCGCCCGGCGACGAGATCCCGACCGCGGCCAGGGCCTCGCGCGACCGCTCCAGCGCCGCGGCGCGCGATACGTCTTCATGCGCGCGGACGGTCTCGATCATCTGGGTGTCGATCCGGAGCACGGGGTTCAGGGTCATCATCGGATCCTGAAAGATCATCGCGATGCGCTTGCCCCGCAGCGGGCGCAGCACCTGTTCGCCGCCCGCGACCAGGTCCGCGCCGTTGAACAGGATCTGCCCCGAAACCACCCGGCCCGGCGAATCGACAAGCCCGAGAATCGAAAACCCGGTGACCGACTTGCCCGATCCGGATTCCCCGACAAGGCCCAGAATCTCGCCCCGATCCAGCGACAGGCTGACCCCGTCGACCGCCTTGGCGACGCCGTCGCGGGTGAAAAAATGCGTTTGCAGATCGCGAATTTCGAGAAGTCTGGTCATGAAGAGAGCCGCGGATTGAGAACGTCGCGCAGCCGGTCGCCGACCAGATTGATGGCGATGATCGTGATCACCAGCGCGATGCCGGGAAACAGGCTGATCCAGTAGCGGCCCGACAGCAGGAAATCGTAGCCGTTGGCGATCAGCAGCCCCAGCGACGGTTCGGTGATCGGAACGCCGACGCCGAGAAAGGACAGCGTCGCCTCCAGCGCGATGGCCTGCGCGATCTGCACCGTCGCGACCACGATGAGCGGCGGCACGCAATTGGGGAGCAGATGGCGGAACATGATGCGCCGGTTCGACAACGCCAGGCAGCGCGCGGCCTCGATGTAATCCTTGCGCCGCTCGACGATGGCGGAGCTGCGGACGGTGCGCGCGTAATAGGCCCATTGCACGATCACCAGCGCCAGGATCACCTTGTCGACCCCGCGGCCCAGCAGCGCCAGCAGGATCAGCGCGATCAGGATCGCCGGGAAGGAGAGCTGCAGATCGACAATCCGCATGATGAAGGAATCGAGCCGCCCGCCGAAATAGGCCGCCGTCACGCCGACCACGGTGCCGATCGTGATGGCCAGGCCCAGTGACACCGACGCCACCAGGAGGCTGATGCGCAGGCCGTACATGATCGCCGAAGCCATGTCGCGGCCCTGCTGGTCGGTGCCCAGCCAATAGGTCTGGCCGGTTCCGAAGCTGACCTCGCCGGGCGGCAGGCCGCCATCCATGATGTCGAGTTGCGCCAGGTCATAGGGGTTCTGCGGCGCGATCCACGGCGCCGCGACGGCGATCACCGCGATCAGAATGAACAGAACCAGCCCGCCGATTGCGACGGGGTCCTCGACGAACTCCTTGGCGACCCGTTTGAAGAAACCATCGATGCGCAGCGGCGCGTTGGCGGCGACGTCGGTCATCCCTTCATCTCCGAAAGCCGGATCCGGGGGTCGAGCAGCGAATAGATCACATCGACCAGCAGGTTGATCGCGACGATTATCAGGACGGTCAGCATCAGGTAGGCCACGATCACGGGCCGGTCGAGAAGGTTGATCGAATCGATCAGCAGCTTGCCCATTCCGGGCCAGGCGAAGACCGTCTCGGTCACGATCGCGAAAGCCACCATCGAGCCCAGTTCAAGGCCGATGATCGTCACGACCGGGATCATGATGTTCTTGAGCACATGCACCAGCACCACGCGCCGGCCCGAAAGCCCCTTGGCGCGGGCGAATTTGACGTAATCCTGGAGGCAGACTTCGCGCGTGTTGGCGCGGGCGAGGCGGATGATCAGCGACATCTTGAAAAGCGCCAGATTGATCGCCGGCAAAATCAGATGCGAGAGCCCGTCAAGCGTCAGAAAGCTGACATGCATGCCCAGAATCTCGGTCGTCTGGCCGCGCCCACCCGCGGGCAGCCATCCCAGCAGGACGGCGAAAACCAGGATCAACAGCATCCCCTGCCAGAAATTCGGCAGTGAAAACCCCAGGATCGACCCGCCCATGATGGTCTTGCCCGCGATGCTGTGGGGCCGCAGCCCGGCCCAGACCCCCAGAGGGACGCCGAGGCCGACCGACAGGACCAGCGCGACCATGGCCAGCTCCATCGTCGCGGGCAGCCGTTCGAGAATGATATCGAGCGCAGGGCGCCCGTAGACGAAAGAGGTGCCGAGATCGCCGTGCAGCACATTCCAGATGAAGATGCCGAATTGTTGATAGAGCGGCTTGTCGAGCCCCATCCGTTCGGTCGTGGCGAGGATCTGCGCCTGCGTCGCTTCGGGATTGATCAGCACGTCGACCGGGTTGCCGATGAAATAGACGCCCACGAAGACGAGCACCGCCATCGCGGCGACCGCGAGAAGGCTCTGACCAAAGCGCCGGACGAGATAGACGGTCATTCCGGTCTCCCCGTGTGGCCGCATCGGAAAAAAGAGGTCGGCGCCCGCGAACCGCGGGCGCCGAAGGTCAGGCTCACTTGGCCGGCTTCACTTCGGACGCCATCGTGTACTGATCGACGCGCGGCTCGTAGTCCAGATCGGCCTTCATCGCCCAGACGGTCTGTTCGAAGTGCAGCGGAAGTATGCCGTAATCGTCCAGGACCATCGTCTCCGCCTGTTGCAGCAGGCTGTCGCGCTCATCGTCGTTGATGGTCGACATCGCCTTCAGCAGCACCTTGTCCATCTCCGGGTTGGAATAGCGCCCCGCGTTCGTCGGCCCCATCCCGGTGTCGGCGTTATAGGTCGCGACCAGCGATTTCAGCGGCGACGACATCTCGCCCGAGGCCGCGCCCCAGCCCGCCATGTAGATCGGGAAATCAAGCGCGTTGCGGCGCGAGAAGAACTGGCTGGCGGTGGTGGCGTCGACATTCATCGTGATGCCGATCCGCGCCATCATCTGGGCCACCGCCTGGGCGACCTGCTCGTCGTTGATGTAGCGGTCGTTCGGCGTGCCGAGGGTGATGGTGAACCCGTCGGGATAGCCCGCCTCGGCCAGCAGCGCCTTGGCGCGATCCGGGTCATAGGCGTCCACCGGGCGGCTCGAGGTGCCGAACATCGGCGGCGGCAGCAGCTCGCCGGCGGGCTGCGCGAAGCCGCCCATGATCCGATCGGCGATGGCCTCGCGGTTGATCGCCAGCGAGATCGCCTCGCGGACGCGCTTGTCCATCAGCGGGTTCTTCCCGTCGGTTCCCGAAATGCTCGGCGCGCCCTCTTCCTGGCGCATGGCGAGATAGATGATCCGGTTCGACAGCGCGTCGACGATCTTGAACCCGGCCCCTTCGATGCGCGGAATGTCCTGGATGGGCGGCGATTCGATCATGTCGATGTCGCCGGCCAGCAGCGCCGCGACCCGGGGGCCTTCGCTGGTGATGGGCCGCATCACGACGCGCGCCCAGTCTGGCGTCCCGCCCCAGTACTCATCGTTTCGGGTCAGCACCAGTTCCGCGCCGCGGGTGTAGGCGTCCAGCTTGTAGGGCCCGGTTCCCACCGCCACGTCGGGCGAGTTGAACGCCGGCGCCTGGGGCACATCGCCCATCCCCTCGCAGGCGCCGTCGGGCCGGTATGTGACCTCGTCCTCGGCTCCCAGCGCGTCGGCCGAAACGATCGCCAGGCTCCAAAGCTCGGCCGGCAGAAGCGGGTTGGTGCTGGTCGTCTTGATGATAAGCGAGTGGTCGTCCTCGGCGGTCATGTCGGCGATGGTGCCGGTGTAGATGGTGAAGGCGGACGGTGAATTTTCGACCAGCGGCACCCGGCAGAAGGAATAGATCACATCCCGCGCGGTGAAGGCGGCGCCATTATGGAACTTCACGCCGTCCTGCAGCTTGAAGCGCCAGGTGAGATCGTCCAGCGCCTCCCATTCGCTGGCCAAGCCGGGGCTGACCTTCTGAACGGCGTCCTGCTTCGTCAGCGCCTCGAACACGTTCTTGTGGACCTGAATGTTCGACGACAGCTGATGAAACTGCGGGTCCATCGACGTCGGTTCGGACTTGACCCCGATGGTGAGCTCCTGGGCGAAGGCCGGCGCGACGCCGATCGCGACGATCCCCGCGATGATCGGCAGTGTTGATGCTCTCACTGTTCAGTCCTTCCTGTTGGTAGCTGTCGCTTTGATTTTCGATTTTGTCGTTTCGATTTTCCGCCCCGGCGCGGACCGCCGCCGATGGAATTCAGCTTGGCATTCACGCTATTATGAGATAATCAAATGTCAATCTCGAATTTCTATGCGATTAGGTCATAGGTTCGTCTTGGGGGGTCGCAGGACCGCGTTGCGGGCCTGAAACGATCGGTTGAATCGCGGGCGCGGTCTGGTCGGGGACAATGGGGCGTTTCGACATCGGCGACGACATTCAGGACCGCAGGTCCGGGATCACCCTGCGCGAACTGGAAGTCCTTCAGGCTCTCGTGCGTGTCGGCACCGCGGTCAGCGCGGCGCGCGTGCTGGGCATTTCTCAATCCGCCGTCAGCCGCCGCCTGGCGCGGCTTGAGGAGCGGCTGGGGTTCTCCCTGTTCACGCGTTCGGGCGGCCGTCTGGTCGCCACCGTCGAGGCGCTGTCGATCAACGAACAGCTGGCCCCGGTTTTCGCCACGCTGGACCAGATCGCCAACCATGCGGACGCGCCCCGCCGGGCCCATCAGGGCGCTCTGGCCATCGTGGCGCCCCCGACCATCGCGCACCGCTTTCTCCCCAGACGGATCGCGGCGCTGAGGCGGCGCAACCCCAAGCTCACGATCAGCTTCGAGGTCATCGCCAGCGACAGCCTGGTGACGGGCGTGGCCGAATGCCGGTTCGACGTCGGGCTGACCGATTCGACCCCAACGCACGACGGCATCCACTTCGAGCCGCTGCTCTCGACCCAGGCGATTTGTCTCGTGCCCGCCGCGCATCACCTGGCGGCGCGGGACGTCATCCGCGCCGAGGATCTGGAAGGCGAGGATTTCATCGCCCTGACGCGCCGCCATTCCAGCCGCGTCACCATCGACCGCCTGTTCGAGCGCGCCGACGTGTCCCGCCGGATCGTGATCGAGACGGCGACCAACGTCTCGGCGTTGGAGTTTGTGCGCGAAGGTCTGGGCGTCTCGTTGGTGAATCCGTTTCCCATCATCCACCAGGTCGGCCGCGACGTGGCCGTGCGCCCCTTCCTGCCCGAAATCGGCTACAGCACCAATTTCCTGCTGCCGTCGAGCCGCGCGCCCTCGGCCGCGACGCTTGCCTTCATCGAACTGACACGCGCCAGCCTGGACCGGGCGGCGTATCCGACGATCCCTTAAGCGCAGATGCGAAAGGCTCCCCATGCCCACCCCAACAAGTAGAGAACTCCTTGCGGATCTGGTCGCCTTCGACACCACCAGCCGAAACTCGAACCTGCCCCTGATCGAGTATGTCGAGGCGTATCTGTCGTCCCATGGCGTCGCCAGCCGCCGGGTCCCGGATGCGACAAACCAGAAGGCGAGCCTCTGGGCCACGATCGGCCCCGCCGACAAGCCCGGCGTCATTCTGTCCGGGCATACCGACACCGTGCCCGTCGACGGACAGGACTGGAGCAGCGACCCGTTCTCCCTTGAGCCCCGCGACGGGCGTCTCTATGGGCGCGGGTCATGCGACATGAAGGGCTTTCTCGCCTGCGCGCTGGCTGCGGTTCCGGGTCTGGCGGCGCGCGATCTGACCCACCCCGTGCATCTGGCGTTCTCCTATGATGAAGAGGTCGGCTGCGTCGGCGTCATCGGCCTTCTGAAGGCGCTTCAGGTCGAGCCCGTTCGCCCCGCCTTCTGCATCGTCGGAGAGCCCACGCTGATGAAGGTGATGATCGGCCACAAGGGCAAACGGTCCATGCGCGTGACCGTGCGCGGGCTCAGCTGTCATTCGTCGCTGGCCCCCCAAGGGGTCAACGCGATCGATTACGCCGCCCTGATGATCGTGAAGATCCGCGAGATCGGACAGCGCCTCGCGACATCCGGCGGGCGCGACGCGGCCTACGACGTGCCCTACAGCACCGCCCACACCGGCATCGTCGCGGGCGGCGCCGCGCTGAACATCGTCCCCGATCTCTGCCATTTCGATTGCGAGTTCCGCGTGTTGCCCGCCGAGGACGCCGACGCCCTGGTCGAAGAGCTGCGCGCCTACGCGACGACCGTGCTTGAGCCGCAGATGCGCCGGATCGCCCCCGAAACCGGGATCGAGATCGACGTCTATGCGCAGTTTCCGGGCCTCGACACCGCCCCCGGCGCCGAGATCACGACGCTGGCCAAGCGCTTCGCCGGAAGCAACGACCACGGCAAGGTCGCCTTCGGAACCGAAGGCGGGCGGTTCGACGAAATGCTGGCCGTGCCGACCGTGATCTGCGGCCCCGGCTCGATCGCCCAGGCGCACAAGCCCGACGAATATGTCGAAACCGCCCAACTCGACGCCTGCGACGCCTTCCTCGCGAAACTGGCCGACTGGGCGGAAGCCCCGGAGTAGCCATGTCGGACTGGGCGCGCCGCCCCAGCGTTTGATCGATCGGAACGTTGATGACGGTCTCAGGCTCCATCGTCCAGCGTCGGCGGGTGACGGAGCGGCGAACGGCCATGTGAATGCGGGCGTCTTCATGGGCGCCTTTCACGCCGAAGCGGCGACCCCGGTCCTGACCGGCGCCCCGCCCGTGAGCGAAAATCGACCGCCGTTCGCGCCCGACGTGATAAAATCGCGTTGTGGATGATATGACTTCAGGGTAGGAGGCGGCTATCCTTGAACGGAAAGCGACACGCGATGCGGATGCGGGACACCTTTCTAAAGCCCATGCACCCCGAGGGCTGGCGCTTCGTCGGGTTATTTGCCGCCGCGGCCCTTGGATTATTCCTCGTTTCGTCAATCCTGGGCTGGATCGCAGTCGGATTAACCGTCTGGTGCTACTATTTCTTTCGGGATCCGGCGCGTGTCTCCCCTCTGCGCGACGGATTGATCGTCAGCCCGGCCGACGGCGTCGTCTCGCTGATCGAGAAAGCCGCGCCGCCGCCCGAGCTTGGCATGTCGGACCAGGCTTTGACCCGGGTCAGCGTTTTCATGAACGTCTTCAACTGCCATGTGAACCGGGCGCCGAGCGGCGGGAAGGTCACGGCGATCGCCTATCGTCCCGGCAAGTTCTTCAATGCGTCGCTCGACAAGGCGAGCGAGGATAACGAACGCAACAGCCTGTGCATCGAGACGCCCGACGGACGCCAGATCGCGGTGGTGCAGATCGCCGGCCTCGTCGCGCGCCGCATCATGTGTTTCGTCAGGGAAGGGCAGGAAGTTCGAACCGGCGAGAGATTCGGCCTGATCCGGTTCGGCTCGCGCCTGGACGTCTATCTGCCCGACGGCGTGACGCCTCTCGTCAGTCCGGGCCAAACCATGATTGCGGGGGAAACGGTCCTGGCCGATCTTGCGTCGGACGAAGCCGCCCGCCCGACCTGGACAGACTGAAGACATGGTCAAGCGCTTGCCTGAGAAGACCAACGTCCTGCCGATCGTTCATCTTCTGCCCAATCTGCTGACGATCGCCGCGATCTGCGCAGGGCTGACGGCGATCCGCTTCGGCTTTCAGGGCGACTTCGAGAGAGCGGTCCGGCTGGTTCTTCTGGCCGGCGTGCTTGACGGGATCGACGGGCGCCTCGCGCGGCTGCTGCGCTGCCAAAGCTCGGTCGGCGCGGAACTGGATTCGCTGGCCGATTTTCTCAATTTCGGAGTGGCGCCGGGGCTGATCATACATGCCTGGGCCCTGCAGGATTTCACGCGCGCGGGTTGGATCGCCGTGCTGGGCTACGCGGTCTGCTGCGTGCTGCGCCTCGCCCGGTTCAATGTCAGCAGCAAGCGCGAGACGGAGAAAAGCAACGCCTTCTTTGTGGGGGTGCCGTCGCCGGCCGGGGCCATACTTGCCATGTTGCCGATGTATGTGTCTTTTCTGTTTTCCGACATGTTCGTGATTCCGCCGGCCTTCATCGCCGGCTACATCTTGGCTATCGGACTCTTGATGATAAGTCGCGTCCCCACATATTCCTTCAAGAATCTCTCGATCTATCGCGAGAATGCAAAGTTCTGGGTATTAGGAGCGGCTCTCCTGGCGTCGGCGTTGCTCACCTACCTCTGGGCGACGCTCGTCGTCCTCACCGTCGCCTACGTCGCGGGCCTCTTCTGGGCTTCCCGGACAGTGCGCAAAACTGGGAATTGAAGAGGATACCGTTTTGGATATCAACGCCGTCAAAGCCTCCTACGCCCGCTGGGCGCCGATCTATGACAAGACCTTCGGGGCGGTGACCAATGCCGGCCGACGCAAGGCGGTGGGGTACATCAATGGCCAGGAGGGCGCCAAGGTTCTGGAGGTCGGCGTCGGCACCGGACTGGCTCTTCCACACTATCGTCCGGACCTCCATGTCATCGGCATCGATTTCAGCGATGACATGCTCAAGAAGGCGCGCGAAAAGGTGCGCGATCTTGGCCTGAGACAGATCAAGGGCCTCGATCAGATGGACGCGCGGCAGCTCTCATTCCCGGATGACGCATTCGATACGGTCGCCGCGATGCATATCGTCTCGGTGGTGCCGGAGCCGGAGCGTGTGGTCGCCGAGATGGCGCGGGTCTGCAAGCCCGGCGGCCGGATCGTGATCACCAACCACTTCTCGCGCCAAAGCGGCTTTCTGGCCATGATCGAGCGGCTTTCGGCCCCGTTCGCGAATGTTCTGGGATGGCACTCCGATTTCGACATCAGCGCGGTTCTCGGCCAGCCAAACCTCAAGATCGTCGAAATGGCGTCGATCCCGCCAATGGCGATGATGACGTTTCTCGTTCTGCAAAAGACCTGCAACTGACGAAACCCGACCGACAGCCGATCCTCCAGCCGCTGGCCGCCCTCCGCGAACATCCGCCGATCCGCGCCAACTCGATTTGCGCGCCGCATCGGGACCATCGCCGCGCGGCGGCCTCATGACCGCCGCGACGGGCGCCGGAACGCCGCGCCCGCCCTCTCTCCCGGATCAGACCTGGCGGCGCTTCTCGATCATGTCGCGGAATTGCTCGACCACTTCCGGCTTCGCCGTGTAGCTGTGAGCGTCGTCGGGGAACGCGCCCGATTTCACCTCTTCGACATATTGCTTCAACCCGCCGACGGCGACTTCGGTGAGGTTTGCGAAGCGTTTGGTGAATTTGGGTTTGAAATCGGTGAAGACCCCGAGGAGATCATAGCTCAGCAGGATCTGCCCATCCGTGCCGGCGCCGGCGCCGATGCCGATGGTCGGGATCTCGAGTTGCTCGGAGATGAGCCGCGCGATCGGCGCCGGCACCGCCTCGAACTCGAGCATGAAACAGCCGGCGTCCTGAATCGCGAACGCGTCTTCGAGGATCTCCATCGCCGTCTCCGCCGTCCGGCCCTGGATCTTGAATCCGCCATACATCGCGACCCGGTGCGGCGCCATGCCGATATGGGATGCGGTCGGGATGCCCGCCGCGACCAGCGCTTTCAGGATGTCCTGCTGGCTTCGGCCGCCCTGCGGCTTCACCGCGTCGCAGCCGGCGTCCTGCATGAAGCGGGTCGCGTTGGTCAGCGCGCGGTCGACGGTGTTGTAGCTCTGATACGGCATGCAGCCGAGCGAGAACGTGTTCGGCGCGCCGCGGCGCACGGATTGCGCATGCATCACCATCATGTCCATCGTCGCAGGGATCGTGTTTGCGTGCCCATGCGCGATCATGGCGAGACTGTCGCCGACGACGACGACATCGACCCCGGCCGCCTCGGCCCATTGCGCCGATGTGTAATCGGGAACCGACGTATACACCATCTTCTCGCCGGACGTTTTCGAGTCCCTGATGTCCTGGATCGTCCGCTTCTTCTTCTCGACGGCCAATTTGGCTCCTCCTGTTCCGCAAAAGAACGCCGGCGACGCTGGGCCGCCGGCGATCGGTCATTCGTGATCCGCCACGCTTATTCGGCGGCGATCGTCGCTTCGCCGCCATGAAGGCGCCCGTCGGGCGTCCGCGCGGTCTTTCGCATGTTCTTCTTGAGATGCTTGGTGCTGTAGCCGTTGAAGAGATGGCCGATCAGCCCGCGATCCAGATCGGTGGTGCCGAAGAGCCAGTCCATGATCGGGAAGGTGAGATTCATGTTCCATTCCATCATCAGCGACTGATTGTGATGCGCGGTGTGATGGCGGCGGATGGTGTTGATGAACGGCGTGTTCCGGACGAACCAGTTCTCGTTCACATGACAGCAGAAATGCATGAACTCGTAGTTGAGGTAGAGCGCCGTCGTCGTGGCCATGACCAGCCAGCCGACATTGGCGGTGAAGAGGAACCCCGCGACCAGCGCGATCGGGATCGACATGAACATGAACGTCACCAGCGCATAAGGCGGGAAGACGGTCACGCGCCAGTCATGCGCATCGGCGAAGCGCATCTCGTCATCAGTGAAGAACTGGTGATGCATCAGCGTATGCCGCGTGTAGATCGCGCGGAGCGCGCGGTTCTTCTGCGGGCGGTGCATGACGTAGGTGTGAAGGAACCACTCGAAATAATTCGCGCCGATGAACACCACCGGAATGATCAGGAACTCATACCAGCGCACGTTCTCCATGCTCTGGATGTAAATCACCATCGCGGCCGCGCCGATCAGGTAGATGACGAGGATGTGCAGCCAACCATTGTACCAGCCGATGATCCGGTCCCGGTAAGTCTCCCGGTATTTGCGCTGCCGATCGGACATCCGGCTTTCAGTGAGTTCCATGGGTTCCTCCTTGACGTCTCTGCGGCCGGCTCAGACCGCCGCGTGAATGTTCTCGAGCGCGGTGCGGACATCCGCGCTCGTCATCTCCCACTCGTTGCCGAAATTGGCGACGACGCGGCGCATGAAGGCGTCAACTTCGGCCAGCGCCGCGGCGCCGTCGCCGAGATGGTCCGCGAGAATGGCGAGCGCGAGCTGGCTTGGGCCGTCGCCCTCATACCCCCACTCGAAGCCGTGATCGGTGAACGTCTTGATGTCGAAGCGCGCGTCGAGCGGCGCGCCATCGACAGTAACGACGGTGCCGTCGATCGTGCGGTCGCCGCAATATCTTTTTTCGTCGGGCATTCGGGCGATCTCCATCTTGGTCTTGTCTGGCTCTCCGATCTGGCTTACTAATATATCAGATAGATATCTGATGCAAGCTTGGAGCGGCGCATGTCCCCGTTGGCCGATCTCGATCTTTTGTTGCTGGCGATTTTCGCCGGCGCGGCTTTCATCTCGACGGCTGGAGCGGTTCTGGTCGGCGCGTTCCTGCCGCGCGCGGCGGGACCGGAAGGCGGCAAGGGGTTCGCCGGCGGGGCGGCGGTTTACGCCGCGGCGCTCGCGCTCGTCGCGCTGATCGGCGAGCTCATCTTCACGGCGACGAAGCTGCCCTGGACGGTGGCGGTGATCACGGCGGGCCTCGCCTTTCTCGCCGCGCCCGCGGCCGTGCAGCCGATCCCGGCGTGGCTGCGCGAATCTCGCGCAGGGCTTGTCCTGATCGCCGCGCTCGCCGTCGTTCTGTTGCTGCTTCTCCCCTCACCCTTCACCCGCTAGGAGGACGAATCCATGCCACCGAAGATCAAGATCATGCTCACGGCGATGGTCGTCATCGCCACCATCGCCGCCTGGTTCTTCCGCGACCTGATCGGGATGACCGCGTCGCCGGCGTTGCTTTTCGGACTCGGCGCCTTCATGTGTTTCGCGCTATGGCTTTTCCCAGAGGTCAAGAAAGACGCGCGCGGGCGCTGATCCGTTCCCTGGCCACTCCGCTTCTGCGCGGCGGCGGAGTGTGATCGCGCGAAGAAAGGCGACTGGCGGATGGACCAAAGGCTGGAGCGAACTGAGGAGGCGCTTTCCTCGGATGCGGCGGCGGGTGAGCGCGGCGCGTCGCTGACCGAGCGCGCGTATCGTCATCTCGAGGAACAGATCGTCACCCTGCGGTTGAAGCCGGGGGAGGTTCTTTCGGAGGCCGCGCTTGCGCAGCGGATCGGCATCGGCCGGACCCCGGTGCGCGAGGCCCTTCAGAGGCTCGCCCATGAGGGAATGGTCGTCATCATGCCGCGTCGCGGCGTGATGATCACGAAGATCAATATCGGCGAGCATCTGAAACTGCTGGAGGTCCGGCGCGAGGTGGAGCGGCTCATCGCGCGGAAGGCGGCGAAGCGCGCCAGCGCGGATGAGCGCGACGAATTCCGCGAGATCGCCGCGGCGCTGGAGATTGTCGCCGCGAACGAGGATGATATCGGCTTCATGCGGCTCGATCAGCGCTTCAACAGCCTGCTCGTCGAGGCGAGCCGCAACGACTTCGCGGCGGGGGCGATGCAGCTGGTTCACGGGTTGTCCCGCCGCTTCTGGTATCGGCACTATCAGAACGTCCTGGACCTGCCGCGCTGCGCCCGGCTGCACAAACGCGTCGCCGAAGAGGTCGCCAATGGCGACGAGGCCGCCTCGGCCGCCGCCTCCGACCAGTTGATCGACTATATAGAGGAATTCGCGCGGGCGACGATCTGACCGAAGCCCGGCGGCCAGCCAAGCGCGCCGGCGGAGCGGCGCGCGCCGCGCCCGTTTCAGCGGCCAATCCCGATCGACAGCCAGGGCCTTGAGGCGGCGCCATGCGCCGGAGGGCGCAGCGCGCGCGGGCGCTATCTCATGCTCAGGACCTGCGCCGGAAGCCAGAGCGCAATGTCCGGGAAGCTGGCGACGAGCACGAGCCCGATGATCTGGATGATGATGAAGGGCGTCACGCCGGCGTACATCTGCCGAAGCTGAATCTCGGGCGGCGCGACTCCCTTCAGATAGAAGATCGCCGGCGCCATCGGCGGCGTGAGATAGCTGGTCTGGATCATGATCAGGACCAGCATGCAGAACCACACCGGGTCCATCCCGGCCGCCAACACGAAAGGCATGAAGATCGGCAGAAAGATCAGCAGGATCGAGATCCATTCGAGGAAGAACCCGGCGATGAACACGAGCCCGAGGAAGATCGCGAGAAGCCCCCAGTAGCCGACATCGAGCAGATTGATCGCATCACGCATCACCTTCATGCCGCCATTGCCGACATAGACTCCGGTGAAGATGCTTCCCGCCAGCAGGATGAACATGATCATCGAGGTGATGACCAGCGTCTTCATCAACGCCTCCCAGAGGGTCTGGAACGAGAACTTGCCGTAGATGATCGTCAGCAGGAACGCGCCCATCGCGCCAAGCGCGGCGGCTTCCGTCGGAGCGGCCCATCCGAGCATGATCGACCCGAGAACCGCGAAGATCATGAACATCGGCGGCCAGAGCGCCTTGATGGTGATGACCACCTTCTCGCCGAAGCTCGGCTCGTCCGGCTCGTCCTCAATGCCAGCCGGCGGCGTGATCAGGCAGGCGACGATGACATAGACGATGTAGAGCAAGGCGAGGATCAGCCCGGGCAGGATCATCGCCACCATCAGCGAGCCGATGGAGACGTTCGCGATCGGCCCCATGATCACGACCACGACCGAAGGCGGAATGATCGTGCCGAGAGAGCCGCCGGCGCAGATCGTCCCCGATATCAGGGAATTGGGATAGGCGTAGCGCATCATCGGCGGGATCGCCAACAACCCGACGACGGTCTCGGTCGCGCCGATCACGCCGGTGGAGGCGGCGAAGATGATGCACATCACGATCGTGCCGACCGCCAGCCCGCCGGGAAGACGTTTGGTCCAGAGATGGACCGCGTTGAAAAGCTGCTCGGCGATGCCGGAGCGCTCCAGCATCGAGCCCATGAAGACGAAAAGCGGCACCGCCGCGAGCACGAAATTGGAGGCGACGTCCTCGATCTTCTGGGTGAACTGGAAGAAGGCGGCGTCGCCGAAGGCGTAGATCCCGAACACGAACCCCACCCCGAGAAGCGCGAACGCCACAGGGAACCCGGCGAAAATCAGCGCAAAAAGCGCCGGGAACATCAGGAATGCTTCCATGGCTCAGGTGTCCGGATAAGTTACGTGATGGCGGATCGCCTTGACGCATTTGAGGCATTCGGCCAGCACCTGCAGCCCAAGCACGATGAAGCTGAAGACGATGACCGCGCGGAACGGCCAGATCGGCGGGTTCCATGCGGACTGTCCCGAAAGCTCGCCGATTTCATAGGCGTGCGCAGTATACTCCCAGAACCGGACGCAGAGCAGAAAGACGGCGGGAAGTATGAGGCAGGAGTAGAGGATAAGGTCGATCCACGCGCGCCGCCGCGACGTGAGGCGCGCATAGATCAGGTCGATGCGGACATGCACCTGCCGCTTGAGCGTGATCGCCCCGCCGAGCAGGAAATGCACGCCCATGAGCATGTAGCCGAGCTCGAACGCCCAGATCGTGGGCGCGCCGAGCACGTAGCGGGCGAAGACCTCCCAGCATGTCGCCAGAACGAGGGGGACGACGAGCAGCGCCGCCATCCCCCCGACCGTCTCGGTCAGGATCTCGATCCAGCGAATGATCCGGAGTGTCATCTGGTCACTCGACTTCGCGGACTTTCACGTTGCGGTATTTTTCAGCGTCCTTCCAGAGGTCGGTGAATTCCTTCTGGCTTTCGAACACCTTCTTGAACCAGGCGTTGTCCTTGGCGATGCCCTCGGCCCATTCGAGGCCGATCTCGCGCGCCTGATACTGCACCTCCGGATCGAGCTCGATGATCTCGTTGCCGTGCGATTTGTAGAAATCGATGGATTTCGCGTCTTCCTGACCCACCGTCAGCCAAGCGTTGATCGTGGTCATGAACGCGGCGTCCCGGATCAGTTGCTGATCGCGCTCGGAAAGCTCCGCCCAGACGTCCGGATTGACAACCAGCTCCATCGGCGCGGTCGGCTGATGAACGCCGGGAATGATCACGTATTTCGTGACCTGATGAAAGCCGGGGGCCTGATCTTCCCAGAGCGTGCCCCATTCGGTGGCGTCGATCGCGCCGCGCTCCAGCGCGGTGTACACGTCGCCGCCCGGCATCGTCACCGGCGCCGCGCCAAGCGTCTTGGCCATTTCGAGCCAGGCGCCCGCGGTGCGGAGCTTCAGGCCCTGAAGATCCTCCAGCGTGCGCACGGGTTTGCGCGAATGGAGAAAGACCTCCGCCGTCCGGATGAACACCGGCATGGCGACGAGGTTGAACTGCTCCTTGCGCCATTCCTCCCACAGCTCGACCCCGCCCCCGCGGTAGAGCCAGTGCAGCATCCGCTCCGCGTCGAAGGAGCCGGCGTAGCCGCCGAAGAGAACCGCGGTCGGGTCGCCGCCCCAGTCATAGCCGGACCAGAGATGGCCCATATCGGCGATGCCGTTCTGCACGGTCTCGGAGACCTTGAGCCCCGGCCCGAGCGTGCCGGCGGGGAAAACCTCGATCTGGATCCGGCCGTCGGAGAGCTCTCTCACGGCGTCGGCGAACCCTTGTGCGCCGATCTCCATGATCGGCCCGCCGACCCAGCTCGTGGCCATGGTGAATTCGTGAGTTTTCTGCTCCTCCGCGCCAACGGCGCCCGCAGCGCAGATCGAGAACGCAAGCGCAGCAGCGCCCGCCAAGCCTGAGATGTTCACATCATTTCTCCCTGTCGCATGCGGCTGAAGACGCCGCTCAGCTGATCGATCTATTATATATCAGATGAATATATGCAACCGCATCATGTAGATCCGGTGTTCTTTTTTCGATTCCAGCCGATCGAATTCCGGCCCTGAGGCGCTAGTTCTGGAGCGTGGGAGACGCGTATTTCTGCAACATCGCAGACACTTACTAATATGCTATTCCAATGCCTACTTATGTCGGGCGCGCGCCACGCGCCGGTCCGATGCGCATGGCGAACCGGGCGCCGACGACATGAGGGCCGTCGCCGGCCTTCGGCCTGGCCGGCTCCCCGCTCGGCAAGGCGCAAGCCGGGTTCTTCAACCCGCCGACGCCCGCCGCCGGCGGGTCCGGGTTCGCGCTTCGGCTGTCCGATCCGGCGAAAAATGACGCCCGAACGCGCTTGTAACGACAGGGGGACTGATACATCATCAATCAGCTTCGATAGAGCGAATTGGCTCCCCACCCGGGAGCAAGGCGCCGGGAGCAAGAGGGAAACACCTTGTCTGGAGGACTTTCATGCTGAAACGACACCGCTTTGGCGCGGTCGCCGCGCTGGCTCTTGGCGGGCTCGCCGCCGTCGCCGCCTTCCCCGCGCAAGCGGAATACCCCGAGCGCCCGATCACGCTGATCGTTCCATGGGGCGCAGGCGGCGGAACCGACGCCACCGGACGCATGATCGCCGCCCTCCTCGAAGAGGATCTCGGCCAGCCGGTCAATGTCGTCAACCGCACCGGCGGCAGCGGCGTCGTCGGCCATTCGGCGATCGCGAACGCGAAGCCGGACGGCTACACGATCGGCGTCGTGACGGTCGAGATCGGCATGATGCACTGGACCGGTCTGACCGAGCTGACCAGCGAGGATTACACGCCGCTCGTCGTTTACAACTTCGATCCCGCGGGGCTGCAGGTGCGCGAAGATTCGCCCTGGAAAACCGCGCAGGACGTTCTCGACGCGGTGAAGGCGGATCCGGGCGCGCACAAGGCATCCGGCGTCGGTCAGGGCGGCATCTGGCATCTGGCGATGGCCGGCCTGCTGGAATCCGCCGACATCGCCCCGGACGCGGCCCCCTGGGTTCCGTCGCAGGGCGCGGCGCCCGGCCTTCAGTCGCTGGTCTCGGGCGGGGTCGATATCGTGCCCTGCTCCCTCCCGGAGGCGGAATCGCTGATCAGCGCCGGCAAGGTGCGCTCGCTGGCGATCATGTCCGCCGAACGTCTTGAGAAATTCCCCGACATCCCGACGCTGAAAGAGGCCACCGGGCTCGACTGGACGATGGGCGGCTGGCGCAGCATTTCCGGCCCGAAAGACATGCCGCAGGATGTGGTCGATCGGCTGATCCCGGCGTTGGAGCGCGTTTACAACTCCGGCGAGTTCCGGGAGT
The DNA here is from genome assembly GCF_037646705.1 of Paludibacillus litoralis. Classification (NCBI taxonomy): domain Bacteria; kingdom Pseudomonadati; phylum Pseudomonadota; class Alphaproteobacteria; order Rhodobacterales; family Paracoccaceae; genus Paludibacillus; species Paludibacillus litoralis. The sequence continues at coordinate 152,814 of NZ_JBBHER010000008.1, forward strand.
TCATGAGCAACCGCGGCTTCGGCCTGGCCTGGGCTGCCGGCGACGACGCCGCCAAGTGGATGGCGGACAGCGACGCCACTCTCGGCAAGGTCATGGCCGCGGTCGGCATGACGAAAGAGTGACGGCTCCGGGTGGGGAGGCTGCGGCTTCCCCACCCGATCCGCTCCGTCGATTTCATCCGGGGCGGCCGTAATCCGGCGCTTGCAACGATGGCGAAGCTGCCACATCATCAGGTTCGCTTTATAAAGCGACACCGCCCGACAGCCCATCAAGAGGCGTCGCGGGCTCGGGGAAACGCCTGATTAGGAGAATCTGATGTTATATCGACACGGCCTTGGCGCCGTCGCCGCGCTGGCCTTGGGTGGCCTCGCCGCCGTCGCCGCATTTCCCGCGCAAGCGGAATATCCCGACCGCCCGATCACGCTGATCGTGCCCTGGGGCGCCGGCGGCGGAACCGACGCCACCGGGCGCATTTTGGGCCAGTTGCTCGAGGAAGATCTCGGCCAGCCGGTCAACGTGGTCAACCGCACCGGCGGCAGCGGCGTCGTCGGCCATTCGGCGATCGCGAACGCGAAGCCGGACGGCTACACGATCGGCGTTCTGACCGTCGAGATCGGCATGATGCACTGGTCGGGCATCACCGAGCTGACGAGCGAGGATTACACGCCGCTCGTCATCTACAATTTCGATCCTGCGGGCATTCAGGTGCGCGCCGATTCGCCATGGCAATCGGTCGATGACGTTCTGGCCGCGGTGAAGGCCGAACCGGGCAAGCACAAGGCGTCCGGGACGGGCCAGGGCGGGATCTGGCATCTGGCGATCGCGGGGCTTCTGGAATCTTCGGGCATCGCGCCCGACGCCGTTCCGTGGGTGCCGTCGGAAGGCGCCGCGGCCGGCCTGCAATCCATGGCCGCCGGCACCATCGACATCGTGCCCTGCTCGCTGCCCGAAGCGGAATCCCTGATGAGCGCCGGCAAGGTGCGCTCGCTCGCGATCATGGCCGATGAATCGCTCGCCGCGTATCCTGACATCCCGACGCTGAAGGAGGTCACGGGCCTTGACTGGAAGATGGGCGCCTGGCGCGGCATCGCCGGCCCGAAGGGCCTGCCTGCCGACGTCTCCGAGAAGCTGACGGCGGCGTTGGAGAAGGCCTATAACTCCGATCAGTTCAAGGACTTCATGAACAGCCGCGGCTACGGCATGATCTGGGCGTCCGGCGACGACGCCGGCACGTTCATGGCGGAGAGCGACGAGTCGCTCGGCAAGGTCATGGCCGCGGTCGGCCTGGCGAAATAATGACGGCTCCGGGCGAGGAGGCGACCGCATCTTCGCCCGGCGACTGAGCCTGATCCAGATACGGATACATTTCATATGCGTTTGAACGACGCTGTTATCGGCGCTTTCCTGATCGTTTTCGCGATCGCCGAGATCGCCTATACGACGACCTTCCCATCGCTTCACGGTCAGAATTTCGGGCCGGACCTCTTTCCGATCGTGATCGGGGCCGGCTTCATCATCTGCGGCGTCGCGCTGATCGGGCGCGGGCTCGTCAACCGGGGAGAGACGCTCGCCTCTCTCGGCCCGTGGGCGAAAGACCGGCGGATGGTGTTCAATCTCTGCCTGCTGATTCTGGGCGTCATCGCCTATATCCTGCTCTCGGATCCGGTCGGCTTCATCCCGATGTCGATGCTGCTCCTGACCGTGCTGATGCTCCGGCTTCGCGCCGGCGCGGCCGTCAGCGTCACCGTCGCGATAGCGACGACGCTGATCATTCACACGCTGTTCGCAAAGGTGCTTCTGGTGCCGCTTCCCTGGGGGGTTCTGCTCCCCATCGCCTGGTAGGAGATCCGCCATGGACGCCATTTTCAAGGCGCTCGAGCTCATCACCGAACCGTACACGATGGGGGTCATGCTGCTGGCCGCGATCTTCGGCCTCTTCGTGGGCGCCATGCCCGGGCTCACCGCGACGATGGCGACGGCGCTTCTGATCCCCTTCACCTTCTTCATGGACCCGGTCCCCGCCATCGCGATGATCGTCACCGCCGTCGCCATGGCGATCTTCGCGGGCGACATTCCGGGGGCGCTGCTTCGCATCCCCGGCACGCCCGCCTCAGCCGCCTATTGCGAGGAATCCTACGCGATGACGCGGAAAGGGCACGCCGAGCGCGCGCTCGGGATTCTGCTCGTTTGCGCGGTTATCGGCGGGTTGACCGGGTCGATCGTTCTCGCGTTCACCGCGCCGATGCTCGCCGAATTCGCGCTCCAGTTTTCTTCGTTCGAGTATTTCTGGCTCGCCTGCCTCGGCCTCTCTTGCGGCGTCGTGATCTCCTCGGGCTCGACCCTGAAGGGCTTTGTCTCGCTCCTGATCGGTCTTTTCGTGGCGACGATCGGCCTCGACATCACCGCCGGCTACCCACGCTTCACGTTTGGCAATGTCGAACTGCTGGGCGGGGTGAGCTTCATCCCGGCGATGATCGGGATGTTCGCGATCTCCGAAATCCTCCGCTATTTCACCGCGACCTCCCCGCTTCCGCGCCCGCCGCAGAAGGCGATGGGAAACATTTTCCGCGGGCTCGGGCCGATCCTCTATCGCTACAAGCTGAATATCGGCCGCGGCAGCCTGATCGGCGCGGTCGTCGGCATCCTGCCGGGGGCCGGGGGCGACATCGCCGCGTGGATCTCCTTCGCCCTCTCGAAACGGTTTTCCAAGGAGCCGGAAAAATTCGGCTCCGGGCATCCCGAAGGGCTGGTCGACGCGGGCTCCTCCAACAACGCCGCGCTCGCCGGCGCATGGGTGCCGGCCACGGTGTTCGGAATCCCCGGCGACTCGATCACCGCGATCGTCATCGGGGTTCTCTACATGAAGGGCCTGAATCCGGGGCCGATGGTCTTCGTCAACAGCCCGGAGCTCATCTACGCGGTCTTCATGTCGTTCTTCGTCGCCAATATCGCGCTCCTGCCGCTCGGCTTCATCGCGATCCGGATGTCCCGGCAGATCCTGAAGGTTCCGCAGAATGTGCTGATGCCGGTGATCCTGATGTTCTGCATCGTCGGCTCCTTCGCCATCAACAACACCGCCTTCGGGATCACCGTGATGCTGGTCTTCGGCATCCTCGCCTTTATCATGGAGGGGAACGGCATCCCCGTCGCGCCGGCGATCCTCGGGATCGTGCTCGGGCACATGCTGGAGGACAATTTCATGTCGTCCATGATCATCACCGATGGCGACCTGCTCGGGTTTTTCTCCCGCCCGATCGCGGCGACTCTCGGCGTCACCACTCTCTCGCTCTGGCTCATTCCCCCTTGCCTGATGCTGTTCCGCGCGTGGAAGGCGCGAAAGGCGCGCGCGGCGTGACATGAAGGCGGCGCGGGGCGGCGCCCCCGCTCACGCATTCCGGCTCACCGGTCGGAGGCAGCGATAAGCGCCCGCGTGTAGTCATGGCGCGGGCGCGTCAGCACCTCCCGCGCCGGGCCGGCCTCAAGGATCCGGCCCGACCGCATGACGATGATCTCGTCGCAAAGACTGGCCACGACCGCCAGATCATGGCTGATGAACAGGATCGCGAGCCCGAGCTCCGCCTGAATATCCATGAGCAGATTGAGAATCTGCGCCTGCACCGAAACATCGAGCGCCGAGACCGCCTCATCCGCCACCAGAAGCTCCGGCCGCGTGACGATCGCGCGCGCGATGGCGATACGCTGGCGCTGTCCGCCCGAGAACTCATGCGGATAGGCCGCGCCGTCGCGCGGGCGAAGCCCGACCTGGCGCAACGCCTGATCCACCCTCTTGGGAATGTCATCCGCGCCGCCCGCCCGAAGCGGCTCCCCGATCGACCAGCCGACGGCGCGGCGCGGATCGAGAGAGCCGAACGGATCCTGAAACACCATCTGGAACCGCCGCCGAAGGAGGCGAAGCGCGCGGCGCGGCGCGGCGTTGACATCCTCGCCGCCAAAAAGAACGCGGCCCTCGTCGGGGCGCTCGAACGCCATCACCATCCGCGCCAGGGTCGATTTTCCCGACCCGCTCTCGCCGACGACGCCGAGCGTCTCCCCGCGCGCGAGATCGAAGCTCGCATCCTCCACCGCCGTCAGGACCGGCGGCGCGCTCAAGATCGACCGCCGCGGCAGACGATAGCGCCGCGTCACGTTCTGAACCTGAAGCAGCGGCGCGCTCATCCCTTCGGCCTCAGAAGATGGCAGGCCGCCGAGCCGCCGCCGCCCGTCGCGGTCATCGCCGGCCTGGCCCGCGCGCAGATCGCCACCTCCACCTCGCAGCGGCCGGAGAAGCGGCACCCCGGCGCGAGCTCGGAGAGAGACGGCACGCTCCCCGGTATCGTCTTCAGCCGCCGGCGCGCGCCGAGGGCCTGCGCGATTCGCGGCCGGGCCGAGAGCAACCCCTGCGTATAGGGATGCGCGGGCTGGTCCAGCACCGCCGCCGTCGCCCCGCGCTCGACGATATCGCCGCCATACATCACGAGGATATCGCGGGTCGCCCGGCTGACCGCGGAGAGATCATGGCTGATGAACAGCAGCGCCATCCGCCTGTCCTCCGCCAGCCGCACCAGCAGCTCGATGATCCGCAACGCGACATTGGCGTCCAGCGCCGTGGTCGGCTCATCCGCGATCAACAGATCCGGCGCGCATGCGAGAGCGAGCGCGATCAGGACGCGCTGGCGCTGGCCGCCGGAAATCTCGTGCGGGAATTGTCGGAGCCGGGCGTCCGGCTCCGGGATGCCGACCTCTTCGAAAAGCGCCAGCGCGCGCGCGCGCGCGGCGGCACGGGTGAGGCCTTCATGCAGGATCAGCGGCTCCATCACCGTGTCGCCGATCCGGCGCAAGGGGTTGAGCGCGGCCATCGGCTCCTGAAACACCATCGCGATCTTGCGGGCGCGGAGCCGGCGCCAGTCGCTCTCGGCGGCGCCCGCCATCTCGCGCCCGTCGATGCGAAGCGAGCCCTCCACCGTCGCCACGTCCGGCGTCATCCCCATCAGCGCCAGCGCGAGCATGGACTTCCCGCAGCCGGATTCGCCGACGACGCCGATCCGGTCGCCCGGGCGAATGACGAGATTCGCGCCGCGAACCGCTTTCGCCGGCCCGATCAGAACGGAGAGGTTCTCAACTTCGATCACGCCCGCCGCCGCGCCAGACGAGGATCGGTGACATCCCGCAGCCCGTCGCCGAGGAGCCCGAAGCCAAGCACCGCCGCGACGATGCAGAGCCCGGGATAGATCGCCAGTTGCGGAGCCAGATAGAGCAGCGTCTGCGCCTCCGACAGCATCCGCCCCCAGGAGGGCGACGGCGGCTGCGCGCCGAGCCCGAGATAGGACAGCGCCGCCTCCGCGAGAATCGCGACCGCGAATTCGATCGTCGCCTGCACGATCAACGGCGCGGCGATGTTCGGCAGGATATGATCGCGGGAGATGGCGAAGGCGCCCATGCCCGCCGCGCGCGCCGCGAAGACGTATTCACGCGTCCAGACCTGGTTGGCGGAGCCGCGGGCGACGCGCGCGAAGATCGGGATGTTGATGAAGGCGATCGCGAGCACGACATTCTGCAGCGAAGGCCCGAACACCGCCGCCAGCATGATCGCGAAGAGCAGCGCCGGAAACGCGAAGCTGAGATCCGAGAACCGCATGACCAGATCCTCGACCCAGCCGCCGATGGCGCTCGCGAGGAGGCCGAGCGCGGAGCCGATCGACGCGCCGAGACCGACCGCGATCAGCGCGACCGCCATCGAATTGCCCGCGGCGACCATGAGCTGCGAGACGACATCGCGGCCGAGTTGATCCGCGCCGAGCCAATGCGCCGCGCTCGGCCCCTGAAACTTCCGGCTGACATCGAGCACCGCGTACGGATGCGGCGTCCAGATCGTGGAGAGCAGCGCCGCGCCGACGATCAGCGCGATCAGAACCGAGCCGATCAGCAGATTGGCGGGAAGCGGCGCGCGCCTCATGTCTCGCGCGCCTTCAGCCGCGGGTCGATCAGCACATAGGCGATATCGACAAGGAAATTCGCGGTGACGACGATGCCCGCGAACATCATCACCAGCGCCTGAACCGTGAAGAGATCCCGGTTGGAGATCGCCTGAAAGATCAGCCGCCCCAGCCCGGGAAGGTAGAAGACATTCTCGATCACGATCGCGCCGGTGACCACGCTCGCGAACTGCATCCCGACGATGGTGACGATCGGCACCAGCGCATTCGGCAGAACGTGCCGCCAGAGAACCCGGCGGCGCGAAAGGCCGCTCGCCCGCGCGGTGCGAACAAAATCGAGCCGCATCACCTCCAGCGCGGAGGACCGGGTGACGCGCGCCAGCACCGCCGCCTGCACAAGGCCGAGCGCGATGGTCGGCAGGATCAGCGAGCGAAGCGCCGCCACCGGCTCGCCCCAGCCGGGGAAACCGCCCGGCGGCAGCCAGCGGAGCTTCACCGCGAAGAGCAGCACCAGAAGAAGCGAGAGCCAGAACGCGGGGATCGCGACGCCGATCTGGCTGAGCAGCATCACGCCCCAGTCTCCCGCCCGCCGGTGATAGGTCGCGGCGGCGACGCCCATCGTCAGCGCGACGACCACCGTCAGCGTCATGCCCGAGACCGCGAGCGAAAGCGTCACCGGCAGGCGCTCCGCGATCAGCCCCGACACCGGGACGCCGTAGGAATAGCTCTCGCCGAAATCGCCCCGAACCGCGCCGGAGATCCATTCGAAATACCGCTCGAGCACGGGCGCATCCAGGCCGAGCTCCGCCCGGAGCGCCGCCCGCGCGTCTTCCGTCGAGTCGAGCCCGAGGATCGTCAACGCGGGATCGCCCGGCAGGACGTTCATCACCGCGAAAACAACGACCGAAACCGCGAACAGCGTCAGAACGAAGCCGACGCTCCGGCGGAGGATGAAAAAGCCCATCGCGTCAACCGATGCGGCGAGCGCCGGCGCGCCCGCCGCCTTTCATGGTCATTTCGTCCAGTGAACGCCGGCCATCGGTTGAAAAAGCACCGGGGACGAGGTCCAGAAGCCTTCCAGGCCGGTGCGGTAGACGCCAAGCCGTGGCAACTGGAACAGGAAGCCGTGGACCGCGTTCTCCGACAGGTGGCGCTGCGCCTCCTTCAAAAGCTCGCCGCGCGCGGCCGGATCCGCTTCGGTGCGGATACGGTTCCAGAGCGCGTCGAACGCCGGGTCCTCATACCCGTAGAAATAGCCCTTGCCGCGCGTGAAGTTGACCATGTCGTTCGCGCCGGTGTGGGCGATGACGGTCAGATCGTAGTTCTTCTTCTTGTAGACCTCGTCCAGCCAGAAGCCCCATTCGACATTCTCGACCCTGGCGTCGATCCCGGCCGCGGTCAGTTCGGCCTGGATGATCTCCGCCGAACGCATGGCGTATGGATAGGGCGGCGTGCGGAGCGTCATCGTCATCCCCTCGACGCCGGCCTCCTTGAAGAGCGCCTTCGCCTTCTCGACATCATGCGGATAGGCGCCGGTCAGGTCGACATAGGCGGGGCCGTGCGGCGGATAAAAGCTGCCGATCGGGGTCGCGCGGCCATACATCGCGCCCTCGATGATCTCGTCGCGATTGAGCGCGTAGTTGATGGCGCGGCGAACGCGGATATCGTCGAAGGGCGGCTTCGAATTGTTGATCGCGAGGATCACCTCGCCCTCGGTGCTCCCGACCACGACATTGAAGCGGGGATCGGCCTCGAATTGCGGCAAAAGCTCGGGCGCGGGAAAGCCGGGAAAGGCGTCCAGCTCCTCCGCGAGCAGCGCGGCGCTGGCGGCGGCGGGCTCGGAGATGAAGCGAAACTCCACCCTGTCCAACGCAACCTCGTCGGCGCGCCGATACGCTTCGTTCCTGGCGAGGATGAGCCGGTCCCCCCGCTTCCATGACTCGAACTTGAACGGGCCGGTGCCGACGGGGTCGGTCTTGTTCGTAGCCGCCGTCTCCGGGGCGACGATCGAGGCGTCCCCCTGCGCCATGTTGAAGAGGAAGAAGGCGTCCTTCTCCGAAAGCTTGATCTCGACCGTCGCGGGGTCGATCACCGTCACCGCCGCGATCGGCTTGAAGAAGCTCTTGGTCGGATTGACGCTGTCCTCCGCCATCGCCCGCTCGAAGGAGAATTTCACATCCTCCGCGTCGAAGGCCGAACCGTCATGGAAGGTGGCGCCCTTCACCAGATGAAAGGTGTAGGTCAGCCCATCGTCGGAAATCGTCCAACGCTCGGCCAATCCCGGAGCCGGCTCCCCCGATTCGAGAACCGTGGTGAGCGATTCGAAAACGTTTTGCGTCATCATGCCGTCGATCGAGGCGGTGGCGTCCGCCGTGGGGTCGAGCGTCGTCGGCTCCTGCTGCACGCCGATCACGACCGTCTGCTCGGCGGCGGCGGCGCCCGGAAGGCCGAAGCCGGCCGCAAAGGCGCAGGCGGCGAAGCAGGCTCTGGTCAGGCGGGACATTTACGTTGCTCCTTCAGGTCAGCGATATCTCACTATCGCTTTACTAGATCATGACTAGATCATGGCCAAGGCCCCGTCGCCAAGGACGGAATGGCCGCGCCGGCGCTTTCGGCCGGGACGCGCCGCCGCAGGATGGCGGCCGGCCGGCGCGGCGCGCCCGCCGGACGATCTGGCGGGCGGGCGCCGGCGCGGCTATAGTCGGCGCATGAACGCCGCCCCCGCCCAGGATGACGCCGCCGCCCTTCTCGCCGCCCTTTCATGGCAGATCGAGATGGGCGCGGACGAATGCGTCGCAGATGCGCCCATCGACCGGTTCGCCGCATCCGCCGAGACGCGGGCGGCGACGAAGAGAACGCCGCCGCCGGTCGCGCCTCCGTCCCCGCCCCCGCCGCAGGCGGCCTCCGGCGGCGCCGACGCCGCCATCAGCGAAGCGCGGCGAAGCGCGGCGGCGGCGGGAACGCTCGCCGAGTTGGAACGCGCGCTCGCGGCGTTCGAGGGCTGCGCGCTGAAGCTCGGGGCCAGAAACACCGTCTTCGCCGATGGCGACCCCGCGGCGCGGGTGATGTTCATCGGCGAGGCGCCGGGACGCGAAGAAGATCGGCAAGGCAAGCCCTTCGTCGGCCGGTCGGGCCAGCTTCTCGACCGGATGCTGGCCGCCATCGGCCTCGACCGGCGCTCCAGCGATCCCGCCTCCGCCGCCTATATCGCCAACATCGTCCCATGGCGCCCGGTCGGCAATCGCGCCCCCTCGACCGACGAGGCGGAGATGCTCTGGGCGTTTCTCGAACGCCATATCGCGCTCGCGGAACCCGAAATCATCGTCGCGCTCGGCAAGACCCCGGCGGCGACGATGCTGGAGCGTCCGGTCGCGATCACGAAGATGCGCGGCCGCTGGCTGAGGCCCGCCCGCGCCGGAGGCCGGCCGCTTCTTCTCACGCTGCATCCCGCCTATCTTCTTCGTCAGCCGGCTGAAAAGGCCAAGAGCTGGCGCGATCTCCTCTCGCTCCGGGCCGTGCTGGACGGCGCCGCGGCGCCCGATTGAAAGCTGTCGTCATGAAGCTCGACCCGAATCGTGAATTCATCCCGGTCCGCATCGCGGTCCTCACCGTCTCGGACACGCGAACCCCGGCCGAAGACCGGTCCGGAGATATCCTCGTCGAACGGCTGAAGGCCGCGGGGCATCATCTGGCGGCCCGCGCCATCGTCATCGACGACCGCGGCGAGATCGAGGCGCGGCTGAGAGCCTGGATCGCCGATCCCGGCGTCGACGTCGTCATTTCCACCGGCGGCACCGGGCTCACCGGGCGCGATGTGACGGTGGAGGCGCATCAGGCGGTCTACGAGAAGGTGATCGACGGCTTCAGCGCCGTATTCCACATGATCTCCTACGCCAAGATCGCCACCTCCACGATCCAGTCGCGCGCCTGCGCCGGCGTGGCGGGCGGGACCTATCTTTTCGCCCTTCCCGGCAGCCCCGGCGCCTGCCGGGACGGGTGGGACGAGATCCTCGCGCATCAGCTCGACTATCGGCACATGCCCTGCAACATGGTCGAGATCATGCCCCGGCTTCAGGAGAGCGAGCGGCGCGGCTGACCGGCCCGCCCGATCAGAGCCAGTCGCGAAGAACCGCGACCAGCGGAATATCGGCCGGCGGCATCTCGTAAGCGCCGAAATCCGCGGGGCGGACCCATTTCAGCCGCTGGCCTTCACGCGGCGCGGGAATGCCGTTCCATTTCCGGCAGGCGAAGAGCGGCATCAGCAGATGAAAATCCGGATAGGCGTGGCTGGCGAAGCTCAGCGGCGCGAGGCAGCTTTTCCAGGTGTCGATGCCGAGCTCTTCTTGCAGCTCGCGGATCAGCGCCGCCTCGGGCGTCTCCTCCGGCTTCACCTTGCCGCCCGGAAACTCCCAGAGCCCGGCCATCGGCTTGCCGGCCGGGCGCTCCGCCAGAAGGACGCGCCCGTCACGGTCGATCAGCGCGGCGGCGGCGACGAGGACGACGCTCAAGACCGATAATCCGCGTTGATCTCGATATAGCGATGCGTGAGATCGCAGGTCCAGACCACGGCCTCGCCCGCGCCGACGCCGAGATCGGCGGTGATCTCGATCTCGTCGCCCTTCATGTAGGCGGCGCCCGCCTCCTCCCGGTAGCCGGGCGCAATCCAGCCGTTTTCCGCGACGAGGATGTCGCCGAGCCGGATCGAAAGCCGATCCCGCTCCGCCGGCTCGCCCGATTTGCCGACCGCCATCACGATCCGGCCCCAGTTCGGGTCCTCGCCGGCGACCGCGGTTTTCACCAGCGGCGAATTGGCTATCGCGCGGGCGACAATGGCGGCGGAAGCGTCGGAGGCGGCGCCCGTCACCTTCACCGCGACATATTTCGAGATCCCCTCGCCGTCGCGCACGATCTGCTGCGCGAGGTCGACCAGAACCTCCCGGAGCGCCGCCTCGAAAGGCGCAGCGCGCGGATCGTCGCGCGAGAGGATCGGCGCGCCGCCGGCGGCCCCGGTCGCGGCGACCAGAAGCGTGTCCGACGTAGAAGTGTCGCCATCCACCGTCGCCGCGTTGAAGCTGATCGTCGTCCCGTCGGAGACCATCTCCTGCAACAGCGCCCGCCCGACCGGCGCGTCGGTGAAGACGAAGCCGAGCATTGTCGCCATGTCGGGCGCGATCATGCCCGAGCCCTTGGCGAACCCGGCGATAGCCACAGGGACGCCGCCGAGATCGATGGTGCGGCCCGCGCCCTTGGCGAAAGTGTCCGTCGTCATGATGGCATCGGCGGCGGCGCGGCCGGCGCCGGGAGAAAGCGCGGCGGCGAGTTCGTCAAGCTTCGCGGTGATCCGCTCCGCCGGAAGCGGCTCGCCGATCACGCCGGTCGAAGCGATGAAAACCCCGGCCGGCTCGCCGCCGACGGCGGCGGCGGCGGCGGCGGCCACCCTCTCGACGCCCTTCATGCCGGCGCCGCCGGTGAACGCGTTCGCATTGCCGGAATTGACGACGATGGCGAGCGGCCCTTTCGGCGCCGCCGCCTCCAGCCCGGCCAACCGCGCCCGGCACCAGTCCACCGGCGCGGAGCGGGTGGACGAGCGGGTGAAGACGCCGGCGATGGCGGCGCCCGGCGCGATCTCCGCCAGCATCACGTCCTTCCGCCCCCGATAGCGAACCCCGGCGGCCACGGCGGCGAACCGCACGCCCTTCACCACCGGGAGATCGGGGAAGGCCCGGGCGAAAGGCGACGCCGGCGTCGCCTTCGCCGTCCCGCCGCCCGCCGCCGCCGGGTCGAGAGCGGCCAGTTCCCGCTCCACGTCGGCCAGATCCTTCCGGAGCGCGGCGGCGCGATCCTTCAACAAAGCGATCTTCTCCGCCGTGGACGTTCCGCCCGTCGCCGCCGCTTCTTCTTTCATGGTCGTCGCCTTATTCCGCGATGAGATCGTCGTTCCGGATCTGGTCGAGGCCCGGACGCCCCTCGGGGAGCTCCACGTCGCCGGCGGCGCGCAGCTCATCGACCACCGCGCGCGTGACGTCGTTGCTCATCGCGCCGACGATCTCCTCGCGCACTTCGTCGAGCGGCGGCGTCGGACGGGCGCGCGTCTCCTCCAGCAGGATCACATGCCAGCCGAACTGGGTCTTGACCGGCTCGGAGACCTCGCCCGGCTTCAGCGCCAACACCGCGCCCTCAAACTCCGGCACCATCTGCCCTTTTTCGAACCAGCCGAGATCTCCCCCCGACGGCGCCGACGGCCCCTTGGAGCGGGTCTTGGCCAGTTCGGCGAAATCGGCGCCTTCCGCGCGGGCGGATTCGGCGATCTCCCTGGCGTCCGCCTCGTCGGGGACGAGGATATGACGCGCCTTGTACTGCGTCACTTCCGGCGCGCCGACATAGTCGCTCTCGTATTTCGCCTCGACCGCCTCCCGGGTGATCTCCTCGTTCAGGCGCTGGCGCACAAGAAGCTCGGCGAGAAAGCTGGTGCGCTGGAACTCGAGCGCCCGCTTCACGCCGGCGCTGTCCGCGAGCCCGCTCCGCTCCGCTTCCTGACGCAGCAGAATCTGGTTGCTGATCTGCTCGAGCAGCCCGTCGTAAAGAGCCTGATCCGGAATCGCCTGATACTGCGGCGGCAGCTCCGCGCGAAGCGCGATCAGGCCGCCCAGCGTCACCTCCTCGCCATTCACCGTGGCGATCACCATTGCGGGATCGGCGGGCGCGGCTTCCGCCGCCGGCTCCGCGTTGGCGGGCGCCGCATCCTCGGCCGATACTGGGGCGGCCATGATCAGAAAGGCGGCGGCGACGGCGAGACGAGGCGCGAGAAATCGCATGTAAATTCTCCGGTCGGCCAGGACGCGCCCGGCCTCAACGTTGCAGATTCGACCTTCGCGCACCGGCGTGAAAGCCAATGATACGCGCGCGCGACGTTGACAGGCCAAGGGGCGACGCATACATCTCGCCCCGGCCCACGGGCTCGAACGGCGCGCGCGACGCTTTCATCTACGATGTTGGGCCGCAGCGGACAAGCGCCCCCTCGGCGGCGCCCCGTGAAAACCGCGCACCGTTGGGGATATGCCAACCTGACTGGCGCCGGGGCGGCGCCGATGGATCAAGGACGAGCGATGCTGAGCTTCGGCGGATTGGCGAAAAAGGTCTTCGGCACGACCACTGACCGCGCCGTAAAGGGCGTGGCGAAACAGATTCAGGCGATCAATGCGATGGAGCCCGCGTTCGAGGCCCTGTCGGATGACGAGTTGAAGGCGAAGACGCCCGAGTTCCGCGCGCGGCTCGCGAACGGCGAGACGCTGGACGCGCTTCTCCCCGAAGCTTTCGCGACCGTCCGGGAAGCCGCCCGGCGCACGCTCGGCATGCGCCCCTTCGATGTGCAGATGATCGGCGGGATCATGCTGCATCAGGGGAACATCTCCGAGATGAAGACCGGCGAGGGCAAGACCCTCGTCGCGACGATGCCGGTCTATCTGAACGCGCTCGAGGGCAAGGGCGTGCATGTCGTCACGGTGAACGATTATCTCGCCCGCCGGGACGCGGACTGGATGGGCCGGATCTACCGCTTTCTCGGCCTCACCGTCGGCGTGGTCGTGCCGAACATGGACGACCGCAGCCGCAAGGCCGCTTACGCCGCCGACGTGACCCACGCGACGAACAACGAGCTCGGCTTCGATTATCTTCGCGACAACATGAAATACAGCCTCGATCAGATGGTGCAGCGCGGCCATCACTTCGCCATCATCGACGAGGTCGACAGCATCCTGATCGACGAGGCCCGGACCCCGCTCATTATCTCCGGTCCGACGACGGACATGTCGGACCTCTATATCGCGATCGACAAGCTCATCCCCGAGCTGACGCCCGAGCATTACGAGATTGACGAGAAGCAGCGCACCGCCATCCTGACCGAGGAAGGGACCGAAAAGGTGGAGACGCTGGTGCGCGCGGCCGGCTTCCTGGCCGAGGGCGCGACGCTTTACGACCCCGAGAACGCGAGCCTGGTTCACCACGTCAACCAGGCGCTCCGGGCGCACAAGCTCTATCAGCTCGACAAGGATTATATCGTCAAGGACGGGAAGATCGTCATCATCGACGAGTTCACCGGCCGGATGATGGACGGGCGGCGCTGGGGCGAAGGGCTGCATCAGGCGGTGGAGGCGAAGGAGCGGCAGAAGATCCAGCCGGAGAACGTCACGCTCGCCTCGGTCACCTTTCAGAATTATTTCCGGCTTTACGACAAGCTCGCCGGAATGACCGGCACCGCGATGACAGAAGCGGAGGAGTTCGCCTCGATCTACGGGCTGGAGGTGGTGGAGATTCCCACCAATCGCCCGGTGGCGCGCATCGATGACGACGATCAGGTCTACCGCACCGCCGAAGAGAAATATATCGCGATCATTCAAGCCATCGCCGGCGCCTATTCCCGCCAGCAACCGGTTCTGGTCGGCACCACCTCGATCGAAAAATCCGAGATGCTGTCGGGGATGCTGAAGAACCCCGGCGTTCTTCGCGACGCCGCGGCGAAACTTCGCGCCTTCGCAGCCAAGCTGAACCAGAAAAAGGAAGCGGCCGAGATCGCGCGGCTGAACGCCGAGGCGGACCAGCTCGATGAGCTCGCCAAACAGCCCGGAGGCGTGCCGCACCAGGTTCTGAACGCGCGCTTTCATGAGCAAGAGGCGCAGATCATCGCTCAGGCCGGGGCGCCGGGCGCGGTGACCATCGCCACCAACATGGCCGGCCGAGGCACCGATATTCAGCTTGGCGGCAACCCCGAAGGCCGCATTCTCGCCGCGCTGCTCAAGAGCCAGAGCGACGCGATCGACGCGCAGGTGAACGCCGCGGTGGAGCAGATCGTCGCCGCGCAGCCGCCGCTGGACGACCCGAAACAGACCGAGGCGCGCGCGCAGGTGATCCGGCAGATGGTCACCCAGCAACTCGTCAACTCCGCGATGCAGGTGCTGAAGAAGGAGGCCGAGGACGGGCAACACGCCGAAATCGTCGACCCGATCAAGGCCGAAGTCGCGGAGGCGAGGGAGAAGGTGGTCGCCGCCGGCGGGCTCTGGGTGCTGGCGACCGAACGCCATGAGAGCCGCCGGATCGACAATCAGCTTCGCGGCCGCTCCGGCCGGCAGGGCGACCCCGGCCGCTCCACCTTCTATCTCAGCCTCGAAGACGACCTGATGCGGATCTTCGGCTCCGAGCGGATGGACGGCATGCTCCAGCGGCTCGGCCTGCAGGAAGGCGAGGCGATCGTCCACACCTGGGTCAACAAGGCGATCGAGAAGAGCCAGGCCAAGGTCGAGGCGCGGAACTTCGATATCCGCAAGAATCTGTTGAAATACGACGATGTGATGAACGATCAGCGCAAGGCGATCTTCACGCAGCGCCGCGAGGTCATGGAGGCCCAGGACGTCGCCGACACGGTGGCGGAGATGCGCGCCTCCCTGGCCGACGATCTCGTCTCATCGCATATCCCGCCCCGCGCCTACGCGGAGCAATGGGATGTCGACGGCCTCGCCGAGGCGGTGAAGGAGATGTTCGCTCTCGACCTTCCCATCGCCGAATGGGCGGCGGAAGAGGGCGTCGATGACGAGGCGATCCGCGAGCGGCTGGAGAAAGCGCTGGCGGAGCAGGCCGCGAAACGCGTCGCGCGCCATGGCGCGGAGCGGATGCGGGCGGCCGAAAAGACCATCCTGCTCGAAGCGATCGACGCCGCCTGGCGCGATCATCTGACGACGCTCGACCATTTGCGATCGGTCATCGGCCTTCGCGGATACGCGCAGCGCGATCCGTTGAACGAGTTCAAATCCGAGGCGTTCGAGCTTTTCAACGCGATGATGAACCGGATCCGGTCCGAATTGACGAGGCGGCTCTGCCGCGAGGAGCTTCCCGCCGACGCGGCGGCGCAGCCGCAGATCCCGCCGGAGATCATGCAGGCGATGCGAGGCGGAGCCGAGCGGCCGGCGGCGCCGCCCGAAGAGGCCGAAACCGGGGACGCGTCCGCGGCGGCCGGCGGCGCGCGCGTCGCCACGGCCACGCGGGCGACGGCGGCGGCGGCCAAGATCGGCCGGAACGACCCCTGCCCCTGCGGAAGCGGCAAGAAATACAAGCACTGCCACGGCCGGGTCTGACGCCCCGGCCGCGGCCATAGAGCGCGAGCGCCTTCCGGCTGATCCTTCGAGCGGACGGCCTCATGGCCATTGAGCCGAACGGGCGCCTCCGTCGGCGGCGGGCATGATTTCGCCGTCCGGCGGCGGTTCGGGACGCGAAAGACGCGGACAAGGAGTCCGCCCCGCCTGCGCTCCGCCCTTCAATCCCGCCGCAAGGCCGTCCAGACCCGGAACGGCGTGAACGGCCCCTCGATCTCGCGCCCGCCCGCGCGGATCAGCGCGTCATGAACCGCAAGCGTCGCCGCCGGGATTCCCGCCACCGTCCCCGATTCGCCGCCGCCTTTCACGCCGTAAGGATTGGTCTGGCAGGGGATCTCCACGAAATGCGGCTCGAGCGCCGGCAGATCGTCGGCGCGGGGCACCGCGTAATCCATGAAGCTGCCGGCCAGCGGCTGCCCGGTCTCGGGGTCGTAGACGGCGTGCTCCAGCAACGCCTGACCGACGCCTTGCGCGACTCCGCCCTGCGCTTGGCCGCCGGCGAGCAGCGGGTTGATGATGACGCCGAAATCGTCGACCAGCGTATAGCGCTCAAGCGAGACGCGCCCGGTCTCGCGGTCGATCTCCACCTCGGCGATGTGGCATCCGTTCGGGAAGCTCGCCGTCGTATCCGAGACCTTGCCGAAGCCGGTGACGCCGCCCAGCGCGCGCACCACCGCCGGCAAGCCGACGCGGCGGTCCGTGCCCGCCACGATGAACGCGCTTTCGGCGGCCAGAAACTCGACATCCTCCTCGGCCGCCTCCAACTCTTCGGCGGCGGCGGCGCGGCATTTCCGGATGATCTCGTCGGCCGCCAGCCGGATCACCCGGCTCGCCATGATCGCGGAGCGCGAGCCGCCGGTTCCGCCGCCAAGCGGCAGCGCGTCGCTGTCTCCATCCGCCAGGCTGATCCGGTCCCATTCGAGGCCGAGATTCTCATGCAGGATTTGCGCCCAGGTCGTCTCATGGCCCTGCCCGGTCGATTGCGTGCCGACATGAATCACCGCATCGCCCTCGGCGGAGATCGTGATCTCCGCGTTCTCGTCAGGCCCGCCGCCGGTTCTCTCCATGTAATAGATCGCCGCGCGGCCGCGCACGCGCCCCTGCGCGGCGGCGGCTTCGGCGCGGGCGGAAAAGCCGTCATAATCCGCCGCCTCCAGCGCGACATCGATCACCCGCGCGGGGTCCAGGCTGTCGAAGGTCAGGCCGCCCAGCGTGGCGTAGGGCGTCTCCTCCGGGGTGAGCAGATTGATCCGCCGAAGCGCGACCGGATCCATCCCGATCTGACGCGCCGCCGCGCTCATCAGCCGTTCGGTGTTGTGGATGACCTCCGGGCGCCCGGCGCCGCGATAGGCGTCGGTCGGCGTGGTGTTGGTCAGGGCGCCGCGCACCCGGACATAAGCGGCGGGAACCCGGTACAGCCCGCCGATCAGCACGCTGGAGAACAGCGTGTGGACCGCAAGGCCGCAGGTGGAGTAATACGCGCCGAGATTGGAGACCCCGTCGGACCGGAGCGCCAGAAGCCGCCCATCGGCGTCGAACGCGCCTTCGATATCGACCTGAAGATCGCGCGCCTGCGCGTCGGAAAGAAAACTCTCCGCCCGGTCGGCGATCCATTTCACCGGCTGGCCGCTGTCCTTCGCGGCCAGCGCCACAAGCGCGTATTCCGGATGCTGCATGGTCTTCATCCCGAAGCCGCCGCCGATATCCGGCGCATGGATGCGCAGGCGGCTCGGCTCGACCCCGAGAGATTGGGCGACGCCGTCGCGCATCGCATGCGCGCCCTGGCTGCCGATCCACCCCTCCCACCGGCCGTCGGCCGCGTCATACCGGATCAGGGCGCCCCGCGTCTCCATCGCCGTGACGGCCAGCCGCTGATTGACGACATGAGCGCGAACCACATGCGCGGCGCCGGCGAAGGCCGCGGCGGCGGCGGCCTCGTCGCCGGCCTCCCAGTCGTAAGCCAGATTGCCGGGCGCGGTCTCATGCAGGTTCGGCGCGCCGGGGGCGAGCGCGGCCGCGGCGTCGACGACAACCGGCGCTTCGTCGTAATCGACCTCGATCAGCTCGGCCGCGTCCCGCGCGCGGTCCAGCGTATCCGCGACGATAAAAGCCACCGGCTCTCCCACATAGCGCACGGTTCCGTCCGCAAGGTGCGGCTGCGCCACCTGCGCCTGCCGACCGCCGCCGCGCTGCGGAATCGGGATCAGACAGGTGAGCGGGATGAGCCGGTCCGCGATATCCTGATGGACATAGACGAGCCGCACGCCAGGCACCGCGCGCGCCTCCTCCAGACCCGAAAGGGTGAACCGCGCATGCGCCGAGCCCGAACGCAGCACGAACGCGCTGAGCGCGCCCTCCGGCGCATGATCGTCGATGAACCGACCGTCGCCGGTGAGGAGCCGCCGATCCTCCTTTCGCCGCATCGCCTGTCCAACCCCGAATTTCATCTCGCTCACCTCATGCCGCCGGGATCATCGCCCGCATACTAGAGCGCTGGGCGGCGGACGCCAGTGGTCAGCGCGCGCGCCTCGCTGAGGCGGGGGTTGATATGACACAATCTTCAAGGCCACACTCACCGTTCGTTTTCCGCGGCGCGGGCGCCATCTGAGTAGGGATGCGTTTCGCGAACCGCGACGGCCGGCTGCGGCCTCCTCGCGCGGCGGCGGACAGGAGAATGCCATGAACGGCTCAAAAACCACGCTGAGCGGCGCGCCGATGCACTGGGCCGTCGCGACCTACGCCGAGGAATACCGCGCCGGCCATATCGGTCGGCGCGAATTTCTGACCCGCGCCTGCGCCCTCGGCGCCACGGCGGCCGCGGCCTACGCGATGGTCGGCCTCTCGGCGCCCCGGCGCGCGGCCGCCGCCGGCGCGCCCGGCGGCACGCTCCGCATCCAGATGGAGCTGAGGGAATTGAGGGACCCGCGCGCAGCCGACTGGTCGCAGATCGCGAACTTCACCCGCGGCTGGCTGGAATATCTCGTCCGCTACACAAGCGACGGCGCCTTCGAGCCGCGCCTTCTTGAAAGCTGGGAGGTCAACGAGGACGCGACCGAATACATCCTGAACGTTCGCAAGGGCGTCGCCTGGAACAACGGGGACGCCTTCACCGCCGAGGATGTGGCGCGGAACATCGCGCTCTGGGCCGACAGTTCGGCGGAAGGCAACTCGATGGCGACGCGGGTCGCGGGGCTGATCGATCCCGACACCGGCGAAGCCCGCGACGGCGCGATCCGGGTGCTGGACTCGCACACCGTGAAGCTCACCCTGAACCAGCCGGACATCACCATCATCCCGAACATGTCCGACTATCCCGCCGCCATCGTCCACTCGTCCTATTCGGGGGGCGACCCCGCGGACAACCCGATCGGCACCGGCCCCTATGTTCCCGAAAGTTACGAGGCCCACGTCAGGGGCGTGTTGGTGAGGAAGGAAGGCCACAAATGGTGGGGCGAGGGCGCGTGGCTCGACCGGATCGAATTCATCGATTTCGGCACCGATATCTCCACCTGGGTCGCGGCCGCGCAAGCCGATGAAATCGACATGCTCTACCAGACCACCGGCGATTTCATCGACATCATGGACGCGTTCGGCTGGGAGAAATCCAAAACCGCGTCCGCCGCGACGATCACCGTGCGCTACAATCAGCTCGCCGAGCCCTATGACCAGCTTGAGGTGCGCCGGGCCTTGTCGATGGCGGTGGACAACGCGGTGGTGCTGGAGCTTGGCTATGGCGACCGCGGCGCGGTGGCCGAGAACCATCATGTCTGCCCGATCCACCCCGAATACGCCAAGCTGCCGCCGCTCGCGCCCGACCCGGCCGCGGCGAAGGCCGCGATCGACGCCGCCGGGCTTTCGGACCATGAGTTCGACCTGATCTCGCTCGACGACAACTGGCAGCGCGACACCTGCGACAGCGTCGCGGCGCAGATCCGCGACGCCGGGATCAACATCAAGCGGACCATTCTTCCCGGCGCGACCTACTGGGAAAACTGGATGACGTATCCGTTTTCGGCCACCGAATGGAACATGCGCCCGCTCGGCGTTCAGGCGCTCGCGCTTGGCTATCGCTCCGGCGCCGCCTGGAACGAAAGCGCATTTTCGAACAAGGAGTTCGATCAGCAGCTCGACCTGGCGATGTCTCTCGCCGACGTCGAAGAGCGGCGCAAGGTGATGAAGCGGATCGAGGAGATCCTGCAGGAGCAGGGCGTCATGATCCAACCTTATTGGCGGTCGATCTATCGCCATGTCAGACCCGGCGTCAGAGGCGCCGACATGCATCCGACCTTCGAGATGCATCTCGAAGAATACTGGATCAAGGCCTGACGCCGCGCCCATCCGCTCCGCCTCCACAGCCGGGCGGAAATGGCTCCGGGGCTCCGCAGGTCGCCGGGCCAAACGCCCATTGCGGGCCGATGCGCCCGGCGCGACGGCGCCGCGCCAGAACCGGAGGCGCGCGCCGTCAGGCGTAGAGCGCCTCGATCTGATCGGCGTATTTCGCGGCGATGTTGGCGCGGCGCACCTTCATGGTCGCGGTCACCTCGTCGTCGTCATGGTCCAACTCTTTGGTCAAAAGATGGAACCGCCGGATGTTCGCGACCGGCGCGAGGCCGCTGTTGGCCTTCGCCACCTCGGTCTCGATCAGGTCGCGCACCGCCGGATTTTCGGAGAGATTGCGGAAGGTGGTGTAGGCGAGCCGCGATTCCTCGGCCCATTTTCCCACGGTCTCGAAATCGATCTGGATCAGCGCCGCGACGTATTTGCGCCGCTCGCCGATGGCGACGCATTCCTTGATATAGGGGCTGCTCTTCATCGCGTTCTCGATCTCGGACGGGGAGAGATTCTTGCCCCCCGCGGTGATCATGATGTCCTTCAGCCGATCGACGACCCGGTATTGGCCGTCACTCTCCTCCACCACATCGCCGGTGTGGAGCCAGCCGTCCCGAATGGCGCCCCGCGTCGCCTCCTCGTTCTTGTAGTAGCCTTCGAAGACGATATCGCCCCGGATCAGAAGCTCCCCGACCTCGCCGACGCGGGCTTCGGCGTTCACGACCACCTCGCCGACGCCGCCCGGCTCCAGCCGCGACAGCCGCTGCCCGAGGGCGATCCCCGTGGTCTCGGTCGCGCCGTAGACCTCGACCAGCGGCGCGCCGATGGTGCGAAAATAAGCCACGATGACCGGGGCGATCGGAGCGGCCCCGGTCATCGCGATGCGGGCGCGGCGAAGGCCGATGAAGTTCTGAAGGGCGCGAAAGACCAGCAGATACCAGAAAAGGAAGGTCAGCCGCTGCGCGACGCTCCGCCGCTCCGGCGGAAGATCGGCGAAGGGCGCGCAGGCCTTCAGCGCGCGGTCATGGAGCAGCTTCCTGAGGCCGCCCGCCTCCAGCATTCCGATATGGATCGACGCATGCAGCTTCTCCCAGATCCGCGGCACGCCGAGGAACATCGTCGGCGCCACCTCGCGGAGATCCTCCTGCACAGTGCGGAGAGACTCGCCGAAATTCACGAGGCTGGCGTTGTAGATCGGCGCCATCGTCGTGGTCATCTGCTCGGCCACGTGGCAGAGCGGCAGATAGGAGAGATGGGAATCCTCCCGCCCGAGGCCGAGCCGCTCCGTCACGGCGACGGCCTGCGCGCGCAGATTCCGGTAGCTCAGCATCGCGCCCTTGGGCCTGCCGGTGGAGCCGGATGTGTAGATCATCAGCGCGGTGTCATCGAGGCTCTGCCGGGCGAGCGTCTCGTCCACCAGGGCGCGGGCGGCGGCCGCGTCCGCGCGCCCCTCGGCCTCAAGCGCGGCGAAGCTGGTGACGAGATCGGGCGGATAGGCGCGCATCCCCCGCGTCTCGATCACCACGATGCGGGCGAGCTTCGGAAGCTGGCTCCGGATCTCGAGCACCTTGTCGACCTGCTCCTGATCCTCGCAGATGACGATCTGGCTGTCGGAATGCTCGAGGACATAGGCGACTTCCGGCGCCGGGCTGGTGGGGTAGACGCCGACGGTGATCGCTCCGGCGGAGCCCGCGCCAAGCTGCGCGAGCACCCATTCGATCCGGTTTTCGGAGAGAACCGCCATGCGCCCGCCCTCGTCGAGGCCGAGCCGGCGCAGGCCAAGCGCGACCGCGGAGGCGCGCTCGAAATAGGTCTTCCAGTCCGTCACCTTCCAGATGCCGAAATCCTTCTGCCGGATGGCGCGGCGGGTCGGCCAGCGCTCCGCATTCCGGCGCAGCATCTGCGGCAGGGTCGCTTCGGGATAGGAGACGGTCTCGGCCGGCGTCCGCATCTCAGGACAACCAGCGCTTGCGGCGCTTGTAATGCTTGACGTCGCGATAGCTTTTCCGCGCCGCGCCGCCGGCCTGGCCGAGATAGAATTCGCGCACATCCTGATCGGCGACCAGCCGCGCGCTCGGGCCGTCCAGCTGGATCCTGCCGTTTTCCATGATGTAGCCGTATTCGGAGATGGCGAAGGCCACCGCCGCGTTCTGCTCGACCAGCAGCATCGAGGCCCCGGTCTGCCGGTTGATGCGGGCGATGATGGTGAAGATCTCCTCGACCAGCAGCGGCGAGAGGCCGAGCGACGGCTCGTCGAGAAGGATCAGCGAGGGCTGCGCGATCAGCGCCCGCCCGATCGCCAGCATCTGCTGCTCGCCCCCGGAAAGATAGCCGGCGCGCGCGGAGCGCCGCTCATGAAGGCGCGGGAAATATTCATAGACGAGATCGAAGGAGGGCGCCTTGGCCCCGCGCCCGATGAGCGCGAAGGTCGCCGCGACGAGATTTTCCTCGACGGTCAGATCCTCGAAGATGCGCCGCCCCTCCATGACGTGAAAGAGCCCCTTGCGCACCAGCTGGTGCGGCGCCATCTCGGCGGTGTCCTGGCCATTGAACAGGATCCGCCCGGCGGTCAGCTCCCCGTTCTCCAGGCTCAAAAGGCGCGAGATCGCCTTCAGCGTCGACGACTTCCCGGCCCCGTTGGAGCCGAGAAGGGTCACGACCCGCCCGCGCGGAACCGTCAGCGACAGGCCCCGGAGGACCTGCGCCGACTTGTTGTAGACGACCTCGATATTCTCGATGTCGAGAATGGCGTCCGCGCTCACGCTTCATCACTCCTGCAGGCTGATCCAGTCCGACATCGGCAGCATCTTCTGCTCGGCGGCGCTGTATTGATAGACGCGCCCGACAGGGATCGAGTTGCCGGGCGTCGAGATCGGAACGCCGATGACGCCGCCGGTGTCGAAGTTCTCGATGGTGTTCATCGCCGCCTTCAACGTGTCGCCGTTCAGCTCCTGACCGGCGGCGAGGACCCGGCGCGCGGATTCGATCATCACCATCGCCGAGAGAAAGCCCTGCATGTAGCCGGTGGCCTGATATTCGGGCCGCATCTCGCGGATCTTGTCCAGCATCGGCGCGTCTTCGGCGTCGTCGTAATAGTACCGATACGGCATCACGCCCATGAAGCCGTCGGCGAGCTCGCCCACCGTGTTCCAGAGCGAGCTGTCCATCGACCAGAACGTGCCCATGAATTTCGTCGTCAGGCCCAGAGACTTGGCCTGAGACATGAATTCCGGGATCGGCGCCATGATATAGCCGTGAAAGATGGTGTAGTCGGGCCTCGCGCGGCGAAGCTTCAGAACTTCGGTCGAGACATCGACGGAGCCCGGAGCGGTGATGATCTCCTCGACGATTTCGAGACCGAGCTCCGCCGCCCGGGCGCGGGTTTTCTCGATCGGATCTCGGCCGAATTCGCTGTCCGAATTGACCAGAACCAGCTTCGCGCCGGGCGTCTCCTTCGCGATATATTCGAGGAGGATGCCGACCATCTCGGTGTAATCCGGACCGGCGATGAAGGTGTAGGGATAGGCCTCGGGGTCGTTCAGCTCGCTGGCGAAGGAGGCGCCGCCCATGATCATGCTCTTGGCGCGGGCCAGCTCCGGCGCGATGGTCTTGGCGAAGCCGGTCGAGTCTCCATAATAGAGGTGGATCTCCTCCTGGCTCAGCAGCTTGTTGAACACCGCGACCGACTGGTCGACCTTGTAGCCGGTGTCCTCATAGGCGAGCCGGAGTTTCCGCCCGCCGACGCCGCCATCCGCGTTGGCGATCTCGATATAGTCCTGCATCCCGGCTTCGATCGCGACCCCGGCGAAGCCGAAGACCCCGGTCATCGGCAACGAGGCGCCGATCACGATATCGTCCCCCGCCGCTCTCGCGCCGCCGGCGCTCAGCGTCAGGCCTGCGGTCGCCATCATCCCCATCAGGGTGCGTCTGGTCAGCTCGGACATTCGTTTTCTCCCGTTTTCCATTGTTGTTTTCATCAGGTCCTGAACGGCCACAGCCGGAAATGGCGGCGCACCCGCTGGATGATTTCCGCCAGCCCTTGCGGCTCGAACACCAGAAAGCCGACGATCAGCACGCCGAAGACAATGGTGCGCACCGGCGAGAGCAGAACCCCCGCGTTCGGCACCCAGGGGCTGGCCCATTCCACCGCGAAGCGCAAAAGCTCCGGCGTCAGCGTCATGAAGAGCGCGCCGACGACGCCGCCGATGATCGTGCCCATGCCGCCGACGATGATCGCCGCGAGAAGGAAGATCGACGCGATGAAGGGAAAGCTCTCGGGCGTCACCACGCGGAAGAAATAGGCCCAGAGTCCGCCGGCCACCCCGGCGTAGAAAGAGGCGACGGCGAAGCTCATCAGCTTGTAGCGAAGCAGCGGAATACCCAGCACCTCGGCCGAGATGTCCCGGTCGCGAATGGCGATGAAGGCGCGCCCGATGCGGGTGCGAAACAGGTTCGCCGCGCCGAGAACCATCAGGATCGTCAGCGGCATGATCACCCAGTAAAGCTGAAAATAGGTGATCAGCTCGACCCCGAAGACGCGCGCCGGGGCGACATTGGCGCCGCCATTGCCGCCGGTCACCGATTCCCAATGCACGAAGATGAAATGCAGGATGAAGGACGCGGCGATGGTGGCGATGGCGAGATAGAGCCCCTTGACCCGGAGGCTGGGGATGCCGACGACGACGCCGATCGCGGCCGCCACCCCGCCGCCGAGCAGGATGTTCAGGAGGAAGGGCGAGCCCACATCCCGCTCCAGCCAGGCGACGGTATAGGCCCCGACCGCCATGAAGGCGGCCTGCCCGAGGCTCACCAGCCCGGTGAAGCCGGTGAGGATGTTCAACCCGGTGGCGGCGATGACGTTGATCGCGATGAGGCAGATCAGGTAAAGCCAGTAATCGTTGAAGAAAAACGGCAGCGCCGCCAGCCCGGCGATCAGCGCGCCGGTCCAGACCTGCTGCGGCCGCGTGGTCAGGAGCGCCTCGTCGGCGCGATAGGTCTCCTTCGCCGTGCCGATGATCATCGCTACAACCTTTCGATCTCATGGACGCCGAACAGGCCGTAAGGCCGGATCATCAGCGCCGCGATCATCAGGCTGAAGGTCACGACGCTCTGGTAGTCGCCGCCCATGAAGGCGCCCGCCCAGGACTGGATCAGCCCGAGCGCCAGCCCCGCGACCAGCGCGCCCAGCACCGAATCCAGCCCGCCGACGATCACCACCGCCAGCGCCGAGAGTCCGAAGACGCCCATCGAGGGCGCGATCCCGCCGATCGCCCCGAGCAGGACGCCCGCCCCCGCCGCGGTGGCGCAGCCGATGATCCAGGCGGCGGAGAACACCCCCGGCACGTTGACGCCGCAGGAATAGGCCGCCGCCTGATCGGTGGCCGTGGCGCGGAGCGCGACCCCGCCGCGCCAGAAGCGGAACAGGATCAGGAAGATCGCGATCACCCCCGCCGCGACGAGAAAGCTCACGGCGATCTTCCGGGACATGTAGGCCTCCCCGAGAAAGAGCGGCGCGCTGTCGATGAACGCGGGCAGGCTCCGCGGATCGGTGCCCCAGATCAGCTCGACCAGCCCGACGATGATCGAGCCGAGCCCGATCGTCACCATCAGGACCGAGATCGGGCTCTCCCCCAGCAGCGGGCGGATCACCCCGCGCTCGATCACCGCGCCGACCGCGCCGCCGCCGATCACCGCCAGCGGCAGCGCCGCCCAGACCGGCAGGCCGAGCCCCGCCGCGAAGGCGAAGAAGAGATAGGCGCCGAGCATCAGCAATTCGCCCACCGCAAGGTTGACGACCCGCGTCGCCTTGTAGATCAGCACGAACGAGAGCGCCGTCAGCGCCAGAAGCGCGCCCGAGCCGAGGCCGGCGAGGGAGACCTCGATGAAGAACAGAAGCTCGCCGTTCATGTCGCCGCCTCCGCCGCCAGCCGCCTCATCAGCGCCGCGGGATCGCCGCTGCCGAGATAGGCTTCGGCGACGAGCGGATCCGCCTGCACCTCGGCGGGTGGGCCGCTGGCGATCAGCGCGCCGAAATTCAGCACCGCGACATGATCGGAGATGTCCATCACCAGCCCCATGTCATGCTCGACCATCAGAATGGTCGCGCCCCATTCCTCCTTCACGTCGAGGATGAACCGCGCCATGTCCTCGGTCTCCTCCCGGTTCATGCCGGCGACCGGCTCGTCGAGGAGCAGGATGCGCGGGCGCATCGCCAGCGCGCGCGCCAGCTCCACGCGCTTTTGCAGTCCATAGGAGAGAACCGAGACCGGCATGTTGCGGATATGGTCGATCTCCAGAAAGTCGATGATCCGCTCCTCGACCTCGCGGCGAAGCTCCATCTCCTCGCGGGCGGCGGGCCCGGCGTAAAGGAACGCCTGCAGAAGATTGGTCTTCATGTGCGCGTGGCGGCCGAGCTTGATGTTGTCCAGCACCGTCATGCCGCGAAAAAGCGCGATGTTCTGAAAGGAGCGCGCCATGCCGAGCGCGGCGCGCCGCGGCGGCCGGAGGGCGCCGATATCTTCGCCGTCCAGCAGGATCCGCCCGGATTCCGGCCGGTAGAAGCCCGAGATGCAGTTGAACATCGAGGTCTTGCCCGCGCCGTTCGGCCCGATCAGCGCGGTGATCGCCCCCGCCTCCGCACCGAAGGAGACGCCCCTGAGCGCCTTCACGCCGCCGAAGCTCAGCACGACATTCTCTACTGTGAGCGAGGCGGGCTCGCCTTCCACCCTGGGCGCGGCGGCGCTCACACCCGGGATCCGGGTCGGGCGCGGCCTCGCCCGTCGGGCGCGGCGCGCCGGCAAGAAACCCATATGCGGCTCACGCCACACCTCCCCAAGCCGAGGCGTTCACCGCCCCTGTTCCCTCATCTCTACTCAACCGCAGACCCGCTCCGCAAGCAACAAGGAGACTTCGCCCCGGGGTAAGGGCGCGCGGATGTCACTCGAAAAGTTCGTCCTGCCCTTCGGCGGCCGGGGCGTCGTCCTCCTCCTCCTCGCCATCGGCCTCGAGCGCGCCGCGATTGTCGAGAAGCCCGGCGTCGCGGAGCTCCTTCACGCCCGGCAGGTCGCGCGGGCTCTCCAGCCCGAACTGGTCCAGAAACCGATCGGTGGTGACGAAGGTGACAGGGCGCCCCGGCGTCATCCGGCGCCGGCCGAGCCGGACCCATTCGAGTTCGATCAGCATGTCGAGCGTGCCGCGCGAGACGGAGACGCCCCTGATCTCCTCGATCTCGGCGCGGGTCGTCGGCTGATGATAGGCGATGATCGCCAATGTCTCCACCGCGGCGCGCGACAGGCGGCGCCGCTCGACCTGATCGCGGCGCATGAGAAAGCCGAGATCGGGCGCCGTGCGGATCGCCCATCCCGCGCCGACCCGGCGGATCGTGACGCCCCGTCCCTCATAGCGGCGACGAAGCCGCGCCAGCGCTTCCGCCGGATCCGCGCCATGCGGCATCCGCGCCGCCATCTCCTTCAGTTCGAGCGGCTGGGCGGAGGCGAAAAGCAGCGCCTCGACCATGCGCTCCTGCTCCTCCATCGGCGGCGCGCGAAAGAGGCTTTCGGGCGGCGTTTCAGGCATGGCGCGTCGCCGCGTCGGCGCGCCGGGGCGCGCGGAGCATGAGCGGGCCGAAGATGTCATCCTGACGGATTTCGGCCTCGCCGCGTTTCACAAGCTCCAGCGAAGCCGCGAAATGGCTGGCGAGCGCGCTTCGCCTGCGTTCCGGCGCGCCGGCCCAATCATCGGGGAGCCACGCCGAGAGCGCGGTCCAGTCCATCGCGTCGCCGATCAGGTCCGTCAGCCGCTTCACCGCATCCTCGAGCGCATAAACCGGCGCGCGGCGAAGGTGCAGCGGCTCGTAGCTGTCCTTCGTCTTGATCCGGGCGTAGGCGGTCAGGAGGTCGGTGAGCGAAGCGGTCCATTCCACCCTCCGGCGCACGGCCTGGCTCTCCTCCTCGCCGCGGGGAAAGATCTCGCGGCCGAGTTGATCGCGCGCCATCAGCCGCGCGCCGGCGGTGCGCATCGCCTCCAGCCGCTCCAGCCGAAAGGCGAGCCGCGCGGCGAGGTCCTCCGCGCTCGGGCCTTCGTCCTCTTCGGGCGGCGGCAGAAGCAGGCGCGACTTCAGATAGGCGAGCCAGGCCGCCATCACCAGATAATCCGCGGCGATCTCGATCCGCAGTTTCCGCGCCGCGGCGACGAACGCCAGATATTGCTCCGCCAGTTGCAGGATCGAGACGCGGCGAAGATCCACCTTCTGGCCGCGCGCCAGCGTCAGCAGCAGATCGAGCGGCCCTTCGAAGCCGTCCACATCGACGAGAAGCGCCTCCGGATCCGCCGCTCCCGCGCGGGGCGCGGTGAAGAGCGCGCCCTCCTCCTCCCGCCGCTCTGGCGGAAAAGGCTGTTCGGGCGCGCGCTCGTCACGCATGGGCGCCCGCCTTCGCCGGGTCGAGCGCGCGGTAGCGCCGCTCCACCTCGGCGATGTCGATCTCCTCCACCGCCCGCGGCAGCGCGTCCACCGCGCGCGCGCGCGCCAGCGCCCGGCCTTCAAGCCGGCCGGCGGCTTCGGCGGCGGCCTCCATTTCGGCCATGTCGCCATTGCAGTGCAGAACGATATCGCAGCCGGCGTCGAGGCTCGCCGTCACCCGCTCGGCGATCGAGCCCTGAAGCGCGCCCATGGAGATATCGTCGGTCATCAACAGCCCTTGAAAGCCGATCTCATCCCGGATCAGGTCGATGCAGGGGCCGGAGAAGGTGACGGGATATTCGGCGTCCACCGCGTCGATCATGAGATGCGCGGTCATGCCCATCGGCGCGTCGGCGTGGGCGCGAAAAGGCGCGAAATCCTGCTCCAGAGCGGCGCGCGAGGCGGAGACGACCGGGAGCGAGAGATGCGGGTCCACGTCGGCGCGGCCATAACCCGGGAGATGCTTCACCACCGGCAGAACCCCGCCCGCCATCAGCCCGCGCCTCACCGCGTGGCCGAGCGCTCCGACGCGGGCCCCGTCGCGCGCCAGCGCGCGGTCGCCGATCGCCTGATGCAGGTCCGGCGTCGCCACGTCGAGAAGCGGCGCGCAGTTCACGTCGACGCCGGCGGCGTTCAACTCGTGCGCGATCAACCGATAGCGAAGGACGAGCGCCTCCGCCGCGACCTCAAGCGGGCGGCCCTCGCATTCGGCCATCGCCGGGCGAAACGCGCGCCAATGCGGCGGGCGAAGCCGCTGCACGCGCCCGCCCTCCTGATCGACGAGAACGGGCGCCTGTCGGCCGACGGCGGCCCGCATCTCGGCGGTCAGCGCCGCAAGCTGGTCCGGGCTTTCGACATTCCGCGCGAAGATGATGAAGCCCCACGGGTCCGCGGCGCGGAAAAAATCCCGCTCCCGCGCCGAAAGCGCGCCCCCCGCGCAGCCGAGGATGAGCGCGCCGGGCGCCATCAGCGCGCCCGCGCCACGATGCAGGCTTCGCCCCGCGCCTGAAGCGCGCGGCAGAGCGCGGCGGCGGCGGAGATCTCGTCGAACGGGCCGGCGCGAAGCCGCCAGAGCGTGCGCCCGCCGGACTGCACCGAGGTGATCACCCTGCCCCGTCCGGTCAGCAGGTCCCCGTTGCGGCCCTTGATCTCCTCCCACTGCGCCGCCGCGACGGCTTCGCTCTCGAAGGCGCCGAGCTGAATCTGGATCGCGCTGGCGCGGGCGGCCTCGCGCGGCTCGACCGGGGCGGCGGCGACGCGGGCGGCGGGGCTGGGGCGCGCGCGCGCGGGCGGCGCGTAACGCGGCGCCTGATCGCTGGCGTTCTCCGCGCGGTCCTGGCCGATCACCTCGGCGACCGCGGCGGCGACCGCGGCGGCGAGCGGATCTTCCGCCGGCGCCTCCGCCTCGGCGGCGTCGGGCGCGGCGGCGGCGCCAGTTTCGGCCGCCTGCGGATCAGGATCGCCCCCCACCTCCGCCGCGGCGGCGGCGAGCGCGCGATCAGGCGCCGTCTCCGGGCGCGGCGCCGGCTCCGGCGAGAGCGAGGCCGGCGCCTTGTCGGCCGGGGTCAGGCTGGCGGGAGGAGGCGCCAGCGCCGCCGCCTCTTTCGTCGTCGGCTCGGCCCCGCCGCCGGAAAGCGCGTGATAGACGGCCCGGTCCTGATGCGCGACCTCCTGGCCGCCCGGCTCTTCGGGGCGGATCTTGGTCAGCCCGGCCTCGGCCCGGATCACCGGAATATCCTCCGCGTCGCGCATGCCCAGCCGGTAGGACCAGGTGACGACGGCGACGAGAATGGCCAGTGAAACGACGGCGCCGGCCGCCGTGACGGCGCCATTGCGCCATTTCCTTGCGGCCGCCTTCGCGGCGGCGCCGGCTTCAAGATAAGAATCATCCCGCATGGGGTTTTCGCCTGTGCCTTTGCGCCACCTTATATGGTGGTCGCCTTCTGCTCCAACCCCAAATATACCTGCTTTTACCGCATTTCGGTTAACGGGGTCACGCCCAGGATACCAAGACCGGACGAGATCACAACAGAAACGGCGCGAATCGCCGCCAATCTCGCCGGCGCGCCGGCCTTGTCGTCCTCCTGAAGGAAGCGAAGATCGCCGATCTCGCGGCCGCGATTCCAGAGCGCGTGGAAGACGCCGGCGAGGTCGTAAAGATAGAAGGCGACGCGATGCGGCTCATGATGATGCGCCGCCGTCTCCACCAGACGCGGCCATTCGGCGATCTTCTTCGCCAACTCGACCCACGCCTCATGCTCCAGCCCCGAAAGATCGGCCGCCGCCAGCGCCGCGTCGTCGCAGGCGACGCCCTGCTCGGCCGCGCCGCGCAGAACCGAATGGACGCGCGCGTTGGCGTACTGGACGTAGAAAACCGGATTGTCCTTCGATTGCTCCAGCGCGCGCGCGAAATCGAAATCGAGCGGGGCGTCGTTCTTGCGCGTCAGCATCGTGAAGCGGGCGACGCCGGCGCCGACCTCGTCCACCACCTCGCGGAGGGTGACGAAATCGCCGGAGCGCTTCGACATCTTGTAGGGCTCGCCGTTCCGGAACAGCCGCACCAGCTGGCAGAGCTTGATATCGAGCGGCGTGCGCCCGTCCGAGAGCGCGGCGACGACCGCCTTCATCCGTTTCACATAGCCGCCATGATCGGCGCCGAACACATCGATCAGGAGATCGTAGCCGCGCTCTATCTTGTCAAAGTGATAAGCGATATCGGGGGCGAAATAGGTCCAGCCGCCATCGGATTTCTTCACCGGGCGGTCCACATCGTCGCCATAGGCGGTGGAGCGGAAGAGGGTCTGCTCGCGCGGCTCCCAATCTTCCGGGACCTTGCCCTTCGGCGGCGGCAGGACGCCTTCGTAGATCAGGCCCTTTTCATCCAGCGCCTTCAGCGCGGCGTCGATCTTGCCGGCGCCGTACAGCGCCTTCTCGGACTGGAACCAGTCCATCCTGACGCCGAGCGCCTCCAGATCCGCGCGGATCATGTCCATCATCCGCTCCGTGGCGAAGGCGCGAACCTGCGGCAGCCATTCCGATTCCGGCGCATCGAGCAGGCTGTCGCCGAATTCCGCCTTCAGCGCCTCGCCCACCGGCGCGAGGTAATCGCCGGGATAAAGGCCGGGCGCGATCTCGACCGCGCGGCCATGCGCCTCCTGATAGCGAAGATGCGCGGATCGGGCGAGAACATCCACCTGCGCGCCGCCGTCATTGACGTAGTATTCGCGCGTCACGTCCCAGCCGGCGAAATCCAGCAGTCCCGCCAGCGCGTCGCCGAAGACCGCGCCCCGCGCGTGGCCGACATGGAGCGGCCCGGTCGGGTTGGCGGAGACGAACTCCACGTTCACCCGCCGGCCGCCGCCGATATCCGCGCGGCCGAAATCGACGCCCGCGCGCAAAGCCTCGGCGATCGCGGCGAGCCAGACCGCCGGCGCGAGCCGCAGATTGATGAACCCCGGCCCGGCCACCGTCGCCTCCATCACCCGCTCGTCGGCTTCGAGGCGCGGCGCGAGCAGAGCGGCCAGAGCCCGCGGGTTCATCCCCGCCGGCTTCGCCAGCGCCATCGCCGCGTTCGTCGCCATGTCGCCATGCGCGGGGTCGCGCGGCGGCTCCACCGTCACCGCCCCACGGTCCAGCCCTGCGGGAAGCGCCCCATCGGCGGTCATCGCGTCGAGCGACGCCTCGACGAGGTTCAGAATATCGGCGAAGAGATTCATGGCGGTCGTCACTCTCAAGCATGCTGCAGGGCCGCTCTTGCGGCTTTTCCGGGCCGTCTAACACAGGTCCGGAGAGGCATCCACGCGTTTCCGACCAGACGCCGCGCTCAGACCGGCGTCATCGGGTCGGTCAGTTTGCGATGCTCCTCCAGCGCGAAGCGATCGGTCATGCCGGCGATGTAATCGGCGACGATGCGGGCGCGAAGCCCGGTCGAGGCCGCGTGTCCGGCCGCCTCGCCCCACTCTTCGGGAAGAAGCGCCGGCTCCTCCATGAAAATCGTGAAGAGGTCCCGCACCACCCGCCCCGTCTTGCGCCGCATCCGCTGCACGCTGAAATGGCGATACATCCGGGCGAAAAGGAACGCGCGCACGATCGAGAGGTCCTGATTCAGCGACTCGGAGAAAGCCGCCACCGGCTCCGGCAGCGCCCTGAGCGCGGCGGCGCTTTCCGGCCGCGCGGCGTCGAGGCGCGCCTTCGTCTCGGTCAGCATGTCTTCGACCAGCGCGCCGAAAACCCGCCGGAACGCCTCATGCGCGGTCCGGTGCGCGTCGAGCCCCGGATAGCGCGCGCGCACCGCCGCCAGCGCCGGGCCGACCAGCGGCAGATCCGCCAGATCCTCGAAATCGAACAGTCCCGCGCGGAGGCCGTCGTCAAGATCATGGGTGTTATAAGCGATATCGTCCGAGAGCGCGGCGATCTGCGCCTCCAGCCCGGCGTGGGTCCAGAGCTCCAGATCATGGCGCGCGTCATATTCCGCCAGCGCGAAATGCAGCCGGGAGCGATCGGCCCCTTCGGCGTCGAGCAGCGGGCCATTATGCTTGGCGAGCCCCTCCAGCACCTCCCAGGTGAGGTTCAGCCCGTCGAACTCGGCGTAGCGGCTCTCCAATCCGGTGACGATCCTCAGCGCCTGCGAGTTGTGGTCGAAGCCGCCATGCTCCGCCATCATCTCGTTCAGCGCGTCCTCTCCGGTGTGGCCGAAGGGCGTATGGCCGAGATCATGCGCCAGCGCCACCGCCTCCGCCAGATCCTCGTCGGCGCCGAGCGTGCGCGCGGTGGTGCGCGCGATCTGCGCGACTTCGAGGCTGTGGGTCAGTCGGGTGCGGTAATGATCGCCCTCATGTTCGACGAAAACCTGGGTCTTGTGCTTCAGCCGCCGAAACGTCGAGGAGTGGATGATCCGGTCGCGGTCGCGCTGGAACGGCGTCCGGTGCGCGCTCTCCTCCTCCGGATGCAGGCGCCCGCGGGTCTTCGCGGCGTCGGTGGCGGCCGGGCTGAGCGGCGGGCGGCTCATCGCAGAACCCGCGCGCGCGCCCTGCGCGCCGTCCACCCTCGTTTCACGCTCATCGCCGCCCTTGTCCCTTCGCCGGAGGAGCCATACATTCGACACGACTCCATATCCGATGCGAGGTCGAGAGAAAACACATGGATCTCACTCTGCCGGTCAAGGTGACGGACGCATGCGCCGCCCGTCTGAACGCGATCTCCGCCGCGGAGGGCGCGCCCAAGAACCTGCGCGTCGCCGTGCTCGGCGGCGGCTGTTCCGGATTTTCCTACGAATTCACGCTTGAGGATACGGTCGCCGAGGATGATCTGGTGATCGAGGCCGGAGAAGGCGCCGTGCTGATCGACCCGGTTTCTCTGCCGTTTCTTTCCGGCTCCGTCGTCGATTTCAAGAACGAGCTGATCGGCGCCAGATTCGCGGTCGAGAACCCGAACGCGACCAGCTCCTGCGGCTGCGGCACCAGCTTTTCGATCTGAAACCGCGCCGGGCGGGGCCGCGCCTGCGGCGTATCCTCGCGGACGATGCGGCGGAGCGTTTTCGCCGGCGGGCGGGCGTTCCGCCTTCTCTCCGGTCATTTCAGCTGGCTGTCCTTCGAGCCTCGCCGGTTGATCCCGCCCCGCGCGACGGGGCGCGAGTCCCGCTCCTCCTGACAGTCGATGCAAAGCGTCACGCCCGGCGCCGCCACGCGGCGCGCCTCGGGGATCGGCTCTTCGCATTCCGCGCAATGGGTCCGGCTTTCGCCGCCACCCGCGCGCGCCGCCCGCATCCGCGTCAACTCATCCTCGATCGAGGCTTCGATCTGCTCGTTCACCGCGCCGTCGCGCGCCCAGCCTCCGGCCATGGCGTATCCTCCGATTGCACGCGGCCATGGTAGCGCGCCGCCCCGGCGGGTCAAAGCCGCGCCGCCGGCGCCTCTCCCCTACCCTTCCGCGGGCGCCCGCGCCGCCGCCCGCGCCATCAGCGCCACGATGCACGCCGCGGCGATATTCGCCGCGGCGCTGGCCAGGATCGGCCACGTGTAGCTGTTGCTGGCGTCGAAGATGAAGCCGGCCGCGCTCGGCCCGATCAGCGTCCCGAACCCGACGCTGGTGTAGAGAACGCCGATGATGCCGATGACGTTGCGCCCGCCGAAGAGGTCCATGACCACGGCCGGCATGATCGCGACCCAGCCGCCATAGAAGACGCCGAACGCGAGCGCGAAGACCGCGAGCCCCCAATATCCGGTGGCGGCGGCCCAGACCAGCAGCGCGGCCGCCATGCCCGCGAACATCGTCACGAGGAAGGTCAAGCGCCCGATATAATCCGCGACGCCCCCGAGCACGAACCGGCCCGCCGTGCTGCCGACGCCGATCGCGCCAATCAGAAGCACCGCAGAATGCGCGCCTATCCCCCGGTCCAGCGCATAGGGGACCAGATGCACGAACGGCACGAAAACGCCGAACGCGCAGATCATGCAGGCGATGTAAAGCCCGATGAATTGCGGCGACCTGACCGCCTCGCCAACCGAGGCGCCGGCCCGCGCCAGGGCGGGCTGGCCGGCGTCGATAGGGTCGCCATCCGGGCCCACCCCCCTCTCGTGCGGCTCGCTTGCGATCAGGAGCGCCATGCCCGCGCCAGCGACCGCGACAACCGCCGCAAGCGCCAGATAGGCGCTCCGCCAGCCCCAGCCCTCGATCAGCCACGATGCGACCGGCGGCATGATCAGCGTGCCGACGCCGATCCCGCTGACGGCGATTCCGGAGGCGAAGCCGCGCCGTTTCACGAACCACCGCTGAACCGCGCCGATGGCCGGCACATAGGCGAAGCCCACCCCAAGGCCGACGCCAAGCCCGTAAGCCACGTACACCTCGGAGAGACTGCGCGCCGCGCCCGCGAGCGCAAGACCGCCGGCGACCAGCAGCATCCCGATGACCGTGAGGCGCCGCGCGCCCCAGAGATCCGCGAGCGGCCCGCTGACGACCCCAAGGCTGAAATAGAGAAATCCGGCCAGGGAGAAGACGAGCGAAACCGACCCGCGGGAGGCCCCGAACTCCGCCTGAAGCGGCTCTATGAACGCGCTGAAGCTATAGGCGGCGCCAAATCCGAACAGCGTGACCGCGAAGGTCGCGAGAACGACGACCCACCCGTAGAAGAGCCGGCCGCCGGGCGCCGCGCCGCGCATCTCAGACGACCTTCCGATCACCGCGTCGTTCCGGCGCCGACATGAAATCCGCCCCTCGATCGAGCATCTGGACCTTCGCGCGAATGACCCTCGGCCGCAGCGCCGTCAGGCCGAACAGGGCGTCACTCAGGCATGAAACACGCCGCGCCGCAACCGCATTCCCCAGCGCCGCCGTCACATCGAGCCCCCCGGTACCAGCGAAAGCGGCAGGATGATCTCACGGGTTCTGAACGCGCCTTCGTCCAGCCGGGTCATGATCGCGTCGGAGGCGCGCCGGCCGAGCTCATACGCGCGCGAGCGCACCGTCATCAGCGCCGGCTCGGAATAGCCGATGAACGGGAACGCGTTGAACCCCGCGACGCCGACATCCTCCGGCACGCGGAGGCCGCGCCCCCGCAGGACCTGCATCGCGAGGATCGCCATCTGATCGTTCTGGGCGATCACCAGCCCCGGCGCGCCCTCGCGGTCGAGGCGGGCCTCAAAGCTGGCGACGATTTCAGCCATGTCGGTCTCGTCGCAGGCCTCAATCGCGACCCGGCGGCCCCGGCGCTCCAGCGCGGCCCGGACGCCGGCGACGCGGTGCTCCACCGCGGGCCAGGCGACATTGGCGACGAGCATCAGCGCATCCCCCGCTCGTCGCTCCGCCGCCGCGTCGCCAAGCGCGAAGGCGCCGCCCTGATCGTCCTGACGGATGAAGCATGCGTCGCGCAATCCCGGATAGGGCGCGTCCTGAAAGACGACGACGGGCGCGTGAAGGGCCGCGGCGACCTCCATCGCCGCCTCCCGCTCGGCCCGAGTCCCGGAGAGGTTGAGGCAGAGCGCGTCCGCTTCGGCGCCGCGCGCGCGGTGGAACGCGGCGAGCCCGCCGGGCGCGACGCGCTGAAGAAGCAAGCCGAACCCCCGTTCGCTGAGCGCGTTGGCGAGCCCGGCGGCGAGATTGGTCGTGAACGGGTCCGCCAGAAAGCGCGGCGACGGATCGATGATCGTCAGCCCGACCCGGAAATGGCGCGACGTCCGCAGGCTCCGGCCCAGTCTGTTCGGCATGTAGCCGAGGGCGACGATCGCCTCGCGCACCTTCTCGCGCGTCGCGTCGGAGACGCCGGCGCAGATGCCGTTCACCACCTTCGAGACCGTCGCGGTCGAAACGCCGGCCTGACGCGCCACGGTGTGAAGGGTCGGCTTCGTCTTCATCCCCGGCGGGCCTCCTGAACAACCGTCAATCCGGGCGCCAACCTGGCGCAAACGCCCGTTGACAGGCCATTTGACAGTCCATAGCGTGAATTAAACGTTTAACACACCCGATAAATGAGGCGATACATGACGATCGATTTCAAGGGCCTGTCGGAAAAACTCTACTCCGCCGTGCTTTCGGACGTGCTGGACAGTTTCGGCTACAGGAATCAGGCGATGCGCCCCTTCGTCCGCCCATCGGACGAGTCGAAGGTCATCTTCGGGCGCGCCCGCACCGGCGGCTTCATGAACATCTACTCGGTCACCGAGGGCGAGAACCCCTACGCGCTCGAAATCGCGCTCATCGACGATCTGAAACCCGGCGACGTCGCGGTTCTCGGCTGCGACGGGCCGACGACGCGGATCGCGCCCTGGGGCGAATTGCTCTCCACCGCCTCATCGATGCGGGGCGCGGTCGGCTGCGTCACCGACGGTCTGGTGCGGGATCTGCGCCAGATCCGCGAAATGGGCTTTCCGGTGTTTCACGGCGGCGTCGGGCCGCTCGATTCCAACGGGCGCGGCAAGATGACGACGATGGATCAGCCGATCGAATGCGGCGGCGTGCTGATCCACTCCGGCGATCTCGTCTTCGGGGATATCGACGGGGTCGTCGTCATCCCGCAGAAGGCCGCCGACGAGATCCTCGCCGCCGCGCTCGCCAAGGTCGCAGCCGAGGATCACACGCGGCGCGAGATCATCGAGGGAAAGCTGCTTCAGGAGGTCTATGACAAATACGGCGTGCTGTAAGCGAAGGCTTCAGACGCCCGACCCCGCGAAGCGCCGCCTCCGGCGCTTCGGCGCGGCCCATGTTTCCGGCCGGACGTTTCCGGCCCGACAACGCCCCTTGGGCGTCGTGGTGCTGCTGGACAGGATTGAACTGTCGACCTCTCCCTTACCAAGGGAGTGCTCTACCACTGAGCTACAGCAGCCGATGCGCTTCTGACGCGCGGCGGTTTCTCGTGCAAAGCGGGCGGGATTGCAAGCCCAAAGGTCCGATCCGGACGCGGCGCGCGCCGCGGCGCTTTACGCGGGGCGGGCGCGCGGCTAAAGACCAGCCATGACGGGTGCGAGTGAAAACGCGAAGGCGACCGAACGGGCCGAACGGCTCGCCGCGGCCCTCCGCCGCAATCTTCGCCGCCGAAAAGCGCAGGCGAAGGCGCGGAGCGATCTTTCCGGACTTGACCCGAATCGCACGGACACGCCGCTGAATCGGCCTGATTCCACGGAAGAAGACGCGGAGAGCCGATCGGGCTGATCCGGGGCCGCAGCAAGGATCGAGGGCGCATGGACAGGATCATCGTCAGGGGCGGCGCGCCGCTGAAAGGGCGCATCGCGATCAGCGGCGCCAAGAACGCGTGCCTCGCGCTGATGCCGGCCGCGCTCCTGACCGAGGAGCCGCTGACCCTGACCAACGCGCCGCGGCTCGCGGACATCCGCACGATGACGGAGCTCCTGACCTCGCTCGGCTGCGAGATCGCGGCGCTGCAGCAGGGGCGCGTTCTCGCGCTCGGCGCGGCGAACATCGCGAATCACGTCGCCCATTACGACATCGTCCGGAAGATGCGCGCCTCCATCCTCGTTCTCGGGCCGCTTCTCGCGCGCGAGGGCCGCGCGGTGGTCTCCCTGCCAGGCGGCTGCGCGATCGGGGCGCGGCCGGTCGATCTCCACCTGAAGGGGCTTGAGGCGATGGGCGCCGAGATGGAGCTTCGCGACGGCTACGTCCACGCGAAAGCCTCCGGCGGCCTGAAGGGCGCCGAGTTCACCTTTCCCGTCGTCTCCGTGGGCGCGACGGAGAACCTGCTGATGGCGGCGACGCTCGCCAGGGGCGTCACGGTTCTGGACAACGCGGCCCGCGAGCCCGAAATCGTCGATCTCGCGCGCTGCCTGCGCGCCATGGGGGCGCGGATCGAGGGCGAAGGCTCCTCGCGCATCACGATTGAAGGCGTCGAGCGCCTTCATGGCGCGACGCACCGCGTGGTCGCGGATCGGATCGAACTCGGCACATACATGATCGCGCCCGCCATCGCCGGCGGCGAGGTTCTGCTCGAAGGCGGCGAGCGCGCGCTCGTCTCCGCGTTCGCCGATCAGCTCGAGAACGCGGATATCGAGGTCGCCGAAACGCCGGAAGGGCTGCTGGTTCGGCGGCGGAACGGCGTGATCCGGCCGATCAGCGTGAAAACCGCGCCGTTCCCCGGCTTCCCGACCGATCTTCAGGCGCAGATGATGACGCTTCTCACCCTCGCCGAGGGCGAGAGCCGGATCGAGGAGACGATTTTCGAGAACCGCTTCATGCACGTCCCGGAACTGGCGCGGATGGGCGCGGATCTCGATGTCGACGGCGCGGTTGCGGTGATTCGCGGCGTGGCCGGGCTGAAGGGCGCGCCGGTGATGGCGTCCGACCTCCGGGCGTCGGCGTCTCTCGTGCTCGCCGGGCTTGCGGCGGAGGGCGAAACCGTCGTCAGCCGCGTCTACCATCTGGATCGCGGCTATGAGCGGGTGGAGGACAAACTCTCCGCCTGCGGCGCGCGGATAGAAAGAGTGAGCGGATAAACATGGTGCGCGATGCGACATTCGGCGAAGGCGGTGAGGCGGCGCTGCGTCTCCGTGCGATGAGTCCGGAGGATCTCTCGGTGATCTCCGCGTTGACGCAGGATGCGGTGGGGAAGGTCGCAAATGTTCACTACGCGCCCCGCCGGCGCAGATTCTCCCTGCTGATCTACCGGTTTCGCTGGGAGGACCACAAACGGGCGGCGCGTGAGACCCGCAGCTTCGAGCGGGTGGCGTCGGCGCTGACCTTCGACGATGTTCTTCGCGCCCGCGCGGCCGGCCTCGACCCGCGGGAGAAGGACGCGGTGTTCAATCTGCTCAGCATGACGTTCGAGCCGGAGGAGGACGGCGCCGGCCTGCTTTGCGTCACCTGTTCGGGGCAGGCCACGCTGCAGATGCAGGTCGAGGCCTTGAATGTCGGGCTGGTCGATCTGACCCGGCCCTGGGCCGCCGGCGGCCAGCCGCAACATTTCTGACGCGGGTTTGCGTTGAGCGTCCGGCCCGCATAAACCGCCGAAGTCGCTCGCCCAAGGGAGCCAGCTCCGCCATGCCGCTACGCCTGTCACACGCAGATCCGGATTTCGACCGCCGCTTCGAGGCGTTTCTCGACGTGGCGCGCGAGGGGGAGGCCGACGTGGACGCCGCCGTCGCCGCGATCATCGCCGATGTCCGGGCGCGCGGCGTCGAGGCGGTGGTGGAGCTCACCCGCCGGTTCGACAAGTTCGACGCCGAGCCGGAGACCCTGCGGATCGGCGAGGCGGAGATCGACGCCGCGATCAGGACCGTCCCGGCGGCGGAGCGCGCCGCTCTGGAGCTCGCGGCCGGGCGGATTCGCGCCTATCACGAACGCCAGAAACCCGAGAACGCCCTCTGGACGGATGAGGCCGGCGCGACGCTCGGCTGGCGCTGGACGCCGGTGGACAGCGCCGGGCTCTATGTGCCTGGCGGCCTCGCAAGCTATCCCTCCTCGGTGCTGATGAACGCCATTCCGGCGCAGGTCGCCGGCGTCTCCCGGCTGGTGATGACCGCGCCGACGCCCGAAGGCGCGGCGAACCCGCTCGTGCTTCTGGCGGCGCGGCTCGCCGGGGTGGATGAGATCTTCCGCGTCGGCGGCGCGCAGGCGATCGCCGCGCTCGCCTATGGCGCCGGGCCGATCCGGCCGGTGGACAAGATCACCGGCCCCGGCAACGCCTTCGTCGCGGCGGCGAAACGGCGGGTGTTCGGGCGCGTCGGCATCGACATGATCGCCGGCCCGTCCGAGATCCTGATCATCGCCGACTCGCTGAACGATCCCGAATGGATCGCGCTCGATCTGATGAGCCAGGCCGAGCATGACGAACGCGCGCAAGCGATCCTGATCACCGACGACGCGGACTTCGCCGACAAGGTGGAGGCCGCCGTCCGCCGCGCGCTGAAGACGCTGGCGCGCGGCCCGATCGCGGCGCAAAGCTGGCGCGCGCATGGCGCGTTGATCGTCGCGCGCGATCTCGGCCACGCCGCCGAGCTGGCGAACCGGATCGCGCCCGAACATCTGGAGATCTGCGCCAGCGATCCCGAGGCGCTGGCGGAGAAGATCCGCCACGCCGGCGCCATCTTCCTCGGCGCCCACACGCCGGAGGCGATCGGCGATTACGTCGGGGGGCCGAACCATGTGCTGCCGACGGCGCGCTCGGCCCGGTTCTCCTCCGGCCTGTCCGTGCTCGATTTCATGAAGCGGACGACGCTGGCGCGGATGAGCCCAGGCGCGCTGGCCGCGATCGGCCCGGCGGCGGAGACGCTGGCGCGCGCCGAGGGGCTCGAAGCGCACGGGCTTTCCGTGCGTCGGCGGCTCGATGCGATGAACGAGCGCCGCGATGGGAGCGCGTCACACGATGGATGAAGACGCGTCAACCGACCGCCTGATCGACATTTCGCTCGACGCCTCCGGCCTCGCCGCGCCGACGCCGGAGGTGGAGCAGGAGCGAAAGGTCGCGATTTTCGACCTGCTGGAGGAGAACGCCTTCGCCCTCCCCGGGCGCGCGGCCGGCCCCTATCGGCTGAATCTCGCGGTGAAGGAGCGGCGGCTGGTGTTCGACGTGAGGACCGAGACCGGCGCGGCGGCGGCCGAGTTTCACCTCTCCCTCTCCCCGTTCCGGCGGATCATCAAGGACTATTTCCAGATCTGCGAGAGCTATTTCGACGCGGTGAAACGTCTGCCGCCGAGCCAGATCGAGGCGATCGACATGGGGCGGCGCGGCATCCACAACGAAGGCGCCCGGGTGCTGAAGGAGAGGCTCGACGGCAAGGTGACGACCGACGATCACACGGCGCGGCGGCTTTTCACGCTGGTCTGCGTGCTGCATTTCCGAGGTTGAGCGAGTGGAGGAGGCCCCTCATGGCGCCAGCCTTCCGGGCGCGGTGCTCTTTTGCTGCGACCACAACGCCGTTCGCTCGCCGATGGCCGAAGGGCTGGCGAAAAAGCTGCTCGGCTCACGCGTCTTCATCCAGTCCGCCGGCGTGAAGAGCGAGATGGAGGTGGACGGGTTCGCGGTCGAGGTCTGCCGCGAGATCGGCGTAGATCTCAGCCGGCACCGGGTCAAGAGCTTCGAGGATTTCGAGAATTGGGGCGAGGATATCGACTCCTACGACCTGATCATCGCGCTGTCGCCCGCGGCGCAGCTGCGCGCGCTGGAGTACACGCGCCACCATGCGATCGAGGTGGAGTACTGGCCGACTCTCGATCCGACCGGCCTGACGGAGGAACGGGAGGCCAAGCTCAACGCCTATCGGCAGACCCGCGACCAGATCGCCAGACGAATCCACGAGCGATTCGGCGGTTGAGCGCGCAGCCGCTTGCTTTCCCTCCCTTTTGGAGTCAATTACCACGCGCCCATTGCAGGGCGCTCATATTCGGAGACGGCATGGCCAAGGAAGAAACCCTCGAGTTCCCCGGCGTCGTGACCGAGCTTTTGCCCAACGCGACATTCAGGGTGGAGCTTGAGAACGGCCATGAGATCATCGCGCACACCGCAGGCAAGATGCGCAAGAACCGCATTCGCGTGCTCGCGGGCGACAAGGTGCAGGTGGAGATGACGCCCTATGACCTGAGCAAGGGCCGCATCACCTATCGCTTCAAGTAAGCGCCGCCGGAGATGCGCCTGATTCTCGGCTCGGGGAGTCCGCGCCGGCGGGAGTTGCTGGCGCAGATCGGCGTCACGCCTGACGCCATCCGCCCGCCTGATATCGACGAGACGCCGCGAAAGGGCGAGCCGCCCCGGCCGTATTGCGTCCGCATGGCGGCGGAGAAGGCCGCGGCGACCCAGGCGGGCGCCGACGACGTGGTGCTCGCCGCCGACACCACCGTCGCCGCCGGGCGGCGGATCCTCGGCAAACCGGCGGACCCGGCGGAGGCCGAACGCTTCCTGCGGCTGCTTTCGGGCCGTCGCCATCAGGTGATCACCGCGGTCACGGTCAGGCGCGGAGAGCGCGCATGGGCGCGGGAGGTGGTGAGCCGGGTGAAGTTCAAGCGCCTCTCGGAGGACGAGATCGCCGCTTATCTCGCCTCCGGCGAATGGCGCGGCAAGGCGGGCGGATACGCCATCCATGGCCTCGCCGGGGCGCTCATTCCCTGGATCTCGGGCTCCTTCACCGGCATCGTCGGCCTGCCGCTGACCGAATCCGCCAATCTTCTCCGGGCGGCCGGCTATCCGGTCCTGCTCGACGGGCCGGCGAAATGAAGGGCCGGCTGATCGCCATCGAGCCCGGCCCGCCGATCATGGCCGCTCTCGTCGTCGAGGGGCGAATCGAAGACCTGCTGATCGAGCCTCCCGCGGATGAGGAGGCCCCCCGGATCGAGGAGATCCACCGCGTCCGCGTCCGCCGGGTGCTGGGGAGCCAGGGGGCCGCGCTCGTCAAGCTCGCGGGCGGCGTCGACGGCTATCTCCGGGAGGCGCCCGGCGTCGCCGAGGGGGATCTCGCTCTGGCCGAGGTCACCGGCTTCGCGGAGCGGGGCAAGGCGGTCCCGCTGACCGCGCGGCGGCTTCATCGCGGCCGCTTCGCCATCCTCACGCCGCTTGCGGAGGGCGTGAACGTCGCCCGGGCGGTCAAGGACCGGGAGGAGCGCGCGCGCCTCTGCGCGATCGGCGAGGCGGCGCTGGAGGGCGCCAAGGCCGGCCTCATCCTCCGGAGCGCCGCCGTCGGCGCGGACGAGGCCGAAATCAGGGCGGAGATCGAAGCGTTGATGGCGCGCGAGGCCGCATTGGCCGCCGGCGGCCCGCCCGGCCGGCTCGCGGCGGCGCCCGACGCGGCGGCGCGCGCGCTCCGGGAATGGGACGCGGAGGACGTGATCCGCGAGCCGGGCGCCTTCGACCGGCTCGGCCTCTGGGACGAGATCGACCGGCTCCGCAGCCCCCGCGTCGACCTGACGGGAGGCGGCTGGATGGCGGTCGAGCCGACGGCGGCGCTGATCGCCGTCGATGTGAACACCGGCGGCGATCTCTCGAACGCCGCCGCGGCGCGCGCCAATCTCGCCGCGGCGGCGGACTTGCCGCGCCAGCTCCGCATTCGCGGGCTCGGCGGGCAGATCGCGGTGGATTTCGCGCCGATGCGCAAGACCGACCGGAAGGCGGTGGAGTCCGCGCTTCGCCAGGCGCTCTCCACGGATCCGGTGCGGACCACGGTCGCCGGCTGGACGCCGCTCGGCCATCTCGAACTCAGCCGAAAGAGGGAGCGGCGCGAGACGGCGCCGTTGACGCCCGATGTCTGAATGCCCGATCTGCGGCCGCCCGACCGAGCATCGCTGGCGGCCTTTCTGTTCGAAACGCTGCGCGGATATCGATCTCGGCCGCTGGCTCTCCGGCGCCTATGTCGTCCCCTCGGACGAACCCGCGCCGGACGACGCGCCGCCCGAAGACTGACCCTGCGGCCCCCCGCTCACGCCGCGCGCGGGAGAAAATGCTCTGGACACCCCATCTGCGCTCAAATATACGGGCGCTCGTCAGGCGGCTCCGCCTTGGCCCAGGTAGCTCAGTTGGTAGAGCAGCGGACTGAAAATCCGCGTGTCGGTGGTTCGAATCCGCCCCTGGGCACCATTTTCCCTCGATCTTTTTTCCCTCGATCTTTCAGAT
This sequence comes from Paludibacillus litoralis, assembly GCF_037646705.1. Classification (NCBI taxonomy): domain Bacteria; kingdom Pseudomonadati; phylum Pseudomonadota; class Alphaproteobacteria; order Rhodobacterales; family Paracoccaceae; genus Paludibacillus; species Paludibacillus litoralis. The sequence continues at coordinate 197,718 of NZ_JBBHER010000008.1, forward strand.
ACTTGCAGCGGATCCTCTTTCCTGCTCCTCACTTGCTTCTTTCCGGGACTTCACCGGGACTGCAGCCCAGCTTGGGCGCAGTCCGTGAACCGTAGCAAGAGACGGTGCTGTTGATAAGTTCCAAATTTCGCTCTGTCGGCATGCAGAACGGATCTTCGCCTCTTCACGTCAGTTCCGCGACCTCATGGGGATCGGTGCTCTCGCATTCCACACCGACGATGTACGCGTCTTTCGGTTTTGCGGCGAAGTCCGGGTAAAATTTTCGGTTTGAGAGCTAGCAGCAAAGCACGAGCCTTTCGGCGCGACATGGCTGGGAGCCGTCACTGTTCTCATGCGCTCGAACCAGCGACACCGCCGGATAGTGGTGATCTGAACTATGGCCACAAGTCCGAATCAGGCGGAGCCGCTCCGACGGTTCGGGGAGAGCCTCTGAATATTTCTTCCCGAATCGTTTCCGCCCACCTGGCGGCGAACCGATCTCCTCTTCGCAACCGAACAAGGAGACCACAATGCACAGCGCCACCCCCACCGGCAGGCTCGTTGACATGTCGACCCTCAACAAAATGCTCCAGCGCTCGCGCGCCAGCATCTACCGCGATATCGAGCGCAGCGAGTTTCCCGGTCCGCTGAAACTCGGCAGGTCGTCCCGGTGGAGGTTATCCGAGGTCATGGCGTACATTGAAGCCCGGTCCCAATCCCGTTTCGAGGACTGAGGCCGCTTCCACGCCGTCCACCTTGGCTGCGCCGCGTTGATACGCAGATCTTGAATTTTCCGAAGGACATGACCGGCCAAGATCGGCCTTTGCGGACTTCTGCCAAGGTGCTTGAATTCTGGCCGCGCGCCGGAATGTCAACGTGTATGGACGCCCCCGGCGGAGCAAGGATTTTCTGAAGATGGGTCTGGACGGAGCGGTCGAGTTCCTACGTGTATCCGGCCTCAAGTTGCGGCTTTCTACGCCGCGGGCCCTCATGGCGATTCCGCGGACGGGTCCAAATTGGCGGATCGCGCTCAAGGGCGCTCCGTTGACATCTGGTTTTCCCGCCCCGTTGCTGTCCCGCGTTCCCATGACCTCCTGTCAGAACTTCCGCTCGGCCAGATCCGGCGAGGTCTACGACCTCATGCCGGAACTCTGTAGGATTCGCCGAGCGAGATAAGCGCCCATGCGACCCGGGCCATCTTGTTCGCCAAGGCGACGGCCACGAGCATCTTGGGCTTGCGGCTCAGCATCCGGCCAGCCGAGAATCGGGTTTCGGTCCTCCGGTCCGGCCGGCCGCCTGAATGACAGCCATCGCCCCGATGATCAGCAGGCGGCGGATGTCCTTTTGTCCCATCTTCGACGTCTCGCCCAATCGTGTTTTTCCACCCGTCGAATGCTGTCTCGAGGTCAGTCCGACCCATGCGGCAAAATCCCTGCCCTTGCGGAACATGTCAGTGGGCGGCGCCAGGGTGGCCAAGGTCATGGCCGTGATCGGGCCGATTCCCGGGATGGCGCTCAGACGCTGCGCCGTTTCATTGGCCTGTATCTCCCGACGGATTCGGAGCGTCAGGTCATCGATGTGGACTGTCAGTTTCTGGATCCCATCGGTCAGGAGCGTGCAGAGCGACACGACAACGGCAGGCAAGTGCGCCGCATGCTCGGCGACGGCATCTTGCAGCCGCCGGAGGTTCTGCGTCCCCTTCGGCGCGACGAGGCCATGTTCCGCCAGATGCGCTCGAACGCTAACGCGCGAACACCTCATCGAGCAGCGCGTCGACCATGCCCTGACCCTTGCGGCGCTGTGCCGCCGCCACGGCTTCTCCGTGATAATGGTTGGTGGTTCGCGGATCACACTGAGCTTCGAGCGCCAAGGCCGTCTCCACGCCCTCGGGACCGAGCTGACCCGGCTCGGTGCGCACGCGGCTGCGTGAGATATGCGCGCCTGTCCCGAAATGCGTCCGCCAGACCGTCGAGGGGTGGCCGCGCGAAAGCATCCGGCCATTCACATGCTGGAAAAGTGGAGCCTCCTTTTGCATGCTTCGGCGCCGCCTCGGAGACAGTGTAGACCTCGTGGATCTTGACCCGATGGTGAGCGGGGCGGCGGGGCGTCCGCCAATCCCCCGCCGCAAGCGGCCCGGCCGTATTCTGATGCAGCCGCTCCGCCTCGTAGCGGAGCGCCTCCTCCTCGGGATAGATCACCCGCCGCCAATTTTCAGGTAACGGGGGCCGATCCCGCGCCACCGCCACTGCTTCAGCGTCCGCGGCGAAATCCGCCACCTCTCCGCCAGTTCATCCTGCGTCATACTCCACATCCTCACGCGCCTTTCATTTTCGCTCCGCTGCTCGGGACTGCGCTGCGGTTCACGTCGTAGAAATGCGCTTTGATCGGCAGGAAATCTGTGGACGGAGGGGGGAGGAATTGTGACTTCCTCGATCGCGAAGTATTTGATTTTATTCGTAGATATCTGTGAAACTGCGATCTCAGTGAGAGTTCGCATGACCATGCATGCCTTCGCAGGGCGCGTAGACAGGCGGTTCGTTGCCTCCGACCAGATTGCAGATCGACTGGACGTCGGCGCGATGCCGCATGAAACCCTGAGCTTCCTATCAGACGATCACCATGCCTTCGCCTTCGTCGCGCGAGGTGAAGGCGCCCGCCGACCAGGGTATCTGGATCTCGGGCCTGACGCCGGCTTCGCCGCCGATGAGGCGCTGCTCTTCTCAGGCGGGTTAGACTCGTTCGCCGGGGCGCTCGACGAACCGGTGATACCCCGCCACGGAGAAGCTGAAGATCATCCAGCTGGTTGAGCAATCCCATTTGCCCGCGAAGGCGACATTGGCGAAGCTCGGCGTCCCGAAGACCGGTGTCCGCATCCAGGTAGGTCTGGAACCGCACCTTCGCAACCGCCTCGGTCGGGTCGACGCGTCGCGCGCGCGTCGCTATCGTCAGAAGGGGCCGGTAACGGTCGCCACTCCGGGAAGCGGCCTCGGAACAGGAGGAGCACGATGGTCCGGGACTTTGGTCTGAAGCTGAAGGTTACGATTCTGGCGCTCGGCTTCGCGACCAAGAAGGAGCTTCACCGCCATTTCCTGACCGTCGCGCCGACCCTGGGGCTGGAGCAGGACAGCCTTTACAAGTGGATCCAGGGTCGGAGCACGCCCCGGTCTTCGAAAGTCTATGAACACTGGGCCGGGATGCTTCGGCTCGACCGTTCGCTCGCCCATCTCAAGAGCTGCTCGATCGAGGAGTTCGCCGACGACGTGATCAAGGCATACGGGCTGGACCCGGCCATGGTCACTACGGTGGCGCCTCTGGGCGCCAGGCCGGGCGCGGCCGATCCCGACCCGGCCGACGCCCCCAGGGCCGCGCGGGATGATCACCTCTGCGGCACGTTCGCCTGTTACTCCCGCGCCTTCTCGCCGATCTTCGCGGGCAAGATCGTGCGCGGCATCCTGATCATCGGTCCGTCGAGCGGCGCCTCGCGCATCAAGGCCCGCTACACCGAGACGACGCCGTTCACCGAACTCATCCATCGCGGTCGCGTCTCGCCAATGAACGGCCTCATCACGCTTGATCTGCACGACGACCGACATGACAGCCATGTGCACCTGATCCTGCACGCGCCGCGCACGCCTGCGAGCGTGCTTGCCGGCCTGATGGCCGGCTTGTCGTTCCATGACGCCAGCCCGCGGCCGTCGGTCACCCGGTTTCTGGCGATCCGGGCGCCGGGCATCGACCTTTCGGCGCTCGGCGGGCGCGAGTGCGTGTTCGACGAAGCCGATCACTCGATAGCGGAAGAGTTGATCCGCTCCGGGCTGCCGATCGTCGACGCGGTGAAGTTCGACCGGATCGTCTTCGATTTTCTTGCCGGTGAAGGTCAGGGCGGGTTCGATCATATCCCGGTCGACGCGAGCGCCCGGCTGAACTTCGCGCTCGATCTGGAACTGGCGAACGCAGAAGCGCAATCCGCACGCAAGGATGCGCGCTCAGCCGACAGCGCCGTCGTGCTGCCCCTGCACACGCCGACAAAGCGAAACATCTGAGGCGACGCCGCGCGCTTGCCGCCGGACCGGCGGGCGCGACCGACTTGGGGGCGCCGAAGCCGAAGCCGGATCGGCCCCGGAACAAATCCGTCCAATCCTTTCCAGAGAAATCCAGAAATTTCCAAAGTATTCCAGTGCAACAAGAAGCTTACTCTCCGATATTCTAAAATAATGATATGATCTGACCACGATCACTCATGTAAAAACTGATAACGCCTCCAGGCGGAATCCTTGATGAACAGATTTCTCGTCCGGAACGCCGCCGATGCAAGCGATGACGCTCTTTTACAGGCAATCCCGGACGCCGGAGCCAGCACCGACGCCATCGTTTTCGCGCCCGTACCCTTCGCGGACGACGACACGCCGCGTCTGACCAGCAGCACGGCGCCGGGCGACAGCATGGCCCGCGACCGCGTCTTCGGCGGCGGGCCGGGAGTCCGGAATGGCGGCGCCACGCTCCGCTCCGACAATCTGGTGGTGGGGTCCCGACATACGCGAATGGCGAACAGGCTGCCGGATCGAAACATCTGAAAGGAGAGACCGACATGGGTCATGGCAAGAAAGACGATCTCAAGGGCGGCAATGGCGACGACACGCTGGTGGGGACCGGCGACCCGGACTCGATTTCCGGCGGCAACGGAAACGATCTGATCTTCGGTTACGGCGCTGACGGCGTCCCGCCGGATATCGATCCCGATGGCGGCGGCGAGAACGACAATGACAAGATCAAGGCCGGCAACGGCGACGACACCGTGTATGCCGGCGGCGGGAATGACGAGATCAAGGCCGGCAACGGCGACGACACCGTGCATGCCGGCGGCGGGAATGACGATGTCGAGGCCGGCAATGGCGACGACGTCGTGTTTGCCGGCGCCGGGAATGACGAGATCAAGGCCGGCAATGGTGACGACACCGTGCATGCCGGCGGCGGGAATGACGAGATCAAGGCCGGCAACGGCGACGACCGGATCGACGGCGGGTCGGGAGACGATTTCATCGACGGCGGCAACGGGTTCGACACGGCGGCCCTTCAGGGCACGTTTGACGAATACGAATTTTCTTTCGAGAAGCACGGAAAGAGCTGGATCTTCGACGGCCCGAGCGGACGCGATACGCTCAAATCGGTCGAGGCTGTCGAGTTCGAGGATGGATACACGCTCCTTCTCGACGGTACGAACAATACGCCCTACGCCGTGGGCGACGCGATCACGACCGATGAGGACAGCGCGACGCTTGTCGGTTCGGCGGCGCTTCTCGCAAACGACATCGATTTCGAGGGCGACGCGCTGCGCGTCGCCAGCGTCGGGCCGGCGGCCTTCGGCCAGGTCACGGCGTCGCTGAACCCTGACGGCTCTATCGCCAGCGTCGCCTACGCCCCGAACGGCCAGTTCGAGAGCCTGGCGGCGGGCGAGACCGCGACCGACACGTTCGGCTACACCGTAGCGGACGGCAATGGCGGGACGGACACCGCGACGGCGACGGTGACGATCACCGGCGTGAACGACGGCCCGAATGCGGTCGCCGACATGGGCGCGGCGTCGGAGGACGGCCCGGCGATCTCGATCGACCTGACCGGAAACGACAGCGACCCGGACGCGAGCGACGACCTCGAGGTGATCGGCCTCGACACCACCGGCGCGCTCGGCGCGGTTCTGATCAACCCCGATGGCGAAGGGGTGACCTACGACCCGAACGGCCAGTTCGAGAGCCTGGCGGCGGGCGAGACCGCGGCCGACACGTTCAGCTACACCGTCGCGGACGGCAATGGCGGGACGGACACCGCGACGGCGACGGTGACGATCACCGGCGTGAACGACGGCCCGAATGCGGTCGCCGACATGGGTGCGGCGTCGGAGGACGGCCCGGCGATCTCGATCGACCTGACCGGCAACGACAGCGATCCGGACGCGAGCGACGACCTCGAGGTGATCGGCCTCGACACCACCGGCGCGCTCGGCGCGGTGCTGATCAACCCCGATGGCGAGGGGGTGACCTATGACCCGAACGGCCAGTTCGAGAGCCTGGCGGCGGGCGAGACCGCGGCCGACACGTTCAGCTACACGGTCGCGGACGGCAATGGCGGGACGGACACCGCGACGGCGACGGTGACGATCACCGGCGTGAACGACGGCCCGAATGCGGTCGCCGACACCGGTGCGGCGTCGGAGGACGGCCCGGCGATCTCGATCGACCTGACCGGCAACGACAGCGATCCGGACGCGAGCGACGACCTCGAGGTGATCGGCCTCGACACCACCGGCGCGCTCGGCGC